>JALORC010000167.1 GCA_025459175.1 Planctomycetota bacterium | reverse complement strand
CGCTTGCCGCTGGCGAGGCTGGTCTTCGAGCCGGAGCCAGGCTTCCGGATCGTCTGGCTCCAACCTGTCCGATCCCGTTCCTTGGAAGTCTTCGCCATCGATTGCGCAGATATATGGCGGCCCAGCCCAGGATGCAAGCAAGGAGGTTGGAGATTCAGGGCACCGCAGCCGGAGCCCCGTTGGATCACCGGTAGCGGAGCTGCTCGCCGGCTCGCGGGCCGTTTGCCGTGGACCAAACACAGCCAACAAGGTCCGCACGGCGTCTCGTGTCATGGCGGTAGTCGTTCGGTGGGCTTGGTGGCGACGTTCACTTCGTGGTCGGCATTGCCGATCCGTCCCCAGGTCGCTGGTCCTGCCTGCAACCGCGGGCATGATGAAAGCAGGCCGCCGCCCATTGGTTTCCTGATGCCCACCAGAACCTGCCCGTACCTGGCTGTCTCCGTTCTTGCTCTGTGTTTGCAGATGCTGCCCGCCCAGTCCGCGGCCGCGCCGCGTCCGCAGCTCCGGATCCTGAACGGCACCGGCGAGCCGGCGCAGGTGTTCTGGTGCAAGGACGATCGACAGCGCGTCGACAACGGCCGCATCGAGCCCGGTGGTCACCGCGACATCACCACGACGCTCGGCCACCGCTTCGTCGTCGTCAGCAGCGACGGCAGGCGAGAGGTCGAGGTCACCGTGCAGGTGCCGGTGCAGGCGTTCCGCTTCGACCCACCGAGCCCGACCGGCGTGCCGGCGTTCTACACCCAGAGCGTGAGCGCGAACGGTTTCCCGATCACCGCCTCGGCGCGCGTGAATCCGTACGCGTTGAAGGAGGCGGCCTGGTTGGTCGACCGGATGCTCGCACATCGACCCGACGTGCGCGCGGCGATGATCGCGAGCGGAGCGCGGCTGTGCATCCTCGCGCACGACGAGTTCACCACCGACCAACCGGAATGGGCGTGGCTGGCCGAAGTGCCCGAGCCCGGCTTCGACGGCATCGCGGCGAAGGACTACCGCGATGCGCGCGCGCGTGGCATGGGCGGCAGCGCGACCGATCCGTTCTGTTCGTGCGCCGAGGAGAACCTGCTCGGCTATCCGGGCGATCCGTACGCGACCGAGTGCATCCTGATCCACGAGTTCGCGCACAACATCCACCTGCGCGGCATGGCCAACATCGATCCGACCTTCGACGTGCGCGTGCAGGCGGCGTGGCAGCAGGCGATGCGCGCGGGGCTGTGGCGGGGCAAGTACGCGAGCACCAACCATCACGAGTACTTCGCCGAGGGTGTGCAGTCGTGGTTCGACGACAACCGCGAGAACGACCACGATCACAACCACGTCGACACGCGGGCCGAGCTGCTCGAGTACGACCCGGGGTTGGCGGCGCTGTGCCGCGAGGTGTTCGGCGACACCGAGCTGCACTACAGCAAGCCGGTGACGCGACTGCGCGAGCACCTGCAGGGGTATGACCCGACCAAGGCGCCGACGTTCGTGTGGCCGGAACGGCTGCAGGCGGCGCAGCGGCGGATCCACGAGCAGGCCAAGACGCGCGAGCGCCGAGCCCGCGGCCCGGAACAGCGGCGCGCTGGTGGATAGCCACCGCCGCAGCCGCTGGCTCTGGCTAGCATGAGGGCCTGATGCAGCGACGAAGCGGTGTGGTGATGACTGCGTTCGTGCTCGCGGCCTTCGTGCTCGGCGGAACCGGTCGCGAACTCGCGCACCGAAGCGCCCCTGGCGCCGGGCCGCGCCCGGCTGCGTGGCCGCGTGATGTCGGGTGGTGTGCCGCTGGCGGCGGTCGAGCTGCGCAGCGGCACGGACGCGGTGGCGAAGACTGTTGCCGATGGCGCGTTCCAGCTCGAGGTCGGCCCGGGTGCCCACACGCTGGCGATCACCGGCGCCGGGGTGCCATTCGACTGCCGCTGGGGGCCCGTACGCGTGGCGCCGGGCCAGACGTTCGAGCTCGGCGAGGTGATCGTGCCGCGGCCGTCGTCGCTGCGCGGGCAGGTCGTCGACGAACAGGGCGCCGCAGTCGCGGCGGCCATGGTCGTGTCGTGGCGGCACGCGTTCGGTTGGAGTGCACAGCACCTCGAACGCACCGACCCCGCGCACCCGCCGTTCGCCATCAGTGATGCCGAGGGCCGGTTTCGCCTCGAGTCGTTGGGTGGCCCCGCGGCCTCGCTGCTGGTCGAGCGCGCCGGCTACAGCCTTCGCTGGCAGCGATTCGAGCTGGCTCCCGGAGCGGACCTCGATGTGGGCAAGGTGGTGTTGACGTCCGGTGCAACGCGGGCCGGATTCGTCCACGGCCCGAACGGAGCCCCGATCGAAGGCGCGCGAATCCTCTTCGGCGGACGGCAGCCGAAGACGCTGTGGCACCGCAGCGCGGTCGTCACCGACGCACGCGGTCGCTACCAGCTCGGCCCCGGGCCGTGGGAGGAAGTGACGGTGTTCGCCGATGGCTTCGAACCGCAGTGCATCGCTCTCGATCGCGACGGCCCGCTGGTGCGGTTGTCGGCGGCCAACCAGGTGCGAGGCGTCGTGCGCGGGGCCGAGGCTCACACGGGCCAGATGACCGTCGGGCGCGTGCCGGGCGACCATGACGAACTGCCGCAGTGGGTCGACGACGTGCTCACCACGCCGGTGCCGATCGCCGCCGACGGCAGTTTCGTGATTCCGTGCCTGCCGGCCGGCTCCTGGCAGTGTCTCGCCGAGGTCCCCGGCGTCGGCCGCTCGGCGTTCACCGGCTTGACGGTGCCAGCGCCGGAGCCAGTCGTGCTCGAGTTGCTCGCGCATCGAGAGGTTGCGGTCGCGATGGTGGATGACCGCGGTCAGGCGATTGCCGATGGCGTGGTCGAGTTCACGACCAGGCCGCCCGGGGCCGGTAAGTTCCAGAGCTGCCGCGACCAGGTCCGCCTCGATCCGGCGGGGCGGGCCAGCCTGCGCATCCTGGCTGGCGAGGCGCCGACGCTGGTGTTCTCGAGCCCGGGTCACGCGCCGGCGCGCCGGCAGCTGGCGGCGGGCGAGACGTCGCTCGAGGTCGTGCTGCCGCGGCTCGGCTTCGTTGCTGGTCACCTGGCCGAGTTCGAACTCACGCGGCACTGCCGGTTGGTCGTGCGGGCGAAGTCAGCCAAGGGGGTGGAAATCGCGCACGGCGACGTCGACCGGTCCGGACGCTACTGGCTCGCGCTCGAGCCCGGCGACAACACGATCGACCTGACGGTCGTCGACGGCACGCATCTCACTTCGAACGAGTGTCCGGTGCCCGACCCGGTGCCGCTGGTTGCGGACTTCGAGTCGGTGGGACCCGCCACTCCGGTCACCGTGCGCAGTGGGGAGACCACGAACGTCGCGCTCGCGGCACCGGTCTTCGGCGAACTCACCGGGCGGGTGCTGGTCGCGGGCCGACCGCTGGCGGGCGCGATCGTGTTCGCCGAGTTGCAGCGGGACCAGCCGCGGGACCGCCGGCAGCGGCAGATGATCCAGAGCCGCGATCGCCATACCTACTTCCCGCACCAGCGCACCGACGCCGCGGGCACCTTCCGCTTCCTGCTGAGCCGCGGTAGCACCGTCAAGGTGCAGGCGCGCCACGGCGGCAGCGGCGAATGGTCGCCGCCGGTCGCCGTCACCGTGGCGGCCGGTGAGCGGCGCCAGATCGACCTCGGGCTGTCGGCTGCCGCCATCCGCGGGCGCTTCGAGCTGGCCGAGGTGCCGCTGCGCGAACGCGCGTTCCTGGTCGCCTGGCTGGGTCCGGTCGCGGAAGCCGACTCCGATGCGGGCAGCTTCGATCTCGAGGCGTCGCTGCGGCTGCGGTTGCAGCGGCCTGAGTGCCGACTCGATGCGAACGGCAACTTCGCGTTCGAATGCCTGCCGCCCGGCGGCTACGTGGTGCGCGTCGGCGATGGCTATGGGCCCCGACTCGTGCAGCGCATCGTCTACACGACCGGCGACGAGGTGCACGACCTCGGTGTGCTGACGACCGAGCCGCGCTTTGCGGTGCGTCTGGCTGCCGAGCCGCTGCTGGACGGCTGGCGTTGGGTGGAAGTGATGCTGGCGACGCCGGGCAACGCACGTGGTGTGCTGGTCGGCACCGGCACCGTCTACGACGGCAAGCTCGACCTGGGGCAGCTGCCGGCCGGGACCTACCGCCTGCTGCTGCTCGCCAACGAGGGCAGCTCGCCTGGACGCACCGAAGGGTCTGCGGACCTCACGGTGGGGGACGATGGTGTCGTGTCGCCGCCGCGCGTGACGTTCCGGTTGCACTAGCCGCGGGCGAAGCGTCGATTTCGACCGGCGAACGAGGGCGCTGGGATCGATCCGTTGGACGCCGGATCCGTTCGGCGGCAGGATGGCACCATGGCGCTTGGCGCAGTGGGCCGAATTGGCGGCGGTTGGCTCGCCGTGCTGCTGGTGCTCGCGTGGTGGCCCGCCGCGTTCGGCGTCGCGGTCTACGACGACGTGCTGAACTTCGATCGCAACCTCGCGCTGCGCGAGTTCGACCTGCCGCGATTGCTGACCGAGCCGTTCTTCCGCGAACACCTGCACTACTGGCGGCCGTTCTCGCAGCTGGTGATGGCGGTCGCCGACCGGGCCGGCAGTGTCGGTATCCATGCGACCGCGATGCTGTTGCACGGGTTGGCTGCGTGGTTCGTGCTGCTGATCCTGCGGCGCCGACCGGGAACGTCGGCGGGCACCGCGCTGGTCGGCGGTTGCCTGTTCGTCGTGCATCCGCTGCACGCCGAGAGTGTCGCGTGGGCGTCGGCGCTGCCCGATGTGCTCGCCGGAACGTGTTCGCTCGCCGCGCTCGCCGCCGCGATGTCGGCGCGACGCGGGGCTCGGTGGGTGGCGGCACTGCTGTTGTTGCTGGCGATGTTCGCGAAGGAGAGTGCGGTCGCGATGGCGCCCGCGCTCGTGTTGGCACCGGTGCTCGCGGGCCATGGCGCGCGTCGTTGGTCGGCCCCGCATGCGGTAGCCGCCGCGGTGGCGGTCGCGGTCTGGCTGTCGCTGCGCAGCTGGGTGATCGGCCCCGTCAGCATCGATCCGTTCGGGAGCGTGTCGCCGTGGTGCCATGTCACCGGCGGCGCCGAGGTATTCCTGCGCCAGCTGGCGTTGTTGTTCGTGCCGTGGCCGCTGACGCCGTTCCGCGTGGGACCGGCCGCCGCGACGGCAACGGGTGCCTTGGTGGGCGGCTTGCTGTGGCTCGGGCTCGCGCTCGCGGTGGTGCTGGTCGCGTGCGGCGGCTGGTGGCGAGGTCGGCGCTGGGGCATACCGCTGCTGGTGCTGGTCGGGCCGCTGCTGCTCCCGGCGATCTGTTGGCCGGCGCTCGGCGAGTTCTGCATCCAGGATCGCTACGGGTATGCGTCCGCGCTCGGGTTGGTGCTGTTGGCGGCGCCGTTCGTCGCGCGCCGTGGCCGGGTCGTGGTCGTGGTGCTCGTCGCCGGCATCGCGCTGGCGAACGGGCAGGCCCGGATCTGGCGCGACCAACGCCGCCTCGTCGAACACGGGCTGCAGGTCGCACCGGAACTGGCCACCATCCAGGTCATGGCCGGGGATCAGTGCCTCGCCGCCTCGGGCGATGCGGGCGAGGCGACCTTGGTGCAGGCGCGCGGCCACTATGACGCCGCGTTGGTCGCCGTGCTGCCGCGCGACGCGGCGCTGCAGCAGGAACGGCGCAGTTCGGCCTACATCGGCCTCGGTTGGTGTGACTTCCTGTCGCCGTCGACGGTGTTGCCGCGCGACGCCGCACGGGTCGCCGAGTACTTCCGTCGCGGCATCGCCGAACACGCCGCCGCCGCACCGGGCTGGGTCGGCCTCGGTGCGGCGCTCGCCGTGGCGCAGGACCGGCAGGGCGCCGAACGCGCCTTCCGCCGCGCGATCGCGATCGACCCGGAACTGCCGGAGGCATGGTTCAACCTGGCGACGCTGCAGGTCGAGCTCGGCGCGCATGCACTGGCGCGGCAGAGCCTCCAACGGGCGCTGCGCTACCGGCCGGGCTTCGCGAATGCGCAGCGTCTGCTCGACGAACTGCGCGCGCGTTAGCGGTCCGTGGCGGCGGGGTCGAGCGATCGACCCTCGGTCGCGCGCAGCGCGAGCAGCAGGTCGTCGACCGCGCCGGCGATGCCGAGCCGCTCCGACCACTCGAGCAGGTAGCAGTGGCTCCAGCTGCCGCGATGCTGATGCAGCAGCGCGACCAGTTCGATCGGCGCCAGTTCGCTCGACGAGCCGGCGTGCGGCGCCGTGCGCAGCTGCCACAGCACCAGGTCCTCGAGCGCCGCGATCGGCACCGCCGCGGCGAACGGTGGCAGCACCAGCCGGCGGCTGCGCTGCAGCGCGCGGCGATCGTGATCGGTATCGGGCACCACGTGCAGCACGCACGCGACGCCGGCGGCGCGGTGGTGGAGCCGCAGCGGTGGCAGCGCGCCGCGCGGCCGATCGGGCCAGGGTTGCTCGAGGTCGAACGTCGCCGCGAGCGCCGGCAGCAGCCGATCGGCCTGCGCCGCGCGCAGTCCGATCGCGAGTTCGAGTGTCGCTGCGGAGGCGGCCACGTCGATGCCGTACGCCTGCAGCGCCAGCGCGCCAACCAGATGCCAGCCGAGGCCGAGCTGTTCGAGCGCTGCGGCGAGCGGTGGCAGTGCCACCGCGACGGCGGGCGACGGGGAGCTCGGGCGTTCGGCCGGCATGGCGGCACGGTAGGCGCGCGCGGCCGCGGCGGCCATGTCGATGTCTCGGTGTCGCACCAACGGAGTTGCCCTTCTCGCCCCCGCACGAGGTTCCGTAGCATGCGCCGCCATGTTGCCGCCACGCCGCGCCATCCTGTCCGCATCGATCCCCTGGCTGCTGCTCGCAGCGATCCGCGCGCAGGCACCGGCGCTCGTCGTCGAAGCCCGGTTCGAGCCGCCGGCGGCGACCTCCGGGCAGATGGTCGAGCTCGTGCTGACGATCCAGGTGCCGGCCGATCATCACGTGTTCGGCGCCAACGAGAAGACGAACACGCCGATGGCGCTCGTCGACAGCTTGCTCGACCTGGGCAGTCTGCAGCGGCTCGGTGCGGCGCGGCTGCCCGATGGGGAGAAGCGTGGCGAAGGCACGGCCGAGTCGTTCCTGCTGCGCGGCACGTTCGAACTGAGCCAGCGCTTCCGGGTGCCGATCACCGCGGGTGGAACCGACACCAAGGTCAGCGGCGAGCTGCAGTACCAACTCGCCACCGACACGGCATCGGGGGCGCCGCAGCGAGCCGGGTTCGCCGCCACGCTGCGCCTGCTGGCGCCGGCCGAAGTGCCGCAGGATCCGCCCGGCCCGGTGCCGAGCGTGCTGTTCGACACGCTCGACTGGCGCCTGGTCGGCCCGTTCCGCGGCGGCCGCTGCGCCGCGGTCACCGGGGTGCCGGGCCAGCCCGACACCTACTACTTCGGCAGCACCGGCGGCGGCGTCTGGAAGACCACCGACAGCGGCAGCACGTGGCAGAACGTCAGCGACGGCAGCTTCGGCGGTTCGATCGGCGCCGTCGCGGTGGCGCCGAGCGCGCCGAACATCGTCTTCGTCGGCGGCGGCGAGAAGACCTGGCGCGGCAACGTGTCGAGCGGTGACGGCATCTGGAAGTCGACCGACGCCGGCGCCAGCTGGTCGTTCTGCGGCCTCGCCGATGCGCGCCACATCAGCCGCATCCGCATCCATCCGAACAACCCCGAGCTCGTCTACGCCGCGGTGATGGGCCACGTCTCCGGCCCCAACGAAGAGCGCGGTGTCTTTCGCAGCAAGGACGGTGGCAAGAGCTGGCAGCGGGTGCACTTCGTCAACGCCCACGCCGGCGCCGTCGATCTGTGCTTCCAGGCCGATGATCCGAACGTGCTCTACGCGACCACGTGGCGCGCGATCCGCACGCCGTGGTCGCTCGAGTCGGGCGGCGACGGCTCGGGGCTGTGGAAGTCGACCGACGGCGGCGACAGCTGGACGTCGCTGCACGACAAGCCCGGCCTGCCGACCGGCACGCTCGGCATCAGCGGCATCACCAGTTCGCCGGCGAAGGCGGGTCGGCTGTGGGCGCAGATCGAGGCCGAGCAGGGTGGGCTGTTCCGCAGCGACGACCACGGCGCCACGTGGACCAAGCAGAACGACGAGCGCAGCCTGCGCCAGCGCGCCTGGTACTACACCCGCGTCTACGCCGATCCGAAGGCCGCCGACACCGTCTACGTGCTCAACGTCGAGTTCCACAAGTCGACCGACGGTGGCAAGACGTTCACGACGATCGACGTGCCGCACGGCGACAACCACGACCTGTGGCTCGATCCCGCGGATCCGCAGCGCATGATCGAGGGCAACGACGGCGGCGCCTGCGTCAGCAAGGACGGCGGCAAGAACTGGTCGAGCGAGGACAACCAGCCGACCGCGCAGTTCTATCGCGTCACCACCGACGACAGCGCGCCGTACCGGATCTACGCGGCGCAGCAGGACAACAGCACCGTGCGCATCCGCCATCGCGGTCGCGGCCCGGGCATCGCACGCGGCGACTGGGAACCGACCGCCGGCGGTGAGAGCGGGTGGCTGGCGCCGAAGCCCGGGGATGCCGAGATCGTGTTCGGCGGCAGCTACGGCGGCTACCTGCAGCGGCTCGACCACCGCACCGGCTTGTCGCGGCGCGTCGACGTCTGGCCCGACAACCCGATGGGGGCCGGCGCCGAGGGGCTCAAGTATCGCTTCCAGTGGAACTTCCCGATCCTGTGGAGCCGGCACGGCAAGGCGCTCTACACGGCCGCGCAGGTGCTGTTCCGCAGCGACGACGAAGGTGCTTCGTGGCAGCCGATCAGCGGCGACCTGACCCGCAACGACCAGAGCAAGATGGGTTCGTCGGGCGGGCCGATCACCAAGGACAACACCAGCGTCGAGTACTACGGCACGATCTTCACCGTCGACGAGGGCCGCGTGCCGGGCACGATCTGGACCGGCAGCGACGACGGCCTCGTGCACGTGACGCGCGACGGCGGCAGTTCGTGGCAGAACGTGACGCCGCCCGGCGCGCCGGAGTGGCTGCAGATCAACTGCATCGCCGCCAACCCGCACCGCGAAGGTGGCTGCTACGTTGCTGCCACGCGCTACAAGCTCGACGACTTCCGACCGTACCTCTACGCGACCGACGACTTCGGCCGCACCTGGCGCGAGATCACCGCGGGCCTCGATCCGGCGTGGTTCACTCGCTGCATCCGGCCGGATCCGGTGGTGCCGGGCATGCTGTACTGCGGCACCGAGCGCACCGTGTGGCTGAGCTTCGACGACGGCCGCCGCTGGCAGCGGCTGCAGCGCAACCTGCCGCTGGTGCCGATCACCGATCTGTGCATCCAGGACGGGTCGTTGATCGCCGCGACGCAGGGCCGTTCGCTGTGGTCGTTCGACGGGCTGCCGCACCTGCGCACGTTGAACGCGGCGATGGCGCAGCAGGCGCTGGTGGTGTTCGCGCCGGTGCCGGTGGTGGTGTTCGGCGCCGACGGCGACAAGACGCCGGCGGGTCAGGGGGAGAATCCCGATCGTGATCTGCGGCTGCGCTTCTTCGTCGGCGGCGATGCCGAGCAGCCGGTCGGCGAACGGGTCGAGGTCGTGGTCAAGGACTTCGATGGCGTCGTCGTGCGCACGCTGGCCAGCGATGCGAAGGAGGCCGCCGACAAGATCGACGTGAAGCGCGGCATGAACGAGGTGCGCATCACCTGGAAGAGCGAACCACCGAAGATCCTCGACGGCATGATCCTGTGGAACGGCCGCAGCCGCGCGCCGCGGCCGGCCCCGGGTGACTACGCGCTGCGGCTCACGTTCGGGGCGCTCGCGCAGTCGGTGACCGGCACGATCCGGCCCGATCCGCGCACCACGGCGACCCCGGCCGAGCTGCAGGCGCGGTTCCGGCTGGTGCGCGACGGCAATGCGCTGGTGACCGAGGCGCACGATGCGATCGCGGCGATCCGTTCGTTGCGCACGCAGATGGCGACCGTCGTCGAGCGTGCCGATGGCGATGGCAAGACGCGGTTGGAGGCGCAGCAGAAGCTCGTCGACGCGGCGATCACCGCGGTCGAAGAGGCGCTCTACCAGACCAAATCGAAGAGCAGCCAGGACCCGCTGAACTACCCGATCCGACTCACCGACAAGCTGCTCGGGGTGCTGTCGTCGGTCGACGGGGCGGAGTTCGGGCCGACCGCGGGGCAGACCGCGGTCGCGGCCGAGCTGTCGACGGCGATCCGGGCGGAGCTGAAGAAGCTGGTGGCGATCCGCGCCGAGCAGGTGGCGGCGTTCAATGCGCTGGCGCGCGAGCTGGTGATCCCGCACGTGAAGTGATCGCGGCGGGGTGGGCAGGGATGCTCCTGCCTCGACGTCGTCACGCGGTGACGGGCACCTCGTGCACGCTGAGCCGCCCGTGCCGCAGCCAGCCCTCGGTGAGCAACCAGGTGCGCGCGTCGGTCACCGGTCGCACGATCGCCTCGATGCCCTTGACCGTGATGCGTTCCCGGAAGCCCGAGAACCACGGCGCCGAGGTGAACGTGTCGATCGCTTGGGGAACGTCGACCTCGCGGCCTTCGGCCGCGTGCTTCTTCCCGTTGCCGAACACGTAGCGGAGCGCGTGACCACAGCTTGTTGAGCGCCCTGGCGATGCGGATCAGCAGGCCTTGCAGGCCGCGGGAGAGTGCTTGCCGGCCCTCGGCCTCGCAGATCAGGTGCAGGTGGTCGTTGAGCACCGCGTAGTGGCAGAGGCGGAACGCGCCGCTGAGGTTGCGTTCGCAGCCGGCCGCGAACGCCGCGCGCAGCGCGTCGTAGGCCGGCTTGCTGCGCAGGCGGGGCAAACCACTGCGCAGCTTCAGCGTGACGTGGACCGGAAAGCGCTTCGCGAGCGGTGCGCGCGGGCGGTGATCGACGCCGGGCTGGCCGGGGATGTTCGGCTTGCGACCGGAACCTGGACGGGGGCCGCCGCGACCAGGGCGGAACGGCAGCAAAGGGGCGCTGTCCGTGCTGCTCGCGCGGCTGGCCTTCGGTCCGCTGCCCTGCTTCCGGCTTCTCCGAGCCTTGCTTGCCTGCGTCCGACCTGCATGAGTCCGAGCCTTGGGTGCGCTCTCCATAAGGTTGCGCAGTTATATGGTAGTGCAGCTCGGGATGCAAGCCGGCGGCATGAGATTCTGGGGCTTCGCAGCCGAAGCAGAGTCGGGGCATCGATTGCGGGCAGGATCCGGCGGTAGTGCCGGTCCTGAGGCAGCCCGACGACTCACCGGCGCAAGCCACAGGATGGGCTGAGGCGGAAGACGCCCACGGACGCAGAGCCCGGTGGGCTGCGGACGGCAGCTGGTTCACCGTATCGGGGTGGTCATGGTCGACAGTTCTCGGTCAAGACCGGCCGTCTGGAGCAGGCACTCCTCGTGCAGCAGTCAGACCATCGCGGCGGGGCGGGCGCTGGCCACGGCACGGCCGGCTCTGGCCACCGCGGCGGCCGATGGCTACAAGACCGCGATGCTGCGCCAGCATCTGCTCGCCGTGTCCTGGGGACTGCTGTTGGTTCCGTTGTCGGCCCAGACGCCAGCGCCGGCGCCGGCGGCGCCGAAGGGCCAGCGCACCGAGCAGCAGGTCGACCAGGAGATCGCCCGCATCCTGGTCGGCTACGCGAAGACCGCCGAGAGCTGCAAGGCCCACGGCGAGGCGCGCAACATCTACAACCAGATCCTCGATCACTACGACCTCGAGCACGCGGTGGCGCGTGCGGGCCTCGGCTGGCAGAAGGTGCGCGGCGAGTGGCAGCAGACGGTCGCGGAGACCGCGCTGCCGAAGGACACCGCGACCGCGGCCCAGAAGAAGTCGCTCACGGCGCCGTGGGACGCGGCCAGGAAGCGCATCGGCGCGCTGCACCGCGACCTCGGCCTGCAGCTGCTCGCGCAGGACCAGCGGTCGCGCGGCTTGGCCCAGCTCGAGCGTGCGCTGGTGTTCCTGCCCGAGGATGGCACCGCGCACGAGGCGCTCGGTCACGAGGAGTTCGAGGGCTTCCGCGGCACCGCCGAACAGATCGAGTTCATCAAGCGCCTGCGGGCGCTGTTCGCGCTCGGCAAGCGCATCCGCGAACAGCCGGTCGAGGTGAAGCCGGTCGATGCATCGCAGTTGCCCGACGCGCTGCGGCGGACCGGGATCGCGTTCGCCGGCGCCCGCACCGAGAGCCTGACCTACTGGGTCGCCGGCAGCCAGGAGGAGGCCGATGTCTGCGCCATCGCGAGTCGTCGTGCCGAACTGCTGTGGCGCGAACTGCTGGCCACGGACCCGAGCCATACGCAGCTGAAGCTGTGGCCGACCAAGTGGGTGGCGGTGGTGCGATCGGCCGAGCAGCGTCGGCGGTTGCTGGAAACGAGCCCGGAGTGCCGGGACAACGACACGCTGGACCGCGCGTTGCTGAAGGGCGGCAACACGTTCGTCGTGCCCGGGGGACGCGCGGAGTGGGTGATCAACTACGAGCCAAAGGAGGATGCCGATTCGGCGGTCGGCCAATGGACCAAGCGCGCGCACGGGGCGATGAACTCGCCGCTGACCGAGGGCATGGTGCATCTCGCCACGTGGTTGCTGTGTGACTCGATGATGAGCAGCTACATGCAGCTGGCGCACACCGGTGGCAAGGACGAGGAGGAACCCACCGCGCCGGCCGATTGGTTCCGCCTGCTGCGCGCGGAGATCGATGCCGGTGCGGACTGGCCGCTGGTGCAGGTGCCGCGCGAGGGGTTGCAGAACTTCCGCGCCTCGGTGCGCTTCAAGTCGTGGAGCTTCGTCACCTGGCTGATCGCCCGCCATCCCGATCGCTGGGTGCAGCTGCTGGCGTCGCTGCCGAGCAAGAACCTCAGCGAGGAGGTCGTCGAGCAGACGTTCCAGTCGGTGCTCGAGCGCGGCACAGGTGAGGTCGATGCCGAATGGCGCGCGTTCGCGCGCCGCGGCTCGCGGATCGGCAAGGCGGCCGGCCTGCCGCAGTGAGCGGGCGCGACGCTGGCGGTGACGGCGGTCCGGCGCTCCACTGGCGCCCGTGACCGAGACGTTGTTGGCCCTCACGGCGATCCTCGCCACCCTCGCCGGCGTGACCCTGCTGGCGCCGCGCCTGCACCTGCCGCAACCACTCGCGCTGGCGCTGGCCGGCGTCGGGCTCGCGTTCGTGCCGGCGATGCGCGACCTCGATCTCGACCCCAACCTGATCCTGCTCGGCTTCCTGCCGCCGCTGCTCTACGCCGACGCGTTCCAGACCTCGTGGCGCGACTTCCGGCGCTGGCTGCGGCCGATCCTGATGCTGGCGATCGGGCTGGTCGCGGTGACGATCCTGGTGGTCGGTCTGGTCGCCAAGTGGTGCCTGCCCGAACTGCCGTGGGTCGCGTGCTTCCTGCTCGGCGCGGTGGTGTCGCCGACCGACACCGTCGCCGTGCAGGCGGTCATCGAACGGCTGCGCGTGCCGCGGCGGATGACGGCGATCGTCGGCGGCGAGAGCCTCGTCAACGACGCCACCGGCCTGGTCGGCGTGCAGATCGGCGTCGTCGTCGCGCTGCACGGCGGCTTCTCGTGGGGGCACGTGACGGTGCAGTTCGCGCAGGTCGCCGGCCTCGGGGTGCTGATCGGCATCGCGATCGGCGCGCTGTTCACGCAGGCGCACAAGCGGATCCGCGACCCGCAGGTGGCGTTCACGATCTCGCTGCTGGCGCCGTACCTCGCGTTCGCGCTGGCGACGCTGGCCGACGCCTCGGGTGTGCTCGCGGTGGTCACCGCCGGCGCCGTGGTCGCGTGGCGGATCCACGTGATCGCGCCGGTGGCGCGGCTGCAGCTGCGCGCGGCGTGGGGCCAGCTGACGTTCTTGTTGAACGGGTTGTGCTTCCTCTACATCGGCCTCGAGTCGCCGTGCCTGCTGGCGGCGGCGGCGCAGGCCGGACCGGGGCTGTGGCAGGCCGGGCTGTGGGTCAGCGCCGCGGTGATCGGCACGCGCTTGCTGTGGTGCTGGCCCAACGCCTACCTGCCGCTGTGGCTGTCTCCGCGGTTCCGCGCCCGCGAAGGGGGCTATCCGCAGCCGCGCGGCGTGCTGCTGGTGTCGTGGTGCGGTGTGCGCGGCGCGGTCTCGCTGGCGGCGGCGCTGTCGCTGCCGACCGAGGCCGGCGACGGCCCGTTCCCCGGTCGCGAGGCGATCGTCGCCTGCACGCTGGCGGTGATCCTCAGCACGCTGCTGCTGCAGGGTGGCACGCTGTTCCCGCTGGTCAAGCTGCTCGGCCTGCGCGACGACGGCACCACCGCCCAGGAACTGCGCAGCGCGCGCGAACGGTTGCTCGAGTCGGGCATCGCGCGGCTCGACGCGTTCTGCAGCGAACAGAGCTGCCCGGTCGCGGTGCACCGGTTCCGCGAGTCGATGGCCGAGGAACTCGCCGCGCTGCGCGCCGACGACGACGCCGAACGCTCGCGCGCGGCGCAGCGGTTGTCGGTGTCGCGCGAGGTCCGCGCCGCCGTCGTGCAGGCGCAGGAGACGGCGCTGCTGCGGCTGCGCGACTCCGGGGCGATCGACGACCAGGCCTACAACGACCTGCTGGTCGAGCTCGACCACGCGCTGGCGTCGGCACAGCGCGCCGGCTGACGCGGATTCCGAAGTAATGGTTCGTGCCGCCCAGGACGCATGTCGGGGGTGCGGTCCGCCATCCGTTCCGGCGCCGCTACACTGCTCCAGTTGCCCCGCCGATGACCGACGACCACGAACTACCGCGCCCCGACCTGCCGCGGCCGGTGCCCGTGCTGCCGACGGAGCTGTCGGCGTCGATCTACTCGAGCCTGCACGAGCTGGCGACCCGGCAGCTGCGCGACCAGCGCCAGCACTCGCTGCAGCCGACGAGCCTCGTGCACGAGGCGTGGCTGCGGATCGCCAGGCTGCGCGAACTGCGCGGTGAGCAGCGGGCGCAGTTCTTCGCGCTCGCCGGCAAGGCGATGCGCAGCGTGGTCGTCGATCACGCCCGGCGCCGGCTGGCGCACAAGCGCGACGGCGGTCGCAGCAGCGGCGTCGACCCCGACGCGACCAGCGCCGCCGCCGGTCCGGCCGCGCACGAACTGCTCGCGCTCGACGAGGCGCTGCAGCGGCTCGAGGCGGCTGATCCGGAATCGGTCCGCGTCGTCGACCTGCTGTTCTTCGCCGGCAAGACGGCCGCCGAGGCCGCGGAACTGCTCGGCACCAGCAGCCGCACCGTCGAACGCCGGTGGCGCTTCGCGCGCGCGTGGCTGCGGGACTGCCTCGGCGGGGACGAGTCCGGCATCGGCACGGACCGAAGAACCGGTGTCGGTGGGCAGGCAGGACCTGCGTCATGGACCGGGTGAACTCCCGGCCGGCGGCGCCGTGCCGGTAGGCTCTGCGACCCACCATGCCGAACCTCGACCCGAGCGACCCCGACTGGAGCCAGCTGCGCAGCGCGTTCGAGGCGCTGGTCGAACTGGCGCCGGCCGAGCAGATGGCCCGGATCGACGGCAGTGGGCTGTCGCCATTGCAGCGGCAGAAGCTGCGGCGGCTGCTGCGGCATGATCACGAGTCCGGATCGTGGCTGCAGCCCGGGCAGGCGATCGACCTGCCGTCGCCGAGCCGCGAGTTCGATGCGGCCCCGGGGCCATCGCTGCCGCGCCAACTCGGCCGCTATCGATTGCTGGAGTCGATCGGCAAGGGAGGCATGGGCGAGGTGTTCCGCGCCCGCGACACCGCGCTGGAACGCGACGTCGCCGTCAAGTTGCTGTCGCCGACGCTGCTCGCCGATCCGCAGTGGCTGCCGCGGTTCCGGCGCGAAGCACGCGCGGCCGGCGGCCTGAACCACCCGAACGTGCTGACCGTGCACGACGTCGGCGAGTGCCAGGGCGAGCACTTCCTGGTCACCGAGCTGGTGCACGGGCAGACGCTGCGGCAGCGCCTGGGGCGCGGCGGCATGCCGTGGGCGGAACTGATCGACTGTGCGTGCCAGATCACCGAAGCCGTCACGGCCGCGCATGCGGCCGGCATCGTGCACCGCGACCTGAAGCCCGAGAACGTGATGCTGCGGCCCGACGGGCTGCTGAAGGTGCTCGACTTCGGCCTCGCCAAACAGCAGGCCCCGGCGCTGCCGACCGAGTCCGATCCGCGTACGGCCGCCGGCATGCTGGTCGGCAGCGTGCGCTACATGTCGCCGGAGCAGGCGCGCGGCGGCGAGGTCGACGAGCGCAGCGACGTGTTCGGGCTCGGCGTGTTGTGCTACGAACTCGCCACCGGCACGCCCGCATTCGGCGGCGCCACGCCGCTCGACGTGCTGATGGCGTTGCTGGAACGGGAGCCGCCGGCGCTCGGCCCGCGGCGCGGGGACCTGCCGCCGGCGTTCGCCGAACTGGTGGCGCAGGCGATGCGCAAGCAGCCGGACGAGCGGTTGCCGACCGCGCGCGCGCTGCTGGCCGGGCTCGAGGCGCTGCGGGTGGCCCCGGCGGTCGCGGCCGCGCCGGCGTTCGAGATGCCGGCGGTGCGCTACGCGCAGAGCGGTGCCGTCAACATCGCCTACCAGGTGATCGGCAACGGGCCGCTGGACCTGGTGTTCGTGATGGGGTGGATCTCGCACCTCGAGTGGTTCTGGCGCGAGCCGTCGTTCGCGCGCTTCCTGCGCCGGCTGGCGACGTTCGCGCGGGTGATCCTGTTCGACAAGCGCGGCACCGGGCTGTCGGACCGCGTCGCGACCGATCGCCTGCCGACCCTCGAACAGCGCATGGACGACGTGCGTGCGGTGCTCGACGAGGTCGGCAGCGAGCGCGCGGTGTTGTGCGGCATCTCCGAGGGCGGCCCGATGTGCGCGCTGTTCGCCGCCAGTCGGCCCGAACGGGTGCGCGGGCTGGTGATGATCGGCAGCTACGCGCGGCGACTGCGCGGCGAGGGCTACCCGTGGGGATCGTCGCCGGAGGCGCGCGAGCGCTTCTGCGACGAGATCCAGCGCAGTTGGGGCGGGCCGGTCGGCATCGCCGAACGGGCGCCGAGCCGCGCCGACGATGCCGCGTTCCGCGATTGGTGGGCGGCCTATCTGCGGCACGGAGCCAGCCCGAGTGCGGCGATCGCGTTGACGCGCATGAACGCCGAGATCGACGTGCGGCCGGTGCTGCCGACGATCGCGGTGCCGACGCTGGTGATCCATCGCACCGGCGACCGCTGTCTCGGCATCGAGGAAGGGCGCTACCTCGCGCGTTCGATCCCGGGCGCGCGGCTGGTCGAACTGCCCGGCAGCGATCATCTGCCGTTCGTCGGCGATCAGGACGCGGTGCTGGCAGCGATCGGTGCGTTCCTCGCCGAGCCGCTGCCGACCGCGGTGCCGGCGAGTGCGCTGGTGACGTTGGTGCGGGCCGCGGTGGTGGCCGGTGGCGATCCGGAGGCGACCCGCCGGTGGCGGCAGTCGCTGCTCCAGGAGCCGCAGTTCGAGGCGGCGCGTTCGCTGCTGCTGCACGACGGCGAACTTTTGGCGGTGTTCGACGGCCCCGAACGAGCGCTGCGCGCGGCCGCGGTGGTGATGGCCGCCGCGGCAGCGGCGCCGTGTGCCGTGCGCGCCGTCGTGCACGTCGGGCTGTGCCAGCGCGGCGTCGCCGGGGTCAACGGTGCGGTGGTCGACGAGTCCGAGCCGATGTTGCGCGCCGCGGCGAAGGGCGAGCTGCTCGCCTCCGCCGCGGTGCGCGATCTGGTCGCCGGTTCGGGCTTCCGCTTCGGCCGTGCGGTCGCGGTCGAGTGGCCGTCCGGTGGTTCGACCGCGTTCGCCGTGCAGCCGTGAGGCTGGCGTGGCCGCGTTCGCTCAATCCGGCAGCCGCAGCCGGCGTTCGCCGTAGCCCGGCAGTTCGAACTCGATCGCCGGCGCGTCCGGCGCCGCGCGCCGGCGCAGCGACACGCGTTGGGAGGTTCCCTGCAGCGATGCCAGCAGCACGTGCAGCGCCCCGTCGTGGTGATGCACCCGCACCGCGAGCGCGCCGTCCGTGGCGGTCTGCACCTCGCCATCGGCGCTGCGCGCGCGCAACACCGGGGCGAGTGCGAGCAGTTCTTCGTTGAGTTGCTGCACGCCGGCGGCGATCTCGGCGCGCTGCAGCAGCGCGTCCTCGGCGAACTCGGGTTCGAACTCGTGCGCGAAGTAGACGATGCCCTGCGCGCCGCTGGCGATCGCGATCCAGACCTCGCTGCGGATCTCGGCGGGCGTCGGGCGGCGCTCCGGGTCGTGCACGTGGCCGGTCTCGATCAGCGCCCAGACCGGTTTGTGGTCGCCGCCGGCCGCGCGCAGGCGCTGCACGCCGCGACCGACGAACTCGAGCTTGCCCTTCACGTCCGGGTGCGGGTGGGTGACCGGATAGATGTCGAACGACGCCAGATCGCAGCCCTTCAGATACTCCGCGTAGTCCTCGGCGCGGCCGTTGCGATCACCGCGGCCGTGCCAGCCGTCCCACGCCGCACCCTGGCCGAGATTCAGCAGGATCGGCCGGGTCGGGTCGGCGCGATGCATGCGTTCGTAGTCGGCGACGATCTGCCACGGCGGGATCGGCGGCAGGTAGCCCTGCCAGCGGCGGCCCTGCGCGTTGTCGGGCTCGTCGCCGTGCATCCAACCGACGATGGTCGGGCCCGGGAACGCGAGCGCCGCGTCGTTCTGCTTGCAGATGACCCGCATCGAGGCCGCGGCCAACTGGCGCAGCTGTGCCTCGGTCGGGCCCTGGTAGAGGCCGACGTAGAGATTGATGCCGAGCGCGCGGTAGTCGGCGGCGCGGGCCGGGGACTGCAGCCACACGCCGATCGGGAAGAACTCGGGCGCGGTCGGCAGGCCGTTCGGGAAGCGTGGCGCCGGCGCGCGCTGCCGATCCTGGGCCGGCGTCGCGATCACGACGCCGGCGGCGAGCAGCAGGTGGACGAGGGCACGCATGCGGGCCGCCCAGTCTCGCCGTCGGTGGCGATCAGGCAACCCCGTTTCACACCGCCGGTGGCATCGGCGCCGCTGCCGCCGGCCGATGCCGCCACAGCGACCACGCCGCCTCGAACGCGATCCACGCCGCCAGCGCCAGCAGCAGCGCCGCGGTGATCCCGAGCAGCAGGTTCGGCGCATCGCGGATCTGCAGCAGCAGCGCCGTCACCGTCATGCCCATCATGAACAGCATCGGCAGCCCCACCGCGAGCCGCAGCCAGAGGCCGCGCTGCGTCTTCGCCAGCCACAGCGACAGACCGACCAGCGTGAGCCCGGCCAGCAGCTGGTTGATCGAACCGAACAGCGGCCACACCAGGTGATAGGACGGCACCGGTTGGCCCTTCGCATTGGTCACCGTCATCGCCACGAACAGCGCCGGCAGCGCCAGCGACACCAGCGTGCCGGTGGTGGCGCCGGCCCGCGTCTTCCAGCCGGTGAACTCGCAGAACAGGTAGCGCGCGAGCCGCGTCGCCACGTCGAGCGTGTCGTAGACGAAGGTCGCGAACGCGAGCATGCCGAACGACACCGCGAACTCGAGCGGGATGCCGAGTTCGTGCAGGAACGAGCCGATGCCGACACCGAACACCTTGTCGGTGCCGCTGCGCGCCAGTTCGCTGCCCGGCACCAGCACCATCACGCACGCGAGTGCCAGCAGGGCCACGACGCCCTCGAGCAGCATGCCGCCGTAGCCGACCAGGTGCGCGTCCGGTTCGCGGTCGATCTGCTTGCTGGTGGTGCCCGAGCAGACGAGGCCGTGGAAGCCGCTGCACGCACCGCAGGCGATGGTGATGAACAGGAACGGCACCAGCGCCTTGCCGTCGCCGGCGGTGAAGCC
>JALORC010000166.1 GCA_025459175.1 Planctomycetota bacterium | reverse complement strand
GCACGACGGCAGCGGTGTCGTCGCGCGCGTGCTCGCGCCGCGCGCGGCGCAGCTCGACCTGCTGATGCCGTTCAAGGCGCCGCCGGACCTCTCGAAGGTCCTGCTCTCGCCGATGCCGGGCCTGCTGGTCGACGTGGCGGTGCAGCCCGGCCAGTCGGTGCGCGCCGGCGAGAAGCTCGCCGCGATCGAGGCGATGAAGATGGAGAACATCCTGTTCGCCTCGCAGGACTGCGTGGTCGCCGAGGTCGCCGCGAAGAAGGGCGACAGCCTCGCGGTCGACCAGGTCATCCTGAGGTTCCAGTGATGCGCCCGTTCCGCGTGCTCGGCATCCAGCAGGTGGCGATCGGTGGCCCCGACAAGCAGCGCCTGCGCACCCTCTGGGTCGACAAGCTCGGCCTCGAGGTCACGGGCAACTTCCGCAGCGAGCGCGAGAACGTCGACGAGGACATCTGCGCGATGGGCCGGGGCGCGAACCGCGTCGAGGTCGACCTGATGCAGCCGCTCGACCCGGACAAGAAGCCGGCGGTGCACCAGACGCCGCTGAACCACATCGGCCTGTGGATCGACGACCTGCCGAAGGCGGTCGAGTGGCTGACGGCCAACGGCGTGCGCCTGGCGCCGGGCGGCATCCGCAAGGGCGCGGCGGGCCATGACATCTGCTTCCTGCACCCCAAGGGCAACGACGAGTTCCCGGTGGGCGGCGAGGGCGTGCTGATCGAGCTGGTACAGGCACCGCCGGAGATCGTGGCGGCGCTCGGCGGTTGAACCCGCGCGGGCACTCCGGGCACGGACGGAAGGGCGGCGGGGTCGGGCTGGTAACCTAAGGGATAGCGCCGGGAACACCGTCGTTCCGCTAGACTCCGCGCGTTGACAGGTAGCCCAGGAGAGCGGCGTGGAAGCACCCGTGACCGACGACCTGCAACGCGACGACCCGGTCACGAGACCTCTTCCGAACTCGAGGCGTGACTTTCTCCGGGCGTCCGGCAGCGCGGCCTTCGCCCTGGCCATCCCTTGCGCCTCGTCTGCAGCGAGCGGCCAGGCTCGCGGAGATCCGGCTTTCGCGTCGGCCACCGAACTCGCGCAGATGATCCGGCGCAAGGAGCTCAGCTCGGTCGAGCTCACCAGGTACTACATCGGGCGCATCGAGCGCTTCGACGCGGCGTTGAACGCCGTGGTCGTCAGGGATTTCGAGCGTGCCCTGGAAGCCGCCCGGGCTTCGGACCGGCTGCTGGCGCAGGGCAAGCGGTCGGGCCCGCTGCACGGCCTGCCGATGACGATCAAGGAATCCTTCGACGTCGAGGGGTTGCCGACTACCCTCGGCGTGCCCGAGCAACGCGACAACATCGCCCGGAGCGACGCCGAAGTCGTCCGGAGGCTGAAGGCCGCTGGCGCGCATTTCCTCGGCAAGACGAACGTTCCGCTGCGCCTCGCCGACTGGCAGACGTACAACGACATCTACGGCACCACCAACAACCCCTGGGACACGGGAAGATCGCCGGGTGGCTCTTCCGGGGGATCCGCTGCCGCACTCGCGGCCGGTCTCACGGCTCTCGAGTTCGGCTCCGACGTCGGAGGGTCGATCAGGAACCCGTCCCACTTCTGCGGCACGTACGGACACAAGCCCACCTACGGAATCGTCCCGGCAACTGGCCACGGTCCCCGGGGTGTACTGACGGCGCAGGACCTGAACGTCGTCGGGCCGCTGGCGCGCAGCGCCGCCGATCTCGAACTGGCCCTGGACGCCGTGGCCGGTCCGGACGCGTCCCAGTCCCCCGCGTGGAAGCTGGCCTTGCCCGCGGCCAGGGTGCGCAGGTTGCGGGACCTGCGCGTTGCGATCTGGCCGGGCGAGCCGGGCGTCCCGACCTCCGCGGAGGTATCGAGCCGCGTCCAGGAAGCAGGCGCAGCGCTCGCCCGCGCCGGCGTGACGGTCTCCGACGTCGCACGCCCTGAAGTTCCTGCGACGGAACTGCTCGACACCTACCTGAACTTGCTGGCCTCTTCAGGGCTGGCCAATCTTCCCGACGACTTCTATCGGGGCAACCAGCGCTTCGCCGCGGAACTCGATCCCGCCGACCAGTCGCCACTGGCGGTGCTGTCGCGTGCGCGCGTCCTCGATCACCGGAGCTGGGCCGACCATGACGAAGCGCGCGCCCGCTACCGATTGCGCTGGCGGGCATTCTTCGAGGACTGGGACGTGATGCTCTGCCCGGTCCATGGCACGACGGCCTTCGTCCACGATCAGCGGCCGAAACATCGGCGAGTGGTGCCGGTCGACGCTGGGCCAACGTCGCACTATGACCATTACTTCTGGGTAGGCCTGGCGACGCTGCCGTACCTGCCGAGCACGGCGTTCCCCAGCGGGTTGTCGAGCCAGGGGCTTCCCATCGGCCTGCAGGCCATCGGCCCGGAATACGGCGACCGGACGACCATCGCCGTGGCACGGCTGGTTGCGCAGGAGTTCGGGGGGTTCCAGGTGCCGTCCGGTTTCCGCGCCTGAACGGCCGGCTGTAGCGCGGGCCCGCCGGATCTGTGCGCCGGTCGCGGGGGCGGCCGGCGAGGCGCCGCCTAAGGTGCGGCGTCATGCCAGGCTCCGCGAGGCGATCGGACCTGCCGGCTGCGTCGCGCGCGGCCGCCGCCGTGCCGTCCCAGCGGTTCGTGCCGCCGTCGGCCGACGCGACGGCGCGCCGGATGCCGCAGCGCCCGCCGGTCCGTGCTCGACGAGCTCGACCTCGCGACCAGCACCGGCGAGCTCGCGCGACAGGGCTTCTGCGAGGGACTGGTGCTCGCGCCCCAGCTGGTCGACGCGCTGGTGTCGTTCGCGCTGCTCGGCACCTGCTACGGCGACTCCGGCCCGTCCCGTGGGTTCAGTGACGCGGATCGCGCCACAGCCGAGGCGGCCAGCGGTCGCCGCTTCCCGCCGCCCCACCGCGCCAGCGCACGGCGGATCGCATTGCCCGCGCCACCCGGCGCCTCGGCCTGACCGCAGGCCACGGTCGCGCGGGCCGGACCGGGGTCCAGATGTCGTAAGCTCGAGCCGTCCGGGCTGCGGGGGACGGCATGCGCACCGTGCGGATCGACTGCGACGGCGTGGGTCTCGACGTCCGCGTCGCGGGCCCCGACGGCGGGCCGCCGGTGTTGCTGCTGCACGGCTTCCCGGAGTCCTGGTACGGCTGGCATCGGCAGGTGGCGCCACTCGCGGCGGCGGGATGTCGCGTGCTCGTGCCGGACCAGCGCGGCTACGGCACCAGCGACAAGCCACGCGGCGCCGCGACCTACGGGCTCGATCGGCTCGCGGCCGACGCGGCGACGGTCGCGCGGCTCGGTGCGGGTCGCCCCGTGCACCTGGTCGGCCACGACTGGGGCGGGCTCGTCGCATGGTGGACGGCGGTGATCCATGCGGACTGGGTGGCTTCGCTGACCGTCCTGAACGCGCCGCATCCGCAGGCCTTCCGGCGCTACCTCGCGCAGCACGCGTCGCAACGGCGACGCAGTCGCTACATCGCGTTATTCCAGCTGCCGTGGCTGCCGGAGGCGTTGCTCGGCGCCGGCCGTTGCTGGCGCCTGCGCGAGACGCTGGTCCGCACGAGCGCGCCCGGCACGTTCACCGAGGCGGACCTCGCGCGCTACCTCGAGGCCTGGCAGCGCCCCGGTGCCCTGACGGCGATGCTGGACTGGTACCGTGGCCTCCGACGCGCACCGGCCGCATCGCCCAGCGACGCTCGTATCCGAACATGCACGCGGATCCTCTGGGGCACGCGCGACCGCTTCCTCGAGGCCGGGCTCGCGGACGCCAGCCTTGCACTGTGCGAACGCGGGGACGTCCGGCTGTTCGACGGAGCCTCGCACTGGCTGCAGCACGAGCGGCCCGGCGAGGTCGTGGCGGAGATCCTCGCGCAGGTGGCCGTCGCTCCGGGCCGGTAGCGAGGACGCGGGCCCGGTGCCGCCGACGGGGCGCGCCGTAGTCCGACGCCTGGCGCCGTGTGACGCAGTTCTCGATCGGCGACCCTAAAGCATTGCGGCCCCCGTGCCGATACCCTGCCCGTCCCCGGGATCGGCTGGGTGCATCGCGTCGCCAGTCCGCCTGGCCGCCATGCGGCGTGCGGCACAGGGAACGGTGCAGGCTCGGCCGCGGGGACATCCGGGAAGCGCCCACGCGTCGGCCCGGCCTCGTACCCCTGCCATGGAGGCCCCGTGTCATTCCTCGACAATCTCAAGGTCGGCCGACGCCTGTCGCTGGCTTTCTCACTGATCGTGCTGCTGTCGCTCGGCGTCATCGCCGTCCTGGTGGGGCGGCTCGCCATGCTCAGCGACTCGCTGCGGGTGATCAAGGAAGACCGCGTGCCGAAGGTCGAGCTCGTCGTGGCGATGATCGAGGACTCGAACCTCATCGCCCGCGAGCTGCGCAACGGCCTGATCGTCGACGAACCGGCGAGGCTGGAACAGGCCATCGCCGCCGCCGAGAAGGCCCGCGCCGCGATGGGCGCACGGCTGCTGGAGCTCGAGCAGTCGATCCGCAGCGAGCAGGGCCGCAAGCTGCTCGAGGGAGCCGTCGCACAGCGCGACGCGTTCGTCGCCGCCCAGCAGCGGATCGTCGAGAAGCTGCGCGCCGGCGACGAGGCGCTGGCCCGCAGCTTCCTGTTCGACACTCTTCGCCCGGCGCAGCTCGCGTACATGGCGAAGCTGGGCGAACTGAAGGACTACCAGATCGGCCTGATCGACGCGAGCGTCCTCGAAGGCCAGGAGGCCTATGCGCAGTCGCGCGACCTGGCGGGTGCCCTGGTGCTGACCCTGCTCGCGCTGTCGGCGGGCCTGGGCTGGCGCATCACGCGCTCGGTGACCGAGCCGCTGGACGCCGCCGTGGCGCTGGCGCGGAGCGTCGCCGCGGGCGACCTCACCACGCAGGTTTCCACGACGCGGCGCGACGAAGCCGGCGACCTGCTGCGCGCGCTCGGCCAGATGACGACCGGCCTGACGCAGCTGGTCGGATCGGTCCGTTCGGCCAGCGACAGCATCGCCATCGGTTCGGGACAGATCGCCGCCGGCAACAGCGACCTGTCGCAGCGCACCGAGGCGCAGGCGAGCAACCTGCAGCAGACCGCGGCCTCGATGCAGCAGCTCAATGCCACGGTGCGCAGCAACGCGGATGCAG
Source organism: Planctomycetota bacterium (assembly GCA_025459175.1). Taxonomy (GTDB): domain Bacteria; phylum Planctomycetota; class UBA1135; order UBA1135; family UBA2386; genus UBA2386. The sequence goes on along the minus strand of JALORC010000166.1, from coordinate 5,534 downwards.
CGCGCTCGGCCTCGCAGCTGGCGCTGGCGGCGCGCGAGGTGGCGAGCCGCGGCGGCGAAGTCGTGCAGCAGGTCGTCGCGACCATGGACGACATCAGCGCCAGCAGCCGCAAGATCGCCGAGATCACCGGAGTCATCGACGACATCGCCTTCCAGACCAACATCCTGGCGCTGAACGCCGCGGTCGAGGCGGCGCGGGCGGGCGAGCAGGGGCGCGGCTTCGCGGTGGTGGCCGGCGAGGTGCGCACGCTGGCGCAGCGCAGCGCGGACGCGGCGCGCGAGATCAAGTCGCTGATCGCCAGCAGCACCCGCAAGGTCAGCTCCGGCAGCGAGCTGGTGACCCACGCCGGCCAGACGATGGCCGAGATCGTGGCCCAGGTGGAGCGCGTCACCGGCATGGTGGGCGAGATCGACAGCGCCTCGCTCGAGCAGACGCGCGGCATCAGCCAGATCAACGAGGCAGTCACGCAGATCGACCACATGACGCAGCAGAACGCCGCGCTCGGCGAGCAGAGCGCGGCCGCGGCCGAGAGCCTGCGCCAGCAGAGCGAACGGCTGGTGGCCACCGTGGCGCAGTTCCGGGTCGCTGCGGCCTGATGCCGGTGCCCCGGTCGGCGATGCCGGGGCGCCGGCCTCTGCGGCCGCAGCGGCCGCAGCGGCCGGCGGCCGGCGCCGTCACTGGAGGCGTCCTCCGACTGACGTGCGTGCGGGCCTGGTGCAGAATCGACCCACCCCAGAGGAGGACTCCAGGTGGTCGATCCGCAGCTCCAGTCACGCGAGGGCCAGCTCGTGCCCCAGGTCAGCTTCCGCCTGCGCCAGGACGGCGAATGGAAGACCGTCAGCAGCGACCAGCTCTTCGCGGGACGCAACGTGGTCGTGTTCTCGCTGCCCGGTGCGTTCACCCCGACCTGCTCCTCGACGCACCTGCCGCGCTACAACGCGCTGGCGCAGGTGTTCCGCGACCACGGCATCGACCAGGTCATCTGCATCGCGGTGAACGACCCGTTCGTGATGGAGGAGTGGGGCAAGGACCAGGAGTGCGGCGACGTGCTGCTGCTGCCCGACGGGAACGGCGCCTTCACCGAGGGGATGGGGATGCTCGTCGACAAGGCGGACCTGAACTTCGGCAAGCGCTCCTGGCGCTACTCGATGCTGGTGCGCGACCGCAGGATCGAGAAGATGTTCATCGAGCCGCAGAAGGAAGGCGATCCGTTCGAGGTGTCGGATGCCGACACGATGCTCGCCTACCTCGCGCCCGGGGCGAGCAAGCCGCCGCAGGTCGCGATCCTGTCGCGCGCGGGCTGCCCGTTCTGCGCGAAGGCGAAGCAGGCGCTGCGCGACGCCGGCTACGACTATGCCGACATCGACCTGCCCGTCGCGGTGCGCAGCCGTGCACTCGGCGCGATCGCGAAGGCCGGCACCGTGCCACAGGTGTTCATCGACGGCGAGCTGATCGGCGGCTCGGAGCAGCTGGACGCCTGGCTGAAGGCTCATCCTGGCCGCGGCGCCTGACCCGAGGCTGAAGCTGCGGCGACGCCTGCCACAGCTGCTGCACGACGATTCGGGCGTCCCGCCCTCGCGCACGGCTCGGCCTCGTGGGCGAGATGCCGTGGTGGGTGATCGAGCCTGGCCTGCGGCCGTTGTACGAGTGGCTGCGCGAGCTCTGGTCCGAGGGTGAGCGATTGCCCGTGATGGTGGTGGTCGCCTGGGTGCCGGAAGACGGCAGGCCGCTGCTCGCCGAACGCGAGCTGATCCACGAGCTGCTGTCCCGCGGCCTGCCGCTGCTCAACATCGAGGCGGCGCGCGCGGGCTGGCAGCGCAGCCTGCTGTAGCCCGCCCGGCTGTGCGAAGCCCGCCCGGCAGCGGACATTGCCATGCCGTGGGCCGCCCCCGACGGCGGGGTTTTGTGATCGATTTCTCGGCCCGCTTCCGGTACTCGCGTTCTCCGCAGGCCTACACTTGTCGCGGCGTCCTGGGTCATCGATGGGACACCCGCGTGGGAAACCCTGGCATCTGTGGCTGGCTCGGCTTCCTGGCTCGCGCCTCGCGATCCCCCGGCGTGCTCCTCTGTGCGCTGCTGGCGGGCTGTGGAGGGGGTGGTGGCGGCGACGGGGGTGGAAGTGGCGGCGGTGGCGCAGTCGGTGCGGCGCCCCCCGCGACGTCGGCGAACCGGGCTCCGGTGGCGATGGCCGGCGCAGACCAGACGATCCAGCGGGGCGCGACCTTCCAGCTCGAGGGTGCGGGCAGCTCGGATCCCGACGGCGATCCCCTGACCTATGCCTGGTCGCAGGTCGCGGGAGCGCCGGTCACGCTGGCTCCGGAGTCGCCGTCGCGGGTGCGCGGCGTCGCCCCCGCGACGCCCGGCGTCCTGCGTTTCTCGCTGGTCGTGCGCGACGCCACCAGCAGCTCTCCGGCCGACACGGTCGACGTGACCGTCGTGTCCGATGCGGTCAACCGGCCGCCGGTCGCGAACGCGGGCCCGGACCGCGTCGTACGTCGCAACCTCTCGGTGGCGATCGTGGGGCAGGGGCAGGACCTCGACGGCCAGCCGCTGACGTTCCGCTGGGCGCAGACCGGCGGACCGCGCGTCGAGACGGGTCCGCTCGATACCCGGGTCCTGCAGTTCGCGGCGCCCGCGACCGAGGCCGACCTGCAGTTCTCGCTCACCACCAACGACGGGCTGGTCGACTCCGTGGCCGACACCGTCACGGTGCTGGTGCGCAATGCAGCGCCGTTCGTCGGCGACCTCGCCGTTGCGCCGGCGTCGCCGCGGACCAACGACGTGCTGGCGGTGAATCCGACGATCGTCGACCCGGATGGCGACCCGCTGACGGTCTCCTACGCGTGGCGCCGCAACGGCGTGGTGCTCGCGGGCCGCACGGGGACCAGCGTGCCGCCCGGCGACACGACGCGCGGCGACGTGTTCGTGGTCACCGTCACGGCCAGTGACGGGATCACGACGGTCACCGCCGATGCGACGGCCACGATCGCGGACACGCCGGCAGTGCTGGCAGCCAACGCACCGACGACCGCGACCTATGGCCAGCAGGTCGCGTTCACCGTGACGGGCACGGACGACGACGGCGACCCGGTGAACTTCGCGGTCGACCATGGTCCCGCGGGATTCACGGTCGACGGCAGCACGGGCGTCGCGACGTGGCGCCCGGCGGGCCCGCTGTTCGATCGGCAAGCCGACTTCAACTGGGCGGTCCGCACCACCACGGAGCCGTACTCGATCGTCAGCGGCACCCTGCGCGTCACCGATGCCGCACGTCGCTATCCCCTGTTCCGCGCCGCGCCCGCTTCGCCGTACGGCCAGGATGCGCTCGAGCTCGCCGACTTCGACGGCGACGGCGATCGCGAGATCATGGTTGCCGGGAACGGGACGCTCGCGGAGACATCGCGGGTCGGCACGGGCTACGAGCAGACCTGGGCCTACCCGTTCGCGATCACGGGCGCGGGCTCGGCGGCCCCGTCCAGTTACCTGGGGCTCGCCTCCGCGGACCTCGATGGCGACGGCAGGCGCGAACTGTTCGTCTCGGGGGAGAACGTGCTGGCGAGGCTCGACGGCGCGTCGCGCCGGGAAGTCGCCCGCGTCGACACGTTCTCGGACACGGGCGGGACCTGCCGCGCGCTGGAGATCGCCGACATCGACGGCGATGCCGCACCGGACCTGCTCTGCCTGCTGTGGATGCCGAATTCGGTCGCCCGGGTCGTGGTGTTCAACCCGGCCACGCTGGCGGCGCGGTGGGTGTCGGCGACGCGCCCACTGACGCAGTCGTTCGCGGTCGGCAACGTGGATGCCGACCCGGCGCTGGAGATCGTGCTGGCCGAGGGCGCGGTCGTCGACGGCGTCACGCGGCAGCTGCAGTGGCTCAACACACCGGGCTTCGGCAGCTGGGTCGATACGGGCGACCTCGACGGCGACGGCCGCGACGAGATCGTCGCGACCGGCTGGTCGAGCGATTTCTCGCAGGTCCTGGTGCGGGTCTTCGATGGCGCCACGCAGGCGCTGCGCGTGAGCCAGGTGCACGGCGGGGCGATCGGGCCGCTGACCGTCGAGGACTTCGAGGGCGACGCACGACCGGAAATCGTCGTCGCGCCGCTGCAGTTCGGGCCCGTGGTCGGCTACCGCTACGTGACGCCGGCGGCGCTGCAGACCGTGTTTTCGTTGACGGGCTCGCTGCTCAACTCGGCCGCCATCGCCGTCGGCAACCTGGATGCGGATCCGGGCCCGGAACTCGTGTTCGCGTCGGGCACCGGCGATTCCGGTCCCGACATCCTCTACGTCGCCGGCGTCAACCCGACGATCGGCATCGAGTGGTCGTCGAGGTTCGACACTGACGCCTTCGAGTTCTCGAGCTACGCCGGCGGAGTCCTCGCGCGACTGGGCGGCGGCGCGCGACGCCTGGCGTTTCGCGTCGATGGCTACGGCTCCCTCGCCTCGTCGACGCGCATCGCGCTGCTCGATCCCGCGACGGGACGGTTCGGCGTCGGCCCGCGCCTCGGCAACGCCGACCCGGCCGAGCGGAGCATCGAGACGGGCGACTACGACGGCGACGGCCTCGACGAGGCCTTCGTCAGCTCGGCGACCTCGCCCGGTTCCCCGCTCGGCAGCGTCGCGGTCGCGTACGACCTGCAGGACGACGTCCGCACGTTCACGACGCCGGTCAGCGACCGGCCCTATGGTGCCATCGGCCGCGGCGACCTCGACGACGACGGACGCGACGACTTCGCGACGATCACGGGGCTGGGCCTGGTGCAGGCCTGGAACGTGTCCGGACAGTCGCTGGCCTGGAGCGGGTCCACCGCCGTGCCGGGCGTCGGGCGTCGCACGCGCATCGTCGACGTCGACGGGGACGGCGTGCGCGAGATCGTCGCGGCGACCAACGAGCGCGTCACCGTCTTCGGGCGTACGACGACCTCCGGGCCGTTCGCGGAGCGCGCCGGCAGGACCACCTCGGACGTCGAGGACGTGCTGGTCGCCGACCTCGACGGCGCCGGGGGCGTCGAGGTCTACGTGCTGCGCACTGCTTCGTCCGGCGCGAGCGTGGTAGAGGTCCTCGACGCGCAGCTGCGGCTGCAGCGGACGCTGAGCCTCGGCGCGGTGTTCGGCCGGGTGCTCGCGCCCGAGCCTTCGTCGTTCGCACGCAAGAACCTGGTGGTCGGCACCGCCGACGTGTTCCCGGAACGCAGCGGCAGCATATTCGCGCTCAGCCCGGCCAATGCAGCGACGGTGTGGCGGTCGCCGTCGCTGTCGGGCGGTGTCGAGCGCTTGAGCCTGCAGTACGTCGACGCCGACGGGGACGGCACCGTGGAGATCAGCTTCGCCACGCGGCGCGGCATGTTCCTGACGAGGTGAAGCATGGGCTCGGTTCGTGAGACGCTCGGGATCCTGGTCGCCACCGTGCTGCTGGTGGCCTGCGGCGGGGGTGGTGGTGGCGCGGGCCGGGGCGCCGGCGGCGGCGCCACTCCGCCCGTGGCCGGCCCCGTGCCGGCGCGTGCCCCGGCGCCCCCGCCCGCGCCGGCCCCTAG
>JALORC010000245.1 GCA_025459175.1 Planctomycetota bacterium | reverse complement strand
CGCGCGACCCGGCGACGGCGCGCTGCCATGCCCAGTCCGGTCAGGCCAATCCCCAGCAGCGCCAGCGAGCCCGGCTCCGGCACCTGCGACGACGACTCGCGCACGTACACGGTGAGCGTTTCAAGATCGGCCCAGCCGCCCAGCAGGTGGCGGAAGCCGATGTCCCAGGTGCCGCAGTTGCAGCCGACGCCGAGCGTCTCGCCGCGGAACAGGTACGCGCCCCAGTTGTGCGTGAACAGTCCGTCGAGCACCACCATCAGGTCGACCGTCACCGGCAGCGGCGAGGACGGTGCCGGATCGGTGATGGTCAGCAGGAACGTGCCGTCGTTCCAGTCGTCGCCCTTGTTCGCTGCGACTTTCCAGTTCAACCCGAGCAGCGAGCCGGTGGTGTCGCTGGCAAAGCGCGCGTCCCGCGTCGACGTGCCCCAGTTGCCGCCCCACAGCGTCGACGGCGCCGCGCCGCCGACGCCGTAGCAGTCGTCGGCATCGTGGCCGCGGAAGCGCAGGTCGTTGGTCGCCAGGCCGTCGGCGTTGGTGGTCGGGTCCGCCGGTGCCGAGCAGTACGACGGTGCGGCCTGCGCCGCGCCGATCAGCAGCCCGCCGAGAACGGCCGCAGCCGCCAGTCTCTTCATCACGATCGTCATGCACTTCATGGGGTCCTCCCGTCGAAAAAGCGTTGCGACGACAGGAAAAGCAGCGACCGGGCCCGACAAATTTTCGCTGGAGGATCAGCGATTTGGCGGCTACCTAGGGGCCGTGCCCGACACCGCGGCGTTCACCGCGCCGACAGCGGGCAAGCGCGTAGGACAGCGCAGCGCAGGTCGCCAGAATGCAAACGGGCCCGCCGAAGCGGGCCCGTTCGTGTGCGATGCCGCAGCGATCAGCGCGCGACGCGGCGACGACGCCCCACCCAGCCGAGGCCGAGCAGGCCACCGGCCAGCAGCGCCAGCGTGCCGGGCTCGGGCACGGCCGCGCTCTCGCGGATGTAGACGGTCATCGACTCCTGGTGCGCCCAGCCGTCAAAAATGTTGCGGAACGCGATGTCCCAGGTGCCGCCGCTGGTGCCGAGGTTGAACGACTCACCGCCGAAGTAGTACGCGGCCCAGTTGCTGGTGAGGGTGCCGTCGAGGACGACCATCAGGTCGACGGTGACCGGCACCGGCGACGCGGGCGGCGGATCCTGCACGCGCAGCGTGAAGCTTCCGTCGTTCCAGTCGTCACCGGCACTGGCGTCCACCGTCCAGCGAAGTCCGAGCAGCGACCCGCTCGTATCGCTCGTGAAGATGCTCCGATAGTCGGTCGTGCTCGTGGTCCAGTTGCCGCCCCACTGCGTGGCCGGTGCATCGCCGCGAACGCCGTAGCAGTCATCGGCCGCGTTGCCGCGGAAGGTGACGTCATCGGTCGCGAGGCCGTCGGTGTTGGCAGCGGCGTTCGGCAGGGTCGAGCAATAGCTCGGCGCTGCCTGGGCGGCCCCGGCCGCCAGACCCGCGGCCACGATCGCGCCGGCGAGCACGGTCTTCAGTTGTCTTTTCATCTGCTTCTCCCATGAACAAGGTACTGCGCTCATGGACCAAGCAGAGACCGGGCCAGCACAAAAACCCGCAGCCGATCAATGACTTGAAAATCCCGTAACGACAAACCGAGATGTTGCCTGTCAGGCAAACCGACAGGCGCCGCGGTACGCGCCCGCCTGTCGGCGCCCTCAGTGGACCACCCGCTCGAAGGTGAATCGGCCGTCGCGGAAGTCCACCGGCACAACGTCCTTCGGACCCACCTTGCCTTCCAGCACCAGTCGCGCGACCGGGTTCTCGATCTGCTGCTGGATCGCGCGCTTGAGCGGCCGCGCGCCGTAGACCGGGTCGAAGCCCGCCTTGGCGATCTCGGCCAGCGCAGCGTCGCTCACCGTCAGCACCATGTCGTGCGCGGCCAGCCGCTGCTCCAGCCGCTTGAGCTGGATCTTGGCGATCGACGCAATGTGCCGCGGATCCAGCCCGTGGAACACGACGATCTCGTCGATGCGGTTGACGAACTCGGGGCGGAAGTTCTTCCGCACCTCGCCCATCACCGCCTCCTTGACCTCGTCATAGTCGCTGCCCGCCAGCCGCTGGATCTCATGCGAGCCGAGGTTGCTGGTCATCACCAGCACCGTGTTCTTGAAATCCACGGTGCGACCCTGGCCGTCGGTCATCCGCCCATCGTCGAGCACCTGCAGCAGCACGTTGAAGACGTCGGGATGCGCCTTCTCCACCTCGTCGAGCAGGATCACGCTGTACGGCTTGCGGCGCACCTGCTCGGTCAGCTGGCCGCCCTCCTCGTAGCCGACGTAGCCCGGCGGCGCGCCAATGAGCCGCGACACCGAGTGCTTCTCCATGTACTCGCTCATGTCGATGCGCACCAGGTGCTCCTCGGAGTCGAACAGGAACTCGGCCAGCGCCTTGCACAGCTCGGTCTTGCCGACACCCGTGGGGCCGAGGAACAGGAACGAGCCATACGGCTTGTTCGGGTCGGCGAGTCCAGCGCGCGAGCGGCGGATCGCATCGGCCACCAGCCGCACCGCCTCGTCCTGCCCCACCACGCGCGCGTGCAGCCGCTCTTCCATCTTGAGCAGCTTGTCGCGCTCGCCCTGCATCATCTTGCTGACCGGGATGCCGGTGGCGCGCGACACGACCTCGGCGATCTCCTCGGCGCCGACCTCGTTGCGCAGCAGCTTGAACGCCTTCTTCTCGCCGCTGCCACTCTTTTCCGCAGCCTTCATCTGCGCTTCCAGCTTGGGCAGCGTGCCGTACTGGATCTCGGCCAGCTTGTCGAACTGGCCCTTGCGCTGCAGCTCCGCCATCTCGTTGCGC
>JALORC010000244.1 GCA_025459175.1 Planctomycetota bacterium | reverse complement strand
CCCCGCCGGCAGGAACACGCAGCGCGACTGCTGCGTGCGCAGCGTCACCCAGCGGCACTCGTAGTGGTTGCTGAGGTTGTGGGTCAGCGTGACCTCTTCCTCCAGCTTGTGCTGCGTGCACGGCAGCAGGCCCAGGCGCACCAGCACCTGGAAGCCGTTGCAGATGCCGAGCACGAGGCCGCCGCGGTCGACGAAGCGCAGGATGCGATCGCCGAGCCGCGTCTTCATCTCCTGCGCCAGCACGCGGCCGGAGCTGATGTCGTCGCCGTACGAGAACCCGCCCGGCACCGCGATCGCCGCGAAGCGATCGAGCTGGTCCGGTGCCGCCAGCAGCTGCTGGATGTGCACGTACTCGGGGGCGCCACCGGCGCGGGTGAAGGCGTGGTGGGTCTCGCGCTCGCAGTTGATGCCGGGCGCGCGCAGGATCAGCACCTTCGGCGCGCTCATCGGCCACCTCCGGCGAGCAGCGTGCCGTCGAGATCGAGCGGCCGCTTCCACGCCGCTTCGACGGCGGCGACCTCGAGCCGCAACAGCGGCCGCTGGCCGTGCGTGAACACGAGCATGGGTTCCTTCGTCACCTCGCCGATCACCGCGAACGGCACCTGGTGCAGGTTGGCTTGCAGGTCGGCGAGGCGCTCGCGCGGGACCTCGAGCAGGATGCGGCTCTGCGACTCGCTGAACAGGATCTGCTCCGGGCGCAGCCCCGCGGCGCCTACCAGGGCCCCTACGTCGAACCCGGCCTGATGGTGCACGCGCGGCACGTTGGCGCCGAGTTCGCCCTTGGTCTTGTAGTAGACGCTGCCGCCGAGTTCGTCCTTGGTGGTGCCGACCAACACCAGCAGCGAACCGGCGCGCTTGCTGTCGCTGGTCAGCGTGCGGGTGACGTCGGCGATCACCGACATCGCCGTCACCAGGATGCAGCCGGGGATCCGGATGGTGCGGTCGCCGGCCCGGAACTCGTTGTGCAGCGAGTCCTTGCCGGACACGAACGGCGTGCGGTAGCAGAGCGCCAGCTCGCAGACGGCCTCGGTAGCGCGCACCAGTTCGCCGAGCACCTGCGGGTCGCGCGTGTTGCCCCAGCAGTAGTTGTCGAGGATCACCGTGTAGTCGGGATCACCGCCGGTGGCGACCAGGTTGCGCATCGCCTCGTCGAGTGCGCACTCGGCCATCGCCGCCGGGTCGATGCGGCTGTAGCGCGGGTTCAGCCCGTTGCTGATCACCAGGCCGCGCCGGCTGCCGAGCTTCGGCGCCAGCACCGCGGCGTCGGCGGGGCCGTCCTCGCGCACGCCGCACAGCGGCTTGCCGGCCGAGCCCGCCTGCACCTCGTGGTCGTACTGGCGGATGATCCATTCCTTGCTGCAGATGCCGAAGTCGGCCATCACCGCGAGCAGCGCCGCGCCGAGGTCGGGCTCCGGCGGCAGCTGCGGTTCGCGCAGTTCGCGCGGCGTCCAGGTCGCGTGCTGGACGCGCACCGGCAGGCCCTTGTGCAGGAAGTGCAGGTCGAGGTCGGCGTGCACGGTGCCGCCGTGCTTGACCACGAGGCGCTTGTCGCCGGTGAAGTGGCCGAGCACGGTCGCTTCGCAGGCCTCCTCGCGGCAGACCTGCAGCAGGCGCTCGAGCTTCGCCTTCGGCACCGCGAGCACCATGCGTTCCTGCGCCTCGCTGATCCAGATCTCCCACGGGGCGAGCCCCTGGTACTTCAGCGGGGCGGCGTCGAGCTCGATCATGGCCCCGAGGCCCTCGGCCATCTCGCCGACCGCCGAACTGAAACCGCCGGCGCCGCAGTCGGTGATCGCCGAGAACAGGTCCTCGTCGGCGCAGCGCAGCACCGCGTCCATCGCCTTGCGTTCGGTGATCGGGTCGCCGATCTGCACCGCGCCCGAGCTCTGCTTCTCGCTGTCGGTGTGCAGTTCGAGCGAGCTGAACGTCGCGCCGTGGATGCCGTCGCGGCCGGTGCGGCCACCGAGCGCCACCACGACGTCGCCGGCGTGCGCCTGCTTGTGGGCGCGCGCGGTCGGCAGGATGCCGATGTTGCCGACGTAGACCAGCGGGTTGCCGACGAAGTTCTCGTCGAAGTGCACGCTGCCGTTCACGGTCGGGATGCCCATCGGGTTGCCGTAGTTGCGCACCCCGGAGACGACGCCCTTCAGCAGCGCCAACGGGTGCATGCAGCCGGTCGGCAGCTGCGCCTTGCCGAGGTCGGGCGGCGCGAAGCAGAACACGTCGGTGCTGGCGATCGGGCGCGCGCCGAGGCCGGTGCCCAGCACGTCGCGGATCACGCCGCCGACGCCGGTGCCGGCACCGCCGAACGGCTCGATCGCCGACGGGCGGTTGTGGGTCTCGACCTTGATGCAGACCGAGTCCTGGTCGTCGAACCTGATGATGCCGGCGTTGTCGACGAACACGCTGACGCAGAAGTCGCGCGCCAGCGTGTGGGTGACGCGCGCGATCGTGCTCTTCAGCAGGTTCTCGATCAGGCGACCCTCGAAGTGCACGTTGCCGGTCAGCGTCTTGTGCTTGCAGTGCTCGCTCCAGGTCTGTGCCAGCGTCTCCAGCTCGAGCCGTGTCGGCGCCCGGCCCAGCTGCGCGAAGTGCTGCTGGATCACCTGCATCTCGGCGCCGTCGAGCGCGAGCCCACCGTCCTTCGACAGGCGCTCGAGGCCAGCGCGATCGAGGCCGGCGAGCGGGATCGGGTGCACGCGCAGATCGGCGTCGCCGGCGGCCGCCGGCAGTCCGTCGGGCAGCGAGCCGAGGCGCACGTCCTGCACTACGTCGTTGGCGAGCGCCTTCTTGGCGATGCGCAGCAGCTGCTGCGGATCGACCGCGCCGGTCACGTCGTAGGCCCGGTAGGTGCCGACCGCGACCACCGGCAGGTTCTGGTCGGCGAGCGCCTTCTGCACCGAGTGCGCCACCGGGTCGGTGACACCGGCGCGTGGGATCACGGCGACCATCGGCGTCCGCGTCGTGGTGTCGGCGCCCGGTCGGTGCACGACGCACTCGTCGAGCACCGGGTCGCGCAGCACCTGCTGCGCGAAGGCCCGCACGGCGGCTTCCGGCAGCTCGGCGCCGAGCAGGTAGCCGCGGCGCGCGCGCACCTCCTGCACGCCGTCGAGGCCGGCGGCGCGGAGCGCGCGCAGGGCGGCCGTTCCCATCGGGTCGGGTTGGTCTGGACGGGCCAGAACGTCGATGCGCCAGGCTTGCATGAGATCGGCTGCGGAGCGGCGGGGGAACCGCGCCGCATCGCAGGGCGAACACAATGCCGGTCCGGTCGGGGGCACGCAAGCGAACCGTGCCGCGGCCGCGCGCTGGCGCGGGGCGCGCGGCTACTGGTAGCTCTCGTCGGGGCCCGGGAACTGGCCGTTCTGCACGTCGCGGCAGTAGCTTGCGATCGCGTCGCCGATGGTCTTGCCGAGTTCGGCGTAGCGGCGCACGAAGCGCGGCCGGAAGCGGGTGAACAGGCCGAGCAGATCGGGCGTCACCAGGATCTGGCCGTCGGTGTGCGGGCCGGCGCCGATGCCGATCACCGGGATCGACAGCGTCCGGGCGAGTTCCTGGCC
>JALORC010000243.1 GCA_025459175.1 Planctomycetota bacterium | reverse complement strand
CGCGACCTGTTCCAGGGCGAGTTCTACGCGCTGGTGCTGTTCGCGGTGCTGGGCATGATGCTGCTGGTCTCGTCCGGCAACCTGCTGATGGTGTATCTCGGCCTCGAACTGCTCGCGCTGTCGTCGTACGCCCTGGTCGCACTGAACCGCGACTCGCCGCTGTCCAGCGAAAGCGCGATGAAGTACTTCGTACTGGGAGCGCTCGCATCGGGCATGCTGCTGTACGGCATGTCGATGATCTACGGTGCGACCGGCTCGCTGGACCTCGCCGCGATCCACGGCCAGGCCGCGGTGGCCTACGGCCAGCAGCAGACCCTGCTCGCGTTCGGGCTCGCCTTCCTCGTCGTCGGCATCGCCTTCAAGCTCGGTGCGGCGCCGTTCCACATGTGGCTGCCCGACGTCTACCACGGCGCGCCCACCGCGGTGACCCTGTTCATCGCCAGCGCCCCGAAGATCGCGGCATTCGGCATGGCCTATCGCCTGCTCGAGGGCGCGCTGTCCTCGCTGGAGGGCCACTGGCAGGCCATGCTGATCATGCTCGCCGTGCTGTCGATCGCGATCGGCAACGTGGTCGCGATCGCGCAGACCAACCTCAAGCGCATGCTCGCCTACTCGACGATCTCGCACGTCGGCTTCCTGCTGATGGGTCTGCTCGCCGGCACCCCCGAAGGCCATGCCGCCGCGCTTTTCTATGCGGTTACCTACGCATTCAGCACCGCTGCCGCTTTCGGCATGATCATCCTGCTCGCCGGCAAGGGCTTCGAGGCCGAGGAGATCGTCGATTTCGCCGGGCTCAACCAGCGCAACGGCTGGTATGCCGGCATCATGCTGATGGTGATGGCCTCGCTGGCCGGGGTGCCGATCTGGATCGGCTTCGTCGCCAAGCTTGCCGTGCTCAAGGCCGCCCTCGACGTCGGTCTGCTGTGGCTGGTCATCGTCGCAGCGGTGTTCGCGGTGATCGGGGCCTACTACTACCTGCGCGTGATCAAGACCATGTACTTCGACGAACCGCGCGTGGCCGAGCCGCTGCCCCTGCCGGCGGACGTGCCGTTCCGCTTCGTGCTGTCGGTCAATGGGCTGGCCCTGCTCGTGCTGGGCATCGCCAGCGGTCCGCTGTGGTCGTGGTGCCTCGCGGTCGTCACGCGCTGACCGTGGCGCAACGGCGGGTGCCCCGGCGCCGCCACACCCCTGCTTGACCGTCGTCAATCCGGCGTCGCGGCGGCGCCACGCCCGCCGGGGCGCGGCTTGCAGGCTCGGCGCCCATCACCCCACAATGCCCGCATGATCGACGCCTCCCGTTACCCGCGCCTTTCCCGTATCGACTCGCCGCGCGACCTGCGCAGCTTTCCCGAGACCGAACTGCCGGCCATCGCGCGCGAAGTGCGCGAGTACCTGATCGAGTCGGTCGGCCGGTCGGGCGGACATTTCGGCGCCAACCTGGGCGTGGTCGAGCTCACCGTCGCCCTGCACTGGATGTTCGATACGCCCAGCGACCGTCTGGTCTGGGACGTCGGCCACCAGAGCTATCCGCACAAGATCCTCACCGGTCGCCGCGACCGCATGGATACGGTCAAGAAGAAGGACGGGGTGGCGCCGTTCCCGAAGCGCGACGAGAGCGAGTACGACACCTTCGGCGTCGGTCATTCGTCGACGTCGATCTCGGCGGCGCTGGGCATGGCCATCGCGGCACAGCGCCAGGGCGACCCGCGCCGCGTGGTCGCGGTCATCGGCGACGGCGCGATGACCGCCGGCATGGCCTTCGAGGCACTGGGCCACGGTGGCGACGTCAAGCCCGAGCCCGACCTGCTGGTGGTGCTCAACGACAACCGGATGTCGATCTCGGAGAACGTCGGCGCGCTGACCAAGATGCTGTCGCGGCTGATGACCAGCCGCCGCCTCAATGACATGCGCGATCGCGCCAAGCGCGCGATGCCGCGCGGGTCCTTCCTGTGGCGCGCGGTCAAGCGTTGGGAAGAGCACCTGAAGGGCATGTTCGTGCCGAGCACGCTGTTCGAGGAGTTCGGTTTCCACTATTCGGGGCCGATCGACGGCCACGACATGGACCAGCTCGTGCATGCCCTGAAGACGGTGAAGTCGCTGAAGGGGCCGCAGCTGCTGCACGTCATCACCACCAAGGGCAAGGGTTACGAGCGCGCCGAGGCCGACCAGATCGAGTACCACGCCGTGGGCCCGTTCGATCCCAGCGTCGGCGTGGTCAAGAAGGCGGGCCCGTCCAAGCCCACCTACACCCAGGTGTTCGGGGACTGGCTGTGCGACATGGCCGCCGCCGACACGCGCCTGCTCGCCATCACCCCGGCGATGCGCGAGGGCTCCGGCCTCGTGCGCTATTCGCGCGAGTACCCCGACCGCTACTTCGACGTCGGCATCGCCGAGCAGCACAGCGTGACGCTTGCCGCCGGCATGGCCTGCGAGGGCATGAAGCCGGTGGTCGCGATCTACAGCACGTTCCTGCAGCGCGCCTATGACCAGGTGATCCACGACGTCGCCCTGCAGAATCTCGACGTGACCTTCGCGATCGATCGTGGCGGCGTGGTCGGCCCGGATGGCGCCACCCACGCGGGCAGCTTCGACCTGAGCTTCCTGCGTTGCATCCCCAACCTCGTGGTCATGGCGCCTGCCGACGAGAACGAGTGCCGGCAGATGCTGAGCACGGCGTTCCAGCATCCGGGGCCTGCAGCAGTGCGCTATCCGCGCGGCAACGGCCCGGGGGCGAAGGTCGAGCCTGGACTCGCGACGCTGCCGATCGGCAAGGCCGACGTGCGTCGGCGCGGCCAGCGCATCGCCCTGCTCGCTTTCGGGGCCCTGGTGCCGGTGGCCGACGCGGTCGCGCAGGAGATCGACGCGACCTGCGTCAACATGCGCTA
>JALORC010000242.1 GCA_025459175.1 Planctomycetota bacterium | reverse complement strand
CACGGGCCATCGCTGCGCGGGGCCACCTTGCGCACGCTCGCCTTCGCCGGCGCCCTGGCGATCGGCTGGAGCGCCACGGTCACCGCCGACGGCGCCACCTGGTTCGGCCGGCGCGGCCCATCGTGCCCCCTCGGCAGCTGCTTCGGCCCGCTCGCATGCCCCGGCTGCGGCCTGCTGCGCAGCACCGCCGCCGCGCTGCAGGGCGAACTCGGGCTGGCGTGGCGCTGCCACCCGACCGGCCCGGTGGTCGCCGCGCTGCTGGTCCTTGGCCTGCTGCTGCATTTCGACATACTTCGCCGCCGGTGCGAAATGCCGGCCCATCGTCGCTGGCGGCACCGGGGACAACGACTGTTCGTCGTCGCGCTGCTGCTCGGCTGGTCGTTGCGCCTCCTGCTGCCCTGAACCCACCATGCTCGCTGCCACCGAACCGTTGCTCATCCAGTTCGTGATCTGCGCCGTGTTCGGCGGCATCTGCGCCGCGATCGCCAGCGGCCGCGGCCGCAACATCGCCGGTTGGTTCTGCCTCGGTTTCTTCCTGCAGTGCTTCGGCATCATCCTGATCCTGGTGCTGCCGGACCTGAAGGTCGAGGAACAGCGCCGGCAGCGGCATGCCCTCGAGACCCGCCGGCTGCGCGAGCAGCTCGCCAAGGAACGGCAGGTCGCCGACGAACGCCATCACCACGTCGAGCGCCGGCTCGGCGCACACGACCAGGCGCTCGGGCTCGACACCTCGCGGCCGCCGGAGCTCGCCAACCAGGCGGCGCCGCCGGCGCTGCCGAACGCCGGCATCTGGTTCTATGCGCGCGGCCAGGAACGGCTCGGCCCGGTCGCGGCGGAAACCATTCGCCATCTGCTGCAGGCCAACGTGCTGAGCCCGCGGTCGCTGGTGTGGCGCGAAGGCATGGCCGACTGGCAGCCGCTCGCCGACGTCGACGAGTTCGGCGGAGACGTCGCATGAACGACCCGCTGCCACCGCTGCCGACCGGCACTCCGAGCCGCGCCTCGATCGACGGCATCCTCGACGGCCGGATCGGCGATGCCGACGCGCTGCAGCGGGCCGCGGCGGCGTTGGGCCAGAGCGGCGCCGGCCCGTTCCGCTGCGATCTGCAGGGCGGCCGGTTCTCGCTGCTGCCGGTCGACACCCAGCTGCCGCCCGGCTTCGACGCGGCGGCGCAGGCGCGCTTCCTCGACGCGCTGCAGGCGGTGGTCGCCGCGGCCCAGCCGGGCAGCGTCGAGACCAACCTGCGCAGCCGCATGGTCTACGCCGAACAGGTCGCCGAGACGCTGTTCGTCGTGCGCGGAACGGCGATCGAACCACTGACGCGGGTGCGACCGCGCACCGTCGACGACGCCCCGAGCCCGCCGGCGACCGGCGGCGGGCTGCCGGGCGTGCGCCGCCGCGACGTGCTGCTGGTCGCCCCGCTGGTGCTGCTGCTCGGCGCGCTGCTGGCCTACCACCAGGGCTATGTCGATCGCCTGCTGGCGGCGCGCGCCGAGACACTGCGGCAAGAGCTCGGCCCGTTCGTCGAACTGCTGGCGCTGCAACCGGCGCGGGAATGGGGCAACTACCGGATCGTCGTTCAGCGCGGTGCCCGCTACCCGGCGACGCCGCAGGCGCTCGCCGAGCGCAAGCAACAGGCGAACTCGCTCGAGGCGGCCGCCGCCTGCGACGTGGTCGGCAGCGGCGGCGAACTGTTCGTGCAGCTGCGCGACCAGGACGGCAAGTGGCTCGCGGAGACCCGCTGCACGGTGCGCGCGCTGCTCGGCGAACCACCGGCGGTCGTTCTCGCCGAGTTGCCCGGTCACCGCAGCGCCGCCGTCGTGCAGCTGTCGCTGCGTTCGGGGCGGGAGCCGCAGTGAGCGAATCGGCGCCGGATCGGCCGCTCGAGCCTGGGCGCGAACACGCGCCGGCGCCGCGTTCGTGGCCCGCCGACCGGCCGCTGCTCGATGCCGAAGCGATCGCGGTCGTGTGCCGCGATTGCCAGGCGCCGTGGCGCGTGCACCGGAGCCTCGCCGGGTTCCGGCTGCAGTGCCATTGCGGCGCCTGGATCGAGGTGCCGCCGCCGGCGGGCGCGCTGCTCCCGGCCCCGCCGCCGTCCGCGGCACCGGCCAAGGCCGGTCGCGAACTCGGCCGCCCCACGCTTGCCCGCGGCGAACTGATCGAGCTGCCGGACAACACCGACGACGCGTCGTTCGCTCCGGTCGCCACCGACCTGCCGCTCGCGCCCGGTGCGCTGCGCCACCAGAGTCCGAGCAACCAGGCCCGGTGGAGCGGCCGCACGGTGCTCGAGTTCGTCGCGATCCTGGTGGCGCTGCTCGGGCCACAGCTCGCGGCGCTGCTGCTGTCGCGCGGTGACGAGTTCGAACTGCTGCTGCCGGCCGCGACCGTGGCGTCGTTCGTGCTGGTGGCGCTGGTGGTCGCGTTCGCGGCGCCCTACGGCCGCATCGGGTTGCGCGGCGCCGCGCCGCGCTACTTCGGCGAAGCGGTGCTCGCAGCCGCGGTGGCGCTCGGCGCCGCGTCGCTGTGGGTGTTGGTGCTGCGCGAGGCCTTCCCGGACGCCGACGCCGACGCCATCGAAGCGCTGACGCGGCAGCTCGGCGTGCCGCTGACGCTGTTCGTGGTCGCGTTCGGGCCGGCGGTGCTCGAGGAAGTCACGTTCCGCGGCGTGCTGCAGGGCCGGCTGCTGGCGCTGCTCGGCACCCGGGTCGGGCTGGTGGTCACCGCCGCCGCGTTCGCACTCTGCCATGGCCAACCGGCGCTGCTGCCGGTGCACTTCGGGCTCGGCCTCTACTTCGGCTGGCTGTGCCTGCGCGCGCACAGCCTGCTGCCCGGCATGCTGACGCACTTCCTCTACAACGGCGCCATCGTCGTCGCTGGCATCGGCTGAAC
>JALORC010000241.1 GCA_025459175.1 Planctomycetota bacterium | reverse complement strand
TGCCTCGACGTCGTCGACGACGCGGACTACGTGCGCCAGCGCGACGCGTTGTTGGCCCGAAGCGATGCGACCGGCTCTGCGCTGCTGGTCGCCGTGACGACGCGGCCCGAACCACTGCGCGGCGAGACGACCTTCGCCGTGCCGTGCGCGGGCATGAGCCTGACGGTCAAGGCCAGCGCGCCGACGAACCGCGACCCGGACCGCCTGCTGCCGGTGCTCTATGCGTTCAACGGCACCGGCGACCTGCTGCGGGAGGCCGGGCACCAACCCGTCATCGTCGCCGGGATGTCGGGCTACCAGGCGGATCAGTTCTCGGATCGCGAGCGCGACGCCCACTGGAAGACCCTCAACGCGATCGCGTGGCGGACCGGTGGTGATCCGAACGCACTGTGGTGGACCGGCTTCTCGTGGGGCGGCCACGCGTGCTGGGACGACACGATGCACCGCCCGGGCTGGGCGCGTGGGTTCGTCGGCCGCGGCGGCGGGCCGCGTCGCACGTCGTTCCGCCTGCTGCCCAACCTGGTCGGCACCGAGCTGCTGAGCGTCTGCGGCACCAAGGAGGACCCGGAACTGCTGTGGAACCTGCGCGAGGTCCAACGCACGCACCGCACGCTGGGGCTGCGCTTCACGGCTTGGGAAGCCGCCGATCACGGCCACGTGCAGCCGCTGCCCGGTGAGCACGAAGCCGGCCTCGCCATGTTCGCGACGCCGAGTTCGAACGAGCGGCCGCGACAGTTCACGCTGCTCGCCGACGGGCCGAACGTCGAGCACCCGCTGTTCCGGGTCCTCGACGTCGACGAGCGGACGGTGTTCGTGCCGAACCAGGTGCCGGTGTCGGCCACGCTGTCGCCCGACGAGCAGCGCCGGGCGACGCTGCGGGCGATGCAGAAGCAAGTCGCGTCGGTGCGTTGGCAGATCACCGGCAAGGGCGCGGTGAAGACGATCACACTGCAGGCCAAGGGCGTACGCCGAGGGCGACTGGCGTTCCGCGCCCCGTGGTTCGCGGTCGGCGAGCAGGTGCGGGTGCTGGTCGGCAACCAGCAACGGTTCGCCGGCGCGCTGCAGATCGACCCGCGCACGCTGCTCGACGAGGCCCGGCGCACCGGCGATCGACTGCGCCCGACCCTGCAGATCGTCGAACTCGGGTTCTGACCGCGGTGCGGGGGCCGGCTCAACGGCTCGGCGTGGCGTCAGCGCCGGCTCGCGCCCGGATCACGATCGCCGGCGGCCGGAACTCGTCGCGCAGCAGCTGCAGCGAGTAGCGCTGCGCCACCGGCCGCAGCGGGTCGTGCACGACCAGCCGACCACCGCTGGTGGCGATGCAGAGGGCATGGCCGCGACCGGAGTTGGAGCCGACCACGACCAGCTGCTCGGCGACGATCTGTTCGGCGCTGACGGCTTCGATCGAGACGTCGAACGGGCGGTCACCGATCACCTGCACGACGCAGGCGGCGGGCCCGCACGTGTAGTAGCTCGACTGCCGCACATGGTGGTCCGGGCCGGCCACGCGTGCATCGCCGTGCACCTCCGGCCACGCCATCCACGCGTTGCGGTGCACGCCGTGCGCGAGCACGCCGAGGCCGGCCGCGAGCACGACGGCGCGGTTCCAACGCACCGGCAGCGTGGCGGCCGCGAGGCCGAAGAACGCCGCGGCCAGCCCGTAGAGCACGAAGCCGTGCACGAAGGCATAGCCCGGCCACGGGAACAGCGCCCACTCCCAGTCAGCGCGCGCCGCGAGCACGGCGCGACCGCACAGCAGCGCCACGAGGCCGATCGCGGAGCCGGCCGCGATGCGGGGCCGCCGCAACGCCAGCGCGAAGGCCCCGAGCAGCAGCGCGACCCCGAGGCCCGCGAGCGTCACCAGCAGCAGCATGGAACGGGGATCGGTAACCGGCGCGGCCGTGCTGGAGCCGACCGCGCACCGGTCCGACGCGACGCGTTTCCCGACCGCAGCCGCCGCGTCCGGTCGCTGTAGCCGACGGCCACTTCCCGGAGACCTCCATGCACCGCCGCGCCGCCATCCGCCTGTTGCTGTCGTCCTGTCTGCCCGCCCAGACGAAGGGTTGCTCCACTTCGCGCACGGTCGACGTTGCCTGGTGTGGCGCAGTTCCTCGCCCGAGCGTGTCACTGCGGATGTCGGAGCGACGGGCACGCCACCGGAACGCCCTTCGCCTCGAGCTCGTCGAGGATCGCACCGACCGAGTCGAGGGGCAACGACTCGGGCACATCGACCGCGAAGACCCCGAGCTCGGCCGCGCTCACCGTCGAGCAGCCGAGTGCCCGCATCCGCACCAGAGCGTCCGCCAGCACTTCGTGGTCCCCCATCCGTAGCAGCCAGAACGTCGAATGGCCGGACTTGCGGACGTGGCGCCACTCCGTGACGACGTTGGTGCCAGCGTCGACCTGGAACTGGATCACGTCGTCGACGGACAGGCCGGGCACGAAGAGCGGCGCGTCCAGCAAGCGGAAGCCGTCGTCGTCGAGGCCAAACGGCAAGCACTCCGCACCGACCGGCGGCCAGCCGTCACGGACCTGGAGGGGAAAGCTCAGGTGGCGGACATCGGGACCATGGGCATGCAGGGGCACTTCGTCACTGTTCCGGAACTGGTATCTGCCTCGCAACTGCTTTCGAGGGCGGGCAGGCAGCGACGACGCGCAGACTCCTAGGGCCGTCATGTGGCACCGCGGTTCCCCGGCCACTGGCGGCGCTATGTTGCCAGGATGATTCTCGCGCGCAGCACCTGGTGGTTCCTCGCCTGCTCGATGCTGCCAGCGCAGGAGCCGACGCCCGCACGCGCCGGACGCCTGCAGGTGTTCGTGCTCGCGGGGCAGTCCAACATGCAGGGGCACGCGAAGATCACCACGCTGGACGGCCTCGCCGACGACCCGGCGACGGTGCCGCTGCTGGCGCAGCTGCGCACCGCGGACGGCAAGCCACGGACCGCCGAACGGGTCTGGATCAGCGAACGGACCGACGCCGCTGGCGGCGGCAGCGGCGAAGGCCATGGCAAGCTGACCGCGGGCTGGGGCGCGCGCCGGGACCCCGGCGCACTCGGCGAGAAGTTCGGGCCAGAGTTCGCGTTCGGACTCGCGCTCGAACAGGCCGGGGTCGGGCCGGTGCTGATCATCAAGACCGCGTGGGGTGGCAAGTCGCTGCACACGGATTTCCGGCCGCCGTCGGCGGGGCCGTTCGTGTTCCCGGCGGATCAGCTCGCGGCATTGACTGCACAGGGCAAGGACGTCGAGGCGATCCAGGCCGAGAAGACGGCAGCGACCGGCCGCTACTACCGTGAGATGATTGCGCACGTACGCCGCGTGCTCGCGGATCCAGCCCGCGTGTGCCCGGGCTACGACGCGACCGCCGGCTACGAACTCGCCGGCTTCGTCTGGTTCCAGGGCTGGAACGACATGGTCGACCGCTCCGTGTATCCCCGCCGCGACCAGCCCGATGGCTACGCCGCCTACAGCGACCTGCTCGCGCAGCTGGTGCGCGACGTGCGCAAGGACCTGGCCGCGCCGCAGCTGCCGTTCGTGATCGGGGTGATGGGCGTCGACGGCCCGGTCGCCGACGGCGACCGCCGCCGCGTCGTGCATCGCCACTTCCAGGCGGCGATGGCCGCCCCCGCCGAGCTGCCGGAGTTCCGCGGCAACGTGGTCGCCGTGCGAACGGCGCCGTTCTGGCCGGTCGACCTGGCGGCGATCGTCGACAAGGTCGAGCAGTGCAAGCAATACGAGCACTCGCTGCGCAAGCCGAAGGCGCCCGCCGCCGGGGCGCCGCCGCCACCGGCGCTGTCCGACGCCGCCGTTCGCGAAGCGGTGGCGGCCTTCCGCGCCCGCACGATCACACCGGCCGAGGAAGCGCTGCTGGTGCGCGGTGTGTCCAACGCCGCCTACCACTACCTGGGCTGCGGCAGGACCATGGCGCAGATCGGCACGGCGTTCGCCGCTGCGGTGCAGACGCTGATGAAGGCACCTCGCTGAGATGGTCGGCGTCCCTTCGCAAGAACGGACGCGATCCGGATACCACAGCGCGTGTTGCACCACATCGCCGCTCAGCGTCCGAGGTGCTGTCGGTTCATCGCCTTGCGCATCGCCATACCTTCGTTGCATGCGGTCACAGCCGCGGCAGATCGTCCCCGCGGCCCGGCCAGACCCTGCGCTCGAGGAAGTAGCAGTAGGCCCGCAGGTAGTCCTCGAGCTCTTCGTCGAGGAACGCGAGCCACCTCTGGCCGGAGGCAAGCGCAACAGGGGGGTCCCATTCATACCAACCCTCCCGAAGCACGGAGCCGACGACATGCCGTCGAACTTCCTCCCGGCGTGCCCACCACTCGCGAACGGCAGTTACCGACCAACGATCGTTGCCGTCGCATGCATA
>JALORC010000240.1 GCA_025459175.1 Planctomycetota bacterium | reverse complement strand
TCTGCGGGGCCGCGCCCTGCTACTGCTCAGGGATGTGCAGCAGAGTCCCAGGCCTCGAAGCAGAATGCAGCTCGTGGCCGAGCTCGACACGCTGGTCGCAGAGGCGAGAGCTCTGCAAGCAGGAGGCGCTGGTACGCTGAAGCTGGACGCATACGAGTTGCTCGCCGCCAGCACCAGTCAGCTCGGCGACCAGGACGGTGATCTGGTGGTTCGTGCCGCGAAGATCGCAACGCTGCACCGGGAGCACCGCGCCCATGCCGGGGACCAACAGTTGCCGCTGCGCTCGATCCGCGTCTGGGCCCAAGCTTCCCTCGAGGCCGGGGACCTGGCGCAATTGGCCGCGGCGGCGGATGCCGGCCGCCTCAGCCCCGACCAAGACGCCCTGCAACGCGGGTTGCTGTTGTTGCTGGAAGCGCGGCTGCACGCGCAGATCGGCCGGCTCGACACGGCCCGGGACCTGGTCGACCAGGCATCCACGCAGTTGGCCATCGAGGCCACCACCGCGACAGGACATCGCCAGGCGACGTTGCGCGTCGCGGAACGCGATCGGGCCATGGCAGCCGCGGATTGTTGCCTGCTGGCGAGCGACCCTGATGGTGCCGAACTGGCCGTCACCACCTTGCCCCAGGACAGGACACGACGGCTCTACACCGCGATCGCGATGGCCCTGCGCGGCAGGTCCGAGGCGATCCCGATGCTGGCGCAGGTGGTGCAGGAGCAGCAGGGACCGGAACGACAGCTGGCCTCGAGCAAGCTGGTCCAGCTGCTGCTGCAGCTGGGCCAGGACGACGCCGCCCTGCAGCACCTCGGCGCCGTGCCAACCGGCTCACCGACCTGGTCCGAGGATCCCGAGGGACGGCAGACTACGCTGCGCATGGAGTTGGCGCTGCGCGGCAAACTGCCCGTCGACGATCGCCTGCGACAGCAAGGTCGAGCCGCCCTCGACAAGCTGCTCGGTAAGTGGTCCGCAGTGCCTGCGCTGCGTGGTGGCATCGGCTTCTTGCACATCGACGACCGAGCCACCCTGGTGCAGAACCTGATGCGCGTCGAAGCGGAGCTGGCCCCGGACCAACCGGCGCGGGCGGCGCTCGCGATCCTGCTCCGGGTGCACGCCACGTCGTGCGGACTGCCGCAGCGACCGACCGAAGAAGTCCTGTCGCAGTTCGTCGGGATCGACCGCGGCATCGTGGCCCTCGTCCCCGGGCGCTTCGGATCCTTGGCGCTCAGCTTCGACTCGACGGGCGGCACCATCGTGCCGTTGGCCGGCAGCGGGACGTTGCGGCAGCTCGGCGACCAGCTCCACCTGGATGCGTCCCGATTGCTGCAGAGTCCCGAGCTGAAGGCCGAGGACCTCGCCGCGTTGACCCGGTCGGCGCGCAGGCTGCTGCCGGACCTGCTGGCAACCAGGCTGAATCGGTGCAAGCAGCTCACCGTGTGCGGCGCCGGAACTCTCGACAGCCTGCCGTTCGACCTGCTGCCCCACGGAGCCGAGGACGTCCCGCGCGGGCTGCGGCAGGCGATCGCCTACGAGGAGAACCTGATCCTCGGTGCCAAACGACCACCGCTGCGAGCCGAAGGCGACCTCGCGTTCCTCGGCTCACTGCTAGGACCTGCGCCGGGGACCGAGCCGATGGCCATGCCGAAGGCGGCGGTAGAAGCGTGCCTCGAAGGCCTCGGGGCGCGCCAGCTGCTCGACGGTAGAGCCACCCCCCGCGCAGTTCTGCAGGCGCTGCTCAGGGCGCGCATCCTGCATCTGGTGGCGCACGGAACCTATCGGTCGGAACGGATGGATCCCAATGGCATGGCCTTCGGCCCGGGCCCGAAGGAGCAGCTCTTCGGGGCCGATTTCGATGGCCTCGACCTGCGTGGTCAGCTGGTGATCCTGGGGGCCTGCAGCCTCGGCCGCAATCCGCAGCGCCGCGGCGGCGATCCGCTTTCGCCATCACTCGCCGGCGCGATACTACGCGCCGATGCCCGATGTGTTTTGACCGCGACCACCGAGATCGAGCTGTTCCGGCATCTGACCGCGATGCGCAAACTCTACACCGCGTTGGCGAGCGGACTGTCGCCGGCAGCCGCGCTGTTGGAGACCCGGCAGGCGGCGGCGTCGCCGATCGAACAACTCGAGCTCCTGCTGATGCAGCTGCACGGCCGAGGCGACTGAGACCGGCAGCTGCTTCGCCCGGGTCAGGACCGAACCGAGTCCGGTCGGCCCTGGGGCTCAGTGCGTCGTGCTGCCACCGGTGACGGTCTGGGGTTGCTCCAGCTCTGCCAGAGCTTGCAGCACCTCAGGGCTGATGGCATTGGCGAGCGATCCAATGTACCGGCTGGCCTGCGTCGAATCGCCAGTTCCACTCGGCGGCAACACCGGGAGCGGAAATGCGGGCTGGCCGACGATCGTGTACCACCAGAACCACAGCGCCCATATTGGCAGGGGGGCGAGAATGCCGGTCTCGCCGTCGAGCTCCTCACCGTGGTTGGCACAGAAAACGAGCGAGGGTGGCAGGGGTTCCTTACCGCCGGCCTTGGTCAGCGACACCTCGATCACGAACCGGTTCCAAGTCGCGCCAGAAGCAGCTGCCTCGACCGGAACCAGCAAGTCGAGCTTGGTGTGGCCAGCCGCAGGCATCAAGGAGAACTTGTACGGCTTGCCACTGTCGACCGCGACCTTGTCCTCGACGACGTCATACACCACGGCCCAAGCCTCGACGTAACCGGGAATCGGCGCGGAGGGCAGCGAGAGCCTTATCCCGACCATGTCCAGTCCGCTGGTGTCGACTCCCCCGAGCGCATCCGGCCGGATTGCGGTGACCAGACCGATCGTCGACGCCATCCTCGGCCGGCTCGCTGTTGCCACCGTTCTGCAGCGCCGACGCCATCTGCGGCAGCAGGCCGAGCTGCAGCACCACCCCCGTGGTCGCCGCACTGGCGACCACCAGATCGACGAGCCCGTCCCGATTGACGTCGGTGACGACGGCCGGCACCAGATTGCTCGGCACCGGCGTCGGCAGCTGGTTCGTGGCAACGTCGTGGATCGCGCGCAGGTTGTTCTGCCCGTTCACCGACGGGCCGTCCGCGGTGCCGAGCACGAACAGCCGCGTCGTCCCGGTGTGCGAGACCAGCAGATCGGCATGCACGTCGGCATCGATGGTCGTCGCCAGCACCCCGGTCAGCGTCGTCGCCAGCGGGAACGAACCACCGGAGAAGTAGTAGCCACCCGGCTGGTGCGTGTGCACGGCCATGTTCGCGGCGGGCGTCGGGCGGCAGACCACGGACAGCGCCGGCGCGTTGTTGCGGCGCCAGGAGCACAGCCGCCCCTCGCCCGCGATCCGCGGCAGCCAGGCCTGCGGCAGACCGTTGACGTCGAGCACCGCGGTGCCGTTCGCGAGCAGCACCGCGACTTCCGGCGGCCCACCGACCGTCCAGTCGATCAGCGTCGCGTCGTGCACGGCGACGCCGGGCGGGGCCGGGAACGTCGCGACCGGCAACAACCCGAGCGCGGGGTCGACGACGCTGAGCTTGACCCAGGTCGGCGACCAGCCGAGCACGTAGCGCCCGCGCACCGCGCCGGTGCCCTCGATGCGCGACGCCAGACCGATCGCACCGGCCCAGCTCGCATCGCTGAGGTTCGGCAGCGCGGCGTCGACGAAGCCGGTCGCGCTGTATTGCAGCAGCCGCAGCCCGTCGACGCGGGTCGCCGCCAGGAGGTCGGTGCCGTCCCAGGCCGTCGACAGACCACCGATCGCTCCGTCGCGGGCCATCACCGTCGTCAGCCGCTGCACCCCGCTGCCGCCGGCCGCGGCGAAGTGGTTCCACAGCGCTGGCTGGAAGCTCGAGAACAGCGCGCCGTCGATGGCGACCACGGCGGTCGAACCATCGTGGTTGGGCACGAAGCTGCCGACCGTCAGCGCCTGCGCGCCGGTGCTGCCGCCGGGCCACGGGCGCTCGATGCGGTTCAGGTTCAGGCTGGTCGCCTGGGCGAGGGCTTGGCCGGCGAGGGCGAAGCCGAGAAGGAACGCGGGGAGTCTGTGGCTCATCGGATCGAAAGTCGGCCGGCGAGGGCCGGTCGCGTAGCAATGCCAAGACCGAGCGGCGGCGTTTCGGAAATCCAGGTGGCGGCCGGAAATCGCGGCTCGCGGCCGCGGCACGACCGTTGGCCAAGCCGCACCGGGCCAGTTATAGCAGGCCGCGCCGATGAACATCGCCCCGCTCGACCTCGTACTGCTGTGCGTCTACATGGCCGGCACGATCGCGTTCGGGCTGTGGATGGGCCGCGGCCAGAAGACCGCGAACGACTACCTGCTCGGCGGCCGCGACCTGCCGTGGTGGGCGCTGCTGCTGTCGATCGTCGCCACCGAGACCAGCACCGCGACCTTCCTCAGCGTGCCGGGCTTCGCCTACAGCGCCCAGTTCGGCACCGGCGACCTGCGCTTCCTGCAGCTGCCGCTCGGCTATCTGGTCGGTCGCACGATCGCCGCGTTCGTGCTGCTGCCGCTGTACTTCCGCGGCGAGATGTTCACCGCCTACGACGTGCTGCGGGTCCGCAGCGGTCCGGCGGTGCGCACGCTGGCCAGCGCGCTGTTCCTGGTCACCCGCACGCTCGCCGACGGCCTGCGGCTCTACCTGACCGCGGTCGTGCTGCAGCTGATGTTCGGCTGGTCGCTGCCGCTGTCGGTGGTCGTCACCGGACTCGGCACCGTCGCCTACACGGTGGTCGGCGGCATCAAGGCCGTGGTGTGGACCGACGTGATGCAGTTCGTCGTCTACATGCTCGGTGCCGGCGCCGCGCTGCTGGTGATCGGCAGCCAGCTCGACGGCGGGCTCGGCGGCGCCTTCCAGGCCGCGGCGGATGCCGGTCGACTGCGGGTGTTCGAGTTCGGCCTCGACTTCAGCGACCCGTACACGTTCTGGGCCGGCCTGCTCGGCGGTGCGGTGCTGTCGATCGGCAGTCACGGCGTCGACCAGATGATCGTGCAGCGCTTCCTCAGCGCGCGCAGCCAGCGGGACGCGCAGAAGGCGCTGCTGTGGAGCGGCCCGGTGGTGTTGCTGCAGTTCGCGCTGTTCCTGGCGATCGGGCTCGCGCTGTCGGCGTTCTACCAGGCGCATCCGCCGGCGCAGCCGTTCGCCAAGGGCGACCACGTGTTCGCCGACTTCATCGTGCACCATCTGCCGGTGGGCCTGGTCGGTCTCGTGCTCGGCGCCGTGTTCTCGGCGGCGATGTCGACGCTGTCGAGTTCGCTGTCGGCCTCGGCGGGTGCCTTGGTGAACGACTTCCTGCTGCCCGCGACCGGCCAGCGCCCCGACAGTCCGTTCGCGCTGCGCGCGGCCAAGCTGGCGACGCTCGGCTTCTGCGCGCTGCAGATCGGGGTCGGGGTGGTCGACTACGGCGACGGCAGCCCGGTGGTCGCCAAGGTGCTGGCGATCGCGACGGTCACCACCGGCGTGATCCTCGGGCTGTTCGTGCTGGCGCTGCTGCCGCGGCGCTCGCCGAACAGTTCGCTGGTCGGGTTGTGTGGAGGCCTCGCGGCGATCGCGGTCCTGGTGTTCGTGCTGCCGGCGAACGACGTCAAGCTCGCGTGGCC
>JALORC010000165.1 GCA_025459175.1 Planctomycetota bacterium | reverse complement strand
GCCGAAGGCCGCGAGGTCAGCGTGCCGCAGGCGATCGACACGTTCACCTCGGCGCCGTGGTTCGCCGGCTTCCGCGAACGCATCACGGTCAAGGGCATCGAGGCCATCGTGCGGCCGGTGACGGACGCCCGCACCTGGCTGCTCACCGAGGGCTGGCTGCGGCACGGGCGCATCAGCGTGCACGAGGTTCCCGCCACCGGGTGAGACTCCGGGAGCAACCGCCCCACCGGCACCGACCCTGACGGCGCGGACTACTTCGCCGCGGCCTTCTGCTCGAGCTCGTCGGCGAGCTTGCCGGCCGCGTAGATCTTGCGCAGCGACTCGATGATGATCGCCGGGTGCACGGACACCGTGCGCGAGATCTCGTCGTCGAACACGTAGTTGTTGCCGAGCATCTCGATGTTGCCGTCGAAGATCAGGCCGACGATGCGGCGCTCCTTGTCGATCATCGGCGAGCCCGAGTTGCCGCCGATGATGTCGCAGGTGGCGACGAAGTTGAACGGCGTCTTCAGGTCGAGCTCCTTCTCCTTGTCGAGCCACACCTGCGGCACGTCGAACGGGTGCTGGCCGCCGAACTCGTGGTGCCGCGCGAACAGGCCGTAGAGGGTCGTGAACGCCGGCGCCAGCGTGCCGTTCATCGGGTAGCCCTTGACCACGCCGTCGCTGATGCGCAGCGACATCGTCGCGTCCGGCGGGATCGACGTGCCGTAGACCGCGAAGCAGGCCTCGCCGATGCGCTTCTGCTGCGCCTGCTCGTCCTTCTGCAGCGCCATCATCTGCTCGCGGTCGCCGAGCACCTTGACCTTCTCGGCCTGCAGCGCGGCGAGCTTGTCCCACGCGTCGCCGTACTTCTGCTGCAGTTCGGGCTTCGCGGCCACCGCGGCGCGCAGCTCGCTCTCCGCCTTCTGCTTGATCGCCATGACGCGGGGATTCTTCAGGCCGTCGAGGTAGCCCTGGAACGCCTTGCGCCGGTTCTCGATGCCGAGGATCTGCGCGCGCAGCGCCTTCTCACGCTCGGGGCTCTGCTTCGCCTCGGCATTCATGTCGGCGAGCTGCTTGTGGATGAGCTCCAGCTGCTGCGGATAGAAGTGGTCGCGCAGGAATTCGCACTGCGCGAACGTCTGCAGCCGGCCGGTGCGGCCCGGGTTGCCGGTCACGAACACCAGCTCGTTCTCCTTGGCGCCCTCGGTGCGCCACGCGAAGTGGTGCGCCTTGCTGTCGAGCGGCTTGCCGTCGCGCCAGGCGCGCACGAACGTGAAGTCGAGACCCCAGCGCGGGTAGCAGAAGTTGTCCG
Organism: Planctomycetota bacterium; assembly: GCA_025459175.1. Lineage (GTDB taxonomy): Bacteria > Planctomycetota > UBA1135 > UBA1135 > UBA2386 > UBA2386. Next base: position 15,421 of record JALORC010000165.1, on the reverse strand, counting down.
GATCGCCGCCGAAGTGCGCGGCCTGGCCGTGCGGCGCGCAGACGAGGCGCAGGTCGTCGAAGACCTGGAAGCTGTAGAGCTGGTAGTTGCCGCCCTGGTAGAGCGCGATCAGCTCGTGCAGGTGGTCCGGGTCGCTCTCCTTGGCCTTGGCGAGCACCGCCTTGTCGCCGAGCTCGGCGACCTCCTTGGTGACGTCCTGCTGGCGGACCAGCTGCGTCATCACGAAGCCCGGCAGCTTGACCTCGTTCTCGTAGGCGCCGGCGTAGAAGCCGTCCTTGAGCCAGTCCGCCTTGCCCTGCACCGCGACGATCGCATCGCGGGCACAGTGGTGGTTGGTCATGATCAGACCGTGCTGGCTGACGAACGACGCCGAGCAGAACGAGCGCACCTCCCCCTTGTCGTTCTTGCGGCCGAAGCGCAGCGACGCGAGCCGGGCGCTGTCGAGCCACTGCTGGCTCGGCTGCCAGTCGTAGGCCTGCTGGAACCAGCCGAGCGGCGCCGCTTCGAAGGTCCACATGCGGCCCAGCTCCTTGCGCTCCTGGGCCGTGGCCGGGGCGAGCATCGAGGCGGCCAGGGCCGCGGCCAGGAAGGCGGGAGAACGCCGCGCGCGCGCGGCACCGGGGAACGAGGTCGTCATCGGGTGGGCCGCATGCTACGGAACCTCGCCCGGCGACGCGAAACGGCAACGTGCATTTCCGGGCCGCTGGCCGGCCGCCAGTTGGCCAGGGCACGCGGCGGCCGACTGCGCTGCATGCGGAGCCCCGCTGCGCCTTTGTGCTGAGCTGCCCGGGCCGCTCCCACGACTAAGGTCCTGCACCATGGATTCCGGTGCACTGGACTGGACCCGCTCCGCGGACCCGATCGACGTGTTGCTCGGCGAGCACCGCACGATCCTGCAGGTCGTCGACGAGGTCGAACGCGAGAGCCGCCGCCTCGAGGCCGCCGCCGTGTTGCGCGAGGCGTTCTGGCAGGACCTGCTGCACTTCGCCGACGAGTTCGACGGCAAGCTGCACCACCACAAGGAGGAGCAGCTGCTGTTCCCCGCGCTCGAACGGGCCGGGCTGCAGCCGGACTCGGGCCCGACCGCGGTGCTGCGCGACGAGCACCTGCGCACCCACTTCTGGCGCACCCGCATCGAGCAGGCGCTGCAGACGCGCGACCGGGCCCGGCTGGCCGCATCCGCCGCCAGCTACGTCGACCTGGTGCGCATGCACGTGCTGAAGGAGAACCAAATCCTGTTCCCGCTGGCGCGCAAGCTGATCGCCGCCGACGACCTCGAGCGCATGCACCGCGAGTTCCGGCTGCTGGCCGCGGACCAACGCACGCACTACTGGCTCAAGCACCCGTACGCGCTCGACGATGCGTGCTGACCGACGGGTGCGGATCAGGCGACCGGCTGGACCGTCGACGACGCACCGGCCCGCCGCCGCAGCCCGAGCCACTGCACGACCGGCGTCAGCACCAGGCTGAGCAGCAGGCACATCGTCTGGCCGCCGATCACGACGATCGCGATCGCCTTGCGTTCCTCGGCACCCGGCCCCGAACCGACCGCGAGCGGCAGCATGCCGGCGACGAACGCGAACGTCGTCATCAGGATCGGTCGCAACCGATCGCGGCTGCCCTGCAGCACGGCGTCGTACGGCGCCATGCCGCTCGCCAGCAGGTGGTTGGTGTGGTCGACCTGCAGGATCGCGTTCTTCTTGACCATCCCGAACAGCACCAGGATGCCGAGCGCCGAGTAGAGGTTGACGGTCTCGCCGGTGATCAGCAGCGACAGCAGCGCGAACGGCGCCGACACCGGGATCGCCAGCAGGATGATCAGCGGCTGCGACAGGCTCTCGAACTGCGCCGCCAGGATCATGTACATGAACGCCACCGCCAGCAGCAGCGCGAACAGGAACTCGACCAGGAACTTCTCGAGCTCGCGCGCGCTGCCCGACACCGCGGTGGAATACTCGGCCGGCAGGTCCAGCTTCGCGGCCAGACCGCGCAGTTGCCCGACGCAGTCGGCGAGCGCCTGACCCGAACCCGGCAGGCCGCGCAGGTTGGCCTGCCGCTGGCGGTCCATGCGGTCGATGCGCGACGACGTGATCACCGATTCGATGCGCACCAGGTTGTCCAGGCGTACGGTGTCGCCACCGGCGCGGCCGACCAGCAGGTCGCCGAGCCGCTCGACGCTGTCGCGGTCCTGTTGCCGCAGCCGCAGCCGCACGTCGTACTCCTCGTCGAGGCGCGGATCGCGGAACCGCGACACCTCGGTGGCGCCGCCGACCAGCAGCCGCAGCGACGCGCCGATGTCCTGGGTCTGCACGCCGAGTTCGGCCGCGCGCGGCCGGTCGACGATCGCACGCAGCTCGGGCCGGCGCAGGCGCAGCGTGGTGTTGAGCCCGGCCATCGTGCCGAGCTTCACCGCCTCCACCCGCAACTGTTCGATCGCAGTGGCGAGCGTGCGCAGATCGGGGCCGCGGATCGCGAAGTCGAGCGGGAACGGCCCGCCGCCGAGGTTCATGCTGCGCTGGTTGCGCACCGACACGCGCACGTCGGGCAGGCCACGCAGCCGCCGCTCGACGTCGTCCATGACCTGGCGCTGCGTGTAGTTGTGGCGGAACGCCGCCGCCGGATCGCCGGCCAGCAGCGACGACCACAGCCGGCCGAGCGAGAAGCGCCGCTGCTCGTGCGGCGGGATGCGCACGTAGACGCTGCCGTTCGAAAGTCCGCTGAGGAAGCCACCGCCGACCTGGGTCAGCGCGGTCTGGATCGCCGGCATCTGCTTCAGTTCCGCCTCGATCCGGCCCATCACCTGATCCATCGCCGGCAGGCTGATGTCGTCGGGGCCGTTGACGTCGATCTCGAACTCGCCCTCGTCGACGTCGCTCGGGATGAAGTCCTGCCGCATCGACAACGCCAGCGGCACCCCGCCGGCGCAGACCAGCGCCGCCACCAGCACCACCGCCCACGGCCAGCGCAGGCAGCCGCGCAGCAGCCACAGGTACGCGCGTTCGGACCAGGTGCGGCGCACCTCGCCGCGCTGGCCGGCGGGCTTGACCAGCCGCGCACACATCGCCGGCGTCAGCGTGAACGACACCAGCAGGCTCATCAGCACCGCGATCGCGGCGGTGATGCCGAACTGGTAGAGGAAGCGGCCGGTGATGCTGGAGAGGAACGACACCGGCACGAAGATCACGACCAGGCTCAGCGTGGTCGCCATCACCGCCAGCGCGATCTCCGCGACCGCGCCGCGCGCCGCCTCGAACGGCGTCACGCCCTTCTCGTCGGCCCAGCGCTGCACGTTCTCGAGCACGACGATCGCGTCGTCGATGACGACGCCGACCATCAGCACCAGCGCCAGCATGGTGACGCCGTTCAGCGTGAAGCCGAGCGCCCACATGACGCCGAACGTGGCCACCACCGAGACCGGGATCGCGATGCCGGCGATCAGCGTCGCCCGCCAGCTGCGCAGGAACCACAGCACCACCAGCGCCGCCAGCACCGAGCCGATCACCAGGTGGAACTCGATCTCGTGCAGCGCGGCGCGGATGTAGCGCGACTGGTCGCGCACCACCTCGAGCCGCAGGTCCGGCGGCAGCTGCTGCTGCAGCCGTTCGATCGCCGACCGCACGCCGTCGATGACCGCGACGGTGTTCGACCCGGACTGGCGGCGGATCTCGAGCACCACGGTCGGCACGCCGTTCAACCGCGCCAGCGACCGCGACTCCTCGGTGCCGTCCTCGACGCTGGCGACGTCGCCGAGGTGGATCGGCACGCCGTTGCGGCGGGCGATGGTCAGGTCCGCGAACGCGGCGGGATCGACGACGCGGCCCATCGTGCGCAGCGTGCGCTCGCGCTGCGCATCGGTGAGGTTGCCACCGGGCTGGTCGACGTTCTGCGCCCGGATCGCGTCGCTGACGCTGGTGACCGGCAGGCCGTAGGCCGCCAGCCGGTCGGCATCGACCTGCACGTTGATGGTGCGCGACAGGCCGCCGACGATGCGGACCTCGCCGACGCCGCGGCTGCGTTCGAGCACGCGTTTGATCCGCTTGTCGGCGATCTCGGTCAGTTCGCGCAGCGGCCGATCGCCGGCCAGCGCCAGCGTCATCGCCGCCTGGCTGTCGCTGTCGAACTTGCTGATCACCGGTGGTTCGACGCCTTCGGGCAGGCGCCGCACCACCTGAGCGACGCGGTCGCGCACGTCCTGTGCGGCGGTCTCGATGTCGCGGCCGAGCTCGAAGGTGACGAACACCAGCGACGTGCCCGAGCCCGAGATCGAGCGCAGTTCGCGGATGCCCTCGACGGTGTTGACGGCCTCCTCGATCGGGTAGGTCACCGCGACCTCGACCTCCTCCGGCGCGCCGCCGGGCAGTTCGGTGCGCACGGTGACGTTCGGCAGGTCGTAGGCCGGATAGCGATCGCCAGGATCAGCATGGTGGCGAACACCGGCCGGTGGATGCAGACGTCGGCGAGGCCGCGCACGGTTACTCCACCACCGCGACCGGCGACTCGGGCGACAGGCCGGTGGCGTCGCGCACGATGCGCAGGCCCGGCTCGAGTCCCTTCACCACCTCGACCTCGTCCCCCAGCCGCCGGCCGAGTTCGATGATGCGTCCCTTCGCGCGCGGGCCCGCGGCCGGTGGCCCGCTGACCGGTGGCCCGCCGCCCGGCCCGGCGCCAGCGGCGACCGACTCGACGGTGAACACCCGATCGACGCCGGCGAAGCTGGCCACCGCGCTGCTCGGCACCACGATCACCGGCGCCGCTTCGGCGGTGGTGATGCGGGCCCGGCAGAACGCGCCCGGCAGCAGCGCGCCGTCGGGGTTCGGCACCTCGGCCTCGCACAAGCGCGTGCGATCGCCGCGTTCGATCGCCGCACCCTGCCGCACGACGCGACCCCTGTGCACCGTCTCGCCGCCGCCGTCGACGGTGAACTCGACCAGCTGCCCGGCCGCGACCTCGGCCGCGAGCCGGTCCGGCAAGCGCAGCTGCAGCCGCAGTGGATCGATGCGCAGCAGGGTCACGATCGGCGCGCCGGTGCCGACCACCTGGCCGGCGGTCACGTGCCGCACCGCGACGCGGCCCGGCCACGGCGCCACCACCCGACGGTCGCCGGCGCGCTTCTGGGCCTGCTCGCGTTCGACGCGGCGCAGCGCGACCTCGGCGAGGTTGGTGCGCGCTTCGTCGAGCGCCCGCTGCAACCGGCTCTCGGCGACCGCCAGCGCTGCCGCGGCGGTGTCGAGCTCGGCGCCGGACTGCGCGTTCTGCTGCACCATCGACTCGACGCGATCGCGCTGCAGCTTCGCCTCGGCCACCAGCGCCTTGGCCTCGCGCACCGACGCCGTGGTCGCGACGTCGAACTGGCGCAGGTCGAGATCCTGGCCGCTGCCCAGGCGCGCTTCGGCGGCCGCCAGCGCCGCCTCGGCGCGCCGCACCGCGAGGTCGAGATCGCGCGGATCGAGCGCCGCCAATTCGGCCCCGGCCGCGACCACGTCGCCGACATCGACCGCGAGCGTCTGCAGGCGGCCGGCGACCTCGAGTCCGAGCACCAGCTCTTCCTGCGCCGCCAGCACCCCGGTCACCGCGACCGTGCTGGGCAGCGGGCGGGTCGCGACCGTGTGCAGCTGCACCGGGCGCGGCGGCCGCGCGGCCTGGGCCACCGGCGCGGTGGCACCACCACAGGCGGCCGCCGCGACGCCGAGCAGGCCGAGGGCGAACCGAGGCGCGTGCGAGCGGCGAGAACGGCTCATCCGGCGACGATCAGCAGGTCGTTGACGAACCGCTCCGACACCTCGAGCGCGCGCGACAGTTCCGGGTGGCGCACGACGATCCAACCATCGCCGACGACGACCTTGCGCCAGTCGCGCTTCGGCTCGCCGATCGGCGTCAGCTCGATGCTGGCCACCTCGTTGCCGTAGCGGGCCAGCAGCTCGCGCAGGCCGCGGTGCTCGCGCACGATGCCTTCGCCCTGCGCCCGCTTGAAGATCATCGCGGTGTTGTACTTCTTGCGCGTGTCCTGGCTCAGTCGCCCGTAGCAGGCCGCCTCGGCCCAGCCGCGGAACAGGTCGATGTCGCAGCTGTAGTTCATCGCGTGCACCAGCCGCGCGCCCGGCGGCCGGCCGCCGATCTCGCCGAACACCGCCTCGCCCTTCGGGGTGCGGAACCACTCCATGTGCGTGAAGCCGGTGCGGAAGCCGAGCGCCTTCAGCACGCCGTGGCCGAGCTCGACGCCGGGCCGCGGCAGCTCCTGGGTGATGTCGCGCAGCACGATGTTCTGCATCGAGATCCACGGGTTCTGCGCCAGGATCATCGGCTTCGGCTTGTACCAGGCGACGTTCTCGAACAGGATCCGCCCGTCGGCGCACACCGTGTCGTAGGTCAGCTCCTCGCCCTCGATGAACTCCTCGACCGACAGTTCGTCGATGTGGGCGACCTTCTGCAGCGCCTGCTCGAACTCCTGCTTGTCGTTGCAGCGATAGGTGTCCTTGCTGCCGGCCCCGTCGATCGGCTTGACGATCGCCGGGTAGCCGCAGCGTTCGACCGCGGCCCAGGCCTCGGCCTTGCTGCGGGCGCGGCCGTGCCGTGGCACGCGCAGACCGGCCTGCTCGACCGCCTGCTTCATGGTCTCCTTGTCGCGCACGATCGCCGTCTGCGCCCGCGACATGCCGGGCAGGCCGAACGCCTCGCGCAGCGTCGCTGCCAGGTACATCAGCCGTTCCCACAGGCACTCGACGCGATCGACCGAGCGCCCGCGCAGCCACTGCCGCACCTCCTGCACGACCTTCTGCTCGTCGCCGAACGACGACACCTGCAGGTAATCGGACAGCGCCTCGCGCGCCTCCGGCGGCAACGCCCCCGCCGGCTGGTCGCCGACGCCGAGCACCTTGGCACCGACCGCGGCCAGACCGCGCACGAACAGGGGCATCTCGGCAGGGAAACCGGGGCTCAGATAGACGACGTGCATGGCAGCTCGGGGCAGCGGGACGCGGGAAGACTCAACCGACCTCGACCCGCACCGTGCGCACGATCTGCTGCACGGCCTGGGTGACGACGGCGGTATCGGGATGGCGCACGATCAGGTAGCCGTCGCCTTCGTAGCTCTGGCTCGGGGCCTTGCCGAGCGTCGGCAACCGGCTCTCGACGATCAGGTCGCCGAGCTGTTGCCGGATCGCGTCGAGACCGTGCACGGCGCGCACCACCTCGCTGGCAGCCCCCTTGCCACCCTGGCCACGCAGATACGCGGCGCCGGCGGCGAACTTGCGGGTCGGCGGCGCGAAGGTCTCGAACACCATCAGCTGGGCGAACGCGCGATACAGATCGACGTCGGTCACGTAGCTCATCAGCGACATGAACTGCGCGCCCGGCGGTCGCGCCGCCACTTCGCCGATCGCGATCGAACCGTCCCGGCGCCGGAACCATTCCAGGTGCGACATGCCGGTCCACATGCCCAGCGTGCTCAGCGCGCGCGGGCCGATCCGGTGGATGTCGTGGTACTCGCCGCCGCCGAGCTCCCTCGGCAGCACCACGCTCCACTGGATCCACGGGTTGTCCATCACCTCGAGCGGGGTCGGGTAGTAGCAGCAGATGTTGTGGAACACGTGCTGGCCGTGCAGCGTCACCGAGTCGAACGAGAACTCGCGGCCGAGCACGAACTCCTCGAGCAGCACTTCGCGGCCCGGCGCCGGCCGGTGCTGGGCGAGGAAGGTCCGCAGCTCCGGCGCGGTGTCACAGCGCGCCGTCGACTTGGCGCCGGCCCCGGCCGGCGGCTTGCCGACCAGCGGGAACCCGACCTGCTCCGCGAAGCGCAGGCCCTGCTCGACCGAGGCGACCAGCTGGTGGCGCGCGCACGGGATCGCGTGCGCCGCGAACAGGTCCTTCATGCGCGCCTTGTCGCGGAAGTTGCGCGCGGTCGGCGCATCCATGCCGCGGATCCGCAGCTGCTCGCGCACCACCGCCAGTGGTTCCTGCAGCGGTTCGAGGATGCCGAGCAGCCGGTCGACCGGCCCGAGTTCGGTGGCCAGCGCCTGCACCCCCGCCTTCAGGTCGGCCGGCTGCATCGCGTCGGGCACCTGCCGGAACCCGGCCAGCAGCGCGCGGAAGTCGTCCGGAAAGCGTTCGGGTGGATCCTGGGAGACGACGCTGAGCCGCACCCCCGGCAGCGACGCTGCCGCACGGGCGAAGCGCTGCGTGTTCTCCGCGGCGAACGGGATGGCGAAGAGGACGTGCACCATGCGCGAAGCACAGGCTAGCCACGGCTCCATCGACCTGCCACCCTGCGTTGCCAAGGTAGTTGCCAAGGTACGCATACGAGACCTGGTGCCGGTCCGCGTCGCCAGCGCGACGGGGCCACCTTCCCTCTCGCACCCGCCGGCTCGCCGTGCCAACATCCGCGCACCATGCGACCGCTGCGCCTCGCTCTCTGCGCGTCCGAACTGGCACCGTTCGCCAAGACCGGTGGCCTCGCCGATGTGCTGCTCGGCCTCGGCCGGTGGCTGGGCCGCAAGGCGCCACAGGGCCCCGGCCACGACGCGCGATTGTTCGTGCCGTTCTACCAGCGCATCCAACAGTCGGCGCTGAAGACCACGCCGCTGGCCGGCGCGCAGAACATCGACGTGCGGTTCCCGGGGCGCACGATCCGGTTCTCGATCCGCACCGCGCCGCTGCCGCAGAGCGAGGTGCCGGTCTACTTCGTCGACTGCAAGGAGCTCTACGACCGCGCCGGCATCTACACCGAGGACGGCGACGAGGCGCTGCGCTTCGCGCTGCTGAGCCGCGCGGTGCTGGAGACCTGCCAGCGGCTGCAGTGGGCGCCCGACGTCGTGCACTGCAACGACTGGCACACGGCGCTGGTGCCGCTCTACCTGCGCACGGTCTACGCGTGGGACAAGCTGTTCGCCCAGACCAAGACGGTGCTGACGATCCACAACATCGGCTACCAGGGCTTCTTCAAGGCCGAACTGCTGGACACGCTCGGGCTCGGCGAGCAGCGCGCGCACGTGCACCACGGCGACCTGCGCGACGGCACGTTCTCGTTCCTGAAGACCGGTGTGCTGCATGCCACGCGACTGAGCACGGTGTCGCGCACCTACGCGCGCGAGATCCAGACCGACGAGTTCGGCATGGGCATGCAGGAACTGCTGCGCTCGCGCAGCGGCGACCTGGTCGGCATCGTCAACGGCGTCGACTACGGCGAATGGGACCCGGCCGCCGACCCGCGCATCCCGCACCACTTCACCGCCAAGGACCTGGCCGGCAAGGCGAAGATGAAGGCGGCGATGCTGCAGCGCTTCCAGCTGCCGTACGACCCGCGCGCGCCGGTGTTCGGCGTGGTGTCGCGCCTCACCGCGCAGAAGGGTTTCGAGCTGTTCTCCGACTCGATCCCGGTGTTCCTGCAGCGCGAGGACATGCGGCTGTGTGTGCTCGGTTCCGGCGAGGACAAGCACGAGCAGTACTTCCAGTGGCTGCGCGACACCTGGCCGAACAAGGTCAGCGTCTACCGCGGCTTCCAGGAGGACCTGGCGCACTGGATCGAGGCCGGCAGCGACGTGTTCCTGATGCCGAGCCGGTTCGAGCCGTGCGGGCTGAACCAGATGTACAGCCTGCGCTACGGCACGCCACCGATCGTGCGCCGCACCGGCGGGCTGGCCGACACGGTGCAACCGTGGGACCCGGCGACCCGCACCGGCACCGGCTTCCTGTTCGACGAGTACAGCAGCCAGGCGCTGGCCGGCACCATCGACTGGGTGCTGCGCAACTGGCGCGACCAGCGCGGCTGGCAGCAGCTGATCCGGAACGGCATGCAGCAGGACTTCTCGTGGGACAAGCAGGGCCCCGAGTACGTGCAGATGTACCGGTCGCTGCCGGGCTGAACGGCCCACCCACCCGCCAGCACGAGAACCACGCTCCGCACTGGCCCGCGCCGCCGCAGCGGGCATCATGCGCTGCATGCACGTCGTCCTCGTAGAACCGGCCTTCCCGAACAACCAGCGCGAGTTCCTGCGTGGCCTGCTGAGCACCGGCGCCCGCGTCTCGGCGATCAGCGAACGTCCACCCGAGGCGCTGCCGAGCGCGCTGCGCGAGGGGCTGTTCCAGCACGAACGGGTGCGATCCGTCGTCGACGAGCACGCGCTCGCGGAGGCGGTCAAGCGCCTGTCGATGAAGGCCCGCGTCGACCGGCTCGAAGCGACCGTCGAGGCGCACGTGATGGCGGCCGCGCACGTGCGCGAGCAGCTGAAGATCCACGGCACCACGTCGCGCACCGCGTGGCTGTGCCGCGACAAGCCGGCGATGAAGGACGCGGTGCGCAAGGCCGGGCTGCCGTGCGCCGCCAGCGCGAGGGTGACCTCGGTCGCCGACGCCGAGGCATTCGCGAAGACCACCGGCTACCCGCTGATCCTGAAGCCGCTCGACGGCGCCGGCGCCTCGGGCACTCACAAGGTGAGCAACGACGCCGACCTGAAGACCGCCTGCGAGACGCTGCGGGTCGCGCAGGGCCGCACGGTCGCGATCGAGGAGTTCCTCGAGGGCCACGAGGGCTTCTACGACACGCTGTCGGTGTGCGGGAAGCCGGTGCTCGACTTCGCCTGCCACTACTACCCGAACGTGCTCGAGGCGATGCGCACGCGCTGGATCTCGCCGCAGATCGTCTGCACCAACCGCGTCGACGGCGACCCCTACAAGGAGCTGCGCCAGCTCGGCGCCAAGGTCATCGAAGCGCTCGGCATCTGGACCTCGGCGACGCACATGGAGTGGTTCGCGAGTCCGAAGGGGCTGAAGTTCTCCGAGATCGGCTGCCGGCCGCCGGGTGTCGGCGTCTGGGATCTCTACAGCTCGGCCAACGAGATCGACCTGTACGCGGCGTGGGCGCACGCGATCGTGCACGAGAACGTGCCGTTCAAGACGTCGCGCAAGTACTCGGCCGGCATGATCGCGCTGCGCCCGGACCGCGACGGCGTGATCTCGCACTACGACGGGGTCGAGCAGATGCAGCAGCGCTTCGGCCAGTGGATCCTCGACAGCCACCTGCCGCCGGCCGGCACGCCGACCCAGGGCGTCGAGGGCGGCTACATGGCGAACGCCTACGTGCGCATGCGGCACCCGGACTACGACACGCTGCGCTCGATGCTGAACACGGTCGGCGAGACGGTGAAGGTGCGCGCGCGCTGAGCCGGCTCGCCAGGAGGCGAACACCACCCGCCCCGCGGCGTCGTCAACTTCGGGCCGGCTCGCCGGGCGGCTCACGCGCCTTCGAGCCGGAAGCACTTCATCGCCACGCCCTTCGCCCGCAGCGCCGCGGCGCCGACGAACTCCGGCCCCGGCGACACGTCGAGCAGCGACCAGCGGGCGGGATCCTCGCGGCCATCGCGGCAGGCCAGGAACTCCGGCGACTCGCACAGGCTGACGTCGAAGCTGTCGAGCGGCATCGACAGCCCCTCGCCGATCGCCTTGATGTAGGCCTCCTTGCGGGTCCAGCAGCGGTAGAACGCCAGCTCGCGGGCCTCCCCCTGCAGCGCGTTCAGCGCGTTGAACTCCGACTCCGAGAAGTGCTTGCGAGCGATCTCGTGCAGGCTCTCGAGGTGTCGCACCTTCTCGATGTCGACGCCGAGTTCGACGGTCGACAGGCCGATCATCGCCAGTTTGCCGGAGTGCGACAGGTTGAAGAACGGCCCCTTGCGCCCGAGATAGGGCTTGCCGCGCGGCCCCTGCACGAACTCGACGTCGGCCGGGTCGATCCCCATGTAGGCGCCGAGGATCAGCCGCAGCGCACCGTGGCCGATCTGGTAGCGACGACGATGGTCGGCGAAGTGGAAGCGCGACAGTTTCTGCTGTTCGGCGCGTGAGAGCAGCGCACCGAAGCGCTCGGGATCGCCGTGCAGCGGCACGGCCCAGACATGCAGTTCGTTCGCGCCGAGCGCCGCCTGGCCGGGGACGGCCGGGACGAACGATGCATGGAGGTTGGAGTCGTCCATGGGTGCCAGGGCAGGAAGACTAGCAGAGCATCGCTGCCGAGGCAGCGACGTCGATCAGCGAATCGTGCGAAGGAACGGTGCCGCCGGCAGTCCGGCGCCATCGAGCAACGACCATTTCGGCACCGCACCCCACGCGTAGCGCACCTGCTGCGGTGCCTCGATGCCGGCGGCCTGCAGCACCACCGCGTCGCCGTCGAGCTTCGCGCCTGCGGCTTCGAAGCGACCATCGGCCCCGGCCAACTCGAAGCCGGCCCCACCGGCCGCCAAGCGCAGACCGTCGGCCGCGCCGGTGAACGTGATGCGCACCACGGCACCGTCGACGGCGATCGTCGCCACCTCGGGCCCGGTGCACGGCACCTGCTTGCCGTAGTGCCGCGTCAAGGCCAGCGCGGCGAGCCGCGCGCCCACCGGCTGCTTGTCGATCGGATGGATGTCGTCCGGATCGCCGCAGTCCAAGGTCACCACCATGCCGGTGCGCGGCAGCTGCAGCGCCTGATCCTGGGCCAGCCGCAGCCGCGACGTACAGTCGTCGACATCGTCGTCGTAGCCGTACGGGGCGATCTGCACGAAGAAGAACGGCAGCGGGGTCGCGATCGCGCGCCGCCAGTCGGTGATCAACGCCGGGAACAGCGTCTCGTACTGCAGCGCCCGGTGGCGGTTCGACTCGCCCTGGTACCAGATGGCGCCGGTGAACGGGAACGGCAGCAGCGGCGCGATCATGCCGTTCCACAGCACCGCCGGGCGGTTGGGACCACCATCGTGCCCGGGCCAGCGCGGCAGCGCCGACAGCACGGGTCCGGTGCGGCGCTGCCATGGCCCCGCCAGCGGCAGCTGCGGCGACTTCGGGTCGTCCGGATCGACGACGAGGCGCAGCGTCGTCGGGTCGGCCGAGAAGCCACCTTCACCGCCGGTGTCGACGACGCGCACCTTCAAGGTCACCGCCGCGGTCCGCGTCGACGCCGCATCGAGCCGATAGCGCCGCGGCCTCGACCAGGCGCCCTCCTCCTCGTTGCCGAAGAGCCGCTGGCCTTGCCAGAACACGGTGTCCATGTCGTCGATGGCGCCGAGTTCGAGCCACAGCGGCCGGCCCTGCAGTGCGGGCGGCAGCACCAGCTCGCGTTCGTAGCTGGCGGCGCCGTCGAACGAGGCGAGCGAACCACGCGACCACAGGTCGGGCACCGGCACGGGCTCCGGCTCGCCGAACGGAGCCGCATCGAGCGCGCGCCAGAACGCCGCCATCGCCGCGGCGCGACTCGCCGCCGCATCGGTGGTGCGCTGCCGTTCGAGCTGCGGCGCGAACTCCGGGAACGCCGCCAGCGCCTCGGCCGACATCCACGCCTCGGCGACGGTGCCGCCCCAGCTGCTGACGACGAGCCCGGTCGGGCTCTGGCCGGCCTCGTGCAGGCGCCGCGCGAAGAACCACGCCACCGCCGAGGTCTTGGCGATGCTGTCGGCGCTGGCGCGCTGCCAGCGACCGTCGAGTTCGTCGTCGGGGCGGTTGGCGGTGCGGGTCTTCACCGTGAAGACGCGGATCGACGGCACCTCGGCGCGCGCCAGTTCCTCGGCCTGGTTGCGCACGCCGTACTCGCCGGGCCGGCCGACCGGCATCTCCATGTTCGACTGGCCGCTGCACAGCCAGACATCACCGGCGAGCAGGTCGCGCAGCACCAGCTGGCTGCCGCCGCTCTGCAGCGTGATCTCGCCGGCGGTGCCGCGCGCGGGCGTCGGCAGCGCACACTGCCAGCGCCCGTCGCCGTCGACCTCGGTCTTCGCCGCACTGCCCCACGACGAGGTGACCTCGACCGGTTCGCCGGCGATGCCGCGGCCGCGCAGCGGCAGCTGGCTCGCCGCCGGCATCACCATGTGGTCGCCGAACAGCGCACTGGTGCAAAAGGTCGGCGGTGGCTCCTGGGCCGCAGCGCCGAGCGCGAACACCGACACGAGCAGGAGGCGTGGCATCGGCGGCGCAGCGTAGCCGCGCCGCGGTCGCGGCTACCAGTGCGCTCGCAAACAGGCGACGCGCCCCGCGGCCCCGGCCGCCCACACGCTGCCGTCGCGCCCGATCGCGAGCGCGTGAAAACCGAGCGCATCGACGTTGCGCCACGCTCGGCCGCCATCGTGCGACACACTGGTGCCGTGCGAACCGACCGCGAGCAGCCGCTCGGCATCGAGCCACACGACCGCGCTGCGGAAGCCGCCGACGCCGCCTTCGACCCGGGACCAGGTGGCGCCACCGTTCCCGCTGATGGCACCGGTTCCGTCGCTGCCGAGTGGTGCCCGGTAGTCGCCGCCGACGACGGCGACGCGGTCGCCGGGGCCGAGCGCGAGCCCGAATCCACCGCGCGAATCCGAGTTCGCCAGCAGCGGCAGTCTGGTCGCGCGAAGGCCGTCGCCGCCCCACTGCAGCAACCGCGCGCCGCTCGGGCCGCCGGTCAGCAGCGAGTACTGCGGCCCCACCGCGCCGAGCCGCACGGCGACGCAGGTGCCACTGGCCGCGAACGCCGCTTCGCCCGGCAACGCCGGCGGCAGCCGTTCCGGCGCCTGCACCTGCCAGCTCGCCCCGGCGTCGTCACTGGTCCAGATGCAGAACCGGCCGTCGATCGGATCGCCGACCAGCACGCCGTGCCGGCCATCGAACGCGATCGCATCGAAGAACGTCGCCGGGCGTTCGTCGAGCAGCACGCGGGTCCAGCTGCGGCCGCCATCGTTGGTGCGATACAGGCGCCCCGGCGTGCCGGCCGCCATCACCACCGCGGTGTCGCGATCGAACGCGTGCACGTCGCGGAAGTCGGCGTCGGTCTCGTTGGCCGGCGCCACCGCCTGCCAGCTCGCGCCACCATCGACGGTGCGCCACAGCGCCCCGTCGGCACCGCCGACCCAGGCCATGTCGCGATCGAGCGCGGCGAGGCCACGCAGGCTGCTGGCCACCGGCAACGGCGCCGTCGGTTGCCACCAAGCGCGCGACATCGGCGGCGGCGACGGGGCCCGGCATGCCGCGGCAGTCCCCGCGAGCGCCACCAGCAGCGACCGCAGAGCGGAGTTCGGCGCCCGAGGTGACCTGGCGGACAACGGTTCGCGACAGCGCATGACCGGGGACCATCCCGGACGGCACGGCTGCGCACCACCCATTTCGCGCCCGCCCGCGACACTCGAGGCCGCAGTGCGCGCGGCGCCATCCGATTCACCGGATCGTCATGTCGATCGTGTTCGACAGCGACGCCGAACCGAAGCACGGTCCGGCCTGGAAGCTGAAGCCCTGCGCCGAGAACGTGGCACCGACCAGGTTCACGTTCCGCGGGATCGGCAGCACCAGCGGATTGGCGATGACCAGGGCGCCGTCGACGCCGAGCGAGCAGCTGCAGATACCGGTCAACGGCAGCAGCGCCGGCGTGCCGAACAGGAAGCCGGCGATCGGGTAGCTCGTGCCGAGCGTGAACCGCACCGTGTTGCCGAGCGCCGGCACG
>JALORC010000073.1 GCA_025459175.1 Planctomycetota bacterium | reverse complement strand
CGGGACCGGGCGCGATCGGACTCAAGCCAACGACACGCCGATCGCCGCCGCCACTTCGCGCAGCAGCACTGGCACCACTTCCGCGGCCCGGCCCTGACGGTATTGGTCGCGCCCGTCGAGGTTGTCCGGTGGCTCGAGCGACTGCACCCACGTGATCGCGCCGTCCGCGCGCGCCTGCTGCAGCATCGCGGCGGCCGGATACACCTTGCCGCTGGTGCCGATCGCGACGAAGTGCGTGCAGGTGCGCAGCGCCCGATCGATCGCGGGCAGATGGAACGGCATCTCGCCGAACCAGACGATGTGCGGCCGCAGGCGCGGATGTTCGCACTCGGGGCACGGCACGAAGCGGCCCGGATCGACGTGCAGCGTGTCGTGCACCACCGCCGCGCAGCGTTCGCAGCGCAGCCGCTGCAGTTCGCCGTGCATGTGCAGCACCTCGCCGCCGGCGCGGTCGTGCAGGTCGTCGACGTTCTGCGTCACCAGTGTGAACGTGTGGCCGTGTTGCCGCAGCGCGTCGGCGAACGTCACCAGCGCGCGGTGCGCGGCGTTGGGTTGCACCGTGCGCAGCTGCGCGCGCCGTTGCTGGTAGAAGCGCCACACCAGGCGCGGATCGCGCTCCCAGCCCTCGGGCGTGGCGACGTCCTCGACAGCGTGACCTTCCCACAGCCCGCCGGCGTCGCGGAACGTGCGTACGCCGCTGTCGGCGCTGATGCCCGCACCGGTGAGGACGAGCACGTGGTGGGTGGTCGGCATCGTGGCATCGGAGCGCGCCGGCGAATGGACCACAACCCGGCGGCGCCGGCCCGACCCGGCCCATAGGCTGGTCGTCACCACGGCGCATCGCATGCACATCGAACACACCGCGTTGATCGTCCGCGACTACGACGAAGCGATCCGGTTCTTCGTCGAGGGGCTCGGGTTCGAGCTCACCGAGGACGTGCCGGCGCTGACCAATGACGGCCGCCGCAAGCGCTGGGTCGTCGTGAAGCCACCCGGGGCGCGCAGCGGACTGCTGCTCGCTCGCGCCGACGGGCCGCACCAGCAGCGCGCCATCGGCGACCAGTTCGCAGGTCGGGTCGGTCTGTTCCTGCGCGTCGACGACTTCGAGGCCGCGTTCGCGCGCATGCGGCGGTTCGGGGTCGAGTTCGTGACGCAACCGCGCACCGAGAGCTACGGCCGCGTCGCCGTCTTCCTGGACGTCGCCGGCAACCGTTGGGATCTGCTGGGGCCGCAGCCGAACTGAGGGACGCGAGGTGCTCCGCATGGGCCCAGGTCCCCCGCGGCGTCGTCGCCCGGCAAGACCGCGGCGGTCGTTCCTCGTGCTTCCCGTGCGCTGGCCGGCTTGCTATGGTGCGGCCGAATCGCGGCCGGGCACGGTCAACCCGCGCTGCCGAGGAACGGTCATGCTCTTGCTTTCGCCCCACACCCCGATGTTCGCCCGTTCGCGCCGCCTGCTCGCGCTCGCCGCCACCGCCCTGCTCGCCGCCGGCTGCCAGACGCCGGCGCCGGTCGTGGTCAGCTCGTCGTTCGCCGCCACCCCGGCCTACGCGATGCGCAGCCCGGCCGACATCGCCGTGCTGCCGGTCGAGGATGGCACCCCGAACGGTTCGGCCGCGCGCCTGCTGACCCTGCTGCGGCAGGAGGTCATGCGGCAGATCGTCGATCGCCTGTTCACGCCGATCCGCCCCGAGGTCGTCGACGCCTCGCTGCGCAGCGCGCCGATTCCGCCGGCTGGCGAGTCGATCCTGGTCCCTGCCACGCTGCAGAAGATGGCCGGTCACGCGGCCGAGAACGCGGTGTTCGCGCTGCGCGTCGACAAGTGGGACGAGGGCCGGCTGCAGGTCGATCGCAAGGTCTGGTTCCAGTTCCAGGCGGCGATGGTCGGTGCCGACGGCGTGCAGCTGTGGAGCGGCTCGATCCAGGGTGAGGTCAAGGCGGGTGGGCTGGGCCCGGCCCCGCGCGACCGCGACGGCATGGCCCGCAGCTGTGTCGAGCTGGCGGTCCGCGAGATGATGCTGCAGCTGCCGCGCCGCACGCTGTGATCCGGCTCGCCCGCAGGGCGACCCGGCGCAGCGATTGCCGCGATGCCCCGCTGCGTCGTCTGCTCGCCCGAGGGGCGACCGCTGGCGAGCTTTGCCGCCTTGGCTGTTGCGGAGCCGCGCGCCGGCTGGCTATCCTCTCGGCCTTCGTAACCATGCCCATGCCCGCAAGGGCCGACCTCCGTCCCGGAAACCCTGTTCTGGGGCGCTGGTCAGCAAAACCAACAAGGACGCAGGGATGACCATCTCCGCAGACACCAAGAAGCAGATCATTGCCGGCGCCAAGCGCCACCCGACCGACAGCGGCAGTCCCGAGATCCAGATCTCGGTGCTGACGGCAGAGATCGTCGAACTCACCGCACACATGCAGCGGCACCCGAAGGACTACCACAGTCGCCACGGCCTGCTGATGAAGGTGAACCGGCGCAACAAGCTGGCGACCTACATGCGGCGCACCGACGCCGACAAGTACACGCAGCTCGCAGCGAAGCTGGGACTGCGCAAGTGACGAGAAGCCGCTGCCGCCACCGATCGGGCCGCAGCGCGTCGGGCGGGAGCGACGACAGCATCCGCCGCGGTACCTTAGGCAGTGATACCCTGAGTAGTGATACCCTGAGCAGGCGCCGTGCGCGGGCGACGGCCCGCGTCGGCAATGCCGGCCATGCCGATGTGCAGCCGGCCTCCGATTGGAACGTTCCATTGCAGAGAGCGGTGCCGCAGGCACCCCGCAGCCGACCGGTAGTCGGTTCGATGGTCGCGGCGCGAGGCGCCGGGGCCAGCCACAGGAGTTCGGGTTCGTGCCCGGGTTCCGTTCGCGATCGGCGCCGTGAGGCGACCGAGGCGAACTCCGCGGACCGGTGCATCCTGCGCCGGACCCGGGCGGCGGGTCGATCCCGCCAAACGCTGCTTCGGCCTGGGCCCCACGTAGGGGCAGCCATTGCCAGCGTCAGCAAGCTACGAAGTGAGTGAAAGGAAACAGGCAGACATGGCCAGCAAGAAGAAGGCAGACGATTCGACCACCCCGACCAAGACCACCAAGCCGCGCAGCAAGCCGGCGGCCGGCCGCGAGGCTCAGAAGCCGCGCGCGAGCCGCGAGCCCGCGGCCGAACCGGCGCCCGTGAGCAAGGCGCCCGCCGCACCCCCGAAGGTGCCCGCCCCGACCGGCAAGGTCGTGGTCGAGCGCACCATCGGCGGCCGCACGCTGTCGCTCGAGACCGGCCGCATGGCCAAGCTGTCCGACGGTGCCGTCGTCGCCCGCTACGGCGACACGATGGTGCTGGCGACGGTCAACAGCGCCAAGGCCGCCGACGGCATCGATTTCTTCCCGCTGACGGTCGACTACCGCGAGAAGACGTCGGCCGTGGGCGTGATCCCCGGCGGCTTCTTCAAGCGCGAAGGTCGGCCGAGCACCAAGGAGATCCTCGCCTGCCGCATCATCGACCGCTCGATCCGGCCGATGTTCCCGGACGGCTTCAAGCGCGAGGTGCAGGTGCTGTCGCAGGTGATGTCGGCCGATCGTGAGAACGATCCCGACGTGCTCGCCTCGATCGCGAGCTTCGCCGCGCTGGCGCTGAGCTCGCTGCCGCACGGCCGTTCGCTCGGCATGGTCCGCATCGGTTGCATCGACGACAAGCTGGTCGTCAACCCGCTGTGGAGCCAGCTGCAGGCCGAGAACAACAAGCTCAACCTGACCGTCGCCGGGCACCAGGACGCGATCGTGATGGTCGAGGCCGGCGCCAAGGAAGTCAGCGAGGAGACGATGCTGCAGGCGCTCGAGCTCGCGCACGACATCTGCCGGCAGATCGCCGACATGGTCGACGAGCTGATGCAGAAGGCCGGCAAGCCGAAGATGGCGTTCACGCCGCCGGTGCACGATCCGGAGCTGGTCGCCGCGATCGAGGACGAGTTCGGCGACGAGCTGCGCGCCGCTCCGCTCACGCCGGGCACCAAGCAGATGCGCGGCGCCGCGACCAAGGCCGCCAAGGAGAAGGCGCAGAAGAAGTTCCACGCGCCGGCCGGTTCGAGCGAGATGGAGGCCAAGCTGTGGAACGGCAAGGTCGGCGAGATCCTCGGTGACATCATCAAGGACGCCGAACGCAAGTCGATCCTGAAGGGGCGCCGCGCCGACGGCCGCGACCACACCACGGTGCGCCCGATCACGATCGAGGTCGGCGTGCTGCCCCGCGTGCACGGCTCGGTGCTGTTCACCCGCGGCGAGACGCAGGCGCTCGGCGTCGTCACGCTCGGCGGCACCGACGACCAGCAGATCATCGACGGCCTGATGCCGGAGCCGCGCAAGCGCTTCCTGCTGCACTACAGCTTCCCGCCGTTCTCGGTCGGTGAGGTCAAGCGCGTGCTGGCGCCCGGTCGCCGCGAGATCGGCCACGGTGCGCTCGCCGAGCGCGGCCTCGAGTCGGTGCTGCCGTCGCGCGAGGAGTTCCCCTACACGATCCGCATCACCAGCGAGATCCTGGAGTCGAACGGCAGCTCGTCGATGGCCACCGCGTGCTCGGGCACGTTGGCGATGATGGACGCCGGTGTGCCGATCAAGCAGCCGGTCGCGGGCATCGCGATGGGCCTGGTGATGGAAGGCAAGAAGTACGCGATCCTCACCGACATCCTCGGCAGCGAGGATGCGTGCGGCGACATGGACTTCAAGGTCGTCGGCACCGGGCGCGGCATCACCGCGCTGCAGATGGACATCAAGTGCGAGGGCCTGACGCGCCAGATCATGGCCGAGGCGCTCGAGCAGGCGAAGCAAGGTCGTCTGCACGTGCTGCGCGAGATGCTGAAGGCGCTGCGCTCGCCGCGCGCCGAGCTGAGCCCGAACGCGCCTCGCCTCGAGTCGCTGACGGTGCCCAACGAGAAGATCGGCCTGATCATCGGCCCGGGTGGCAAGAACATCCGCGCGATGCAGGAGAACTTCGAGTGCAAGATCTCGATCGAGGACGGCGGCCTGTGCACCGTCACCGGCGCCAACTCGGATAAGGTCAAGGCCTGCGTCGACCACATCCGTTCGATGACGGCCGAGGTCGAGCTCGGCGGCACCTACGAAGGGCGCGTCACCGCGATCAAGGAGTTCGGCGCGTTCGTCGAGATCCTGCCGGGCCAGGAAGGCCTGGTGCACGTCTCGGAGCTGTCGGATGGCTTCATCCGCGCCGTCACCGACGTCGTGCGCATCGGCGACGTGATCAAGGTCAAGGTGCTGGCGATCGACGACTTCGGCAAGGTCAAGCTGAGCCGCAAGGCGATCCTGCTGGCCGAGCGCGGTGGCGCGGCTCCGGCCGGTGCCGCCCCCGCCGCGGCCGCGCCGGTCGAGGAAGCCCCGGTGCGCAGCGAACGTCCCGCCCGCGAGGATCGTCCGGCGCGTGCGGATCGCCCGGTCCGCGAGGATCGCCCGGTCCGCGAGGATCGTCCGGCGCGCGAGGATCGCCCCGATCGCGAAGATCGTCCGATCCGCGAAGATCGCCCGGTGCGCAGCGAGCGGCCGGTGCGCGAGGAGCGTCCGATCCGCGGTGAGCGCGAGGACCGCCCGGTGCGCGAGGAGCGCGGCCCGCGGCCCGAGCGCGGCCCCGAGGAGCGTCCGTTCCGCGGCGAGCGCGAGGACCGGCCGATGCGCGAAGAGCGCGGCCCGCGTCCGGAGCGCAGCCCCGAGGAGCGTCCGTTCCGCGGTGAGCGCGAGGATCGCCCGGCGCGCGAAGAGCGCGCGCCGCGGCCCGAGCGCGGCGCCGAGGAACGTCCGTTCCGCGGCGAGCGCGAGGACCGGCCGGTGCGCGAAGAGCGTGGCCCGCGTCCGGAGCGCAGCGATCGCCCGATGCGCGACGACCGCCCGGTCCGCGGCGAGGAAGCGCGGCCGGTGCGTGACGAGCGCGGCCCGCGGCCCGAGCGCGGTGCCGAGGAGCGTCCGATCCGCAGCGAGCGCGAGGACCGGCCGGCGCGCGATCCGCGTGGCCCTGGCCCGCGCCCCGAGCGGTTCGCTGACGAGCGCCCCGTGCGCGAAGACCGTCCGGTCCGCGACGAGCGCGGCCCGCGTTCGTTCGGGGACGACCGCATGAACGAGCGCCGTCCGGTGCGCGACGAGCGTCCGCCGGTCGAGGAGCGCCCGATGCGGGACGATCGGCGTCCGGTGCGCGACGCGGCTCCGACCCGCCCGGTGCGTGAGGATCGCCCGGTGCGCGAGGACCGCCCGGCGCGCGAAGACCGTCCGGCGCGCGAGGACCGTCCGGTGCGCGAGGACCGTCCGCTGCGCAGCGAACGCCCGCCCGTGGTGCCGCCGATGGAGCGTCGCCCGGAGCGTGCGCCGCGCGTCGACGACGCCGAGCGGACGCCGAGCGATCCGTGGCGCGCGCGCCGCGACGAACCGCAGGTGGGTGGGCGCGGCGAGCGCCGGCCGCACCGCGATGCCGCTGCACCACCGGTCGCACCGGTGTCGCCGCGCCCGCCGCGGCCGGTCGGTGACGAGCCGGTCGGTGGCGATCGCCCGGATCGCGGCCCCCGCCCTGGTGGCAGCCGCGATCGTGGACCGCGCGGTGGCATGCCGATGGCCGACTTCGACGATGCGGAGCCGCGGCCCGCTCGCCCGGCCCCTGAGGACGTCGGCCAGCTCGAGTCGCTGGACAGTGTGCTCGGTGACGATCGTGGCCCGCGCCGCGATCGTGGTCGCCGCCCGCGCCGCGACTGAGTTCTCGGCGCCGAACCCGCAGGGAGGTCACCTCCCTGCGGGAAGGCTCCGGCCGGGGCTCCTGCCTGAGGCGGTCCCCGGCTAGCATCGGCGCCGTATGCGCATCGCCTTTGCCGCGCTGGTGTTCGGAGCGTCGCTCGCGGCCATGCCGCAGTCGCCGCCGGCCGTGGCCATTTCGGCGATGACGCCGGCGATCGATGGCGATCTCGCCGAGTGGCCCGCCGACGCCGCCACCGTTGCCTTGGCGGAAAAGGCCCAACTCGTGGAGGGGCAGGACCTTTGGGGTGGCGTGGCCGATTTGTCGGCGACCTTCCGCTGGGCCAGTGACAGCAACCACCTGTTCCTGGCCGGCGAGGTCCAAGATGACCAGATTCACGACGGTGCCTTGCTGGCCCCGGATCGCTCCGACCGGATCGAGCTGCACCTGGCCTTTGCGGTCGACGGCACCAGCGCGCAGCGCGCCGAGCCGCGGGTGCTCTACCTGACGCCGTTGGCCACCGAACGCCCGTGGGCTTGGAGCGAGGCGAGCAAGTCGGTGTCGCCGACCCAGTCGACGCCGCTGCTGTCGGGCATCACGGTCGCCGCGCGCCGCACCGGTCCGACCAGCTACCAGTTCGAGGCCGCGATTCCGTTCCACCACTACCCGTCGCTGCGGCCCGGGGCGCAGCGCATCGGGGCCAACCTGGTGCTGCGGGACCACGACCTCGGCGACGACCGTCGGCCGGTCGCGCTGGCGGCGGGCCAGCTCGGCACCGCCGACACGATGCCGCAACTGCTGCTGCCGGCGCCCGGGCCGCTGGTGCCGACCGAACGTGGCCAGCTGCTGGCGGGGGAGATCCTCGCCGATCTGCCATACCTCGTGGTGCCGCTGCTGACCTTGGTCGCGCTGGTACTGCTGCTGCGCGGGTGGTCGGCGGTGCGGCAGCGCGCGCCGTGGCTGCGGCCGACCCTGCTGGTGTTCGGCGTGGTGCTGTTCGTGGCCGGCTGGTGGTTGCCGCAGCTGTTGATGGGGTTCCGCGACCGCGCGCAGCGGGAACGGCTGGAGCAGGTGCACACCCGGCTGCAGACGGAGCTGGCCAGTTACGAGGAAGGCACGCTGAAGAGCTATCGCGGCCAGAGCCGCGATCGGGCGCTGCTCGACCTCATGTCCGGCCGGTCGATCGCGCGCCAGCGCTACACGACGTATCGCTCGCTCGCGGAGGTCGCGGTCGAACCGTTCGGCCCGCCGGTGCGGCAGTTCGACGAACTGCCGGTGCGCACCTACTGGCTGCCGCTGGCGATCGACCGCAGCGAGAACTTCCAGTTCGATCCGGCGCTGCGCGGCACCCGCGCGCACCTGGTGATCGGCCGGCCGTTCGTGCCCTCGTTCACGTTCCGCACCCGCGAGGTGGCGTCGCCGCGGCTCGCGCTCGACCTCGACTTCGGCGGCGGCAACACGCGGCGGCTCGAGGTCGACTTCGATCGCCCCGCCGCCGACGGCGACGCGCTGGGCCGCGACTTCTGGGAAGTCTGGGTGCAACCGATCGTGCTCGACCGCGACCTGCGCGGGCTGTCGGTGACCGCGCTGCGCGGCAACGACCTGCGCCTGGTCGGGCTGTCGCTCGAAGGCCGCGAGCCGGGCCGCATCGAACCCGTGTCGCTCGGCGAGCCGTCGCGGCAGGGGGTGCTGACCGATCTGCGCGGGCCGTATCCGCAGGATGCCGGCATCGAGCTCGCGCCCGGCGCGGTCGCGAAGGTGGCGATCCAACCGGGGCTCGAACCACCGCAGCGGCTGTGGTTCTTCTACCGCGCGATCTACCCGGGCCTGCCGACCGCCAATCCGGGCGCGCGCGTCGCCGAGATCGTGCTGCACTTCGGCGGCGGCCGGCAGAAGCGCAGCCTGGTGCTCGAGCACCAGGTGTCGATGTTCTACGAGCTGGCGGTGCACAACACCCGCGACGACCCGCCGGAAGGCTCGCCGGCGTCGATCGCCTTGTCGTGGGTCGACGAGAGCCAGGAACGCCACGTCAACCTCGGCTACCCGGTGCCGGACCTGCCGACCGACGCGCCGCTCGAGGCGATCGAGTTCCGCAGCCTCGCCGAGTACCGGATGCGGTTCCGCTCCGTGGTGTTCGTCAGCGAGAAGGCGGCTGCACCCCAGGACCCGCCCGAGTCGTCGCTGGTGCGCGGCGCCAGCCCGAACGAGAAGCAGATCGAGCCGAAGACGCTGGCGGCGCTGCAGGGTGCGTCGCTGTCGATCTATCGCGCCGGTCGCCTGACCGAGTCGATGCTGCCGCTGGACGCACGCCAGGAGCTGCGCAACCTGCCGCGGGTGGTCGCCGGCAGCGAACCGGTCACCACCGAACTGCTGCTCGCCGACGGCAGCCGCCGGCTGACGCTGTTCTCGCCGCTGCGCGGCGACGGCTGGGACGGCGCCGTGCTGGCGCTGTCGTCGATCGAGCCGCAGTGGGCCGCAGCGATGCGTTCCGGCAGCCGCTGGGGCCTGCTGCTGTGTCTGTGCAGCGCGCCGTTCCTGCTGGTGCTGCTCAGTGAGATCCTCGCCGCCGCCACCAACCTGCGGCTGCGGCTGATGGCGGTAACGACCGTGGCGTCGCTGGCGCCGCTCGGGCTGCTGTCGCTGGTGCTGGTGCAGGTGCTGGAGAGCGGCCACGCCACCGATGTCGAGGACGGCATGCGCGCCACGGTGCGCAGCGCGCTGGCGCAGCTCGACAGCCAGAAGGCGAAGGTCGGTGGCTCGGCGCAGCGCTGGCTGCAGGACCTCGCGCAGCTGCTCGACGGTCGCCTCGCCGGCGTCGCCGAGGCGCCGTCGGAGGCGGCGGTGGCCGGTATCGCCGCGGAGCTGCAGAAGCTGCTCGCCGGCCAGCTGCCGCCCGAATGGCGCGGTGGGTTCCTGCGGCTCGAGTGGCAGCCGCGCCAGAAGCCGCTGCCGAGCCCGATCGTGCTGGTGGCCGGCGACGAACGCATGGCCAACGTGCAGACCCCGGCCCGCCTCGAGCCCGGCGTGTTCATGCAGTGGGGCACGCTGCTGCTCGGTGTGCGCGCCGAACTCGACAGTCGCGGTGGCGCGCTGGTGCTGACCGCCGGGCGGCCGCTCGACGACACGCTGCTCGGCGAACTGGTGCCCGGCCACGACGCGCTGCTCGCCGACGTGCGCGGCTATCCGATCGCGGTCGCGGCGGCGCGGCGTTCGGCGGCGCTGCAGCGCCAGCAGGCGCTCGATCCGGCGACGATGGTGCAGCGCGAACGGGCCTTGCTGGCCGGCGTCGAGCTCGGCCAGCCGGTGGTCGAACGACTGCCCGGTATCGGCGGCGAACTGCTGTGCGGCAGCGAGGTGTTGCGCGATCTGCAGGACACGCCGCGCGCGCTGCTCGTCGTCGAGCAGCCCGACCAGCGCGCCTCGCTCGACCTGGCCGTCGGCCGGATCCCGGTGCGCGGCTTCTTCCTGCTCGTCGCCGGCTCGCTGGTCGTGCTCGCGGTGTTCCTGTCGTTCGTCGTCAGCGGTCGCATCAGCCGCCCGATCGAACGCCTCGAGCTCGGCGCGCAGGCGCTGTCGCGTGGGCAGCTCGAGACGCGGGTGCCGGTCGACGACGGCGGGCAGATCGGGCGGTTGACGCGCGCGTTCAATCGCATGGCGGCGGATCTGCAGGCGCGGCTGCAGGATCTGCAGGTGCTCAATCGCACGATGTCCGAGCTCGCCGCCGAACAGGACGAGTCGGTCGCGCGCGACGTGCTGCACCGCTTCTGCCGCACGCACACGCCGGCCGATTCGGTGCGGATCCTGCTGGCGCCACCCGGTGGCCAGGAGCTGGCGGTGTTCGCCGGTGGCGACGGCGCGCCGCTGGCGCTGCCGCTCGGCAGCCTGCCGCTCGGCACGATGGTGGGCGCGTTCGCGCTGGCGGCGCCGACCGGCGAACTGCCGGCGCCATTCGCGGCGCTGGTGCCGGGCTGCCGTTCGCTGGTGGCGCTGCCGATCGTGTTCGGCGGGCAGCCGCGCGGCTTGATCCTGCTCGGCTTCACGCGCGTGCCGCCGCTGCCGGTCGACCTCGATCTGCTCAGCACCGTCGCCGCGCAGGCGGCGGTGGCGTTCGAGCGCTGCCAGCTGCAGCGGCTGTCGGTGCAGGATCCGGTCACCGCGACCTTCACGCCCGACTACTTCCGTCGCCGCGTCACCGACGAAGTGGCGCTCGCGCAACAGCGCAGTCGGCCGCTGTCGATGCTCGCCATCGTGCTCGGCGACGGCGAACGGCGGCCGCGCGGTCTGCGCCGGTTCGCCGCGGTGTTGCGCGAACAGCTGCCGCACCAGGCGATCCTGGCCCACCTCGGCGGCGGTCAGTTCCACGTCGCGCTGCCGGGCTTCGTGCGGGCCCAGGCCGAGGCCAGCGCCGCCGCGGTCGCGCGCGTGTGGGGCGAGCTGGTGCGACAGCTGCCGGAGAACGAGGTCGAGGCGGCGCCGCCGAGCAGCGTCGTGGTGGCGTTCCCGGACGAGGCGCCGTCGAGCGAGTTCTTGTTCGAGGCGCTGCGCGCACGGGTGGTCGCGCTGGCGACGCCCGGTGCGTCGGCGATGGAGTCGGACGAGAGCCTGCAGCGCGCCGGGGTGACCGCGGTCAGTCCGGCGATGCGCGACGTCTACGGCACGCTGCGGCAGGTGGCGCCGACCGACCTGCCGATCCTGTTCGAGGGCGAGACCGGCGTCGGCAAGGAAGTGCTGACCAACCTCGTGCATCGCTGGAGCCGGCGCGCCGGCGGGCCGCTGATCAAGGTGCACTGCGCGTCGCTGCCGGAGGCCTTGGTGGCGAGCGAGCTGTTCGGCCACGAGCGCGGCGCGTTCACCGGCGCCGATCGGCGCAAGATCGGGCGGTTCGAACAGGCCGACGGCGGCACGCTGTTCCTCGACGAGGTCGGCGAGATCCCGCTCGAGGTGCAGGTCAAGCTGCTGCGCGTGCTGCAGGAGGGGGAGGTCGACCGCGTCGGCGGCAGCGAGCCGGTCAAGGTCAATGTGCGCGTGGTCGCCGCGACCAACCGCGACATGGTGCGCATGGTCGCCGAGGGTACGTTCCGCGAGGATCTGTACTACCGGCTGCAGGGCATGGTGGTGAAGGTGCCGCCGCTGCGCGAACGCAAGCAGGAGCTGGCCAGCCTGGTCGGCCACTTCCGCGCCGAGATCACCGCCGACGGGCATGCCCAGGATCGCGCCTGGTCGACCGACGCGATGGACGAGCTCTACCGGCAGGACTGGCCGGGCAACATTCGCCAGCTGCGCAACACCGTGTTCCGGGCCATGGTGCTGGCGCGTGGGGAGGTCGTGCAGCAGCGCGATGTGCAGGTGGCGCTGGTCGGCAGCAATCCTGGCTCGCTGGCCGCGGAGCCGCTGCCGCTGGCCGGCGTCGCCCCGTTGGCCGGTCCCCCGGTGGCCGGTCCAGTGGTGGCGAGCCCCGCCACCCCGGCGGCGGTCGCGCCGGGGTCAGCCGCACCGGGACCGACCGAGCCGGTGGTGCTGCTGCCGCGGCCAGCCGAACCAGCCGAACCACCAGCCCAGCCGCCGGTGGGCCAGCCGGTCGACACCGTCCCGTCGCAGCAGGGCGTCGAACCGGCGGCGGCCGCCGCGCCGGCGCCGCTGCCGCCGCGTTTGCACCAGCTGTTGGTCGCGGTCGTCCGCCGCGGCACCTACTCGACCCTCGACCACATGCAGGCCTGCAACCTGTCGCACCGGACCGCCCTGCGCGACCTGCAGGCCCTGGTGCAGAGCGGGCATCTCGAACGGGTCGGCTCCCGACGGGGTGCGTTTTATCGGCCATCAGCCGTTGCTGGCCAGTTTCTGGCACGTGGCGAGTTGCCGGTGGCGGATTCTGATCCGGTCTGACCAGTTAATTTCTGTCTCAGCTCAAGACGGCTCGAATCATGGGCTTAAAGACGTCATGGTGACTGTGGCGAAAAACTCCGGACCGCCGCTTGCTCAGCGCTGACACCGGTCAGGCCAGCGGTTGGCCAAAATCGGCCTCAGGATCCACCATGCGCCTTCTTCCTAGTTGTCGTCTGCTGCTCGTGCTGTTCTCGCTGCTGGCCCCGGTGCTGGCGCAGGTCACGGTCAAGAAGGGCGCGGTCGTCTACCACGGCAGCGCGTCGAATACCTCGGCGCCGGCGGTGATCGACGAGGGGCGAGTCCGGGAGGCGACCCGGGAGTGGAAGAAGATGCAGGCCGAGGGCATCGACGCCGACTCGGCGCAGGGTCGGCAGCTGGTGGCGCAGATGAACAACCGGATCCGCGATGCGGTCCGGGAGATCGCCACCGCCGAGAGCCGCGACATGGTCACCCGCAAGGACGACATCACCGACAAGCATGGCAAGGAAGTGGTGGACCTGACCGACAAGGTCGCCGGCAAGGTCGCCGAGTGAGCCGCGATTGATGCAGTTCGGCCGCTTGCCTCTCGCCTCGCCCCCCTCGTTGTCGTTCGATCTGCCAGCGTGCCTCGTCCACCCCGCCGAGCGTATTCGATGGCTGCCAGCCGATCGGCTGGTCTGGTTGCACTCGCCTGCCTGTTGGGCGGCTGCGCGAGTTCCCCGCCGCAGCGCACCGAGCCGCTGAGCATCGACGGCTCGGTCGCCGATCGCCCGCAGCGCGGCGCCAATACCCTGGGGCCCATCGCATGGGGCCTTGGCGGTGGCGCGGCGGCGGCGCAGCCGAATCCGTCGCCGCAGGATCCGAAGGAGACGCCGGACCAGCGCGACGCGCGCATGCGGCTGCAGTTCGGCAGCAACGTGCTGATCGGCGCCGATGGCTCGGTGACCAAGCAGTACTTCCTGGCCGGCGAACTGGCGTCGACGTTCCTGAAGCTGATCACCGAGATCACGCCGGACAAGCCGCCGAAGGTGAACCGCGACGTGCTCGAGGCGCCGCCGCCCGGCACCAAGATCGGTGGCCCGGACAGCCGCAGCATCCTCGGGCGCATGCTGCGCGAGCACGAGGTCGAGGTGACGTTCGTGCCCGACTTCGAGATCCTCAGCGGTGCGATCCTGGCCGAGCCACCGGGCGCGATCGCGCCGACCGCGGTGCGCGGCGATCCACCGAACACCAACTTCAAGACCGCGCCGGCGGTGGGCCTGGCGCTGGTCACCGCGAAGCCGGCCGGGCTGGCGGCGTTCGAGGCGGCGCTCGACCTGTTCTACAGCAGCATCCCGCAGGTCGAGATCACGGTGCGCGTCGTCGAGTACCAGAGCGCCAACGCGATCGCGTTCGGCGTCGGCAGCATCGATCCGGAGAACAACGCGCCGATCCTCGGCAACCTGAGCAGCAGCCAGCTGGTGCGCGCCTACACGTCGGTGTTCCCGATGCGCCAGCCGACGGTCGGCACCTCGCCGGTCACCGACGTCGGCCGCTTCACGCTCGGCGGCATCCACGACAGCTGGGAACTCAACATGGTGCTCGAGGCGCTCGAGGCCAACAACCAGGCCGACATCCAGAGCTCGCCGGTGCTGGTGGTGCGCAACGGCGGCGTCGCCGCGATCTCGACGCTGACCCAGGTGCCGTTCCCGAAGGCGAAGATCAACCAGCTCGGCGCCGAGGTCGCGACCGACATCGAGTTCAAGCCGGTCGGCGTGCGGATGAACATCATCCCGGTGATCGCCGGCACCGACTCGGTGATCCTGCAGGTCTACGCCGACGTGTCGGCGATCACCGGCTTCGCCGACACGCAACCGGTCAGCACGCCGATCACCAGCACCCGCACCGCGCTGACCACGGTCTACCTGAAGGACAAGCACACGCTGGTCATCGGTGGCCTGAAGTCGCGCACCGAGTTCGAGAGCGAGACCAAGGTGCCGATCCTCGGCGACATCCCGGTGCTCGGCTTCCTGTTCCGCTCGACGAGTCGGACCGAGAGCGAGACCACGGTCGAGTTCCACATCACGCCGCGCATCGTCGAGGATCGCGGCGCGCCGACCCGGCCCGACGACCGGCTCTGACGCGACGATTTTTCCCGCGCTCGCTTGCACCCCCGCCGCCGGGCAGGGGATTGTCAGCGCCGCGATGATGGCTCCCCCCGCGACCGTGTGCCGGCGCCGCTCCGCGCGCCCGTTCCTCTTCGCAATCACCGTGCTGCTGGCGCTCGCCGGCTGGCCCGAGCCGCTGCTGGCGCAGTCGTTCGCCGGCGACTGGCGCGGCAGCATCGCCGTGCCGGGCGCGCCGCTGGCGGTGACCGTGCACCTGACCGAGGCCTCTGGCACGCTCGTCGGCACGATCGACATCCCGGCCCAGGGCGCCGAGGCGTTGCCGCTCGAGCGGCTGCGTGCCGAGGCGGCGAAGATCGAGTTCACGATCGCCGACACGCCGGGGGCGCCGACCTTCCGCGGCGAACGCGACGCGAGCGGCGACAAGATCGCCGGCACGTTCACGCAGGCCGGGCAGCGGCTGAAGTTCGAGCTGGTGCGCGCGGCGGCGGCCGCGGCGGCCACCGCCGGCAAGTTCGACGGCCTGCAGCAGTGGCTCGACGAGACGCGCACGATGTTCGAGGTGCCCGGCATCGCGGTCGCGATCGTCGAGGGCGAACGCGTCCTCGCGACGCTGCAGTCGGGTCAGCGCGACGTCGCCGCCGACCAGCCGGTGACCGCCGACACGTTGTTCGCGATCGGCAGCAGCACCAAGGCCTTCACCACCTGCCTGCTGGCGATGCTGGTCGACGACGGTCGGCTCGAATGGGACGCGCCGGTGCGGCGCTGGCTGCCGGACTTCGCGCTCGCCGATGCAGCGGTCGGCGAGCGGCTGACGCCGCGCGATCTGGTCACCCATCGCAGCGGCATGCCGCGCCACGACCTGGTCTGGTACGGGGCGTCGTTCGCGCGCGCGGACATGGTGCGGCGGCTGCGGCATCTGCCGCTGAACCACGACCTGCGCAGCGACTTCCAGTACAACAACCTGATGTATCTGTGCGCCGGCCACCTCGCCGAGGTGGTCGGCGGCGCCAGCTGGGAAGAGCAGGTCCGGCAGCGCATCCTGCAGCCGCTCGGCATGCAGCGCGCCAACTTCGAGGTCGCGAAGATGATGGCCGACGCCGACCACGCGACCCCGTACCGGCGCGCCGAGGGCGCCACCGCCGCGATCCCGCCGCGCGACCTGACCGCGATCGGTCCGGCCGGGTCGCTGAACGCCTCGGTGCGCGAGATGGCGAGCTGGGTGTCGCTGCAGCTGCAGGCCGGCCGCTGGCAGGGGCGCGCGCTGCTGTCGCCGACCTCGGCGCGCGATCTGCACGTGGTGCGCATGCCGGCCAGCAGTCCGGTGGCGGCGGGGGCGAGCGCCGAAGTGCTCGAGATCGGCTACGCGCTCGGTTGGTTCGTCGACGTCTACCGCGGCCATCGCCGCGTGCACCACGGCGGCAACATCGACGGCTACTCGGCCCTGGTGGCGATGCTGCCCGAGGCCGGCTTCGGCTTCGTCGTGTTGACCAACCTCGACGCCACGCCGGTGCCCGAGCTGGTCGTGAGCCAGCTGTGCGATCGGGTGCTGGGCCTCGAGCCGCGCGACCAGCGCAGCCAGCTGGTGGCGCAGATGCGTGCCGCCGAGAACAGCCTCCCGGCGGCGCGGCAGCGCGAGTCCGAGGCGCGGCATGCGAACACCTCGCCGTCGTTGCCGCTCGCCAGCTACGTCGGCGACTACGCGGATGCCGGCTACGGGCCCTGCCGCATCACGCAGGATGCGCGCGGCCTGCGGCTCGATCTGCACGGCTTGCAGGTCGGCCTCGACCATTGGCACCACGACGTGTTCGCCGGCCGCAAGGACGACGGCGAAGCGGCGCTGGCGGGCACCAAGGTGCAGTTCCGCCTCGACTTCGACGGCGAGATCGAGGGCGTGCGCATGGTGCTCGAGCCCTCGGTGCCGCCGATCGAGTTCGCGCCGCAGCCGGATGCGCGGCTCGCGGATCCGACGTTCCTCGCCAGGTTGGCCGGCAACTACCAGCTCGAGGGCCAGGCGGCGGCGGTCGCCCTCGCCGGCAACAAGCTGGTGGTCACGTTGCCCGGCCAGCGGCACGAACTGGAGCCGCGGCGCGGCCTGCGGTTCGGCTTGCGCGGCCTGTCCGGCTACTCGGCCGAGTTCGTGCTCGATGGGGAACAGGTCAAGCGGCTGCGCTTCCGCCAACCCGAGGGCTTGTTCGAAGCGCAGCGCGTCGACTGAGCGCCGCGCCGCCGCGGCTCACCTCACTGCAGCGCCGCGTCGATCGCGCGCCGCAGCTCCGCGCTGTCCGGCGCGGTGGCGGACGGATAGAACGAGATCACCTGGCCGTCCTTGCCGACCAGATACTTGCAGAAGTTCCAGTTCGGCAGCTTGCCGGTTGCCTTGCCGAGCACCTGGTAGACCGGGCTCTGGTTGGGGCCCGCCTTGGTCGCGATCTTGGCAAACAGCGGGAACGCGACGCCGAACTTGCTGCTGCAGAACTCTTGGATCTGGGCTGGCGTGCCCGGCTCCTGACCACCGAACTCGTTGCTCGGGAAGCCCAGCACCGCGAAGCCGCGGCCGGCGAACTCGGCATGCAGCTTCTGCAGCCCCGCGTACTGCGGCGTGTAGCCGCATTCACTGGCGACATTGACGACCAGGGTCACCTTGCCGCGGTAGTCGGCGAGATCGACCGGCTTGCCGGCCAGGGAGTCGGCGCGGAGCGAATAGACGTTGGACATGTCAGCTGGAGGGTTGGTCTTGGCCGCGGCATCGGCGGTGCCGACCGCGGGCGCGGCGGGCTGCGTCGGTGCTTCGGAGGACGGGGATGCGCCGCAGGCGGCGAACAGGACGGCGAGCGCCGCCGCTGGCATGGGGATTTGCATGGCTGGAGCCGCAGTATGCAGCGGCGGCGCGCGGTTCGTTCGCCGCGATGGTGTGGATGCGAGCGAGAGTTCGTGCCACCGTCCCCGCACTGCTGCTCCGGGCGGATACCGGGGCTACGCTCCGCCGGCGCACTCCAACTCATGGCCTCGACCCGCCCCCTGCTCGTCTCGTTCGTGCTCCTGGCCGCCCTCGGTGCGGGCCTCTGGTTCGTGTTCGGTGGCGAGCAGACGCCGCCCCCGCAGCCGACCGCGCCGCAGGCCGCTGGCGCCAAGGCTGCGGCCGCGGAGCCCGCGCCGGCCGCGGTTGGTGAGCTGTCCCGGAACGGCAGCGATGGCACCGCCGAACGGCAGGCGGTCGATCTGCCGGGTGGCGCGGCGAACGGCGGTCCGGAGCGCGCGATCGTCGGCCGCGTCGTCGACGACGGCGGGTTGCCGGTGGTCGGCGCCCAGGTGGTGGCTTGGCTCGGCGGCTTCGACGGTGGCTTCGGCGGCGGCGGCAATGAGTGGCGCGACCGGTTCGCCGGCATGGGAGACGGGGCCGGTGGCCCGCTGGAGCGCGGCCCGCAGGACTGGGCCGAACAGCTGCGGCGCAGTCAGGAGCAGCGGGTCGAAGCCACGAGCGCCGCCGACGGCAGCTTCCGGCTGGTGCTGCGCGGCGCCGCCCGATCGCAGCCGCTGCGGGTCCGCGCGCTCGGGCACCGTGTGCTCGATCGCAACGTCGCGGTGCCGCGCGACGCGAGCGGCGACATCGATGCCGGCACGCTGCAGCTCGAACGCGGCGCGGTGATCCGCGGTCGGGTGCTCGGGGTCGCCGGTGCACCGGTGGTCGGCGCGCGCGTGGCACCGCTCGCCGGCGGCGCCGGTGGCCGCGGCAATCCGTTCGCGGGCATGCAGAACGGCGACTTCGAGTTCCCCGGCGCCGACGCGTTGGCGGGGCTCGCCGGCGACGATGCGCTGACCGACGCCGAGGGTCGCTTCGAGCTGGGCCACGCGATCCCGGGCGAACTGTCGCTGCGCGCGCGCCACCCGGATCATCCGAGCGGTCGCCGCGAAGGGCTGCAGGTCGCCGCCGGCGCCGTGCTCGAGAACGTCGTCATCACGCTCGAGGCCGGCGCGACCATCACCGGTCGGGTGCTCGACGTGCCGGCGGGGATCACCGGACTGCGGGTGCTCGCTGGCGCGATCACGGCACCAGCGCCGGCGCGCGCCGAGCCGAACCCGATGGGGGGCGGCGCCGAGTTCTTCGGCGGCATGATGAGCGACTTCGCCGAGATGGCCGGCGACTCCGGCATGGTCGGCGAACGCAATGTCGAGGTCGCCGCCGACGGCAGCTTCACGCTGCGCGGCCTGCGCCCCGGCCGCGGCTACCGCGTGTGGGCCGTGCAGCAGGGCCGCAGCATGGTCGAACTCGCGGTCTGCTCGCAGCGGCTCGAGTTGACCCCGCCGGTAGCGGACCTCGAACTGCGCTACGACGCCGGGCTGCGCGTCACGTTCGTGGTCCAGGACGCGCGCACCGGCCGACCGATCGAGACGATGTGGATCGAGGATCGTCTGCGCGGTGGCACCGGCGGCATCGAGGCCATGATGGCGATGGCGCCGCGCCCGGCCCGCAGCCGCACGTTCGCGGACGGCCGCGTCGAGCTGCTCGGGCTGCGGCCGAAGGCTAAGCAGACCCTGACGATCGGTGTGTCCGCGCTCGGCTATACGAAGGTGACCCGCGCCGACCTCGTGGTGCCCGAACGCGGCGAGCTCGATCTCGGCGTGCTGCAGCTCGAACCGGCGCCGGTGCTGCGCGTGCTGGTGACGACGATCGACGGCAGCACGCCGGTGCGCGACGCGAACGTGCGGGTGCGTGCGCCGCAGGCGCGCGGCGGCAACCCGTTCGAGCAGATGATGGGCGGGCGCGGCGACGACGGTGGCGGCCTCAGCGCTCGCACCGGCGACGACGGTCGCTGTGTGCTCAACGTGCCGCTCGACAGCGAGGCCCGCATCACCGTCGAGCACCGCGAGTTCGCGACGTTCCGCAGCGAGGTCAAGGTGGTGCAGGGTGCCGCCGACCTCGAGCTGCCGGTGGCGTTGCTTCGCGGCGGCAAGGTCGCCGTGGTGGTCGTCGATGCGGCCGGCAAGCCGGTGGCGCAGGCGCGCGTCGAACGCGCGGCCGCGGTCGGTGGTCGCGACACGCGCACCACCGCGGCCGACGGCACCGCGACGTTCGAACGGCTCGCGCCCGGCGAGCATCGGTTCCGGCTCGCGGTCGGCCGCGGCGGTGGCCGCGACTTCGCGGCGATGGCCGAGCGGTTCGGTGGCGGCGGCGGCGCGGACGGCGAGCTGCCGAGCGGCCCGGAGTGGCAGTCGGTGGTGGTCGCCGACGAAGCGACCGCGCGCGTCGAACTGAAGCAGGCGCCGGCCGCCGCGCTGCGCGGCTTCGTGCGCGATCAGGGCCAGCCGGTCGCCGGCGCCCGCGTCAGCTTCGTCAACGGCGACGGCAGCGACGACCGCGGCGGCGACATGGGCCAGATGATGGCCGAGTTCGGCGGCGGCAACCGCGGCCGTTCGGTGCGCAGCGGCGACGACGGCAGCTTCGAACTGAAGAACCTGCCGGCCGGCAACCACCGGCTGCGCGTCACGGTGTCCGGCCGCGCGATGCCGGCCGTGGTGCCGATCGGGCTCGGCTTCGGCGACAACGTCGTCGACGTCGTGCTCGAGCAGACCCGCGTGCGCGGCGTCGTGCGCGGTCCGGACGGGAGCCCGCTCGCCGGGGCCGCGATCGCGGTCAGCGTCGTGCGCCCGCCGGCGGCCGGTGGCGAGGATCCGATGACCTCGGCGATCGAAGGCATGATGCCCGGTGGCCTCGAGGCGCTCGGTGGCGGCGGCGGCGGGCGGTCGGTGAAGAGCGGCGACGACGGCACCTTCGAGCTGGTCGGCGTGCAGGCCGGTGTGCCGCTGCGCGTGCGCGCCAGCAGCAAGGGCCTGGCGGCGGCCGGCTCGGAGTCGTTCCAGCTGGCGCCGAACGAAGCGCGCGAAGGGCTGGTGCTGCAGCTCGGGGCCGCCGGCAAGATCGACGTCACCGCGGGTGGTGCCGGCGGTGGCATTGTCTCGGCGCGGGCGCGCCGGCTCGATGCCAGCGGCCAACCCGAGGCCGCGACCGCGGCGGTGATGCAGGTGCTGCGCCGCGGCCGCGGCACGCTGGACGGGCTGCAGCCGGGGCGCTGGCGCGTCGAGCTGGTGCAATTGCCGCCGACCGGCGCTGCCGCCGAGAGCCGCGAAGTGGAGGTGGTCGCCGGCCAGACGGCGGCGATCGTGTTCTGACCGGCGGGAAGAACGCGCTACAGTCGCGGGTCAGAGGCCCGCTGATGATCGCTCGCCCGTCCGACCGCCGTTCCGCCGTTCCCGCTGCCGAGCCGCAGCGCGGCGTCGCCCTGGTGTTGGCGCTGATCTTCTCGATCCTGCTCTACATCCTGGTCGCCGAGCTGGTGGTGGCCGGGCGCATGGTGCGGGCCACCGGTGAGAACGACGCGCTGCTGGCGCGCATGCGCACGCAGATGCTCTACCACCTGCGCGAGGCCGAGGACCAGCTGCTCGATGACATGGCCGGTGCCGGCGAAGGCGGCGAAGGTGGCGAAGGCGGTGGTCTCGCCGGGGCGCTCGGCGGCGGCGGCGCGGGCGGTGCCGGCGGCGCCGGTGGCGCGGGCGGCTTGCCGGGCGCCGGTGGCGGCGCCGGGGGGGAGGAAGAGGAAGAACCGGATCCGGCCGGCACCTGCGACAGCAGTCGCGACGGGTGGTACGAGCCGGTCGGCCACGCCGACAACGATCTCACCACCTACGTCTGGGTCGAGGACGAGAACCGCAAGTTCAACCTGCTGGCGATCTGGAGCCCGGACGAGAAGTTCGCCGAGTTCTCGCGCGATCGCCTGGTGCGGCTGCTCGACGCGCTGCGCGAGGACACCGAGTTCGACGTGACCTCGAGCGACGCACAGCGCATCGCGCAGGAGATCCACGACTGGGGTCGCCGCACCGGCACCGACGCGATGCCGCGCCCGCGGCTGAAGTCCGACAACGAGAAGCAGCGCGAGGTCAGTGCGATGGTGCACCTCGACGACCTGCTGCTGCTGCCGTCGGTCACCGAGGACCTGTTCTACGACAAGGTGTTCGACAGCCGGGTCTACCTCGGCCTCGAGTCGGTGCTGACCACGTGGACCTCGCTGCGCGCCGATCCCGGCGATCCCGAGAAGGTCGCGCGGCAGCGCGCGGCGGCGATCGCGCGCGGCGAGACGCCGCCGGAGCAGGCCGGTGGTGCCGGCACCAACCCGGCCGGTGGTGGCAATCCTGCCGGTGGTGGTGCTCCGGCCGGCGGTGGAGCTCCGGCCGGTGGTGCGGCCGCCGGCGGCGAGGACCAGCCGCCGCCGCAGCCGGAGGGCGAGGGCATCCGCATCAACATCAACACCGCGTCGCGGCCGGTGCTGCGGTCGATCCTGCCGGCCGACAAGATCCCCGATCGCGTCATCGACGCGATCATCAAGTTCCGCAACGAGCCCGACGAGAAGGCCAACGAAGCGGAGAGCCAGGCCAGCGGCGCCAGCGGCGGCACCGACGTCAGCGACTTCGGCAACCTGCAGCTGGGCCAGCAGCAGAAACGCAAGGTGTTCCAGACGGTCGCCGACCTCGAGCAGCTCGAGGAGTTCGAGAAGCTGCCCGACCCGGAGCTCAAGGCCTCGTTCCAGGCGGCGGTGACCACCAAGTCGGAGGTGTTCTCGATCCACCTGACGTCGCTGTTCAAGCGCAACGAGGAGAACCGCATCTACGTGCTGCGGCGGGCGCGTTCGATCGTGCTGCGGCTCGCCGACGGCGACGCCGGCCGCATCGTGCCGCTGGTGCCGTTCGAGGAGCGGGTCGGTCTGCGCGTGCAGCCGATCGATCTGCAGGAGGACACGCCCGATCTGTCGTTCGTCTACTCGCAGATGGACCAGTTCGCGCAGGAGGACCGGGCGTGGAACCCGTTCTACGTCGACTTCTTCCTGCCCAAGCACATCCGCGAGCAGTTCTACCGGCCGCAGTGAGGCTCGCATGCCGCGTCCGGCGGACCCCGAGTTGCGCGATCGACTGATCGCGGCAGCGACGATCGAGTTCGCGGAGTCGGGCTATGCGGGCGCCACGCTCGACGGCATCGCCGCGCGCGCCGGCGTCACCAAGGGCGGCGTCTACTTCCACTTCGCCGGCAAGGAAGAGCTGTTCTTCGCCGTGCTCGACCACTGGCGCGAACGGCGGCGGCGCCTGCTGCAGCTGCCGAGTCCGGGCCCCGGCGGGGCGGCGCTGGCGCTGCGCGAGTTCCTGGCCGGCTACCTGGGCTTCCACTTCCGCGAACCGGCGGCGACGCATCTGCTGCGGGTGCTGGCGACCGAGCTGCGCGGTCGCTTCACCGCCCGGCTGCGCGCCGACGACCGGCAGGAACTGCGCTGGCTGCGCGCCAACGTGCGCGAGCTGCTGGTGGTCGGCGTGCGCGACGGCACGCTGGTGGTCGAGGATCCGGCGCTCGGCGCGTTCGTGCTGGTGGCGGCCGTGGCCGGCATGCTCGAGCAGTGGCAGACGGCGCCCTCGGACGTCGAGATGCACTGCCACGAAGGTCAGCTGGCGCAGCTGCTGGTGGCGCGCTACGCGACCGGGCAGACGGCGGCGGGTGGGGACGACGGGGAGTTCGCGTTCGGCCCCGGGCGGTCGGGCTGACGCCGACAGGCGTTCGTTGTCGCGTCACCGTCGGCGTGGCAGACTGCGCCGGTGCAGCCCCTGCCCGCCGACTTCCTGCTCAGTGTCGTGATGCCGGTCTACAACGAGCAGGCGACGCTGCGCGCGATCGTGGCGGCGGTGCGCGCGGTGCCGATCCGCAAGGAGCTGATCCTGGTCGACGACGGCAGCAAGGACGGCAGCCGCGCGATCCTCGCCGAGCTCGCCGCGCTGCCGGACGTGCGCGTCATCGAGCACGACCAGAATCGCGGCAAGGGTGCGGCGCTGCGCACCGGCTTCGCCGCCGCGCGCGGCGCGGTGGTGCTGGTGCAGGACGCCGACCTCGAATACGACCCGAGCGACTACCCCAACCTGCTGGCGCCGATCCTGCGCGGCGATGCGGACGTCGTCTACGGCTCGCGCTACCTGGTCGATCCACGCGATCCGGGTCGCGAACGGGACAGCTTCTTCCACTACTTCGGCAACCGCGTGCTGACGTTCTGCAGCAACCTGTTCACGGGGCTGAACCTGACCGACATGGAGACCTGCTACAAGTGCTTCCGGCGCGAGGTGCTGCAGGACATCGTCATCGAGAGCCGGCGCTTCACCGTCGAGCCGGAGTTCACCGCCAAGGTGGCGCGGCTGCCGGTCCGCATCCACGAGGTGCCGATCCGCTACCGGGGCCGGAAGTTCAGCGAAGGGAAGAAGATCGGCTGGCGCGACGGCGTGGCGGCGATCTGGGCGATCATGAAGTACCGCTTCGTGCGGTGAACTCGTTCGCCCCGCGGCCGAGCCGATCGTCCCTGAAGTTGACGACGCAGCGGGGCTGGTGGCGTCGATCGCGCGGTTGGTGGGTCCCGCGTTGCGGCGTCCTGGCAATCGTGATCCGGGTCGCTCTGCGGGCGAGCCGGCCCAAGTTGACGACGCAGCGGGGCTGGTGGCGTCGATCGCGCGATTGGTGGGTCCCGCGTTGCGGCGTCCTGGCAATCCTGATCCGGGTCGCCCTGCGGGCGAGCCGGATCAAAACACCAGCGCGAACGTGAACAGCAGGCCCTGGTAGTCGGTGTCGTAGCCCGGCGCGACGAAGCCACCCTCCGGATCGCTCTCGTCGGCCGACTGCCAGCGACCGACGTAGGCCAGCCCGAACTCGACCTTGCTGAACGTGAGCCGGGTGCCGATCTCGACGCCGGCGAAGCCGCTCGACGTCTCGTAGTCGCGGTTGTCGCCGGAGAGATCGACCGCGGTCGCCGCCGCACCGAACCCGAACTCACCGTAGATCGACCAGTTGGTCTTGCCGGAGCGCGTCAGCGTCAGCTCCGGCGCGATCTCGAAGTAGGGGCCGAACGAGCTGTAGGTGGTCTCGGCGCCGGATTGGACCTCCTGGAGTTCGAAGCCGTTCAGCAGCAGGCCGAGGCGGATCGGCATCGCGAACCGGTGCTCCTCGAGGCGCCACGTGAAGTGGCCGAACAGCGTCGAGTTGCTCGCCTCGCTGGCGGTGAAGCCCTGATCGACGAACAGATCGTCGTCGCTGGCGATGCCCTCGAGGCGCACACCGCCGCCGATGCCGCGGCGGCTGGTGCCTTCGAACTGCAGCCGGAGCAGCCCGGCGTCGGTGTCGCCGCGCAACGGCGAGTCGTCGGAGTCGAAATCGAACTGGCCGCCGGACAGTCCGAGTCCCACGCGGAAGCGCGGGGACTCGCGGTCCTGGGCGGCGAGGGACGAGGCGAGCAGGAGCACGACGGGAAGGGCGGAGCGCATGTTCGGGATGATAGCCATGGTACGTCGACTCGGCGCCGATCCGGCGCCGAGCCCGCCACAGCGCCAGTCGCCCCGCCGCTGCTTCACAGGATGTCGAGGATCCCGGTCTGGCCGTCGGTCAGCGTCTCCACGGTGGCGCGGTAGTTCAGGTCCGACGACAGCTTCTGGTGCCACGGCAGCGGCGCCCGGTCGGCGATGCCGCCGATCGCCACCCCGGCGAACGCCCGCGCCAGATCGGTGCGCTGGGTGTCGTCGAGCAGGCGCTGCAGCGGCTCCAGCGAGGTGCGGTCGCCGATCAGGCCGAGCGCGGTCGCCAGCGCCGAGAAGCTGGCCAGGTTCGGCTGCACCTCCTGGTCGCAGATCTTCCGGCGCAGCAGTTCGGCGGCCGACTTGTCGCCGAGCAGCCCGAGCGCCACCGCCGACTGCTTGAGCAGGTCCGGGCGGCGCGCCGACTGCTCGAGCACCTTGCGCACGTCCTCGCGGGCGCCGATCTCGCCCATCAGGCCGAGGCCGAGGCACAGGTAGCCGGCCTGCGCTTCCTTCTGCAGGTCCGCCAGCATGCGCTTCTTCATCAGCTCCGCGGCGTCGCGGGTGCGGCTCAGGCCACAGGCGACCCCGAGCGCACCGACCAGGCCCGGATCCTGCGCGGTCTCGAGCTGGGCGAGCAGCGCATCGCCGAGCACGGGGTCGGGTGCGACCTCGTCGCCGCGCCGGTGCTGCGCCAACAGCTCGGCGCGGGCCAGCACGCCGAGCGCCAGCGCGCACCACGGCCGCTCGATCGACTTGGTGCCGGTGCGCAGCGCGGCCAGCAGCACCTTGCGGTTCTCGCTGCCGCCGATCTGGCCG
The DNA here is from genome assembly GCA_025459175.1 of Planctomycetota bacterium. Lineage (GTDB taxonomy): Bacteria > Planctomycetota > UBA1135 > UBA1135 > UBA2386 > UBA2386. Next base: position 10,417 of record JALORC010000073.1, on the reverse strand, counting down.
AGCGCCAGCGCCGCGAACGAGCGGGTCTGCTCGTCCTTGTGATCGTGGAAGGTCGCCAGCAGCTGCGCGCTGACCTCGGCATCCGGGCTGTCCGGGCCGTCGTGCGGCGCGCACATGCGGCCGAGGGCGAGCACGCTCGAACGCGCGAGGTCGTGGCTCGAACGCTGCCCGAGCTCGCCGCGCAGCTCGCGCAGGAACAAGCGCCGCAGTTCGGCGGCGCGCGGGTGGTCGCGACCGATCAGCTTGGCGATCGCGGTCGGGCAGTGTGCCTGCAGCAGCTGGCCACCGGGGCCGAGCTTCTGCGCGTGGAAGCGTTCGAGTGCCGCCAGCGCCCGGTCCTGCAGCGCGATCGCGGCGTCGCTGTCGCGGCCGAGGTCGAGCAGGCTGATGGCGTGGATCGCCGCCACCTTCGGGTTGCGGTTCGGGATGCCGTCGTCGCCGAGCACGTGCTGCATCACCTCGAACGCCGCCGTCTTGATGGCGAGATCCGCGTGTTCGTGGGCCAGCAGGCCGAGTGCGTAGAGCGCGAACGAACGGGTGCGTGGATCGACCTCGGCGCCGACCGCCTTGCGACCGCGGGCGTCGTCGAGCGCGAGGCCCGACAGCAGCTCGACCTCGCCGTTGCCGACCCGGGCCGCGATGCCGAGCGCCAGCGCCGCGGTCTCCCGCAGCTCCTGGTCGCCGCGGCGCAGCGTCGGTGCGAACACGTCGACGAGCCGGAACTCGGGGTGATCGAGGCCGATCTTCGCCATCGCCACGAGGCACGCCGAGGTGATGTCGCGTTGCTGGGTCGAGGCGAGCGTGGCCCGCAGCGCCGGCAGCACGCGATCGACCAGTTCGCCGTGGCTCGGCCGCTGGGTGTCGATCGCCGAACGGCGGCGGGTGCTGCCCATCCAGATCTCGTCGTCGCCGGTCACCGGTGCGGTGGTGGCGAGGGCATCGCGGAGGCCGAGGTAGGCGTCCTTGTTGAACTCCCACCAGAAGTCCCACGTGCCGCTGTCCGGCTCGATCGACACGCCGCCGGTGCGCGGCCCGCCGCGGCCGGGCATCGGACCGCCGCCGGGAGTGCGCGGGCCGGTGGTCGGACCGCCGGGCACAGGCCCGGTCGGGATGGCGCCGCTGGGGCCGCCGGGCTTGCCGGTGCTGGGCCCGCTCGGTCCACCCGGGGTGCGCGGGCCGGAACCACCGCCACCGGGCGGTACGACGTCGGCGGGCCCGCCGTACTTGCCGCCGTGCGCCGGCGCGAGGTCCGCCAACATGGCGATCGCGGCGGCGCCGAACAGGGTGCAGAGGAAGTGCGTGCGCATGATCGTTCTCGTGGTTGCGTTGCCACACGCTGGCGACGGCGTGTTGTCGTGGGCAATGCAACTGCGAGGCCGCGCGCCGGCCGTGGCGCCGCGAGACGATCGATGCGGCCGGATTGCTACCGGAAGGGAACAGCAAGGGTTGCGCGCCGCTACCTGCCGGCGCCCGCCGAGCGCTCGTTGGTCGGTGGATCGTCGTTCGGCCGTTGGCGTCGCGTGAACCACGGATTCGGTGCGCTGCGCGCCATCAGGAAGCGATCGTTCAGGTAGTCGAGCCGGCGCACCTGGAACGGTTTGCCGCCCGGCAGCGAGATCATCGCGTGCTCGGGCGGCATGTCGCGCAGGACCTCCGGCGCCACGCCGATCACCTCGCCGAGTGCACGCGCCATCTCGAAGGTCGAGGCGCCGAACGTCTTCACCACCGCGGAGTTGTTCAGCAGCGTGCGCCAGTCCTCGTACAGCCGCTGCAGCTGGGCGAGGTCCTGCCACATGGTCATCGTGAACAGGTCGTAGCCGCGCATCAGCGTCAGCGCCTGGCGCAGGATCGGCAGCGTGCCGCACTGCGCGACCTCGTCGAGCACGAACAGCGTGCTGGAGCTCGGGGCTTCGCGACGCCGCGTGATCGCCTGCAGCAGGGTGCCGATCCACAAGCGCAGCAGCGGGCCGTGCGAGTGCAGGTTCTCCGGCGGGATCACGATGTAGATCGTGAACTGCTCGCCGCGGATCACGTCGGCGAGCGAGATGGTCGAGTTCTCGAGCGTGCGCAGACACGCCTCGCCGGCCAGCACCCGCAGGTGCTGCTGCGCCGTCGACAGCACGCTGGGTCGCACCTTGTCGTTCTCGTGGTTGAGGAAGGTGCCGAACTCGCGCTTCGCCAGCTCGCTGGTGACCTGCTTGGTGTCGAGCAGCACCGCGATCGCGTAGGGCACGTCGTTCTGTTGCAGCAGGTCGCGCAGCTGGCGCGGTCCCGCGTCGGGGCGGGACGCGACATGGGCGATGCAGCCGAGCAGGAACGCGCGGGCGACCGTGTCCCAGAACGGATCCTTGACGCTGGTGGGTCGCCCGTCGAGGAACAGTTCGGTCAAGGTGTCGGCGTCCTCCTCGAGGTGGTCGGGGCGCACCAGATCGAACGGATTCAGCCGATCGCCGCCGCCGACCATGCCGAACGGATCGAGCACGGCGATGCGATGACCGAGGTGCTCGCGCCGCCAGCGCGCGGTGCAGTGATAGGCCTCGGCCTTGATGTCGAGCACGATCGCCGCGTTCGGCAGTTGCAGCAGCCACGGGATCGTGCAGCCGCGGCCCTTGCCCGACCCGGTGCGGCCGAACACCGCGAGATGGCCGTCGCCGGTGAACGTCGCGAGCCGGCTGCGGCTGCGGCGGGTCGGCGTCGGGGTCGGTCCGGTGAATCCGAGCCGGGTCGTCGGCGACAGCGACCAGCCGAGCGGGATCTCACCGGCGACGAGTTGGGACGGGAGGCGGAAACGAAGGCCAGGTGCAGAGCCTGAGCCGGGACGATGTGGTGAGGACATGGGACTGCAAGGCGCGAGGGTGGGCGCCTGCCGGGGTCTGGGACGAGGTGGGAGGGAAACGGCGCGCACGCAGCGTGGCTGTGTGGGCAGGCAATGACGGCTACGCGCGAGCACAGCGAGTGCCGGCGCGCGACGAGTGGCGTGGGGTCGGTCGCGTTCTCCGTTCGCGCAGCGAGCGCGAGCAAGAGCCGTAGGCGGCGGCTCGTGTGCGACAATGGACGGCGGCGATCGCGCGTCGGGTTCCGTCGATGTTCTCAACAAAACCGCGGCCGCGTACGGTCTTCGCCAATGTGCTCCGGAACGGTCGGATTCGGCGTTTGCGCCCCCTGCTCGCGGTCAGCCGCGCCCGTCCCAGCACAGCTCCGGGATGACGACATACCACTGCTCCCGCAACGCGCTGTCGCGGTACTCCGCACCTTCGTCGCTGCGTCGCCGCACCAGCACCGCCGCCACGCGCACCGAACGCAGCTGCGGCAGGCGTTCGGCGCGGGCGGCCGCGCCCGCCTCCGACAGCGCGCCGACCCGCATGCCGTTGCCGTCCAGCAGCGACCAGCGCCGCCCGTTCGCCAGCAGCTGCAACGCATCGCCGGTGACCAGTCGTTCGATCGCGCCATGGATCGAGGCGTGCTCGGGGTCGCGACCGGCGAAGCCGAGATTCAGGTCGGCGAGGCCGAGCAGTTCGTAGCGGCGCGGCGCCGGCGCCGCGGCCGGGGACGGTGCCGCCCGGGACCGCAGCACGCACGGGCCTTGCAGCATCGGCAACCACGGCGCGCCATCGCTCTGGCACTGCAGCAGCGCGAGCGTGCGGCGCGCGCGCGTCATGCCGACGTAGTAGACGCGCCGCCGCTCCTCGAGCCCGCCGTCGCCGCGCGGGCGCCAGTCGCCGTCGAGCAACAGCACGTGGTCGTACTCGGCGCCCTTGCTGCCGTGCACGGTGCCCAGCATGACGCCGGTGCCGAGCGTGCGTTCGCGGCGTTGCTCGGACAGCAGCTCGCCGGCGAACTGGCGCAGCGCCGAGCGCGGTTGCGGGCCGGCGCCGAACTCGATGCGGTAGCTCTCCAGGACCTGTTCGACCAGCTCGAACGCCGCCTCGCGCGGCTGCTCGCCCCGCAGCCGGTCCAGCAGCTCGCGCAGCCTCGCGGCGGTGAGCTCGGCCGCCGGCTCGGCGTCGACGCGGTCGAGGAACCGCTGCACCTCGCGCAGCCGGTACAGCGACCAGGCCTGCTGGTTGTCGACGCGGTGGCGGTACGGGATCCCGCTCGCCTCGAGTTCGGCGCGCACCGCATCGAGCAGCGCGTGGCGCGGCGCCAGCACCGCGCACTGCTGCCAGTCGAGGCCCGGATCGCAGCGGCGCAACCGCTGCAGTTCGTGCCGCACCGCGGCCGCCTGGTCCACGATCGACGCGATGCCGAGCACGTGCACACGGCCGGCGGCCAACGCGTCCAGCGCGGCGAAGTCGCCGCCGGCGGGCTGCGTGCGGCGCGCGGCGTCGATGGCGATCGGGGTGTCCGCCTTCAGGCGATCGTGGTTCAGCGCGATCAGCTGGTTGGCGGCGGCGATGATGTGGGCCGTCGAGCGGAAGTTCTCGACCAGCGACAGGCGCCGGGCGTCGTAGTCCTGTTCGAAGCGGCGCAGGAACTCGACGTTGCTGCCGCGCCACTGGTAGACGTTCTGGTCGTCGTCGCCGACCGCGAGCACGCACAGCTTGCGATCGGGGTCGCGCAGCGTGCGACCGGCGATCGCCGAGACCAGCTGGTACTGCTGCTCGTCGATGTCCTGGTACTCGTCGACGAGGATGTGGCGGAAGCCGTGCAGCAGGCGGTCGCGCAGATCGTCGGGTTCCGCCTCGAGCGGACTCGCCGTCGTCGGCTGCAGGCGTTCGATCGCGAGCCGCATCACGTCGGCGAACACGGTCTGCTGGTCGTGGCCGGCCTCCAGCAGGTCGGCCGGCGAGCGCCCGGCGAGCCGCGCCGCCATGCCGTGGTAGGTCTGCACCAGCATCCCGCGGGCGTCGTCGCCGACCAGATCGCGCAGGCGGTGCCGCAGTTCGAGGGCGGCGCTGCGGTTGAAGCACAGCACCAGGATCGCCTCGGCCGGCACCCGGACCACCCGCAGCAAAAACGCGCAGCGGTGCACGACGACGCGGGTCTTGCCCGAGCCGGGGCCCGCCAGCACCGACATCGAGGTGTGTTCGCCCGCTTCGACGACGGCGCGCTGCGCCTCGGTCAGGCTGCCGATGATGCGGCGCCACGACTCGGCGCTGGTCGCGCGTTCGAGCTCGGTACGGCGGTGGCGGAAATGACGGCGCAGGAACTCCGCTTGCGGCAGCCGGAAGTAGTCGTCGAGCAGCTCGAGGCCCGCGGCCGGGCGCTCGACCGTGCGCCGCGCGAACTCGTGCATGACGTGGATCTGCACGGTGCGCTCGTCCTGGTGCTGGTCGAGTGGAGCGAAGTCGGCGTTGGTGTACGGCCGCGGCCGGTCGCCCTTCGGCACGCGCAGCAGCATCGCCTGCCGGAACACCGCGAGGCCCTTGTGCAGCACGATCGCGTCGAGCCGATGCAGGAACAGCAGCGCGTACTCGATCTCGGTGGCCGGATCGGCGGCGGGGCGGCTGCGCAGCACCAGGTCGGCAGCGACCGCGGCGAGCAGTTGCTCGAGCCCGAACGCGACCAGCAGCGCGCCGCCGCGCGGCCCCTCCTGCGGCAGCAGGTCCAGCAGCGTGCGCAGGCACACGGTGGCGACCGCGTGGCGCCGCTCGGCGGTGTCGACGATCTGTTGCCAGCTGCCGCGCACCTGCACCAGGCACTGGTCGCGGCCGACGAAGCGGCAGCGCAGGCCGGCGGCGCGGTCGCTCGCGTGCTGGGCCCGGTCGGCGCTGCCGGCGAGCAGCGCCTGCACTCGCTCGCGGGTGACGGTCGGGTCGTCGATCGCCAGCGCCTGCGTGACCGCGGGCAGGCTCAGCGGATACTCGCTGTGCAGGTCCGGGTCGGCCTCCTGTTCGCGCAGCAGCTCGAGCAGGCGCCGTTCGAGGGCCACCGCCGCCGCCAGCGTCGCGGTCGACGCCGCGGCGACACCGTGCCGGACGAACGCCGTCATCTGCACGCCGCTCGACAGCAGCCGCGCCTTCTGCATCTCGAGCAGCATGCGCAGCAGGCCGCGGCCGGCCGCGGTGGTGTCGTGGGTCGGGATCGCGGCCGCCACCGCGGGCAGGCCGAGCAGGTCGTCGGAGCTGAAGCCCTGGTCGGACTCGGCGTCGATCAGTCGGGCCAGCAGCGCCAGCCAGGCCGCGGCCTTCGGCGGCGGCAGGTCGAGCGCCGCGATCCGCGTGCGCGCCTCGTCGAGGCCTTGCACCAGCGGCCGCCCCTGGAACACCGTCGTCGCGTTCTCGTCGCGCCGCAGGAACTGGCCGCGCTCCAGCCACGCGATCGCGGTCAGCACCTTGGTCGGGGCGCCGCGCTCGTTGCCACCGACGACCTCGGCGGGCCCGTCCGTGCGCAGGATCTCGCCGGTGGTGCAGTACGTCTCGTGCACGCCGTCGGCGGCGCGGTGCCGCGCCAGGTTGCGCACCCGGCGCAACACGGCGCTGACGTCGCGGCGGTCGAGGCGCGAGGCAGCGGCGAGCCGGAACTGGGTCTCGACATCGTCCTCCGTGTGCAGCAGCACCGCGCGAGCCTCGGCCCCGTCACGCCCGGCGCGGCCGACCTCCTGCACGTAGGCCTCCAGCGAGCCGGGGATCTCGTAGTGCACGACCAGGCGGATGTCCGGCTTGTCGATGCCCATGCCGAACGCGTTGGTCGCGCAGACGACGCGGAGCTGGCCGCGCAGGAACTGCTCCTGCACCTGCTTGCGCCGCGCGAGGTCGAGCCCGGCATGGAACGCGTCGGTCGGGATGCCGACCGCGCCGAGCATCGCCGCGGCGTGTTCGGCGTGGCGGCGCGTCGCCGTGTAGACGAGCACGCTGCCGCGCCGGTCGCGCTGCAGCTGCTCGCCGACCAGTTCGCGGAGCCGCGGGATCTTGTCCGCCATGCTGCACGTCTCGACCTGCAGCAGCAGGTTCTGCCGCGGCGCGTGGCCGTCGAACACCACCAGCTCCTGGCCGAGCTCGGTGCGGAAGTGCTGCCGGATCTCGTCGCGCACCTCCGGCTTCGCGGTCGCGGTGACGCAGACCACCGGGGCCGGTGCGGTGCCCTGTTCGTGGTGGAACTCCTTCACGAAGCGCGCCGCGTACAGGTAGTCGGGGCGGAAGTCGTGGCCCCATTTCGACAGGCAGTGGGCCTCGTCGAACACGAACGCGCCGATCTCACGCAGCATCAGCGTGCGCCGGAAACTGCGGTTGCGCAGCTGCTCCGGCGCCACGTAGACGATGCCGGCCGCGCCGCTGCCCATCGCCTCGAGTGCCGCGCGCCGTTCGGGTGGGGTCAGGCGTCCGGACAGCGCCACCGCGCACGGCGAGCCGGTCTTGTGCGCGAAGTTCTCGACCTGGTCGTGCATCAGCGACTGCAGCGGCGAGATCACCACGGTCAGGCTGCCGCGCTGCACGTAACGCGCGAGCGCCGGCAGCTGGAAGCACAGCGACTTGCCGCCGCCGGTCGGCAGCAGCGCCAGCAGCGGCTCCTGCCGCTGGCCGGCGGCGACGATCGCGGCCTGCGCCGAGCGGCCGTCCTCGAGTGCGGGCAGGGCCCGGAAGTCGTCGTGGCCGAACCAGCGCCGCAGCAGCGCGCGCGGGTCGTGCATGGCGCGGCACCAGTTGCACTCGGGCGCCGTGCAGGCGCGGCTGCGCAGCGCCTCGCACAAGGCCACGGCCTCGGGATGCTGGCGGCGCACCCACGGCATCAACACCGACGGCGACATCGACCCGGGGCCGGCGGCGACGCGCAGCCAGCTGACCACGAACAGCAGCGCGCGCAGGCGTTCGGGCAGCAGCGACGCGATCGGCAGCAGCTGGTCGAGCGCGGTGGTGCAGACGCGGTCGGCGAGCACCGCGCGCAGATCGCGATCGAGGTCCTGGCTCGCCGGCACCACGCCGGCGAAGCAGCGCGCCATGCCAGCGCCGGCCTGCGCATCGATGGTGGTGAAAGCCCGCACCGCGAGCGCGTGCAGCACGGCCAGGAACACCGGCTGCGCCGCCGCCAGCTGCCGCAGGCGGTCCTGCGCTTCGTCGAGCAGCTGCGCCGACAGCCGCGCGTCCGCGACCGGGTCGTTGCGCTGCGAGCGCACCAGCTTGTAGTCCTTCAGCAGCGCGTGGTACGGATGCTCGGCGAACGCGATCGCCGACAGCGCCAGCGTGTCGACGACCGGCAGGCGGTGCAGCGCGAGGCCCGGTGCGTGTTGCTGCAGCCAGGGCCGGTCGAACCAGAGCACATTGTGGCCGAACCAGAACTCCGCACCGGCGGCGAACTCGTCGAGCGCCTGCCACCAGCGGCCCGGTCCATGGCGGAACTCGGCGGCGCCGCGGCAGGCGCCGAGTTCGAGCAGCTCCTTGTCGTTCAGCTCGAGGTCCAGACCGAGGCCGTGCGCGGTGAACGTCATGACAGCAGCGCCGCGAGATCGTCGCGCGTCAGCTTCGCCAGCAGCGACTGGTCGGCGCCGAGCACGGCCGCGGCGAGCTCCTTCTTCTGCGCCTGCAGTTCGAGCACCTTCTCCTCGACCGTGCCCTTGCAGACCAGGCGATACACGGTGACCGGACGCGTCTGGCCGAGCCGGTGGGCGCGGTCGCTGGCCTGCGCCTCGGCGGCCGGATTCCACCACGGATCGAGCAGGAACACGTAGTCGGCGGCGGTGAGGTTGAGGCCGAAGCCGCCGGCCTTCAGGCTGATCAGGAACAGCGGGCAGGTGCCGTCCTGCTGGAAGCGATCGACGCGCGCCTGGCGCTCGCGGGTCTGGCCGTCGAGATACTCGTGCTGCAGGCCCTGCTGCTCGAGCTGCTGCCGCAACAGGCCGAGCAGCTCGGTGAATTGCGAGAACACCAGCGCCTTGTGGCCGCTCTGCGCGAGTTCGTGCAGCATCGGCAGCAGCGCGTCGAACTTCGCCGAGGCGCCGCGCCGGTCTTCGTGCAGCAGGCCTTCATGGCACGCCGCCTGGCGCAGCCGCAGCAGCGCCTCGAGCACTTGGAAGCGCTCCTGCGGGCCGAGCTGCCGATCGCCGCTCAGCAGCGCCTTCTGATAGCGGGTGCGCAGCCTGGTGTAGGTCTGCAGCTGGCTGCCCTCGAGTTCGCACCAGATCGCCTGCTCCTGCTTCGGCGGCAGGTCCGGCAGCACCGCGGCCTTGGTGCGCCGCAGCAGGAACGGCGCCAGCGCACGGTGCAGCAGCTGCAGGTCGAGGCCTTCCCCGCGTTCGGTCTTCGCCGCCAGCAGCTGGCGGAAGGTCGCGCTCTTGCCGAGCAGGCCCGGCGACAGGAACTCGAACAGCGCCCACAGTTCGCCGAGGTGGTTCATCACCGGCGTGCCGGTCAGCGCCAGCCGGTGTTCGGCGCGCAGCAGCCGCACCGCCTTGCTGGTCACGCTGGCCGGGTTCTCGATCGCCTGCGCCTCGTCGAGGATCGCGTACTCGAAATGCTGCGCGCGAGCCTCGAACTGGGCCGCGTCCGAGCGCAGCGTGCCGTAGGTGGTGACGACGACGTCGAACGGCGCGAAGCCGTCCGCGCCCAGGCGCTGCCAGCGATCGTCGCCGTGGAAGTCGAGCAGCCGCAGCGACGGGGCGAAGCGTTCGGCCTCTCGGCGCCAGTTGTCGAGCAGCGACAGCGGCACCACCAGCAGCGAGGGCCGCGGCCCCGGTGCGGCGTGCACGTCGAGCAGCAGCGCCAGCACCTGCACCGTCTTGCCGAGGCCCATGTCGTCGGCGAGGCAGCCACCGAGGCCGAGGTCGCGCAGGAAGTGCAGCCAGCCGAGGCCGAGTTCCTGGTAGGGGCGCAGCGTGCCCTGGAACGTGGCCGGCGCCCCGCGCGGCTGCACGCCGCCGTCCGGCAGCAGCCGGTCGCGCAACCGGCGGAAGCCGTCGTCGATGGTCGCGGTGACGCGGTCGCGACCGGCGAGCAGCGCATCGAGCAGCAGCGTCTGGCTGTGGCGCAACCGCAGCCCCGAGCCGCGCCGTTCGCCGAGCTGACTCACTTGGCGCAGCGCCTGCAGTTCGGCGACCGGCAGCATCGCGTGCGAGCCGTCGGCGAGCTGCAGTGTGTGGTCGCCGCGTTCGATGGCGGCCAGCGCCGCACCGAGCGGGACCTCGGCGCCGCCGGCGAACTGCACCGCGCCGTCGAGCTCGAACCAGTCGATTTCGGTGCGGATGCGCAGCGAGGTGCCGCGGCTGGTGCGCAGCGTGTGCTGGTCGACCTGCACGCGGATGCCGGCCGCGCCCAGCTGCTGCACGACCGCGGCCAGCCGGGTGGGCGGCACCAGCATGTGGCCGACCATCGAGGTGTCCTGCAGGTGCTCGCAGGCGTGCTGCACCTGCGCGATGGCCTGCAGTTCGGCCTGCGGCTGCCGACGGCGCAGCGGTCCACCGGGCTGGCTCGCCGGCAGCACCAGTTCGCCGTCGTTGCCGACGGTCACCGAGCCGTAGTCGTGGCGGACCTCACCGAGGTAGCCG
>JALORC010000072.1 GCA_025459175.1 Planctomycetota bacterium | reverse complement strand
GCGGCGCCGGCGTCCCACGGCACGAAGCGACCGTTGGGACAGGTTCCGGCCGCCGAGCGGCCGAGGATCACGACATCGTGACTGGCGGCCTGCAGCCCAAGCGCCAGCAACTGGCCCAGTTGTCCGCTGCCACCGGGAATGACCACGCGCATCGGTTGGTGCCTCCACCCGGTCAATCCCCCGTCGCGGCAGGAATTGCGGCCACCTTGGCCTTGCCTTCATGCACCGTTCGAGGATTCTGGAACCATGGAACCATCGGCAGCGATCGCCGCTTTCGGGGCTCTCGCCCATCCGGCCCGGCTGGCGGTGTTCCGTGCCTTGGCGCGCGGCGGCCGACCCGGACTCTGTGCCGGCGAGCTGGCCCGCCGCACCGGCCTGCCGGCCTCGACGCTGTCGTTCCACCTGCGCGACCTCGGCACCGCCGGGCTCGTGCACGGCGAGCGACGCGGCCGCAGCATCGTCTACACCCTGCAGGCGGCGCGGCTGCGCGAACTGCTGTGGTTCCTCGGCGAGGACTGCTGCCAGGGCCGGCTCGAACTGCTGACCTCGCCGCTGGCGCGCATCGAGCACGGCGCCGAGGGCTCCCACACGAGGGACCGCCGGCCGGTGGTGCTGTTCGTGTGCGGTGCGAACTCGGCCCGCAGCCAGCTCGGCGAGGCGCTGCTGCGGCATCGCGCCGGCGATCGCTTCGAGATCCTCAGTGCCGGCCTGCAGCCTGGCACCGTGCATCCGCTGGTGGCACCGGTGCTCGCCGAACGCAAGGTTCCGAGCGACGGCCTCGTCGCCAAGGACCTCGGCCAGCTGCTCGGGCGCCACGCCATCGACCACGCGATCGTGCTGTGCCCCGAGGCCGAACAGGAGTGCCGCCGGGTGTCGCCGTTCGCGCGCCAGCTGCATGCCTGGCCGCTGCCGGACCCGGCCGCCGCCGCGGCGCGCCAGCAGCGCGCCGCGTTCCGGAGCACGCGCGACGAGCTGCTGCGCCGCATCGACGTCTGGCTCGCGACCGATCCCGACCGCACCCCGAACCTGCCACGACGCAACTCCGCATGAAGATCGCCATCCACGGACTCGGCCGCATGGGCCGGTTGTTCCTGCGCGCCGCCACGGCGCGCGGCCTCGTCGTCACCGCCGTCAACGAACCGAAGGGCACGCCGGAGACGCTGGCGCTCGGCGTCGAGTTCGATTCGGTGCACGGCCGCTTCGATCGCCCCTGCCGCGGCGAGGCCGGGGCGCTGTGGCTCGGTGACCACCGCCTGGTGCTGACCCAGACCACCGACGCGGCGGCGCTGCCGTGGCGCGAACTCGGCATCGATCTGCTGGTCGAGTGCAGCGGCAAGTCGAAGCACCGGGCCGCGCTCGCCGCCCACCAGGCGCACGGGGTGGCGGCGATCGTCGTCTCCAACCCGGTGCCCGAGGTGCCGAATCTCGTGGTCGGCTGCAACGACGGCGCGGTCGACTTCGCGCGGGAACCGATCGTCACCGCCGCTTCGTGCACGACCAACTGCCTCGCCCCCGTGGTGCGGGTGCTGCACGACGGCCTCGGCATCGAGCGCGGCCTGGTGACGACGATCCACGACCCCACCAACACCCAGGGCGTCGTCGATCGCGCCGACAACGATCCGCGCCGGGCGCGTTCGGCGCTGCTGAACCTGATCCCGACCAGCACCAACTCGGCCACCGCGGTGACCCTGATCGTGCCCGAACTGAAGGGGCGTCTCGACAGCATCGCGGTGCGCGCCCCGGTGCTGAACGCATCCTTGACCGACTGCTCGTTCCAGATGCGGCGCGCGACCACGGTCGACGAGGTCAACGCGCTGTTGCGCCGGGCGAGTGAACAGGGCCCGCTGCGCGGCATCCTCGGTTACGAGACGCGGCCGCTGGTCAGCAGCGACTTCGCGCGCGATCCACGCAGCGGGATCGTCGATGCGCTGTGCACCCGCGTCGTCGACGGCCAGCTGGTCAAGGTGATGGCCTGGTACGACAACGAATGGGGCTACGTGAACCGCATGGTCGACCTGGTGCAGCGCTACGCGGCGGCGCGCGCATGAGCGAGCGCCGGACCGGACTGCGGCTGCTGCTGGTCACCACCTGCTACCAGGGCTTCACGCTCAGCGACGGCGCGCTGCGCATGCTGGTGCTGCTGCACCTGAGTCAGCAGGGCCGCACGCCGGCGGCGCTGCTGCTGGTGCTGCTGCCGTACGAGATCGCCGGCGTGTTCACGAACCTGCTCGGCGGCTGGCTCGGCGCGCGCTTCGGGCTGAAGCTGCCGCTGCTGCTGGGACTCCTGCTGCAGACGATCGCCTGCGTGCTGCTGGCGGCCGATCCGGCGCGCTTGACGCTGGCCTACGTGATGGCGACGCAGGTCGCGTCGGGGATCGCCAAGGACCTCGCCAAGACCGCGGCCAAGAGCTACGTGCGGGCGCTGCCGGGCCCGGCCGACGACGGCCGCTTGTTCGCGCGCGTGGCGTGGCTGACCGGCAGCAAGAACGTCACCAAGGGGCTCGGCTTCTTCGTCGGCGGCGCGCTGCTGGCGTGGGCCGGGTTCCGCGGCACCAACCAGGCGCTCGCCGTGCTGTTGTTCGCCCTCACGGTGCTCGCGGTGGTGCTGTTGCCGAACCCCGCCGGCAAACCACGCTCACAGATCGTCCGGCTCGTCGACCACGGGCCGGCGGTGCGCTGGCTGGCGTTGGCGCGGCTGTTCCTGTTCGCGGCGCGCGATGCGTGGTTCGCGATCGCGCTGCCGGTGTTCCTCGCCACCGCGCTGCAGTGGCCGAGCCCGTGGATCGGCACGTTCCTGGCGGCGTGGGTGATCGGCTACGGCATCGTGCAGGCAGCGACACCGCGCTGGTGGCCTTCGCGAACGGCCGCGGTCGGCGTGCGGCGGACCCGGGCCACCACCGCGGCATTGATGCTGCCGCTGCTCGGCACCGCGGCCGCGCTGTGGGGCGGACTCGCCGCGGGCCCGGTGCTGGTGGTCGGGCTGTGCGCGTTAGGCGCCGTGTTCGCCGTGACCAGCAGCCTGCACAGTTGGTTGGTGCTGGCGATCGCGAACGGCGACGACGTCGTCGAACGGGTCGGCTTCTACTACGCCGCCAACAGCGCCGGGCGGCTGCTCGGCACCGTGCTGTCGGGCACCCTGTTCGCGGCGTGGTCGACCGCCGAGGACGGGCTGCTGGCATGCCTGCTGGCGGCGGTAGGGCTAACCGCTCTCGCGACGCTGGCGACGGCCAGGGTGCGCGCCGCCGGCTGAAGGCGAGCGCGGCAGCTGGTTCAGGGGGTGCTCTGCAGCACTGCCGCGGTCTCGGCGGCGGACCACGGCACCCCGTTCGGCCCCTCGAACACGTCCCACGGCACCTGCCGGGAAGCAGCGGGCCAGATCTGCCCCCCGTCGGTCAGGAGCACCACCGCGCCACGGCGGCTCGCTTCGACGACCGGGTCGTCGAGCGTGATGAACCGCATCGTGCGCAGCGCCGGCGGCCGTTCGCCGGCGGCCGCGAGCAACGCCAGGTTGTGCCGACGGTCGTCGCCGTCGCGGGCGAGCCGCAACGCGCTGCAGGCCGCGGCCGTGGCCCCGGCTGCGGCGAGCACGCAGCCGCTGTTGATCGCGAACGCATGCCGCACCCGCGCGGCGGCGTCGCCGGTCAGCGGCTGCTCGAGGGCGCGGCGATAGGCCGCGAGCGCGAGCTCGCCGTCGGTGTAGGGACCGAGGGCGCACAGGTTGCCGACCTCGCACCACGCAGCCGCGGTCGCGAACGGGCCGCCGGCGGTGGCGCCGGGCACGATCTCGTCGAGCGTCCACGCCTGCCGGTGCCGGCGGAACACGCGGCACGCGTCGGCCAACGAAGCCGCCCGGTTGGCGCTGCCGGCATTGCTGTCGGGACGCTGCAGGAACAGCCCCAGCACGGCATCGACGCGCACCGCGCCGAACCGCCGCGCGATGCGCAGGAACAGGTCCTGGTCATTGGCGTGCTTGAGGGCCGGATCCCACCCACCGATCTCGGCATGCACCGCGCGCCGCCAGACCGGCTGCGCGCCGAACAGGCAGCAGTTCAGCGCCACGGCCGGCGTGTAGTCCGGCCAGCGGAAGCGAAGCCGGGCCGTGTTGGCGGCCCAGGTCTCGTTGTCGCGGTTGGTGATGGCGGTGTCGGCGTAGGCGATGCCGTACTGGGGACACTGCTCGAGCACCGCCAGCATGGTGGCCGCGAACTCCGGATGATGGCGGTCGTCGGTGTTGGCGGTGGTCAGGTAGCGACCGCGCGCGAGCGCCGTGGCCCGGTCGAACGCCTCCGAGGTCGGCTCGCGGACCTCGGTGCGCACGTACTGGATGGGCAGCTCGGGATGCTGCTGTCGGAACGCGCGCACCAGCTCGCCCTCGCGTTCGGGCGAGGCGGCGTCGACGACGATCACCTCGAGCCGATCGCGCGCAGTCTGCGCCAGCAGCGAGTCGAGGCAGCCGCGCAGCCAGCGTTCGCCGCGGTACGTCGAGACCAGCGCCGACAGCAGCGGGGTGGTCACACGCTGCCCACCGGCACGCCGGGCGGCCGCGCATGGTCGCGCACCAGGTTCTCGCCGAGCATGGTGCGGATCTCGCCGAGGGCGCCGGCGCCGAAGGTCTGTTCGACCATCGACTGGTAGCGCGGATCACCGAAGTAGTCGCGGAACGCGGCATCGCGGAACGCCAGCACCTCGGCGCCCGACAGGTGGCGGGTCGGCAGCGGCAGGCAGTCCTTGCTGTGTTGGCTGTAGCCCGACCAGCTCGCCGGCAGCCTGGTGCCCTGAGCCAACGCATCGCGATACAGCTGCGAGCCCGGGTAGGCCATCGCCGAGAAGAAGTTGGCGAACTCGGTGTTCAGCTGCTTGCTGAAGTCGAGCGTCAGCTGCATCGAGGCGAGGTCGTCCTCGGGCAGCCCGAAGATGTAGTTCGCCATCACGTGGATGCCGGCGTCCCGCACCATCCCGACCGAGCGGGCGATGGCGTCGGGCCGGTAGCCCTTGTCGACCGACGCCCGGACGTGCTCGCTCGCCGACTCGATGCCGAGCGCGAGCCAGCGCACGCCGGCCGCCCGCATGCGAGCCAGCAGCTCCGGGTCGCGGCAGGTGTCGACACGCGCGTAGGCCCACAGGTTGAGGTCGGCGTCGAGGGCCGCGAGACCGTCGCAGATGCGGGCGACGTGGCGGCGATCGAGCAGGAACAGTTCGTCGGCGAGCTTGATGTTCTGCACCCCGTGGCGCTCGACGAGCCGCGTGATCTGCGCCACCACCGCATCCGGGTCGAAGCGCCGGTAGCTGTTGCTGGCCGGATCGAGGCCCGCGGCCGCTTCCCCCGACTTGAACGGCGCCTGGATGCAGCAGAACGTGCACGCGAACGGACAGCCGAGCGTCGTGTAGAGCGCCGCATACGGCTGCCGCGACGGGCGGCCGAACGCGTGCCAGTTGTGGGCCCGGTAGGCCTGCATCGGCAGCAGGTCCCACGCCATGCCCGGCATCTCGGTGGCGAGATCGCGCACGATCGGAGCCGGGGCATTGGTGACCAGGGTCTCGCCCTGCCACCAGACCAGCCCGCGCACCTTGGCCAGCTCGGGGCGTTCCTCACTGGCCTGCAGCGCCTGCACCAGGTCGTCGATGGTGATCGCCCCTTCGCCGGTGCAGACGAAGTCGACGGACTCCTCGCGCAGCGTGCGCTCCGGCAGCGCCGCCACGTGGCCACCGAGCAGCATCGTGCGCGCCGCCGGCACCGTCTCGGTGATCGCCGTGCAGACTTCGCCGGCTTCGGGCATCACGAACGTCGACGCGTTCGGATTGTGGCCGTAGACGACGACGACGGTGATCCGCGGTCGCAGCACCGCCACGGCCGCCGCCACCTGTTGCGGCGACAGGCCGAGCGCGTTGGCGTCGAGCACCTGCACCGAGCGTCCCCGCAGCCGCGCGTGCGTCGCCAGCAGCGCCGCCCAGATCGGCGGCTCCTTGGCGACGAGGCGGCGGCCGAGGTCCTGGTAGACCCCGCGCCGACCACCCGGGTTGACGAACAACACGTCGAGCCGCGCGTTCATGAGCGCACCACCTCGACCGCCGCGGGATCGATCTCGAGCGCGTCTTCGACGGCCCGCTGCATCGCCAGGCCGAGCCGTTCGATCGACGGGTAGTAGGCCCGTTCGAGCACGGGGCTCGAAGGCATGCCGAGGTCGGGGAAGCACAGGCGCTGCGGCGGGCGCCGCAGGCTGGTGAAGGCGCGTTCGACCACCTGCGTGCAGACCTCGGCCGCGAAGCCACCGAACGGGAAGTCGTGGTCGATGACCAGCAACCGCCCGGTGCGGCGCACCGACGCGGTGATGGTGTCGATGTCGAGAGGCTTGATCGTGCGGGGATCGATCAGGTCGACGTCGAGCCCACGCTCCCGGATCGCCGCCAGCGCGTGCATCGCCGCCAGCGAGCTGGCCACGACCGTCAGGCGGTCGCCACGATGCAGCGTGTTGGCGACCCCGAGCGGCAGCGTGTAGATCGCTTCGGGCACCGGGCCGGTGTTCTTGTACAGCCAGCGGTGCTCGAGGAAGATCACCGGCTGGTCGTGGGCGATGCTGGCCAGCAGCAGACCCTTGGCGTCGTACGGGGTCGACGGCGTCACCACCACGAGGCCGGGGATGTGCGCGAACCAGCCGTGCAGCGTCTGGCTGTGCTGGGCGCCGCAGCCCCAGCCGCGGCCGACGATGCCGCGCACGACCAACGGCAGCTTGCTCTGGCGGCCGAACATGTCGTGCCACTTGGCCGCGTAGTTCACCAGCTGGTCCATCGCCGTCAGCATGAAGTCGACGCGCAGGTGCACGTGGATCGGGCGCAGACCACTCAAGGCGGCGCCGATCGCGACGCCGGTCATCGCGTTCTCCGAGATCGGCGTGCCGATCACCCGCTCGGGGTGGCGCAGGTCGCTCATCGAGCCGAACACGCCGAACTTGTCGTCGGCGTCGAGGCCGATCGCGAACACGCGCGGGTCGTGCCCCATCGCCTGGTCGATGCCTTCGCGAATGGCGCCGCAGAAGGTCAGATCACGCCCGCCGGACGGGGCGGTGTAGTTGCTGTCGAACTTGGACCACGGCATGACTCAGACCTCCAGCAGATCGGGGGTGGGGAACGGCGAGGCACTGGCGAACGCGATCGCGGCGTCGATCTCGGTCTCGAGTTCGCGATGGATGGTGGCGAAGTCGTCGACCGAGGCCATCGCGCTGCGCAGCAGGAACTGCTCGAGCTTGTGGATCGGACAGTCGCGCTCGCGATCGACGACGTTCTCGGGCAGGTCGCAGACCTCGTGGCTCATGTGCTTCATCCACCGCTTGGTGCGGCAGTGCAGGAACGCGGGCCCCTGCCCGCCGCGCACCAGGGCCAGCGCCTCGGCGGCCCCCTGGCGGACCGCCAGCGCGTCGGTGCCGTCGCACGGGAAGGTCGGCATCAACACCCTG
Source organism: Planctomycetota bacterium (assembly GCA_025459175.1). GTDB lineage: Bacteria > Planctomycetota > UBA1135 > UBA1135 > UBA2386 > UBA2386. The sequence goes on along the minus strand of JALORC010000072.1, from coordinate 67,046 downwards.
GCCAGACTCTCGATGTCGTGCGCGCTGTGGGCCGAGCGCGGCATCACGTTCGAGAAGCCGTTGTCCTCGCAGACGAACAGCACCGGCAGCCGACGCAGCGCGGCGAAGTTCATGCTCTCGTAGCAGACGCCGGCGTTGGTCGCCGCGTCGCCGAACCACGCGACGCCGCACCACGACGCCCGCTGCAGCTTGGCGGCCAGCCCGGCGCCCACCGCCAGCGCGATGCTGCCGCCGACGATCGCCGAACTGCCCGGCAGCCCGTGCGCGGGGTCGTAGACGTGCATCGAGCCGCCGAACCCGCCGGAGCAACCGGTGGTGCGTCCGTACAACTCGGCCATCAGGCGCGGCAGCGGCAGTCCCTTGGCCAGCGCCGGGCCGTGCGTGCGGTGGCCGAGGTACAGCTGGTCGGCAGAGCCGAGGTGATGGCACACGCCCGCGGCCACGGCTTCCTGACCGATGCACAGATGGATCGGGGTCTGCATCACGTCGGTCGGATACAGCTTGGCGATGCGTTCGCTGGCCTGGCGGATCAGGCGCATCCGCCGCAGCAGCGACAGCGCCTCGTCACGGGTGATGGTGGCGGTCTTGTCCATGGCTTCAGGGTCTCGTGCCGGGCACCGCGAAGGGGCCCGGGGCGGGATAGGGAATGGTCCAGCGATCGCTGCCGGCGCCCGCTGCGTCGTCGATCGCTCGAAAGGGTCGGATCGGTTGTTCACGCCGTGCGGCTTCGGCGGCGGTGAAGTCCTCGCCGCGCTCGTAGAACAGGATCTGGCTGCCCGACGACTCGAAGCGGAACGGCACGTGCACCAGTTCGGGCAGCGCCTGCAACACGGCCTGCTGCTTCTGCGGCGGCACGAACAACAAGAGGAAGCCGCCGCCACCGGCGCCGGCGAGCTTGCCGCCGATGGCGCCAGCGGCCTGCGCGCGGGCATAGCAGTCGTCGATGTCGTCGTTGCTGATGCCGGCGCCGAGGCTGCGTTTGTGCGCCCAGCCCTCGTCGAGCAGTTCGCCGAAGCGCTCGATCGGCTGTTCGCCGGCCAGCAGGTCGATGCTCTCGTCGACCAGGTGCCGCAGCATGCGCAGCTGGCGTCGCTTGCTGCCGAGGTCGGTGACGTAGGTCGCCGCCACCTTGGCCGCCGTGCGCACGATGCCCGTGTAGAACAGCATCAGATGGCTGTCGAGCTCCTCGAGCCGCCCGGGCCGCACCACCACCGGGCTGACCTGGATGTGACCGTTCGGCGCGAACGTGATGCGGTTGAAGCCGCCGTGGGCCGCGGAGGCCTGGTCCTGGGAGCCGACCGTCTCGCGCAGCAACTCCTGCTCGACGAAGATCGCCTCCTGCATCAGCTCCTGCTTGCCGACCATGCGCCCCTGCAGCGCGTGCAACGCGTGCAGCAGCCCGACCGTGAACGCCGAGCTCGAGCCCATGCCGCTGCGTGCCGGCAGGTCGCCGACATGATGCACCTCGACGCCGCGATCGAGCCGCAGGTGGTGCAGCAGACCGCGCACGACCGGATGCTCGATCTCGTCGATGTGGCTGCAGTTCTCGACCTTCGACCACACCACCCGGTAGCGGTAGTCGAAGAACGGCGGCAGGTGGCGCACGCTCAGGTAGCAGTACTTGTCGATCGTCGTCGCCAGCACCGCGCCGCCGTGCTGGCGGTACCAGTCGGGGTAGTCGGTGCCACCGCCGAAGAACGAGATGCGATACGGGGTCCGGCTGATGATCATCGGCCGACCTCCAGTTCGGCGAGGTGACCGAGGTCGTCGACGACCAGGTCCGGCGTGCACCGACCGTCGCGTTCGGTGCCCGCGCCGTAACCGGTGCGCACCAGCGCGGTCCGCACGCCGAGCCGGGTGCCGAGTTCGATGTCGCTCTGCTTGTCCCCGACCACGAGGCAGTCGGCCTTGCCGTAGCCCAGTTCGTCGAGCGCCCGCTCGAGCAGTGCCGGCTGCGGCTTGCGGCAGCGGCAGCCGGCATCGGGCGTGTGCGGACAGTGCCAGATGCCGCGCAGCGCGATGCCGTGGCGGCCGAGCTGCGCACTCAGTTCGGCGTTGACGGCGGCCAGCGTCTGCTGGTCGAAGTACCCGCGGCCGATGCCGGACTGGTTGGTGACGACGGCCACTTCGTAGCCGTGCGACTGGAAGGTGCGCAGGCCGTCGACGACCCCCGGCAGCAGCTCGACACCGCGCGGATCGGCGAGGTAGTGCCGTTCGGCGATCAGCGTGCCGTCGCGATCGACGACCAGCAGTCGACGGCGCGGCGCCGGGATGCGGACGCCGGCGAAGAACGCCTCGGCGCGGGCGTAGTCGGCGGGCACGCCGATGTCGAGGAAGCGCTCGCCGGCCCGATGCGCGCCGAGCCCCGAGCGCACCAGCCCCGGCAGCACGTCGTGCTCGATGCTGCGCGGCACCGACGGCGGCAACGCGACCAGCACCGAGCGCGGCAGCCAGTAGATGCCGGCGGAGATGACACCTGCTCCTGCGACCCCCTTCTCCTGCAGCGATCGGACCCGACCGTCGCGGGCGAGCTCGACCCGGCCGAAGCGTTCGGTGTCGGCGACCTCGGCGACCACCAGTTGGGGCATGCCGCTGCCGCGCGCCCGCTGCACGAAGCCGCGCAGGTCGACGTCGCAGTAGCTGTCGCCGTTGCACACCAGCACCGCGTCGTCGGCGCAGTGCAGCAGTGCGAGTCGCAGCGCGCCCGCGGTGCCGAGCGGTTCGGGCTCGACCGAGTAGCGCAGCGACAGCCCACGATGCTCGCGGCCGAACCGCTGCTCGATCTGGGCCCCGCGATGGCCGAGGCACAGGATCGCCGTCGTGCAGCCGGCGGCGGCCAGTTGGTCCAAAACCCGCGTCAGGAACGGCTCGCCACCGACCGGCGCGAGTGGTTTCGGCAGATCCGGCACCGCGGCGCGGAGGCGCGTGCCGAGCCCGCCGACGAGCACCATCGCCGTGAAGCCGGACCGCTCGCCGGAGCGCGCCACCTCGGGAGCCCTGATTGCCGCCATGGACCTGGTTCCTCTCCTTTGCCTGCACCCGCGAACCGCACGGCTCGCGCTGCGAGTCGGTCTATCGGTGCGCGGCCCGGCCCGGCTTGATGCCAGCGCGCCGATGGCAGCCGCAGTTCGCGTGCGGCGGGCGTTCAGCCGGCCAGCAGCACGCGCAGGCGCGAGAGCGGCAGGTTGCCGCCGCAGACGACGATCGCCGCCCGCCGGCCGGTTCGCGCGGCGTCTTGCAGGCAGCCGGCGACGGCGACTCCGGCGGCCCCTTCGACGAGCAGATGCTGGTGCCGCAGGCAATCGAGCATGGCCGCGGCGATCGACGGCTCGTCGACGTCGACGAAGCGATCGACCAACGCCTGGCACCACGGCAGCGTGATCGCCTCGGGTTCGACCCCACCGGCGGTGCTGTCGGACCAGGTCTCGCCGCACGCCACGTCGATCACGCGCCCTGCCCGCACGCAGGCGGCCATGGCCGCGGAGGCCTGCGGCGAGCAGGCCACGACCTCGATCGAAGGGCGCACCGAACGCGCGTAGGCGGCGATGCCCGCACAGAGCCCGCCGCCGCCCAACGCGACGTAGAGCGTGTCCACCTCCGGCCACTGTGCGAGCAGTTCCACCGCGACCGTGCCCTGACCGGCGACGACGGCGGCATCGTTGTACGGGGACACGTAGGTGCGGCCGCTGCGTGCGGCGACCGCGCGCGCTTCCTGCTCGGTGTCGACGCAGTCCGCGCCGTGCACGATGACTTCGACGCCATGGGCGGTGATCGCCGCGCGCTTCTCGACGGGCGTGGTCTGTGGCACGTAGACCACGGCCGGAATGCCGAGCTGTGCGGCTGCCGCGGCGAGACCGAGGCCGTGGTTGCCCGACGACGCCGCGACCACGCCGCGGGCGGCGACCTCCGGCGCCAGCTGCCGCAGCGCATTGCTGGCGCCGCGCAGCTTGAAGCTGCCGGTGTGCTGCACGTTCTCGAGCTTCAGCCGCACGTCGATGCCGAGCCGCTGCGACAGCCACGGTGACGGCACCAAGGGCGTGCGCACGACGCTGTCGGCGAGTCGCACCGCGGCCTCGGCTGTCGCGGCGGCCAGCGCGGCCGGGGTCACTGGTGGCACCGCGGCGAACCGCTCACTGGGCGGCTCGCGCCGGCAGCGCCTTCGTGAACGGCTGGCCCTGCAGCGGGTCGAGGCGCAGCTCCGAGCCGGCGGGCAGCTGGAAGCGGGCGCCACTCCAGCTGACGCCGACTTCATTGACCGCCTTGACCACCATGATGCCGTCCTCGATCGCGGCGCGGGCACCTTCCGTCAGCAGCTGCTCCGCATACGGGGTCGCCGGCGGGGTCAGGAAGAACACCACCCGATGGCCGGGCGGGATCGTGATCGACTGCACGCCGAACTGCCAACGCACGTCGCTGCTGCCGATGTTGAACAACGACGCGCGCCCACCGAGCCAGGCTGGCTCGATCGCACGCTCGAGCAGGACGGCCATGGTCGCGTCGTCGGTCACGTCCTGGGGCGACAACAGCAACCGGGAGCCCCCCGGCAACTCGATCTGGTGCTCGCGCCCCCCCGCGGTGATCGCCAGGCGGGTCAGGCTCTGCACGACGAAGCGCACCTTCTCGGGGTTCATCTCCTCGATCGTGATCGCCGTGCGGCCGCGTGCCACGACGCGCGTGCTGCGGTGCAACAGCAGCTCGAACTCGCCGGCCTGGCGCACTTCGACCGCGGAGCCCTGCGTCAGGGTGCGGAACTTGTCGTGGAAGTACAGCGGCACCATGGCCTCTTCCTCGGGCAGCTTCCACCACACGCGGTCGCCGTGGCGGACCAGCAACGCGAGATGCTCGGCGAACGGCAGCGGTTCCCGATCGCGGGTATTGGCCCAGTTGGGCCAACCGACCTCGGGCTCGGCTTCCGGCAGCGGCAACGGGTCACCGTCGCTCGGTTGCAGCTGCCCCATGGGCGGCATCCGGCCGAGGCCGCCCTGCTGTTGCTGCTGGCCGGGGAACAGGCCGAAGCCGGGCAGCATGCCGGGCTGCCCGCCCAAGCCGGGGATCGACAGCCCCGGCAGTCCTTGCCCCTGCACCAGTGCCTGCAACAAGCCGCCGCCGGGGCCCTTCGAGTAGTCGGACAGGCGCGACGGGAACACCGGGAACCCGGTGAACGGCAGCTGCGGGCGCGGCCGCACCCAGGTCGACTGCAGCTGGTCGGAGAACGAGCGCTGGAACAGCGGCTGCTGAGGCAGGGCTCCGAAGCCGGGGATCGGCTGTGCTCCGAAGCCTGGAATCGGCTGTGCTCCGAAGCCTGGAATCGGCTGCTGCTGGGCCGCCGCGGCGGCGAGAACCATCAGCACCGCGCTCCCGCAGCGCAGCACCGACAAGCACGAGTCACGGTTCTTCATGGGCCTCCGATCGGCAGGAAGAAGTTCTCGTAGCGATCGAGGAACTCCTTCGTCAAGGTCTTGCGCGCCGCCACGGCGGCCTGCAGCGGCACATCGACGATTTCGCCCGCGCGCATCGCCGCCATGAAGCCGAACCGTCGCTCCAGCACCAGGCGGGCAGCGCGGGCGCCGAGCCGCAGCGCGAAGATGCGGTCGAAGGCGATCGGTCGGCCGGCCCGCTGCAGGTGACCGAGCACCAGGTGGCGCGCCTCCCAGCCCAGGCGGGCCTGGATGCGTTTGCTGATCGTCGCCGCGGCGCCGCCGGTCTTGTACTCGCCGAACTCGTCCTTCTCCATCGACGACAGGCAGGCGCCGTTCTCGAACAGCCGCGCGCCCTCGGCCACGGCCACGATCGCCGACCTGGCGCCGCTCTGGCGCAGGCGGGCCAGGTTGCTGCAGAGTTCCTCGAGGTGCGCCTCGCGCTCGGGGACCAGGATCGCCTCGGCGCCGGCCGCGACGCCCGCGTAGGCGGTGATCCAGCCGGCGTGGCGGCCCATGCACTCGACGACCATGACCCGACCGTGCGACTCGGCGGTGCTGCGCAGGTCGTCCATCGCTCGCGTCACCACCTCGACCGCCGAGAAGAAGCCGAACGTGAAGTCGGTCGCGTCGAGGTCGTTGTCGATCGTCTTCGGGATCCCCACCACCGGCACCTGCTGCTCGCGGAACAGCCGATCGGCGGCACCCAGCGTGCCTTCGCCACCGATCGCGACCAGCGCGTCGAGGCGATGGTTGCGCATCGTCGCCAGCACCTTCGGCACCATGGTGCCCGGATCGCGATACGGGTTGTCGCCGCTGCTGCCGAGCAGCGTGCCGCCGTAGACCAGCAGGTGCTGGAAGTTCGCGTTCTGCAGCGACCGGCTGCGATCCTCGATCAGACCGCGCCAGCCGTCCTCGAACCCGATCAGCGTCGCGTTCGCCGTCAGCAGCCGGCGGCCGAGGCCGCACACTGCCGCGTTGAGACCCGGGGCGTCGCCGCCGCCGGTCAATACTCCCACTCGCATCGTCATGCCCCGCCTCCCAGCGTGGTGTCGTCGTCGATCGGATACTTCGGTCCGGTGAACGGATGTGGCTCGCTCGGCGGCGGCACTTCCAGACCCTTCTTGCCGAGCTTGCCGGCGAAGCCCTGGAACTCGAGCTCGTAGTCGACCTGATGGTCGTCGTAGAGGCGCACCATCTCGGCGAAGCGGTCGCCGACCACCTGCCGCAGCCGCTGGCTGGCGGCGAGATTGTTGCTGCCCTCGGCGGCCTGGAACTGGATCGTCACGCCGATCCGCTTCGGCGTCCGGGTGTCGATCTGGACCCGCACGCGGGTGATCTCGACCAGCGACTCGCCGGCCTTCTGCAGGCCGGATTCGAGCGCCTCGCGGGCGACGCGGACCGGACCGGACGGCGTGTCGCTGATCACCCAATTGCTCGGCGGCGCTTGTTCGCGGCGGCGCACCAGCCACGCGAAGTTCCACAGCAGCAGCACGATCGACAGCGCCAGCAGCGCCCACGCCAGCGCGGTGTCGAGCGGCAGCAGCGCGTGGCGCGGCTCGACCAGCGCCAAGCCGCTGGCGCCGCGCAGGTCGGCGAGACCGATGCCGAGTGCACCGGGCTGCACGAACACCACCACGAACACCGCCGCCGCGCCGTTCGCGACGACCAGGTTCGTCACGAGCAGCAGGCGGTCCGCGAGGCGTCCGGACTTCGTCGCCATCGCTGCCGCTACCTGGGCGCGAAGTAGCGGTCGATGAAGCCGGTGTCGACCTCGCCGGCGCAGAAGTCGGAGTGGTCCAGGATGCGCCGGAACAGGCCCGCGGTGGTCGTGATGCCTTCCAGCGTCAGTTCGTGCAGCGCGCGGCGCGCGACCTCGATCGCCTGCTTCCTGGTGTGGCGATGGATGATCAGCTTGCCGACCATCGAGTCGTAGTGCGGCGGCACCGTGTAGCCCTGGTAGATGTGGCTGTCCCAGCGCACGCCCGGCCCGGCCGGCGCGACGAACGTCGTGATCTTGCCGGGGCACGGCTTGAAGTTGTGATCCGGGTCCTCGGCGTTGATCCGGAACTCGATCGCGTGGCCGCGCATCTTGATGTCCTCCTGGCGGAACGACAGCTTGTTGCCGGCGGCGACCAGGATCATCTCGCGGATCAGGTCGGTGTCGGTGACCATCTCGGTCACCGGGTGCTCGACCTGGATGCGGCTGTTGATCTCGATGAAGTAGAAGTTCTTGTGCTTGTCGAGCAGGAACTCGACGGTGCCGGCCGAGTAGTAGTTGGCTGCCTTCGCCAACCGCACCGCGGCCTCGCCCATCGCCTGGCGCGTCTTCTCGTCGAGCACCGGGCACGGGCTCTCCTCGAGCAGCTTCTGGTGCCGCCGCTGCAGCGAACAATCGCGCTCGCCGAGGTGCACGACGTTGCCGTGCTGGTCGGCCATGATCTGGATCTCGACGTGGCGCGGCTTCTCGATGTACTTCTCGAGGTAGACGGTCGAGTCCTTGAACGCCTTCTCGGCTTCGCTGCGCGCCGAGTGGTAGCCGGTGACCAGGCTCGGCTCGTTGTGGGCGACGCGCATGCCGCGGCCACCACCGCCGGCGGCGGCCTTGACCAGCACCGGGAAGCCGATCTTGCGCGCGACGGTCAGCGCGTCCTGTTCGTTCTCGATCGGGCCGTCGGAGCCGGGCACGCAGGGCACGCCGGCTTCCTTGGCCAGGCGCTTGGCAGCGACCTTGTCGCCGCACTGCGCGATCGCCTTCGGCGACGGACCGATGAACTTGATGTTGCAGCTCTGGCAGACCTCGGCGAAGTGCTCGTTCTCCGACAGGAAGCCGTAGCCGGGATGGATCGCCTCGACGTCGGCGATCTCGGCGGCGGCGATCAGCGCCGGGATGTTCAGGTAGCTCTCGCTGCTGGCGGCCGGCCCGATGCAGATGGTCTCGTCGGCGTAGCGCAGGTGCAGCGAGTCCTTGTCGGCCTCGCTGTAGACGGCGACCGACTGGATGCCGAGGTCCTTGCACGCGCGCAGGATGCGCAGGGCGATCTCGCCGCGGTTGGCGATCAGGATGCGTTGGAACATGACCGCGGGCCTAGCGGATCAGGAACAGGGGCTGGCCGAACTCGACCGGCTCGCCGTTCTTGACGAGGATGTCGAGGATCTCGAACTCGCGCTCGGCCTTGATCTCGTTCATCACCTTCATCGCCTCGATGATGCACAAGGTCTTGTCGGCGCTGACGCGATCGCCCGGCTTGCAGAACACCTCGGCCTCGGGCGAGGCCGCCCGGTAGAAGGTGCCGAGCATCGGCGACTTGAACACCTCCCCCTTCGGCTCGCTGGCCGCCGCCGGGGCGCCGGCCGCGGGGGCCTGGTGCCCGCCCGCCATCGGCATGGTCGGCATCGGCATCGCCATCGCCTGCGGCGCGGCGTAGGTCACCGCCTGCGGCTCGGTCCGGCGCACCCGCCAGCGGGTGTTGCCGTCCTCGAGCTCGACCTCGACGACGTCCTTCTGCACCATCATCTCGATCAGCCGCTCGAGTTGGCCCAGGCGATCGGTCGGGTCCGACCGGTCGACGGCGCCGGGCTTCGGGGAACCGGCGGACTTGCCGGCGGGAGAGGACTTCTTCTGCGGGTCAGGGCGCTTCACGGACATCGGGTCGAGACTCCAGGGACGGCACCGCCGCCGAGGGGGCGCAAGTGAACGGCTTCGCCGTGCCGGAATCCAGTGCGCGATGGCACCGGCCGGTGCCGGTGCCGTTCGCCCCGGGTCACAACCGTTCGGCGATCTGCACCGCATTCAGGGCGGCACCCTTGCGCAGCTGGTCGCCGGCGAGCCAGAAGGTCAGCCCCGGCGTGAACACGCGGCCGAGCCGCAACCGCCCCACCGCCACCGGATCGCGCCCGGCCTGCTGCAGCGGCATCGGGTAGCGGCGCGCCGCCGGATCATCGACCAGTTCGACGCCGTCGGCCGCCGCGAGCAGGGCGCGCGCCGCCTCGACCGCGAGCGGCCGCTCCAGTTCGATCGCGACCGACTCGCTGTGGCAGCGCTCGACCGGCACCCGTACGCAGGTCGCGTCGACCGGCAGCGTCGGCAGTCCGAGGATCTTGCGCAGCTCGTACAGCAGCTTGTCCTCTTCGCGGGTGTAGCCGTCGGCGCCGAACACGTCGACCTGCGGGAACACGTTGCCGGCCAGTGGCTGCGGCAGGGCCTTCGGGGTCGGCGCCGCGGTGCGGGCCAACTGCGCGACGAGGCCCTGGCGCAGCTCGGCGATCGCCTGCTGGCCGGCACCGGAGGCTGCCTGGTAGGTCGACACCACCACCTTGCGCAGGCCCGCGGCGCGGTGCAACGGCGCCAGCGCGACCGCGAGCAGGATCGTCGAGCAGTTCGGGTTCGCAATCAGTCCGCGGTGGCCGGCGATCGCGGCCGGGTTGACCTCGGGGACCACCAGCGGCACGTCCGGATCGAGCCGGAACGCCGAACTGTTGTCGACCACCAGAGCACCCGCCGCGCGCGCCAGCGGTGCGTACTCGCGGGCGATCGAGCCGCCGGCCGAGAACAGCGCCAGCTCGACGCCGCGGAACGAGTCGGGACCGAGCACCTCGACCGGCAGCTGGTCGCCGCCGAACGGCAGCCGCTGTCCGGCCGACCGCGGCGAGGCCAGCAGCCGCAGCTGCCGGATCGGGAATTGGCGCGCCGCCAGCACCGCCAGGAACTCGCGACCGACGGCGCCGGTGGCGCCGACCACGGCGACCGAGCGCGGGCTCACGCGGCACCGCCACTGGCCGTCGGACCGGCGCCGGGCGCATCCCAGCGGCCCGATTTCCCACCCGACTTGTGCAGCAGCCGCACCGCCTCGACCACCGCACCTCGGCAGCGGGCCTTGACCATGTCATAGACGGTGAGCGCCGCCAGGCTGGCGGCAACCATCGCCTCCATCTCGACGCCGGTCGGGCCGGTGGTGACCGCGGTCGCGGTGATCTGGATGCCGTCGGCGCCGTCCGGGGCGAACTCGATGCCGGCGTGCTCGAGCGGCAGCGAGTGGCACAACGGGATCAACCGCGCCGTGTCCTTCGCGGCCTGGATGCCGGCGATGCGGGCCACGGCGAGCGCTTCGCCCTTCGGCAGCTGGCCGGTCAGCAGCAGGTCGCGGGTGGCGGCATCGAGCCGAACCACGGCGCTGGCCACCGCGGTGCGGCGGGTCGCCGGCTTGGTGGACACGTCCACCATGTTGGCGCGGCCGCGGGCGTCGAGATGCGTCAAGCCACCGCGCTCGTCCGCCGGTGGCACTGGAGAGGACGGACTCACGATGCCGAGCGTAGCACGCACCGGTCGCCGGTCACGCCGGCGCTGGATTCCCTTCGGCAACTCGGCGCGGGCAACGTATAGAACCGCAGCACTGGTCCGTTCGTCGGCAGCGACCGATCGGGCAGGGCGGCGTTCCTCGGTCCACGGGCCGGTTTCCGTGCATCCCGAGGCCTGGGAACGCCGATCCCCGCCCAAGGTCGGTCCCGCCTCGCACGGCTGCCGGTGTCGATCCACGAATAGCAACATGCAAGACGCCCACACGGTGCCCTCGTTCCTCCGCACCCGGCTGCTCGGCTGCATCCTGGCGTTCAGCGCTCCCACGGCCCTGGCAGCACAGGATCTGGACGGGGCGCTGAGCACCTTGCTCGCGCAGACCGCGACCGCTCGCATCGACCAGTTGTTCGAGGTCGGCGCGCAGTTGGCCGACCTGGCCCCGGACCGAAACTTCGACGCCTGGAAGGACGCGCTGCTGCGCACCCTCGGCAGCAACCAGGACGGCAAGGCCCGCCTGGCGGCGGCGCTGGCGCTGCGCGAGGTCAAGGCCGACACCACGTTCGGCCGCGACGTGCTCGAACTGCTGAAGCCGGTCGCGACCGGCGGCGCCGACGACGTGCGCGCGGCGGCGATGACGGTGCTCGGCGACGACCGGTTGTTCAACACCCGGATCCTGCCGGACGTGGTCAAGCTCGTGGATGCCGCGGCCAAGGACGAACTGGTGGCGCCCCTGGTGCGCATGGAGGCCGCGCTGGCACTGTGGCGCCTGGGCGGCAACGAGCAGCAGCGCGGCACCGCCAAGCGCGTGCTCGAGCAGTTCCTGCAGTCGAGCGATCGCGATCTGCGGCAGCGCGGCGCGCTGGCGCTGGCCGAGCTCAACATCGAGGGTGGTCCGGCCTGGGCGATCCTGCGCGAGATCCAGGACCTGCCGACCGACTCCGGCCGGCGCGCCAAGCTCTACCTGCAGCGCGAGGAGAGCCGCCGCACGTTCGAGCAGATGCTGGCCCGCGTCGTCGAACGCGGCGGTACCGGCGGCGGCGAGGCCGGCGACTACGCGGTGTTGTCCGAGCTGCGGCGCCGGATCCGCGCCCAGCACATCCGCGGCAGCACCGTCAGCGACGAGGAGATGATCGAGTTCGCCGCCAAGGGCATGCTGCAAGGGCTCGACCCGCACAGCACCTACTTCACCAGCGAGGAATACAAGCGGTTCTTCTTCGACCTGAATCGCGAGTATGGCGGCATCGGCGCCTTCGTCAACTTCGACCAGGACGGCGACTTCTCGATCGTGCGGCCGATCTACAGCGGCCCGGCCTACTCGGCCGGCCTGCGCAGCGGCGACAAGATCCTCGAGATCGACGGCTGGGAGACCGCCGGCCACACCACCGACGAGATCATCGGTCGGCTGAAGGGCAAGCCGGACACCAGCGTCGAGCTGAAGTGGTTCCGCGCCGGCTTCCAGGAGCCGCAGGCGATGAACATCACCCGCCGCCAGATCTCGGTGCCGGCGGTCAACTGGGCGATGGTGCCCGGTGAGGTCGGCTACATCGAGCTGATCAACTTCAGCAGCAACATCAGCGACGAGCTGCAGGTCGCCCTGCGCGATCTGATCGGCAAGGGCGCGCGCGGCATCGTGCTGGACGTGCGCAACAACACCGGCGGCTTCCTGACCCAGGCCCGCGACGTCGTCGAGCAGTTCGTGATCGGCAAGAAGCTGGTCGTCTACACCGAGGGGCCGGCCGAGCCGCGGCGCGACTACAAGACCTCCGACCGGCCGCGCGAGGTCTGCGACCTGCCGCTGGCGGTGCTGACCAACAACTTCTCGGCGTCGGCGAGCGAGATCACCGCCGGGGCGCTGCAGGACCTCGGCCGCGCGACCATCATCGGCGAGCGCTCGTTCGGCAAGGGCAGCGTGCAGAACCTGTTCAGCCTGGCCAGCGACCCGCGCGAGGACTTCACCGACCTCAACGGCGACGAGGCCTGGCAGGAGGGCGAGGAGTACAAGGACCGCAACGGCAACGGCAAGTACGACCCCGGGTCGCACATGAAGCTGACGGTGGCCAAGTACTACCTGCCGAGCGGCCGCTGCCCGCACCGCGAGTTCGACAAGGAAGGTCGCATCGTCGACCCGAACTGGGGCGTGACGCCGGACAAGGTGCTCGACCTGCTGGAGAACAAGCCCGAGGACGCGTGGAAGAACGCGGCGGTGTTCGCGCTGCTGAAGAAGAGTGTGTTCAAGACCTACGTCAAGAAGCACATGCCGCAGCACGAGCAGCTGTTCCGCGAGCTCGCCGAAGGCGACGGCGGCGATGCCAGCCGCTACCCGGAGTTCGCCGCGTTCTACCGCGAGCTCGACACCAAGCTCAGCGAGGACGACGTGCGGCGCTGGTTGCGCTACGAGGTCCGCGACCAGATCAGCGACCTGCGCGGCGCGGTCTACCCCGGCCAGCGGGCGCTCGGCGATCCGCAGGAGGACGCGCAGCTGCAGGAGGCGGTGCGCACGATCCTCGGCAAGCTCGGCCAGGACATCCGGACGATCGCCGCCTACCAGAAGGTGCTGAAGATCTCGTTCGACGAGCCGGCGGCCGCCGCGACCGAGTCGAAGGACAAGAAGCAGGCCGGCAAGTGACGGCGACCGCGGCCCGGGCCTGTCCCCGCGGCCGCGCCCCCGGCCAACCGACCGCCGTGTCCATCCAACGGCTCGTCGGCAACCTCATCTGCGGCCTTCTCTGCGCGCTCCTGCCGACGGCGACCGCCGCGGCACAGCCACCGGCCGCCGCCCAGGCCCCGGTGACCTTCACCGAGCACGTGGCGCCGATCGTGTTCGGCGCCTGCGTCGGCTGCCATCGCCCGGGTGAGGTCGCGCCGTTCCCGCTGCTGAGCTACGCCGACGTCAAGAAGCGCGGCAAGAACGTGCTGGCGGTCGTCGAGGACCGCTACATGCCGCCGTGGCACCCGGCCCCCGGCTATGGCTCGTTCACCAACGAGCAGCGGCTCACCGACCAGCAGATCGAGACGGTGCGGGCCTGGGTCAAGGCCGGCATGCCGGAGGGGCCGGCCGAGAAGCTGCCGCCGCTGCCGAAGTTCACCCCCGGCTGGCAGCTCGGCGAACCGGACCTGATCGTGCGCACCTCGGGTGCGTTCGAGGTCCCGGCCAGCGGGCGCGACATCTACCGCAACTTCGCGATCCCGATCGGCCTGACCGAGGACAAGTGGATCACCGCGATCGAGGTGCGGCCGCAGGCGCGCGCGGTGCTGCACCATACGCTGATCTTCCTCGACGAGCAGCAGGAAGGGCAGGCGCTCGACGGCAAGGACGGCAAGCCAGGGTTCACCGGCATGCGGTTGCAGCGGGCGCCGATGATCGCCGGCTGGGCGGTCGGCGGCATGCCCGAGCACCTGCCGCAGGGGCTCGCGATCAAGCTGCCGAAGGGCTCGGACCTGATGCTGCAGAGCCACCTGCACCCGTCCGGCAAGAAGGAGAAGGAGCAGACGGTGCTCGGCATCTACTTCGCCAAGGAAGCCCCGAAGCGCACGCTGGTGTCGATCCAGCTGCCGCCGTTCTTCGGGCTCACCGCCGGGCTCGACATCCCCGCCGGCGAAGCCGACTACCGGTTGCGCGACAGCTTCGAGCTGCCGTGTGCGGTCGAGGCGATCACCGTCGGCGGCCACGCGCACATGCTGTGCAAGTCGCTGTGGCTGCGGGGTGAGCAACCCTCCGGCACCGAGGTGCCGCTGCTGAAGATCGAGCGCTGGGACTTCGACTGGCAGAACCGCTACACGTTCCGCGAGCCGGTCAAGCTCGACAAGGGCACCGTGCTGCGCAGCGAGCTGGTCTACGACAACAGCAAGCAGAACCCGAACAACCCGAACCAGCCACCCAAACGCGTGCGCTGGGGCCGCGAGACCACCGACGAGATGGGCAGCATCACCGTGCTGGTGGTGCCGGCCGACGAGGCCGACCTGCCGGCGCTGCTGGCGGCGGTGGCGCAGAAGAACACCGGGCGAGCGGTGGCTCGCGCCCAGGAAGCGGTCGAGGCGCAGTTCGACAACTACGACACCAACCGCGACGGCAAGCTGAGCAAGGACGAGCTGCCGCGGCGGCTGCGGATGTTCTTCCCGCGCCTCGATCGCGACCAGGACGGCTCCCTGACCAAGGACGAGGCCAAGGCGATCGGCGAGCTGCTCGGGGAGTTCGGCGGTGCGGGCGGCCTGCCGGGCGGCGGCGGTGGCGGCGGCGGCGGCAAACCCGATGCGCCGAAGGAGCCGAAGAAGACCCCCACCCTGCGCGGGGCCGGCGGGTGACCCGGCGTCCGGGCTGGGTCCGGTCCGCCGCGGTGCTGCTGGGCTGCCTCGGTGCAGCCGGCTGCGCGGCCCCCGCGCCCGACGCCAGCGCCCCGGTCACCGTCGCGGACCTCGACGGGCAGCCGCAGCAGCCCCTGGTGGTGCCGCCGGGCGCGCTGCACGTGCTGGTGTTCCTGAGTCAGGAGTGCCCGATCGCCAACAGCTATGCGCCGGTGCTGCAGCAGCTGGCGCGCGAGCACGGCGGTCCGGCGGTGCGGTGGTTCCTGGTCCATGTCGACCCCGATCTGGACGTCGCGGCCGCCCGCACCCACGCCGCCGCCTACGAGCTGCCGGGCACGGTGGTGCTCGACCCCCATCACCAGCTGGCCATGGCCCTCGGCATCACCTGCACGCCGGAGGCGGCGGTGCTGAGCCCGGCCGGCCTCTGCTACCGGGGGCGAATCGATGACCAATGGCCGGCGCTCGGCAGCCGACGGCCGGCGACCGCGCTGGATCTGCGCGCGGCCATCGACCGCACCAGGGCTGGTGGCGAGGCGCCGCGACCATGGCCGCCGGCGGTCGGCTGCCGGTTGCCCGAACCGGCCCCGCTACCCCGCTGATCCGCGTTTTGCGAAACCGTGGCCAGCTCGGCCGAGCTGGCCGCCGTCCGGTGAGCGTCGCAGTTTTGGTGGCGGTCTCGTTGCGCGGTTCCGCCTGACCCAATATCTAGTTCTTCTCGGCGACGAACCTCGTCCGCTCTCCCACCCCTGGTAGCAACAATCCCTGCACACACCAGGGGCTGCGGCTTGGGGGCTGCGGCTGGGGGGCTGCGGCTGGGCTCGTCGTCATCGACTCGTCCGTTTGGTCGCGGACCAGTCTTCAGGCGGTGTTTGCGGTGGCAGCCCCACCGCTTCGAGGAGGAACGTCAGTGAAGGTCAATCGTCGGTTCACGGTCAAAGGCAAGTCCCCGTACGAAGGCGTCCCGTTCGCGCGGCGGCACTCGGAGATCCGCAACACCAACGGCTCGTTGGTGTTCGAAGCACGCGACATCGATGTGCCCGCGCACTGGACCCAGGTCGCGGTCGACATCCTGGCGCAGAAGTACTTCCGCAAGGCGGGCGTGCCGCAGCGCAGCCCTGCCGCCAGTGGCGAGATGGCCGGCAAGCTGCTGACCGACGACCAAGGCAACCCGGTGCTCGGCGGCGAGCGCGATGCGCGCCAGGTGTTCCATCGCCTGGCCGGCTGCTGGCGCCACTGGGGCGAGGAGTATGGCTACTTCGACAGCCCCGACGACGCGCAGGCGTTCGAGGACGAGCTGTGCCACATGCTCGCCGCGCAGCACGCGGCGCCGAACTCGCCGCAGTGGTTCAACACCGGCCTGCACTACGCCTACGGCATCAGCGGTCCGGCCCAGGGCCACTGGTTCGTCGACGGCGACGGCACCAAGCCCGGCAAGCTGCACAAGAGCCGCTCGGCCTACGAACGGCCGCAGCCGCACGCCTGCTTCATCCAGTCGGTGTCCGACGACCTGGTCAACGAAGGCGGCATCATGGACCTGTGGACCCGCGAGGCGCGGCTGTTCAAGTACGGGTCCGGCACCGGCAGCAACTTCTCGGCGATGCGCGGCGAGAACGAGCCGCTGTCCGGCGGTGGCAAGAGCTCCGGCCTGATGAGCTTCCTGCGCATCGGCGACCGGGCCGCCGGCGCCATCAAGTCGGGTGGCACCACGCGCCGCGCCGCGAAGATGGTCTGCCTCGACCTCGACCACCCGGACATCGAAGCGTTCGTGCAGTGGAAGGTGATCGAGGAGCAGAAGGTCGCCGCGCTGGTGACCGGCAGCAAGCTGATCAAGCGCCACCTGAACGCGGTGGTCAACGCGTGCCACGTGAGCACCGAGGCCGGCGGCAGCACCGTGGTCACCATCCCGCGCGAGAACGACCGCCTGCGCGCGGCGCTGCACGAGGCGCGCGCCGCCTGCGTGCCGGAGGCCTACCTGCAGCGCGCTCTGCAGCTGGCCGGCCAGGGCCTGCGGGCGATCGAGGTGCCGGAGTACACCACCGACTGGGACGGCGAGGGCTACGGCACGGTGTCGGGTCAGAACTCGAACAACTCGGTGCGCGTGCCGAACGAGTTCTTCCGCGCCGTCGACGAGGGCGGCAAGTGGCGGCTGATCCGCCGCACCGACCGCGGGGTGGCGAAGGAAGTGGACGCCCGCGAGCTGTGGGACAAGGTCGCCTACGCGGCCTGGGGCTGCGCCGATCCGGGCGTGCAGTACGACACCACGATCAACGAGTGGCACACCTGCCCGGCCGACGGGCGGATCAACGCCAGCAATCCGTGCAGCGAATACATGTTCCTCGACGACACGGCCTGCAACCTGGCGTCGATCAACCTGCAGAAGTTCCTGCACGAGGACGGCAGCTTCGATCTCGAGGGCTACAAGCACGCCTCGCGCCTGTGGACCATCGTGCTCGAGATCAGCGTGCTGATGGCGAGCTTCCCGAGCCGCGAGATCGCGCAGCGCAGCTACGAGTTCCGCACGCTCGGCCTCGGCTATGCCAACCTCGGCACCGTGCTGATGCGGCTCGGCATCCCGTACGCGTCCGACAAGGCCTACAGCATCGCCGGCGCGCTGTCGGCGATCCTCTGCGGTGAGGCCTACGCGACCTCGGCCGAGATGGCGAAGGAGCTCGGCGCCTTCCCCGCGTTCGAGAAGAACCGCGAACCGATGCTGCGCGTGATCCGCAACCACCGCCGCGCCGCCTACAACGCCTCGGCCTCGGAGTACGAGAGCCTCAGCGTGCCGCCGGTCGGCATCGACCCGCAGCAGTGCCCGCCGCAGCTGCTCGAGGCCGCGCGCGAGTGCTGGGACCGCGCGCTGTCGCTCGGCGACAAGCATGGCTTCCGCAACGCGCAGGTCACCTGCATCGCGCCGACCGGCACGATCGGCCTGCTGATGGACTGCGACACCACCGGCGTCGAGCCGGACTTCGCACTGGTCAAGTTCAAGAAGCTCGCCGGTGGCGGCTACTTCAAGATCGCCAACCTGAGCCTCGCGCCGGCGCTGAAGAAGCTCGGCTACGGCGCGCAGCAGATCGACGAGATCCTCGCCCACGTGGTCGGTCGCAAGACCCTGGCCGGGGCGCCGGGCATCAACCACGAGACGCTGCAGCAGCGCGGCTTCGACGACGCGGCGATCCAGAAGATCGAGAAGGCGCTCGAGGGTGCGTTCGACATCAGCTTCGCGTTCAACAAGGGCATCCTCGGCGAGGACTTCCTGAAGCAGCGCCTGGGCCTGTCCGACGCCCAGATCAAGGACTGGAGCTTCGACCTGTTGAAGCACCTGGGCTTCGGCAAGGCCGAGATCCAGGCCGCCAACGACTACGTCTGCGGCACCATGACGGTCGAGGGCGCGCCGCACCTGAAGGACCACCACCTGCCGGTGTTCGACTGCGCCAACCGGTGCGGTCGCAAGGGCCAGCGCTACATCCCGTACGCCGCCCACCTGCACATGATGGCGTCGGTGCAGCCGTTCATCAGCGGCGCGATCAGCAAGACCATCAACATGCCGGTCGACGCGTCGCTCGACGACGTCAAGGACGCCTACCGCCTCGGCTGGAAGCTGATGCTGAAGGCGGTCGCGCTCTACCGCGACGGCAGCAAGCTGAGCCAGCCGCTGAGCTCGACGGTCGACGACGACAGCAGCGAGCCGATGACGTCGCCGGCGACCACGCCGGAGGCGCACGCGATGGCGGCGCGCATCACCGAGCGCGTCGTGCACCGCTACATCGCCAAGCGCCGCCGGTTGCCCAACCGCCGCGCCGGCTACACGCAGAAGGCCGTGGTCGGTGGCCACAAGATCTACCTGCGCACCGGCGAGTACGAGGACGGTTCGCTCGGCGAGATCTTCCTCGACATGCACAAGGAAGGCGCCGCGTTCCGCAGCCTGATGAACTGCTTCGCGATCGCGGTGTCGCTGGGTCTGCAGCACGGCGTGCCGCTCGACGAGTTCGCCGACGCGTTCGTGTTCACCCGCTTCGAGCCCAACGGCATGGTGCAGGGCCACGACCAGATCAAGATGGTCACCTCGGTCATCGACTACGTGTTCCGCGAGCTGGCGATCAGCTACCTCGGCCGCGAGGAGCTGGCGCAGGTCCAGAGCGAGGACCTGCGCAACACGACGATGGGCGCGCGCAGCCTCGACGAGGAGTTCACCGAGGAGGAAGTGGTCTCCGAGACGGTCTACGAGAACGAGGCGGCGAAGCCGAACGTGCACGAGAACGTGCACCTGCACCCCCACAGCCGCGGCATGGCGCGCGGTCACGAGACGCACGGCGCGAGCCCGGTGCTGGCCGGCGGGGTCGCCACCGCCAGCACGGTCGCCAACGCGAATGCGGCGCTGCTGCGCGCCGAGCCACAGGCGGCGCTGGCCAACCGCCAGACGCGGCTGAAGATCGCCGAGGCGAAGCTGAAGGGCTACGAGGGGGATCCGTGCGGCGCGTGTGGCGCGTTCACGCTGGTGCGGAACGGCACCTGCCTGAAGTGCATCAGCTGCGGCGGCACCAGCGGCTGCTCGTGATCCCGATCGCCGGCCGGGCGATCGGCTTCACAGCGCCTTGATGCGCAGACCGCGGAACGCGACCGCGTCGCCGTGCCCGGCGAGGCCGAAGTGACCCTCGGTGCGCAGCCGCCCTGAGTGCTTGTCGCCGAGCTTGGACTCGGCACCGGCGAGGTCGCCATCGACGATGATGGTGCCGTTCAGCTCGACGGTGATGCGGGAACCGCGCACCGTGACCTGCTCGAAGTTCCACTCGCCGACCGGTCGCTGGTAACCGCGGTGGCTCGCCAGGCAGCCGTAGACCGAGCCGTGGTACTGCCACGGCTGCAGCGTCGCGTACTTCTCGGCGCTGTCGTCGAGCACCTGGATCTCGAGCCCGGTGTAGGCCGGATCCCCTTCGCCCGGATAGCGGATCGCGAGCCCGTTGTTGCCCCCCGGCGGCAGCTTGACCTCGAAGCGAACGACGAAGTCGCCGTAGACCTCCTTCGTGTGCACGGTGCCGCCCTTGCCGGCCAGCCAACGCAACTCGTCCCCGACCAGCTCGCAGCTGCCGGCGTCCCCCGCCAATGCATCCGCCTGCCGCAGGATCGGCGTGAAGCCAACGTCCCCCTGTGCCGCCAGCAGCGCGTTCGCCTCGGCCGGCGGGATCTCGCGCACCGTCAGATTGCGGAACCGGATCTCGCCGCCGTGGGTCTGCAGCTGCAGCGGGCCCTTCGGCGGCAGCGGCAGCTTGCGGTTCCAGTAGTTCTCCATGATCGCGCCGTCGACGGTGCACTGGCCGTTGAGCCAGACCCACGTGCGCGCGCCGAGCTGGCGGATCCGCAGCGAGTTCCACTGTCCGAACGGCCGGTCGGCGAGCACCAGCGGGAAGCGCGGCTGCACCTCGTTGTTCCACAGCCCGCCGCTGCCCTTGTCGGCGCCGAGCTTCCACTTGCCGCCGGCCTCGGTGAAATCCCAGATCTGCACCTGCGGGCAGCCGCGCAGGTAGATGCCGGAATCGGCGAGGGCCACGGTGCGGTACTCGAGCGCGAACTCGGCATCGCCGTAGTCGTCCGCGGTGGTCAGGTAGGCGCCCTGGCCGTCGTTGATCAACTCGCTGCCCTCGATGCGCCAGTGCAGGCGCATCGACGCATGGTCCTCGGCCTGCAGGGTGGCCCGCGCCTCTTCGGTCATCGCTGCCAACGCATACGGATCCTGGTGGCGCAGACCGCGCCACCCGTGCAGGTCGGTGCCGTTCCACAGTGGCTTGGGTTCCGCGGCACTCGCAGCCGGCGGCAACGGCTGCTGGGCGGTGGCGAACGAAGCGAGGCAGACCATGCTGACGAGGCGCATCGGCGCAGTATGCCGCGGCCATGAGCGACGAGCAGGCCCGATCGGTGCGTTCGTGCGACATCGGCCTGCTCGCGGTCCGCGGTCGGCGAAGTATCGTCGCCCGCATGTCCGTCATGACCCGTCGCGCCCTCGGCGTCACGTTCTGTGCCATCGCCACGGTCGGCTGTTCGACGCTCGACTGGGGCCCGGGTCCGGCCGAGCAACCCTCGGTGCGCCGCTGGCAGCCGGACCTCACGCCGGTCGTTCCGGCCCTGCCGCCGTTCGAGCCGCCCCCGGTCGAACGCGATGCGACCGTCGACACCTACCACGGCGTCGACATCGCCGATCCGTATCGCTGGCTCGAGGACCAGGACGGCGAACGCACCCGCCGGTTCGTGCAGCAGCAGAACGAACGATCCCGCGCGTTCCTCGATGCGCTGCCGCAGCGCACGGCGATCCGCGACCGGCTCGCCGAGCTGTGGAACTTCCCGCGCACCACCGCCCCGGAACGGCACGGCGACCGGTGGTTCTGGACCCGCAACGACGGCCTGCAGAACCACGCCGTCTGGTTCGTCGGCGACACCCCGGATGCCGCTGGCCGCACGCTGCTCGACCCCAACACGCTCAGCAGCGACGGCACCGTCGCCGTCAGCGGCGCCCGCCCGTCGCACGACGGCCGGCTGCTGGCCTACGCGACCTCCGCGCGCGGCAGCGACTGGCAGCAGTGGCACGTGCTAGAGGTCGACACCGGTCGCCTGCTGCCCGACACCCTGCACTGGGCCAAGTTCACGCAGGCAGCGTGGACGCACGACGGCAAGGGCTTCTTCTACCAGCGCTATCCGGCCCCTGCCGACGGTGAGGTCTACGAAGCCCAGACGCGCAGTCCGCAGCTGTGTTACCACCTGCTCGGCACGACCCAGGACCAGGACCGCGTCGTCTACGAACGACCCGACGAACCGAGCTGGCTGTTCCGCACCACGGTCAGCGACGACGGCCGGTTCCTGGTGCTCGATCTGCGCGCCGGCACCAGCCGGCAGAACCGGCTGGCTTGGATCGACCTCGCGGAGGCGAGGTGGTCGGTGCAGCCGCTGCGCATGCTCGGCGATGCGAGCTGGCAGTTCGTCGGCAACGACGGCGACACGTTCTGGCTGCTGACCGACCAGCGCGCCCCGCGCGGGGCGCTGCACGCGATCGACCGCCGGCAGCCGGGCGCCGAGCCGATCGTGGTGCTCGCCGAGGGCCCGCACGCGCTGCAGAACGTGCAGGTCTGCGGCGGTCGCTTCCTCGCCACCTACCTCGTCGATGCCGCCCACGAGCTGGTCGTGCACGGACTCGACGGGCAGCGCCTGCACACGATCGCCCTGCCGGCGCTCGGCAGCATCGGCGCGGTGGTCGGCCGGCCGCAGGACCAGCAGCTGTTCGTGACCTTCCAGTCGTTCCTGCACGCCCCGTCGGTGCTGCGGCACGATCTCGCGACCGCGGCGACGACGATGTTCCGACCGAGCGAGCTCGCGTTCGACAGCAGCCAGCTGGTCACCGAACGGCGCTTCTTCGCCAGCCGCGACGGCACCCGGCTGTGTGTGTTCCTGACCCACCACAAGGACCTGCCGCTCGACGGCACGCACCCGACGTATCTGTATGGCTACGGTGGCTTCGCGCAGGCGATGACGCCGCGCTTCTCGGTGCCCAACCTCGTGTTCGTCGAGCGCGGTGGCATCTACGCCCAGGCGGTGCTGCGCGGCGGCGGCGAGTACGGCGAGGCCTGGCACCGCGCCGGCATGCTCGAGAACAAGCAGAACGTGTTCGACGACTTCACCGCCGCCGCCGACTTCCTGGTCCGCAACCGTTTCACCAGCCCGCAGCGCCTCGCGATCGGCGGCGGCAGCAACGGTGGTCTGTTGGTCGGCGCGGTGCTGACGCAGCACCCCGAGCGGTTCGGCGCCGCGATCCCCGAGGTCGGGGTGCTCGACATGCTGCGCTACCACACCTTCACGATCGGCTGGGCGTGGGCCAGCGAATACGGCACCAGCGCCGATCCGCAGCAGTTCGCGTGGCTGCGGGCCTGGTCGCCGCTGCACAACATCGGCACCGGGCGCCGCTATCCGCCGACGATGGTGATGACCGGCGACCACGACGACCGGGTGCTGCCCGGCCACAGCTACAAGTTCGCGGCCGCGCTGCAGGCGGCGCAGGCCGGCCCGGCGCCGATCCTGCTGCGGGTCGAGACCTCGGCCGGCCACGGCGCCGGCAAACCGATCGGCAAGCTGATCGACGAAGCCGCCGATCGATGGGCGTTCCTGGCGGCGGTGTTCGGCGAGTAGCGTCGAGCCCCGCGCTGGTTCACGGCGCCCGGAACACGACCGTCGCCACCACGCCGTGGTGGTCGCTCGGCCAGCGCCCGCTCGCCATCGGCTGCGACAGGATCGCCGCGGCCACCGTCGTGAAGCCGGCATCGGCGAACACGTAGTCGATCTTGTCGCCGCCGGTGCCGCCGCGGAACGCGTGGAACGTGCCGACCGCGGTCGCCGTCGGGTGCACGTCGCGGAACGTGTCGCGCAGCCCCGCCTGCCGCAGCACCGCGATCGGTGCCGACTGCTCGCCGCAGTTGCAGTCGCCGAACAGCAGATGAGGACCTGGCCGCAGCGCCAATCGCTGCGCAATCAGCTCCGCTGAACGCTCGCGCGCCACCGCCCCGCGATGGTCGAAGTGCGTGTTCCAGATCGTCAGTTCGCGGCCGGACGCACGTTCGCGCAACGCGACCCACGTGCAGATGCGCGGCAACGCGGCGTCCCAGCCGGTCGACGCAACCAGCTCCGGGGTCGGACTGAGCCAGAAATCCCCGTGCTCGACCAGCTCGAACCTCGCCGCCTCGATGAACACCGCACAGTGCTCGCCGCGATCGCCGCCCTCGCGTCCCTGGCCCACGCGCATGTGCCCGGGCAGCCGCGCGGCGAGGAACTCGAGCTGCGGGGCCAGCGCCTCCTGCACCCCGAGGATCGCCGGCGCGGCGGCGTGGATCGCCGTCACCAGGCCATCGCGGCGTTCGGCCCATCGGTCGGCGCCGTCGCTGGCGGTGCCGTAGCGCACGTTCCAGCTCATCACCACGAACGGCTCGGCGCTCGGCGCCGGCGGTGCACTCGCGCAGGCACCCAGCACCAAGGCCACGGGGATCGATCGCAGCGCGTGCATCGGCGGGGACTATGCGCTGCCTTGCCGGCCGGGACGCGCCGAAAGCCGCCGCGAGAAACTTGGGACACGCGCCCACCACACGGTTGTTGGCCACGATCGGGGCAAGGCCCAGAATCGCCGGCCCCGCGGGCATCCCGATCCGGTGTGCGTGCCGCCGCGGCCAAGGAAGCCATGCTCTGCCTCGCCGCCCTCGTGCTCTCGCTGTCGCTGCCGGCCCAGCCGCAATCACCACCGACCGCGGGGCGCACGTTCCAGAAGCAGGTGCTCGACGAACGCTTCTTCGCCGAAGGTGCGGCCGCGGCCGACCTCGACCGCGACGGCCACGTCGACGTGACTGCCGGGCCGTTCTGGTTCCGCGGGCCGGGCTTCACCGAGCGATTCGAGCTCTACGCGCCGGTCGCCTACGACCCGAAGGTCTACTCGGACCACTTCTTCAGCTTCGTGCACGACTTCGACGGCGACGGCTGGCACGACGTGCTGCGCATCGGCTTCCCGGGCAAGCAGGCGATCTGGTACCGGAATCCACGCGGCGGCAGCGGGCCGTGGCAGCCGCACGTCGGGTTCGACGGCGTCGACAACGAGTCGCCGACCTTCACCGACCTGACCGGCGACGGGGTGCCCGAGCTGGTGTGCATGTTCCAGGACCGGCTCGGCTATGCGACCCTCGACCCGCGGCAGCCCGACGCGCCGTGGACCTGGCACCCGCTGTCGGCGGCCGGCCTCGGCGGCCGCTTCACGCACGGACTCGGCACCGGCGACCTCGACGGCGACGGCCGGCTCGACGTGCTGTGGAAGCACGGCTGGTGGCAGCAGCCGGCGTCGCTGGCCGGCGATCCGCAGTGGCAGCACCACGCGGTGAAGTTCTGCGAACCGGGCGGCGCGCAGATGCTGGTGTTCGACGTCGACGGCGACGGGCTGCCCGACGTCGTCACCAGCGATCACGCGCACGGCTACGGTCTGTGCTGGCACCGACAACACCGCGCTGGCAGCACGATCTCGTTCGAACGCCACGGCATCGTCGGCAGCAAGCCCGAGCACAACGACCACGGGCTCGTGGTCGGTGGCATGCACGCGCTGTGCAGCGCCGACGTCGATCGCGACGGCTGCCTCGACGTGATCACCGGCAACCGCTACTGGGCCCACGCCGGTGGCGATCCGGTCGATCGCGATCGCGCCCGGCTGCTGTGGTTCCGCTGCGTGCGCGAGCCCGGCGCGGTGCGCTGGGTCCCGCACCAGATCGACGAACACTCCGGCGTCGGCACCCAGGTCACCGCCGCCGACGTCGACGGCGACGGCAGCGCCGACGTGGTCGTCGCCAACAAGATGGGCATCTTCGTGCACCGTCAGCAGCCGCCCGCCGCGGACCCGCTGGCGCAGCAGATCGCCGAACGGGTGGCACTGGCGAAGTTGCTGCAGCAGCGCGCTTCGCCGCGCGGTGGTGCGGTCCCCCGTGACGCCGCCGGTCGCGCGCTGAACTTCGACTTCGAGTTCGGCGACCTGCGCGACTGGACCGTCAGCGGCGACGCGTTCGCGCAGCTCAGCACCGGCGACACGGTCGCCGCGCGCCGCAGCGACATGACGAGTGGCCACACCGGCCGCCACTGGCTCGGCAGCTACGAGGCCAAGGGCTCCGACGCACCGCGCGGCACGCTGACGTCGGCGCCGTTCGTGCTCGACCAGAGCCACGCCAGCTTCCTGATCGGCGGCGGCCGCGACCCGAGCACGCGGGTCGAGATCGTGCGCGCCGGCGACGGCGTGGTCGTGTTCACTGCTTCAGGCCAGGACCACGAACGCATGAAGGTCGTCGACGCCGATCTCACCGCGCACGTGGGCCAGACGCTGTTCGTGCGGCTCGTCGACGACGCCAGCGGCCACTGGGGCCATCTGAACTTCGACGACTTCCGCCTGCACGGCAGTTCGCAACGCACCGGCGACTTCCCGGCCGCGGCCGCCGCCGAACGCATGACGGTGCCGAAGGGCTTCCGCGTGCAGCCGTTCGCCGCCGAACCGGACGTCACGCAGCCGGTGGCGATATGCGTCGACGAACGCGGTCGGCTGTGGGTCGCCGAGGCGCACAGCTACCCGCGCCGCCGCCCGGACGGCGAGGGCCAGGACCGCATCGTCGTGTTCACCGATGCCGACGGCGACGGGCGCTTCGACCAGCGCACGGTGTTCCTCGATCGCCTGAACCTGGTCAGCGGCGTGCAGGTCGGCTTCGGTGGCGTCTACATCGGTGCCGCGCCCGAACTGCTGTTCGTGCCCGATCGTGATCACGACCTCGTGCCCGATGGCCCGCCCGAAGTGCTGCTCGACGGCTGGCACTACGAGGACACCCACGAGACGCTGAACTCGTTCACGTGGGGCCCCGACGGCTGGCTCTACGGCTGCCATGGGGTGTTCACGCACTCACGGGTCGGCGCTCCGGGCTGCCCGGACGAGCAGCGGCAGCCGCTCGACGCGGCGGTGTGGCGGTTCCATCCGACCGCGCGCACGTTCGAGGTGTTCGCGCACGGCACCAGCAACCCTTGGGGCATCGACTTCGACGCGCAGGGCCAGGCGTTCCTCACCGCGTGCGTGATCCCGCACCTCTACCACGTGATCCAGGGCGGCTACTACCACCGCCAGTCGGGCCGTCACTTCCACCCGTTCGTCTACGACGATCTCGACACGATCGCCGACCACCTGCACTGGCAGGGCAAGAACGCGCACGACGGCAACGAACGCTCCGATGCGCAGGGCGGCGGCCACGCTCACTGCGGCGCATTGATCTACCGCGGTGGCCGCTGGCCTCTGCAGTACGACGGCGCGCTGCTGATCGACAACCTGCACGGGCACCGGCTCAACCACGACGTGTTGACGCGCCGCGGCTCGGGCTACGTCGGCAGCCACGGGCCGGACTTCCTGCTCGCGCACGATGACTGGTTCCTCGGCGTGGCCCTCGCCCACGCGCACGACGGCAACGTCTACCTGCTCGACTGGTACGACGACCAGACCTGCCATCACAACGACATCGAGGTGTGGGACCGCAGCAACGGCCGCATCTACAAGATCGCCTATGGCGACGCGGTGCAGGCGCCGCGCGACCTCGGCGCGCTCGGCGACCAGGAGCTGGCGCAGGAGCTGTTCGCCGCCAACGAGTACACCGCGCGCACCGCGCGTCGCTTGCTGCACGAACGCCGGGCCATCGCGGTGGCGCCGAGGCTGCACGCCGCGCTCGATCAGCCACAGGCACAGAGCCACCAACGGCTGCGCGCGCTGTGGTCGCTGCACACCCTCGGCGCCCTCGACGCCGCCGCACACGCGCGCTTGCTGCAGGACCGCGACGAACACGTGCGCGCGTTCACGATCCAGTTCGTGCTCGAGGATCGCCAGCTCAGCGACGCCGAGGCGGCCACGTTCGCCGCCATGGCCAAGACCGATCCGTCGCCGGTGGTGCGCCTCTACCTCGCGGCGGCGATGCAGCGCATGCCGCTCGCCCACCGCTGGGCGATCGCCGAAGCGCTGGTCGTGCGCGCCGACGACGCCGCCGACCACAATCTGCCGAAGATGATCTGGTTCGGCATCGAGCCGGCGCTGGCCGCGGACCCGCAGCGAGCGCTGCGGCTCGCCCGGCAGAGCCGCCTGCCGCGGCAGTTCGAGTTCGTCGTGCGGCGGCTGTGCGAAGCCGGTAGCGAAGCGCTCGCTGCCGTCTGCGACGCGATCCGCACCGCGCCCGATGCGGCGGCGGTGGCGGCGGTGTTGGAGCCGGCCGAACAGGCGCTGCAGCGGCACGCGTCGATGCCGATGCCGGCCAACTGGGCGGCGGCCCGCAGCCGCGCCGCACAATGCGCCGACCGTGCCATCGACGACCGGCTCGCGTTCGTCGGGGCGACCTTCGGCGATGCCTCGGTGCTGCCGCTGCTGACCCGGCTGTGCACCGATGCCGAGGCCCCGCCGAAGCGCCGCGAGCGTGCGCTCGAGCTGCTGGTCCGGTTGCCCTCGGACGCCCGCACCGCGTTCGTGCTGCAGCTGCTCGACGACGCCGAGCTCGGCGAGCGGGCGCTGCGCGCGCTGGCCACCTTCGACGACGACGCGGTGCCGGCGGCGCTGCTGGCGAAGTGGCCGCAGTTGCCGGCCGCCCGGCGACCGGTCGCGGCCGCGACGCTGTGCAGCCGACCGGCGTGGGCGCAGTCGCTGCTCGAGGCGATCGCCGCCGGCACCGTCGACAAGAACGTGCTCGACGCGCCGCTGCGCCAGCAGCTCGCCCAGCTCGGGGACCCGGCGCTGCAGCAGCGGCTGGCCGCGGTCTGGGGCCGCAGCACCGCGCTGTCGGGCCAGGTGCAGCAGCAGATCGCCGACTGGAAGCAGAGGCTCGGTGAAAAGGTGCTGGCCGCCGCCGATCTGCCGCACGGCCGCGCGCTGTACACACGCACCTGCGGCGCCTGCCACCAGCTGTTCGGCCAGGGCTACGCGTTCGGTCCGGACCTGACCGGCAGCAACCGGCGCGACCTCGACTACCTGCTCGGCAACATCCTCGATCCGGGGCGCGAGGTCGCGCGCGACTACATGATGGCGCAGGTCAAACTGAAGAGCGGCGGGGTCGTGATGGGCATGCTGACCGACGAGACCGACACCGCGGTGACGGTGAAGTCGCAGGCGTACGCGCAGGTGGTCGCCAAAGCCGACATCGACAGCAAGCAGTTGCTCGAGGTGTCGCTGATGCCGCCGGGGCAGCTCGACGGTATGTCGGCCGACGACGTGCGCGATCTGATCGCCTACCTGCGCAGTGAGACGCAGGTGCCACTGCGCGCGGAGCCCGGCAACGTGCATCTGCTGTTCGGCGGTTGGGACGCCGATCCGGCGATCTGGTCGGTCGAGGACGGCGAGATCGTCGGGCGCTCGACCACCGGGCTGCCGCGCAACGACTTCGCGCGCAGCCATCTGCTGCTCGGCGATTTCGAATTGTCGTTCGAGGTCAAGCTGAAAGGCGACGCCGGCAACAGCGGCGTGCAGTTCCGCAGTGAAGTGCTCGCCGATGGTGATGTGAAGGGCCCGCAGGCCGACATCGGGCCGGGCTGGTGGGGTAAGTTGTACGAGGAGCACGGCCGCGGGTTGCTCGAGGCACAGGGCGGCGAGCAGCACGTCGTTAAGGGCGACTGGAATCGCTATCGCATCGTCGCCGAGGGCAGTCGGGTGCGGACCTGGATCAATGACCAGCTGTGCGTCGACCGCGACGATGCGGCGTTGGCGAAGCGCGGGGTCATCGCACTGCAGCTGCACAGCGGTGGGCCGACCGAGGTGCGCTTCCGTGAGTTCGAGCTGCAGGTGAAGTGACGCCCGCGTGCCTTCGCGCCGGCGTCCGATTCAGTCGCCCAGGCGAAGCGTCAGCCCCGGAGTCAACGCCAGCGCACCGGGCGAGGCCGGATCGATGACCGCGCCTTGCGCGACCAGGACCTGGCCGCGCAGGCTGGGGCTGTTCGGCAGCGGCACGCGCTGGTGCAGGAACCCGGCCGCATCGGTGAACCAGACCAGCGTCGACAGCGTGTCGACGAACAGCAAGCTGCAGCCGTTCCACAGCGGCACGTTGGCCGCCGTCGAGCCGAGCCCGATCAGCGCCGGACGCAGGCGCGCGTCGGCGCGCAAGTCGAGGTGCAGGCGCTGACTGCCGACCACCGGGCGGCCGAACGTGGTCAGCGAGGGGGCGTTCGCGGTTCCGCCGCAACCCGAGCCGTAGCTCGCGATCGTGGCCGGAACGTCGGTCGACACGACCGTGCGGTTGATGTTGAGGATCAATGTCATCCCCGTGACGGGATCGATCGCGGTCTCGCCGGTGGCGGGATGGCTCTCGGTCCACGTGGCCCCGTTCCACGTGAACACGCTGCCGTCAAAGGCGGAGTTGGCAAGCGCTGCCTGCAGCACACCGGCCACCGGGTTCCAGACGAGATTGCGGGCAACGGCACGAGGTCCCTGGCTGGCAACCTGGGCCCAGCTGATGCCGTTCCACTCGAAGGTCAGCCGTAGATCGCTCAGGAACACCAGACGATTGCGGATCGGGTCGAAGCCCAGGCTGCCCAGGCTGGTCCCCATCGGCGTCGCCGCGGTGATCTGCTGCCACCCTGAGCCGTCCCACTCCCAGTGATCGGCCGCCAGCGCCGTAGCTTGTGTCCCACGGCCGCCGACCAGTACCACGCGTTGCCGCAGTGAGTCGTAGGCGATCGCCGCACGCGAACGCGGCGACGGGCCGGACGTGGCCAGCTGGCGCCAAGTGCCGCCGTTCCACCCATACGTGTCCCCGAAGGGCGTGCCGGTCGCCGGGTCCTGGCCGCCGAACACCAGGGTCTCGTTGCGCGCCGCGTCGAACACCTGCGAATGGTCGACGAAACTCGGTGGCTGCAGCGGCGAAGTCGGCACGGTGTGCCATTCGAAACCGTCCCACTCGCGTTGGATCGGCAGCAGCGAAGACGGGGCCAGGTTGCCGAGCAGCACGATGCGTTGCCGCTGCGGGTCGGCGCTGATCATGGACCGATACATGAATGGCAACGGGGTCCGAAACGCAGCGGTCGCGGCGCTGCCGTTCCAGCTCCAGATCTCGTCGCCGGCCTGGAACAGGACGCGCCCCGACGCGGCATCGGTGACCGCTCGCACGTTCAGCTGCGGCACCTGCACGCCGAGCGACGTGAAGGTGGTTCCGTTCCACAACTGCACGCCGGTGGCGAGACTGAACAACGTTCCGCCGTTGACCGGATCGTAGGCGAGCAGTGCGGCCTGATGGCCACTCTGCAACGGCCCCACCAGGTTGGTGCCATCCCACTCCCACAGCTCGCGGCCGATCGATGGCGACGTCACGATGGTCTGCACGATGGTACGGCCGCGGCTGCGATCGAAGATCGCGGTGATCGGCACACCTGGCAAGGGGATCGTCGCCACTGTGGTCCAAGCCGTGCCGTCGAACTCCTCGATGAGTGTGCCCTGCGGCGCCACGATCGGCGTCGGCCGCACCCCGACCAGCCGACCGCGGGTCGAATCCGCGACGACCCGCAGCAGCGTGGGTGCCGTGCCGATCTGCCGCATGGCAGCCCCGTCGTACTCGAACATGCCGGCGCTGTTGTTGACGAACACGACCCGCTCACGCGACGGGTCGTAGACGATGTGGCCAGCAGCTCCCACGCCGGGCACTTGTCGCTCGGCCCAACCATTGCCGTCGTGCTCCCACAACGATCCGGCTATCCCGACCACGAGCAGTCGCTGACGAGACTCGTCGTAGCAGAGCCGAGAACTACCGAAGTACTCCGCGACGGTGACTTGCGTCGGGGCCGGTGGTTGTGCCAACAGCGGCAGCGTCATCAGAGATGCGGTCAAGGCGCGCAACATGAGCTCTTCCCTCGGGGATCAGGGGCGCAGGCGACATGTTCGGTGCAAGTTGCATACCGCCGTGGTGCGCGGCAGCCATCCGCCACGATTTCCCTGGCCGCGGCGCCATGCACGCGTGGTCGGAAGGTGCGTGTTGTTCCGAACGCGGAACAACACGCGCAGTGTCCTGCCCTTCTGCCAGTTCCCCAGGTGCGACCCGGACGCCGGCGTGGTGATCGGACCAAACCGCTGCGGGGCGAACGCGCTGGTCCCTGCTGGTCTTGGTCTGAACGTCGTTCTGAGCGGCTGCGTTACCCGGGCCATGCCCGCAATCGTCGTGCGCGCCATGCCCTGGATCACGCTGTTGGCCGCAGGCTGCAGCCCCTCTGCGCCCGCCGAGCCGCTGCCGGACAAGGTTCCCTCCTCCGCCGCCGCGCTGAAGGCCCGCTGCGCGCAACTGGCGCCGCTGCACTCGCCGCCGTCCGTCACGATCGAAGGCGACTGGCTCACCGAACACGCGGAACCGGGCCAGACGTTCGCTGAGTACCTCCGTGAGGATCCCACGCTCGCGCAGGGGGAACGGCGTCGCCTCTACGTGCTGCCGATCGGCTACTTCGTCGGTGCGCGGCGCCGCGTGCTGGACCGCACCGCGGAGGCACTCGGGCTCTGGTTCGGACTCGAGGTCACCGTCGAAGCGCCGGTTGCTCTCGAAACCCTGCCCGAACGCGCACGCCGCCGCTCGCCGCACGGCGACTGGCAGCAGGTGCACAGCGGCTGGCTGATGCAAAGGGTGCTGCGGCCTGGCCTCGCCGCCGACGCCGCGTGCCGGATCGGGTTCTGCACCGCCGACCTATGGCCGGGTGCGGGCTGGAACTTCGTGTTCGGCGAAGCCTCGCTGGTGCACCGCGTCGGCGTGTGGTCGCTCCACCGCGACGGCGATCCCGAACGGTCGGACGCCGAGTTCCGCCGCTGCCTGCTGCGGGCGCTGAAGACCGCGACGCACGAGACCGGACACATGTTCGGTATGCGGCACTGCACCGCGTGGTCGTGCAATCTCGCCGGTGCCAACCACCAGCAGGAAGCCGATCGACAACCGTGGCGACTGTGCCCCGAGTGCCTGCCGAAGCTGTTGTGGGCGACCAACGTCGATGCCGGTGCCCGCTTCGCGTCGTTGGCGCGCTTCTGCGCCGAGAACGGTCTGGCGGACGAGCACGCCTGGTTCGAGCGTGCGGGGCGACTCTGGCAGGCCGCGAAGTGAAGGCGAACCGGCGCGATCCGGCTAATGTCGTGCGAATGAAGACTCGGAGCGCCTACCTGCTGGCCGTTCTGCTGCTCGGCATCGCGCTGCCCGCCCAGGAGACCACCCCCGGCAACCGCCAGCCGAGCCTGCGGATCCGCGCCAGGGTGCTCGATGCCGATGGACGACCGCTCCCCGAGGCCGGGCTGGTGAGCGGCTCCGCCGAGGCGGTCACCACCGCGGCCGCGCTCACCCACCCCGATGCACGGTGCACCAAGGAGGGCACGCTCGTGCACGAGCTGCCGTTGCCCGCGGACGAACTCTCCCCGACCGTGTTGTTGATCGCAGCTCCCGGCAAGGTCGCCTTCCGTCTGCCGGACCTGAGCCAGAGATTGCGAGGGCGCAGAACGAACCCCGAAGAACTCGATCTCGGCGAGATCCGCCTGCCCAACGGCCACAGCCAGAGCGGGCGAGTGCGCAACGCCGGAGGCATGCCGATCGCGGGTGCGCGCATCTGCGCCGTCGATTGCCTCGCCACCTACCCTTGGCTGACTCCATCGTACGGCAGCCAGGCGATCACCGACGAACGTGGCGTGTTCGTGCTGCCAGGCGTGTTCGCCGACGCGATGGTCGTCGACGTGCAAGCCGCCGGCTACTACGACCGCCGCTTCCCGTGGGCGCATCTTGGTACTCCGCTCGACGTGCGGCTCGAGGCGAGCGGCTTCGTCGAGGGCACGGTGCTCGCGGCCGATGGCGAGCCGCTCGCATGCTCCGTCGCGATCAGTTCGGAGTATCTGGGCGTGCAACAGCACTTCGTTCCCACGCAGCTCGGCCGCTTCCGGCTGCCCGTCGGCAAGCCCGGCCGCTTCAAGGTCACCGCGTACCTCGATGGCTGGCAGGCCGTGGCCGACAGCAGCCTGCTGCACGGCCCGGCCACCGGCATCGAGCTGCGCTGCGACGCGAATGACTCCCAGTACTTCGTCGTGCGCGCCGTCGACGCCGCGACCGAGGCGCCGGTTGCCGCGATCCGCGCCTCCGTCTTCTGGGCCGATGCCGACCTCGATGCCTCGCTGGAATCCACGCTGCAAGGACTGACGTTGCCCTCCGGCCGCGACGGCAAGGTCCGACTCCCGCCGGCGTCCGCAGCGAGCGAGAAGGGCATCGTCTGCGTGCTCGCCGCCGGGCACGCTCCGTTCTACCAACCGAAGGTCGCGCACCAGCCCGGGAAGCCGTTCGTCGCCAGGCTCGTGCGTGAGTCCCGCGTCGAGGGTCGCATCGTCGAGGCGGCGACCGGCCGTCCGATGGCCGGTGTCCAGGTGACCTGCGAACGGGAGGAACGCCGCAAGGGCGCCCCTGGCACCGCGTCCGCCGCACCGCCATCGACACGAACAGCAGCGGACGGCTCCTTCGCCATCGGCGGCCTCGCCGCGGGCGATTACGTCGTGGTGGCGCGGCGCCCGACCGGCACGGCGCGCGTGAAGAAGAAGGTCGCGTTGCGGGCCGAGACCGTCGAACGCGACCTGACGCTCGAACTACCCGTCGGCGT
Source organism: Planctomycetota bacterium (assembly GCA_025459175.1). Lineage (GTDB taxonomy): Bacteria > Planctomycetota > UBA1135 > UBA1135 > UBA2386 > UBA2386. Next base: position 32,882 of record JALORC010000072.1, on the reverse strand, counting down.
GGCGGTGACCGGCAAGGTCTCGGGCCTCGATGCCGCGCGTGGCTGGCAGCTGCAGCTGAGCGCCGCCAACAAGGACCGGGATGCCAGCCCGTTCGATACCGGCGGCGACTTGCTCGAGGCGTGGAATCAGGCCGGGGCCGTAGCCATCGGCAACGGCACCTACCGTTTCGAGCACCGCGCGCCCGGCACCGAACAACTGTTCCTGGTCGTGCCACAGCCTCCGCGGCACGGGGCTGCGCTGCGCATTCCGGTCGCCAAGGTCACCATCGACAGCACCGACGTGGCCTTCGACGTCGACTTGACCGCGCATCGACCGGGCTCGATCGCGGGCAAGCTCGCCGTCACCGGCGTCGAGATCCCGTTCGGCCGTCTCGCCGTGGTGGCCACCCGTCTGGTCGGTGGTGATCCCACGATGGTGACGCATGCCGAACAGCTCCGCCGCCGCCACTGGGCGCTCGCTGCCGACGACGGCACCTACACGATCCCCGTGGCGCCCGGCAGCCACTCGATCGAGGTCGTCGACGTCGCGACCGGTGTGGTGCTGCTGCCGACGGACGAGACGATCGAAGTGGTGGCGGGCAAGCGCCTCACGCTGGATCTCGCCATCCCCTTGGCCACCCTGCGGATCCGCTTCGCGCACGAGCCCGCAGGTCCGCTACCGGCGCAGCGCTTGAGCGTGTCGATTGGCAAAGAGCCGCACTATTCCGACCACGTCACGCTGTTCGGTGGCGGCACGTGGGGCAGCCCGGGCGTCGACCTGATCGGCGTCGACCGCGACGCGCCGCTGTTCGTGCCACCTGGCAAGGTGCGGCTGCAGGTGCATGGTGGCGTCTCCCGGATCCACCGCGGCTCGGTCACCTTCGGCGGCGACGTCCCGCAGCAGCAGTCATTCGAGGCCGCTGCGGGCAAGGAGGAAACCGTGACGCTCAAGCTGCCCGAGCCGAAGCCCCTCGAGGAGAAGTGATCCTGAGGCGTGTCCCGCCTTGCGCCTCAGAAGCGCACACCGACGTAGACCATGCCGACCCCGAACGTGGCCTCGGTGTCGCCGAACGAGCCGTTCAGCGAGCCCCACCACATCGCACCGATCGTCGCGTGGCGAGCGACCTCGAACTCGCCGCCGACGGCCAGCACGGCGGTCGGCCCCGACCGTTCGCCGAGCCCGAGCAGCGGATCGAGGTCGACGTCGGTGTAGCCGAGCCCCATCCCGAACAGTGGCTTCAGGTCGACGCCGTCGAACACCGGCACGCGCGTCGACACCATCGGCAGCAGCGCGAATTCCCGGACGTCGGCGACGGTACCGGAGTCGGCGACATCGTGTTCGCTGCGGCGCGCCACGGCCCGGATGTGCAGGTCCCACGAGCCGTCGGCGATCACGGCTTCGGCGAATCCCCCGTAGCCGTTGGCGTCCTCGAGGTCGACGTCCGGCACACCCTCGCCTTGTCGATCCCGATCGAGGCAAACCTGGCTCTGCGTCAGGCCGACCGCGAAGCCGGCGCGGATGACCTCCGTGCCCTCGGTCGCCTGGCAGGCGCTCGCCAGCACGGCGGCCAGCAGCGGCCAGCGCCGCCACGCCGGGATGCCGCGGCGGCTGGCCATCAGGAACGCGCGTCCTGGTCGTCGATCGACAGCACCCGGTAGCCGCCGCGGCTCTTGAACCACAATGCCAGCAACAGATAGATCACCGCCATCGCCGCCGGGATCACCGAGTCGACGCGCAGCGCCTGGCGGTCGCCGGCGATGCTGGCTTGCACCAGCGCCCGCTCGTCGGTCGACAGCCTCGCCATCGCCTTGCCCGGATCGAGATCGCCTGCCTTCACCAGCTCGCCGCGCGCGACCTCGAGCGCGTTCTTGGCGGCCGCCAGCTGCTTGCCGTCGATGCCGCGCACTTCGTCGAACATCAGGAACTTCGAGGCTTCCGCCGACTGCACCTTCGCATGCAGCGCCGCATCGGTGCGCAGCAGTTCGGCGCCGGCGAAGCGATCCTTCGCGTAACCGAGCCCCGGCCCGCCGAGGCCGGCGGACAGCATGCCGATGCCACCCATCACGCTGATCGCGATCGCGCCGGTGCGCGGGAAGCGGTCGCTGGCGACCGCCAGCATCGTCGGCCAGAAGAACGTCTTGCCGATCGCGTAGATCGACAGGGCGAGCAGCGCGCCGGCGAACGTCTCGATGCCGGCGGTCAGGTTGAGGCCGATGCAGGCCAGGATCGCGCTCACCAGCAGGATGCCGATCGGCGACAGGCCCAATCGCTCGATCCAGCCGGCGCAGAAGCGCAGGCCGAACATCACCAGCGACGTGAACACGAACAGGATCTGGCCCTGCGCCGGCGTCAGGAAGTTGCCGGTGATGCTGTTGATCCACGAATCGGTGCCTAGCTCCACGGCACCGATCAGCATGTGGGCGACGAACAGCGTGAACAGCAGGAACGAGCCGAGCGAGAACTTCGTCAGCACGCCGACCGCGACCACGCCGGCACCGGCGAGGCCGTACGCCGCGGCGGGCGGCAGACCGAGCGTGGTGCCGAAGAACTGGCTCAGCAGCGTGCAGACGACGATGGCGCCCAGCAGGCCGACGTCCTGGAACATGTCGGCGAGCGGCAGTCCCTTCTGTGTCGCGGCCGACTTCGGCATCGCCTGGCCGAAGAACAACACGCCGTAGAACAACGTCGGCACCAGGAACAGCGCCAGCATCAGCTGCCACGGCACCGTCAGCTGCGCCGAGTTCGAGTCCTGCACGAAGTAGCAGGCGAGCCCGCCGAGCACGAGCCCGGCCGGCCAGCTCGCGTGCAGGATGTTCAGGTAGTGCGTGCGGTGGTTCGGGAACAGCGTCGCCACCAACGGGTTCGCGACCGCCTCGAGCGTGCCGTTCGCGAGCCCGAACACGAACGAACCCCAGTACAGCACCTTGAGTGCGAAGGCCGCATCGCCGACGCCGGTGAAATACGCCGTCACCGCCGACACCAGGTGGAACACGAACGCGGCTACCACCAACGCCCGGTAGCCGAGCCGATCGCACAGCATGCCGCCGCCGATGATGCCGAAGCAGAAGGCCGAGAACGCGGCGGTGTTGATGCTGCCGATCTGCTGGTCGGTGAAGCCGAACTCGGCGCGCCACGTGTTGACGATGCCGCCGCGGATGCTGAACCCGACGCCGGCGGCGAGGATCGCGAAGAAACCGGCCCACAGAAGACGCCCCGCGTTCGGGGCGATGCCATCGCGTTGGAAGTTCATGCTCGAGGGAGAGGTGCGGACGAGGGGCGGACGGGAGAGGGGCGGCACTGTCGCTGCCACCCGGCGGTCCGGCAAGCCACCGCCCACAATCCAGAGCCGCCGACCGCGACCCGCCTCAGCGATTCATCAGGAACGTCGCGATGTCGCCGAGGAACCGCTCCAGGTATGCCCGGTGCGGCGCCGCCGCCGGCTGTTCGTCGATCGCCGCCAGCATCAGCTGCATCCACCGGTCGCGCGCCGCCTGGTCGACCGCGAACGGCGCGTGCCGCATGCGCAGCCGCGGGTGGCCGCGGTCCCGCAGGTAGTCCGGCGGCCCGCCGAACCGGTAGATCAGGAAGCTGCGCAGCCGCTGTTCGGCCCCCGCCATGTCGGCGGGCGGATACATCGGCCCGAGGATCGGATCGGTCGGCACCCGGCGGTAGAACCCGGCGACGATGGCGGTGAGGACCTGCTCACCCAGCAGCTGGAAGATCGGCAGTTCGGCGTCGGCCACGCCACCAGCGTGGTGGATCCGCGCGCGGACGCAAGTACGATCCCGGCGCCCCATGGTGTTCCACACGCCCGACCCGAACGAGCGCGAGTTCGATCGCAGCCTGCGCCCGACCACGTTCGGTGAGTTCGTCGGCCAGGAACAGATCCGCGACAACCTGCGCATCGCGATCGCCGCCGCCCGCGAGCGCCAGGAACCACTCGACCACGTGCTGCTGTGCGGCCCGCCCGGCCTCGGCAAGACCACGCTCGCCCACCTGATCGCGATGGGCATGGGCGCCGACATCGTGCTCACTTCGGGGCCGGCGCTCGGCGCGCCGAAGGACCTCGCCGGCACGCTGACCCGGCTCAAGCGCGACCAGGTGCTGTTCATCGACGAGATCCACCGGCTGCCGAAGACGCTCGAGGAATACCTGTACTCGGCGATGGAGGACCACGCGATCGACGTCGTGCTCGATCCGGGCCCGAGCGGCCGCAGCGTGCGCCTCGGCGTGCAGCCGTTCACGCTGGTCGGCGCCACCACCCGCGAGGGGCTGCTGACCGCGGCGTTCCGTTCGCGCTTCGGCATCGTCGAACGGCTGGAGCCGTACCCGAGTGCCGACCTCGAGCAGATCCTGCTGCGCGCCGCCGTGCGCCTGCAGGTCAAGCTCGCCCCCGCCGCCGCATCGTTGTGTGCGGCGCGCAGCCGCGGCACGCCGCGCGTCGCGCTGCGCATCCTGCGCCGCGTGCGCGATCTGGCGCAGATCCAGCAGAAGCCCGAGATCGACGCCGACGCGGCGACCGAAGGCCTGCAGCGGCTGCGCATCGACCACCTCGGCCTCGAGGAGGTCGACCGCAAGCTGCTGCGCGCGCTGGTGCAGCGCGGCGATGCGATCGGCCTGAAGACGCTGGCGGCGATGCTCGACGAAGCCGAGGACACGCTCGAGGACGTGCTCGAGCCGCACCTGATCCGCTGCGGCCTGTTGGCGCGCACGCCGCGCGGCCGCACCGCGACCGCCGCGGCCTACGACCACCTCGGTCTCGAGCGGCCGAAGACGCGCCCCGGCGAGCTGCCGTTCGCGTGAACCACGCCCCACTCCGCCCCACCTTCCCCACCGCGTGACCGCGTTCCGCTTCGAACTGTTGGGCCAGAACGGCAAGCTGCGCCGCGGCCGGTTCCACACCCCGCACGGCAGCTTCGAGACGCCGTGCTTCGCGCCGGTCGGCACCTACGCGACGTTGAAGGGCCTCACTCCGGAGCAGGTCAAGGCGACCGGCGCCGAGCTGATCCTCGCCAACAGCTACCACCTGCACGTGCGCCCCGGTGCCGAACGCATCGAGCGGCTCGGTGGCCTGCACCGCTTCATGGGCTGGGACGGCCCGATCCTGACCGACAGCGGCGGTTACCAGGTGTTCTCGCTCGGCGGCAAGGTCAAGGTCGACGACGACGGCGTCACCTTCCAGTCGGTGATCGACGGCAGCACGCACCGCTGCACACCGGAGTCGGTGCTGACGTTCCAGAAGCAGCTCGGCCCCGACATCGCGATGGTGCTCGACCACTGCCCGCCCGGCGACGCCGACCGCGCGGTGCAGCGGGACGCCCACGAACGCACGCTGCGCTGGGCCCGCACCGCGCGCGACCTGCACGATCGTTGGGGCGGCAGCGCGCGCGGCCAGGCGGTGTTCGGCATCTGCCAGGGCGGCATCGATCCGGAGCTGCGCGCGGCGAGTGCGCAGGCGATGGCGGCGATGGACTTCGACGGCTACGCGATCGGTGGCCTCAGCGTCGGTGAGACCAAGGCGCAGATGGCGGTCGCGCTGGACGCGTGCGCCGACCAGCTGCCGGCCAACAAGATCCGCTACATGATGGGCGTCGGCATGCCCGAGGACCTGTTGGCGGCGACCGCGCAGGGCGTCGACATGTTCGACTGCGTGGTGCCGACCCGTCACGGCCGCAACCACACCGCGTTCGGCCAAGGCGGCAGCCATCTGAAGCTGCGCAACGCCCAGTACGCCGACGATCCGGCACCATTGGTCGACGGCTGCGGCTGCTACTGCTGCCGCAAGTATTCACGCGCCTACCTGCGCCATCTCGCGGTCGCCGACGAGATGCTGGCCGGCATCCTGCTGTCGATCCACAACATCCACTTCCTCCAGGACCTGATGCGCTCGATCCGCGCGCGGGCCGAAGGCACTTCATGAACCGCGCCCTGTTCCCGTTCGTCCCGGCCGCGCTGGCCGCCGTGGCCAGCTTCGCATTCGCGTGCCTCACGCCGGCGCAGGCGCCGATCTCGCCCGAAGCGGGCCCCGGCCAGAAGCGGCTCGGGGTCGAGTTCAAGATCGGCACCTGGAACCTCGAGTTCCTCGGCGCCGACGGCAACTACCGCAACAACCTGCCGCTGCGCACCGACGCCGACCTGCAGGCGATCGGCAAGAAGATCACCGAGCTCGGGGTCTGCGTGCTCGCGGTGCAGGAGGTCAACGACGAAGCGACGCTGCGCAAGGTCGCGGCGGCGGCGGCACCGAGCTGGGAGGTCGTGCTCGGCACCAGCGGCGGCTGGGACGACGGCAAGACCGCGCAGCGGATCGGCTTCCTGTACGACCGCGCCGTTGTCGACCTGCTGTTCGCCGAGGAGCTGCTGGCGCTGCCGCGCGAACAGGAAGGGCTGCCGATCTTCCACCGCGTGCCGGTCACCGCGGGCTTCCGCCATCGCGCGAGCGGCTGCGACTTCCGCGTCGTCACCGTGCACCTGAAGGCGGGTCAGAAGGCCGAGGACGCCAGCAAGCGCCGACTCGAGGCGACGCTGCTGTCGGGCTGGCTCGAGACGCTGCACAAGGACGCGGCCGAGGACCAGGACATCGTGCTGCTCGGCGACTTCAACAGCACGTTCGGCACCGAACCGGAGCAGCTGTTCGAGCGCAGTGGCGCGATGGCCTACGTCGAGCCGAAGGCGCCGATGCCGACCATCATGCACTTCGCCGATCCGATCGATCAGGTGGTCGTCACCACCGCGTGTCGCGAGCTGGTGCGCGACTCGTTCGCGGTCGACGGCGACTTCGACGGCATGAGCAAGGAAGCGTGGCGGCAGACCTACAGCGACCACTTCCCGGTGGTCGTCAAGCTGCTTGGTCAGGGTGACGACGATGCGGCGGCGACGTTCCGCCGCGAACCTGCCGAGCACGTGCTGCCGCCGAGCAAGCGGCCGCCCGGCGCGCCGGTCACGGGTCCGATCGTGCGCCGCGGCACCTGGCCGCCGCGCATCGGCACCACGGTGACCGTCTTCACGATCCGCAGCGAGCAGTTCCGCGGCGAGCTGGTGCAGGAGCTGCCGGCGGCGAATGACCAGAACGGATGGATCGTGCTGCGCACCGAACGTGGTGAGACGACCGCCGTTCCGATGCACCAGGTCGCGCAGCTGCAGCTGACTCGCTGACCATCAAGCCCCGGCACGAAGGCTCATTCCGAGCCACGTCCGGCGCAGCGCAACGGGTCGTTCGCAGCGCGGCTTCCGCGCGCCAAGATGCCGAGCCGAGCGGCCCAAGGTTGCTGTGGACCGCACGCGCCGCCTGGCGCGCTACCCTTGGCTACTGGTCCGTCTCGTCGCTGCCTTCGCAGCAACCGAGTCGGTCCTCGCTGCCATGGTCCAATACGCCCTGCGCGTCCCGTTCGTACTCGTCGTCACCGCGCTGTTCGCCACCGCGCAGACCAGCTACCGCGCCACCCGCCACGCCGCCAATGATCCCGCGCACTCGGCGCTAGTCGGCGGCGCAATGCTGAAGGTGCCCGGCCTGCTCGAGGACTTCGTGATCGCCGGCGGTGGTCAGTTCGTGCAGCGCAGCAACGGCACCGCGCGGCTCACCGGGCGCGTGTTCAGCGACAGCAGCATCTACTCGGCGTTCCTGCTCGACATCACGTTCACCGGCAAGCTGCAGAACGGCAATCCCGGCTTCCCACCCGCCGGCGCCCCCAGTCTCGGGCTGCTGCCCGGCAACTACGTGCCGACGGGGCCGATCGCGCCGTCGTCGTTCGTCTACTACACCGCGGCCACCGGCACGCTGACCGGGGTGCGCGACCTCGATGGACTCGTGCTGTCGCTGAGCAGCTCGGCGCCGATCCAGCTCGGCGTGGGCGCCAACAACCGCAATCGCAATGACGGCCTGCTCGCGCGCTTCGCGGCCACGATCACGCGCCAGCTGCCGAACCCGGTCGCGGTGACGGGACCGGTCGAGCTGATCCTCGACTTCCAACCGGACCACGCCGAGGACACCACGCACCCACAGCCCGATCCGCTGCGCACGACGCTGCCGGCCGGGCGCGCGATGGTGCTGCCGGGCGTCGGCAGCGACTACGTGTTCGTGCCGGCCGCCGACTTCACCGAGTTCGGCGACGGCCATGCCGAGCTGCAGGGCACGCTGGCGCGCATCAGCGCTCTGAACGACAGCTGGAACGTGTCGCTGCAGCTGCAGAACCGGCTCACGCCGGGCCAGCCCGGGCACCCGCCGGCCGGCAGTCCTGTGCTGCAGATGCTGCCGTCGGCCTACGTCGCGAACGGCGGCACGATGAATCCGACCCACTGGCACTACTACACGACGGTCACCGGTTCGCTGGTCGGCACCGGCCTCAACGCGGGTGGCGACATCACGCTGGCGCCGACCAAGGCGTTCCAGGTCGGTGGCGGCGCCAACCAGACCAACACCTACTTCGGCTTCTTCGGTCGCTTCGCCGCCACGGTGCAGACGCAGCCGACCGCGCGCACGCTGGCGATCACGGGACCGATGGAACTGTTCGGGCTCACGGCGGTGTTCCCGGTGCTGCCGTTCCCGAGCCTCGTGGTGCCGACCACGATGCCGAGCCTGCCGACGTTGACCGACCAGGGCATCGTGCTGCAGGGTGACAACCTCGCCTGGACCGAGCTCGTCAGCCTGAACTGGGACCTGACCGGCGGCCACGATGCGAGCCGCTGGAACGACGGCTGGTTCCGCGTCATCGACAACCAGCACGTCGAGTTCCACCCGCGGCCGGGCCAGGCGGCCGGCGTCTACAACTGCTTCGTCTACAACCCGGCGATCCAGAGCAACACGATCCAGCTGCAGCTGGTGGCGCCGACCGTGCCGCGGTTGTTCGCCGAAGCGGCGATCCCGAGCTTCTACACGACGCACGTGGTGATGCACTCGGGGCTGGCCAACGGACAGGCGCTGTCGATCGTGACGTTGAGCCAGACGCCGAGCCCGAGTGTGGCGCCGGGGGTGGCGAGCCTGCTGATCGGCAACCAGTTCGCGGACCTGGTCGTTGATCCGAGTGTCTATCTGCACGATCCGGTGACGGGGATCGCCCGCGCCGACTACGGGCCGATCGATCCGGCGCTGCAGGGTCTGGCGTACTGGTTCCAGAGTGTGGTGCTGAACCTGAACGGCGGCACCTTCCCGCTGCCGGCGAGCAACGCCTGGCGCGTGCAGTTCTGAGCGAACGAGCCCAGCCAGGCGCTGCGCCCCGACCGATCCACTCTCGACTCCGGGCCATCGTTCGCCAGGCCCCCCTGGGCGCCGAATCCACAGTTCGTTACGGTCTGCCCGGCAATGTCCGAGGCCTCTCCTCTGTGTGATCCCGACGCTTGGTCCCACGCGGTCGAATCGGCCAACCCGGATGCGATGCTGGTCGCCATCCGCATGCGGCTTGGCGCCGTCATGCGGCAACGGATCAGCGAAGAGGATGTGCTGCAGGAGACCTTGCTGCGCGCGTGGGCACACCGACACTCGGTGCAATGGGAAGGCCCGGCTGCGTTCCGCCGCTGGCTGCTCACGATCGCCGAGCGCACGGTCGAGGATCATCGGGACTACCTCAACGCGCAGAAGCGCGATGTCCGTCGCACACAGTCGATCGCCGTTGGCGACTCGTCCACGCCCGACGTCGAACCCTGGAGCAGCACGACGCCGAGTCGCCTGGCAGCGCGCCGGGAACGAGCGCAGGCCCTGGCGGAGGCTTTGGAGTCCCTGCCGGACGACCTCCGGGATGTGGTCCGGCTGCGGCTGTTCGAGGAACTCAGCATGCCCGAGATCGCCACCAGGTTGGGACTCGGGGAATCGGCGCTCCGACACCGCTTTCGCAAGGGTGCCGAGCTGTATGCGATGCGATTGAAGGCGCACGACAGCTCCACCGGGGGTTCGAAGACCGGCGCCACCGACGCGCCGTCCTGATTCGGCCCGGGCACGGGAAGGCGGCCGCGCAGCGACACATGCGTGCTCGTTGGGTGGATTTGCTGGAGATCGCGACGGAGCAGCACGGCGATTCCGTTGGTTCGTTGCGGTTCCGGTGAAACAAGACCGGCCGCACCAAACGAGAACCAACAGAGCCAGCACATGCCAGTATCCACCATCACCTTCCGCCATGCGCACGGCGGCAGGCCTCGAACGGGCCGGGGCTCGTTCGACGACTCACGCAAGCTCGAACAACCGATCGTCGTCATGGTCCACGGCCAGGGCGGCCGGTCCGAGGCTTGGACCGACCCCGGCTATCTGGGGCTCAACTTCGACTACGAAGGACCGGGCCCGAAGCCTCGCAACCACGGCAGTCACCCGCTGCCACCACTGCCAGGAACGCTGCCGGACGTCCCGCCACAGCTCGACCGGCGCAAGCCCGTGTCCGGTATCCAGCCCTACCTGCGTGGGCGTGGCTTCAGCACGGTGGTCTACACACAGCACGCGAGCGGGAACTCGGCGGTCGAGGACAACGCGCGCGAACTTGCTGCATTGATAGCCAGCTTGGTGCAGCAGACCGGCGGCGCGGAGGGCAATCGACCGATCGCGTTGCTCGCCCACAGCCGCGGGGGGCTGGTGGTGAGGAAGTTCCTGAAGGACCATGGTGGCACCGACCTGACCAAACGACTGACGCGTGTCATCACCCTCGTGAGTCCGCACCATGGCAGTCAATTGGCGAATCTGAGTGTGGCTGCTGGGGTCCCGATCGAGGTCCTGGTCGCGGGCTTCAGTGCGATCCCGGCCGTGGGTCCGTTGCTCCGCTCGGCCTTCGCTCCGATCGCGGCGCTGCTGTCGAACGATTCCCGGCAGGATCTGCAGGTCAACAGTCCGTTCCTCCGCCGACTCTCGCACGGCGAGGCCCCCCTGCCCGGGGTCCGCTATGTGACCTTCGGCGGCACCAGCGTGACCCTGACGCGGATCTGGCAGTATGTCTACGCCGCCGACAGTTTCGTCCCGCAGCGCTTGCTGCCACCTTCGTTCCGGCACCGCAGTGTCGCCATGCAATGGCCGATGATCTCCCCCTTCGCGGAGACGATCCCCGCACCATGCGACGAACTTCGGCACGGTCATGGCGATGGCCTCGTGACCAACGAACGCTCGAAGTTGCCGTTCGCCCTGCATCGTACGATGCACGTGAACCACGGTGAGATCCTGTGGGACGAACGCACGAAGGTCGAGATCGCGGACCTGCTCTCGTGAACCCAGGCCTGGAGCCGCCGGATCTACTTGTTCGCTGCCAGCAGCTCGTCGCGCAATGCCTGGGCCCCGGCGACCAGCGATGTTGCCGGCAGTACTGCGAGCTGGCTCAACGCCAGGCGCACGTGCCGCAGCTCCGGTCCGATGGGGGCTCGTTTACTCAACGCCCGGAGCGCTTCGAGCGCCGCCGTCAGATCCTGCGGAACGGACGACGTCGCGGCATCCATGACGGCAAGATCGATCGAGGTACGAACCCACTCCGCGGCCAGCCCAGGGTCGGTGGAAAGGTCCCTTCTCGCGGTCTCGAACGACGCCAGCGCCTGCGCCAAGCTGCGCCGACACTGCTCGCCCTGACCGAGCGCACGGTGCGCAGTGCCGGCGAGTCGGTGCCAGGTTCCGATGCGCCAGCTGTGGCTCGCATCCAGCACCCGATCGAGATCCCCGGCCGGATCCCGAAGTTCCTGCACGGCGCGCCAGCCTCGACCTGGATCGTGCATGATCACCGCTTCGACTTGCAGCTGCTGCGCTTGTGGTCGGAGGTCCGTCGGCAGCAGCGGCAACCCCGCAGTCGCGGCGTACTCCGCATCTGCGCCGTCCCCGCGCAGCAGCGACGACACCGCGCGCCGCAACCACAGCGCTCCGAAGTTGCGGGCCACCTGCTCGGGCGGCGGACCCATCGCTTGCAGCTGCGCTGGCCAGCTCGTCACCGCGATCAGCAATTCCCGGTAGTCCCCGGGCTTTCGCAGCAGCTTCTGCAATTCCCGCAGCGCGATCTCGACGTCTTTCCAGCTCTCGACGGCTTGCGGGTCGAACTTCGCGAAGAACTGCTGCAGCCCCGCCAACTCGGACCTTTCGTCGCCCTTGGCGCGTGCCGCGCGCACGGCCGCGAGCAAACGCTTCACCTCGTCACGCGACGAGCTGGCTGGCGCCGGCTGCCCGTCGAGCTCGGCGACCAGCGCCTTGGCTCCCGCCAGCCCCTCTCGCACTTCGATGCTGCCGGGGGAGTCGCGCTTCAGCGACTCGAACAGGTCCATCGCCTCGACGGCGCTGGTTCGCGCCCCGGGCGCCTCGGCGAGGAGCACCAGCAACTCGGCATGCCGGAGGAGCGCGGTCGCCAGCTCCGAGCGTGCCGACAACGACGCAGGCCTGGCCGCCGCAATGGTGCGGCGCTCACGCAAGGCTGATTCGAGGTGGCCGCGAGCGTCCACGAGACGATCCTGGCGACACGCGGCAGCGGCTCGTTTTCCGGCAATCCCCGCCCGCGCCGCGGCCAGATCGATGGCGTTGGCGGACTCGGACACCTGCGTCAACAGCTCGGCATGGCCGGCGAGGGTGAGCTCGAGCTCGGACCAACGAGCGCTGTGGAACTCGATCGCAGCCCGGATCGAAAGCAGTTCCGAGACCTGTTCCCAACTCCGCGTCAGCCCGTCCACGAGGCGTTCGTAGCTCGCCATTGCCAGCTTGGCGGCCGTTTCGGCAGCGGCGAGATCGCCCGCATCGAGCTCCGTCGCCGCCAGGTCCCGCTGGGCCTCTGCATGTGCCGCCAACAGCACCTGATCAGGATCCGGGCCAGCGACGGCCGGCCCCAACTGCGACAGCGCCCGGGTCAACTCGGTGCGGGCTGCAGCCAGGTCGCCGAGCTCCTTGTGCAACCGTCCGGCCTGAGCGCGTGCGACCGCCCACGGCAAGCGGATGCGCGGGTCTGGCCCCACATCCGAGGCAACATCCCGATAGAAGCTCAGTGCGCTGCGCAACAGATTCTGCCGCTGTTCGGCGGCGCCGGCGATGTCCAGCAACTCGTCACGTGCCAGCAGGGTCAGCTGCCAGACGGCGCGCTGGGCACGCTCGAAGTGCCGCTCAGTGCCTCGGCGGGCCAGATCCACGGCACTTGCTTGCCACAGCGTCAACGACAGCGCGGCAGCCAGCATCGTGACCACCGCGACAGCCGTCGGATTGCGGCGCAGCCACAACCACGATCGTCGCCAGCGAGCCATGGGCCGGGCTTGGATCGGTTCCAGATCGCGGATGCGCCGCAGATCGTCAGCGAACGCCGCGACCGACACGTAGCGCCGCGAAGGATCCGGATCCATCGCCTTGTCCAGCACGATGTCGAGTTCGCGGGGAATCCTGGGGTGAAGAGGCCGCAGAGCACCACGCCGCTCCGTCTCGACCTGCCGCGGTGTGCCGACCTTGCCGTCCGCGGCGAACGGAGGTCCGCCGGCGAGCGCCGCATGCAACGTTGCGGCCAAGCCGTAGACGTCGGTCCTGGCCCCTACCTCCTGGTGGCGCCCCAGGATCTGCTCCGGCGCGGCATAGGCCATCGTGCCCAGGAACTCACCGGATGCCGTGTGCAGGTCGTGCTCGGCATCACGCGCCAGACCGAAGTCGATCAGCACCGGCGAGCCGTCTGGCCGCAGCAGGATGTTGCTCGGCTTGATGTCACGATGCACGAGGCCGGCAGCGTGCACCACGGAAAGGGCCCCACCGATCACGATGCCGAGATCCAGCACCTGCGCAACGTCCAGCTCCTGGCGACCGTGCAGCACCTGGGCCAACGAACGGCCTTCGACCCATTCCATCGCGTAGGCACACAGGTCCGGGGTCGTCAATACCTCGTGGACCGCCACTACCGCCGGGTGCCGGACACGCGCCAGCATGCGGGCTTCCCACTCGAACCGCGCCCTGGCGCGCGCCGAAGCGCTGAGTGCAGGCGCCAACACCTTCAGCGCCACCTCGCGGCCGAGGGCTTCCTGCCGAGCTCGATAGACGATGCCCATCCCCCCGCGGCCGGCTTCGGCGACGACCCGGAACCCGCCGACCAGGGCTTGAATCCCCGGTTTTGGCGGTGTGACCGGTGGCGCCGCAATCGATGCCAGCTCGCCGGCCAGCGCCAGAACCTCGTTGGCGCGCATTCGCAAGTGACCTCGGCTCTCGAGCAAGTTCTCGAGTTCGACCGACACGGCAGCTGCCCCTGCGGTCAATGCCCGTTCGAACAACAGGTCGAGCAAGGCTTCGTCATCGAGGCGGGCGTCGAGCGGGAGCATGTGCCCATTTCACCGGGCCGGTCGCCACACGACCAGCACCCGCCCGCTCCCGGCGCATACCGTCACCGACGCAGGGCCAGCAGCAGCAGGCACAGGGCCACCAACAGCGCCACTGCGATCCACCACCACGGCCGCGGCTTCGACCCGATCGCGGTCGAGTCCCCGTCCCCGCCATAGCCATCGGGGATGTCGACCTTCGCATAGTCGATCTCGTCCGCGCTCTGCCAGCCGGTGCCGGCATCGCTGCCGCACTCGCGACACACCTTGGCGCCGATCATCACGTCGGCGCCGCAGTGCGGGCACTCGAACATCTCCCGCCGCGGCTTCTGCGGCCGCCCGCCGCCACCAGAACTGCGCTTCATTCGATCGCCTCCAGCCGCACGTAGTCCAGCCCGACCATGTGGCTCGCCTTCGCCGCCGCGTTCTTGCCCAGCAGTTCGAGCCGCAACGCGACCACACCGGACGGCAAGTCGAGCACGCCGAGCTCCCGCGGTCCACTGCTGCGGATCTGCGCCGCGTAGCCGTCGAACGGCGCCCCCAGCGCCTTGCCCGCGACCTGCACCTGCACGATGCCGAAGTCGTCGGCCATCACGAACGCCGCGTGCACGCGATACCGCCCCGCCTTGCCGACCGGCAGTTCGAGCACCAAAGCGTCGCCCGGTTTGCCATCGCGCCACCAGCGGTTGCGATCCTGCGAGCACACCGGCCCGAAGATGCCGAGGTCCTGCACCTCGTGCACCCCGCCGCTGCAGCTGCTGACCACCAGCGCTTCGCCTTCGAGCGCTCCGTCGACGACCAGCACCTTCGGCGCCTCGAGCCGCGGCAGCTCACGTTCGGCCGCGGACGGCACCTCCGGCAAGCCGGAGGTGGCCCCCGGCGCGCCATACCAGTAGGCGACCGTCGCGTAGTCGATCGCCGCGTCCTCGACCCAGTGCCAGCGTTCGAGCTCGAACCGGAACGAACTCTCGAACGGCACGCTGTCGAGCACGTGGCTGCGGTGCAGCGTCGTGAAGCCGAAGTTCCGCGGCCCCTGGCAGGCGACCTGCGCGTGGAACGGCGCCGTGAACGGCGTCGGATCGCACCACGCGTAGCCGAAGTAGTCCTCGGTGCCGGTGCCGAACCACGACGGGAACGCCTCGCCGTCGACGGTGAACTTCTCGTCGCCCTCGCCCCACCAGATCTGCGACGGATTGCGCACCGTCAGCGTGCAGCCGACGAAGCGTCCTTGCCCCTTCGCGTCGAGCACCAGGTGATCGCCGAATGGACGCGTGCGCTGGGCCTTCGCCAGGTGATAGCTGGCGCGGAACAACAGCGGGTCGGCCGCGGTCAATGGCTCCGTTTCGACTACGTCGAAGCGAGGCGACAACTCGCCGTAGTCCGGATCACACTGGATCTCGAGACGCCCACCGCGCGGCATCGGCATCGGCCACGCGCAAAAGGCGACGTCGCCACGGATCGCAAGCGCTCGACCGGGATGCGGCGACCATTCCGGGCCGCCGGCGAAGAAGTCCGCCAGCGGCACCCGCACTGTCTGCTCAAAGCCGCAGTGCACGACCAGCACGCTGTGGCGCGCGATCTCGCGCCGGTCCGCGGCCGCGACGTCGGCCGGCAACGACAGCCGGACCAGCCGCACCAATCGCCCCGGCGGCACCGTCACCTCGGTGCGCACGGCCCCGGCGGCGGCGAACAGTTGCGTGCGCAACGGCGGCTCGGCGCTCGGGAAGGCGCTGGCCAACGCCTGCACGGCCGCCGCGTGATCGCGCAGCTGGGCCGGCTGGAAGGTCTGCACGCGCTGCCCGGCCGGCCAGCGCACCACATCGACCGCGTAGTAGAGATCCGCCGCCGTCGCCGACACCACCAGCGACTTGCCGAACGCGATCGGCAGGTAGCCGCGAAGTCGACGCTCCAGACCCGTTCGCCGTCGAGGTCGAAGTGCAACGTGCCGGTCGGGTTCGCCGACCAGATCCGCGCGATGCAGCCGGGGCCGGCGACATCAACCAGCACGTGTTCGCGACCGCCATCGCGCTCGACGACGCGCAGATAGTGACCACGATCGTCGTTCGCATACCACGCCCCGGGATCGCCGGGCCCTCTGGCCGAGCGGCGGTCGTGGCTCGAGAACTGCACGCACCGCTCCCCGGCCACCGGCGGCTGCCACAAGCGATCGAGATCGACCATCCGCTGCAACAGCGCCGGCAGATCGAGCACCTCGGCAGTCGGTTGTTGTCCGACCACCGGCATCGCGAGGCATCCTGCCACCAGCCACCGGCGAAACAGCGCGCACATGCGCGCGAAGACTATCCCGCCGGCACGGCCCGCAGCAGCCCATCGTTGCACCCGACCGCCGAGCCGGCACGATGCGCCGGTGCGCCGTTCCTGCTGCCTCTGCCTGCCGCTGCTGCTCGCCCCGTTCGCCAGAGCCCAGGATCCACCGCGCGCGCCGTTCGATCCGTTGAACGGCATGGACCCCGACGGCCGCATCACCCGGCCGAAGATCCCCGACGACGTGCCGCACCCCGAGCGCTGGCGCTACACGCCGGAGGCGCGCATGAAGCCGGGCTCGGTGTTCGAGCGCTTCCTGGTCAGCAGCTTCATCTCGCCGATCCTGTTCCGCGAGGAGGACATCGGCTTCGGTGGCGGCTTCGCGCTCACCGACGTCGACTTCCGCGACCAGCGCTACCGCGAGTTCGCCAACATCCTGGCCACCTACAGCGAGGAGGGGCAGCAGGCATTCCGCATCAACTGGTCGCGCTGGACCAACCATCGCGAACTACCCGAGGGCGGCGTACTGCGCGAGGAGCGTGGCCGCATCTACGCCCGCATCGGCTACGAGAAGACGCTGACGCGCCGCTTCTTCGGCTTCGGCAGCCGCACCAGGCAGGACGCCGAGACCAGCTACACCGAGGAACTCAGCACGATCGGCGCCGGCTGGCGCTTTTCGCTGCCGGATCCGGGCAGCGACTGGGTCGTGCGCAGCGACCTGCAGGCAGAGCACCACAACCTCGCCGGTGGCCGCGTGTCGGCCGTCAACAGCACCGAGACGATCTCCCCGGACCTGGTCGCGGACGGCGACAGTCTCGGCCAGTTGTGGTGGACCAACACGTTCGGCTGGGACACCCGCGACAGCATGGCGCAACCGTACGAAGGCATCCGCATCGGTGGCACTGCCAACGTCGCCTGGGGCACCGACGGCGAACTCGGCGCGATCCTGGGTATCGACGGCCAGCACGTGTTCGCGCTGCCGCCGCTGCTGCACCTCGGTGGCCAGGGCGTGGAGGAGAACCCGCCGACCGACGTGCTCGCGTTCGGCGCCTTCGTGCAGGACACGGTCGGCGACCTGCCGTTCTACAGCCTGCCGACGCTCGGCGGCACCAACACGCTGCGCGGCTTCATCCAGAACCGCTTCACCGACCGCGCCGCGGCGCACTTCTCGGCCGAGTACCGCGTCAACCTGATCCCTCGCGGCATCACCTTCAACCCTACCGTGCGCATCGAACGCATCGGCCTCGGCATCTTCTACGAGTGCGGCACGGTCGCCGGCGGCATCGAGGACCTGCACCAGGGGCGGTATCTCGACAGCTACGGCTTCGGCCTGCGCATCGCGTTCTCGCGCGAGGCGGTGTTCCGCGTCGACTGGGGCTACGGCAACGAGGGCACCAACTTCACGTTGGCGTTCGGCAACAGCTTCTGAGTCGAACGCTGCCCTCGACCGCCGCGGCTACCCCAGGTTCACAGCGTCCCGATCGTCAGACTCAGGCCGTTGCCGCTGGTCGCTGCGACGATGCCACCGGCGCCGATCTCGATCACCACCGCCTGGTGGCGAAGGCCCTGTCCGATCAGTGACGGCGTGTTCGGAATCGACAAGCTGGTGACCACGCTGCCCGCGACCGGAAGGCGCAGGTCGAGCAGATCGGGCGTCGTCAGCAGTGTGCAAGCCGATCCACCCTGAGGCAGGATCCACTGCAACGGCACCGCTGCCGCTGCCAGGCCACTGACGCCGATCACGACCGAGCTCGCCGGCACGCCGGTGGTAATCGCGGCGAAGGTCGCGCCGAGCCACGGCAGTGCGGCCGCCTGCGAAACCACGAGGCCCGAGGATCCCACGCAACCGGCACCGTAGCTCCCGGCCGATGCCGGACAGGATGGCACCAGGCGCGCTTCGCCCGACGCCACATGCGGGCCTGCCTGCATGAAAGGGCCGTAGACGAGCAGGTCGCCGTTCGCCAGCAGCAGCATCTGGTCCACGCCGCCGCCGCGGAAATCGGGAAAGCCGACGCCGAGTCCGTAGGGAACCCAGGCATTGCCCGCGAGTCGCAGCACCCCACCACCGAGCCCCTGATCTTGGCTGCGGAACCCCGCCAGCAAGTCGCCGTTCGGCAGCTCGAGAAAGCGCGACGCCTCGCCCGGAGTGGGAGGGAGGGAGGACCAGGCAGAGCCGTTCCATCGCTGCACTTCGGTGGCGACATCCGCCCCGAACGAGCCACGCACGACCACGTCACCACCGGCGAGCACGTGCATCCGACTGAAGTAGCCGAACGGCGAGATCGGGACCCACTGCGCTCCCGTCCAGCGACGGATCCAGTTCCTGGACAACGCGAGCAGTGAGCCGTCGGGAAGCTCGGCCAGCTCCGTGGCTCCCGCGGCGGTCCCCGCCAATCCACCCCCGACCGGGGTCCAGGCGACACCATTCCACCGAGCGACGCCGTTCGCGGGCAGCCCACCGAACTCACCGGCAGCCAACAAGTCGCCGTTGCCATCCACCAGCAGGTCCGACACGGCGGCATTGAATCCGCTGCCGAGCGGAGCCCACGCGGTCCCGTTCCAGCGGGCGACCCGCGCCGCCGGTACGCCGCCCATCGCAGTGAAGCTGCCGGCGATGACGACATCGCCGTTGGGCATCACCGCGACCGCATTCACCGATCCTCCGGAGGCAAGTCCCGGCAATGCCGTGTAGTGCATGCCATCGAACAGCACGACGTCGGCGTCCTCGATGCCGTGGAAGGGCCAGAACTTGCCCACGATTACGCTCAGGCCGCTCGGGAGCCGAGCGATGTCGGCGACGAAGCTGTAGTCGCCATCCAGGGCTCGCTGCCAGGAAGTCCCGTTCCAGACCGCGATCCCGTAGGCCGCGATGCCACCGAATCCCCCCAAGGTGCCTCCTGCGACGATGTCCCCGTTCGGCAACGCGGCGGCCGTGAACACTTCGCCGAAGCCGACGTGGTTGCCCAGGGCCTGCCACGAGAGCCCGTCCCAGCGGGCGACGCCGCCGAAATCGCCGCCCGAGAATCCGTACTTGCCGGTGGCCAACAGACCTCCGTTCGGTGTGGTGCTCAGGCCTACCACACCACCGGAGGCAGCAGCCAAGCCCGCCCCCACCGCGGACCAGCTGGTCCCGTTCCATCGGGCAACCTGACGAGCCGCGACACCACCCGCGAACGCGAAGTCTCCACCCGCCACCGGCTCTCCGTTCGGCAGCAAGGTGAGTGCATTGACGGGACCGTCCGTTCCAGAGCCGAGCGGCGACCACGACGTGCCGTCCCACCTCGCGATGTGGTTCGCGGCAATTCCATTGATGGACGTGAACTTGCCGGCCGCGATCAGATCACCATTGGGCATGGCCAGCAGTGCGTGAACAGCCGCATCGGCGACCGCGAGCGGGAACCACTGACCATTCCAACGCACGATCTGTCCCGCCACAGCCAGGCCCGGGCCCACCCCGCTGGCGACCACGTCCCCGTTCGTCAGTTGCGTGAGGGCGGTCGTGTACGCACTGAAACCCGTGCCCATTGCCTGCCATTGCGCACCGTTCCAGCGAGCGACGTCGACGGTGGCGCCGCCGGGGAACGAGAACGAGCCGCCGGCGAGCAGCTGCCCATTCGACATCGGCAGGATCGACGAAACCTGACCTTGCAGGCCGGAACCGAGCGGGATGGTGCTTCGCGTCACTGGATCGTAGAGCGCGATGCCGCGGATCACCGAGGAGCCGACAACTTGGAAGTTGCCGCCGACCAGCAGCCAGCTCGAGTTGCCACTCCCCGGCAGGCGAACCAGACTCCTCACTGGGCCGGCCACACCCGGCACACCGCTGCCTGGTGACCAAGAAGGAATGCAGGATTGGCCCATCGCTGCCGCAACGAGACACACGAACGCACTCACGCTTTGCATTGAGACCATGGTTGACTCCGGGCCCGATAGCCAAGCCTCAACCGCGAGTAACGCGGTGAGCGGTTGCGCACGAGCGGCCCGTACGTCGAGCACCTTCGGGTCGAGCCACCTGATCGGCGTGACCACTCCCGGGTCGTCGTTCGATCCGAGTCCCATCGATCTGGCGCCCGACGGCATCCTCACGGCTAGCCCCGAAGGCGTGCCGTTGTCGCTGACCACGTTGAAACCGCCGATCGCCGGCCAGAGCTGGATGCTGCTCAGCGGCGACCTGCCGCTGACCACCGCCTTCGGCTTCACGGTGATCGGCTTCACCGATCCCGGCATCGACGACCTCACCAACATCGGCCTGCCCGGCTGCGGCGTGCGCGCGTCGCTCGACATCCTCACCGCGTTCACCGTGCCCTACGGCGCGCCGGTGCACCCGTGGAGCATCGCGGTGCCGGCGACCACGGCATTCGGCCTGCAGGTCTTCGCGACGACGATCGTCGCCACGAACCCGGCGACGAACGCGCTCGGCCTCGTCACCAGCAACGGCATCCGCGGCGTCGTCAACGGCTTCCAGCCATCTGCCCGGCCCCCGTTGCCGGGACGCCAGGCATCACTGGATGCCGACGCGGCGATACCCGGCGCAGCGCGCCGGGGGCCGCGCCAGCTCGATCAGGGCCTGCGCGTGCAGCGGCAGACCCACCGCGGGTCAGAACGTCCCAACCGTCGCCGTCAGGCGGTTGGTGCTCGTGTTCTGCACGATGTTCCCCATCGCGTCGAGCTGCAACACGACGAACTGTTGGTGCAGCACGGTGCCGGCGAGCGACGGCGTGTTCGGCAGCACGAGCTGCGCGTCGGCCGTGCCCGTCGTCGTCACCATCGCGTCCACGACGTCCGGCGACACCAGCAGCGAACAACCGGCCGGCGCCGGCGGCAGCACGGATGCCAGCGGGACCGACGCCGTGCTGAAGCCGCTCACCACGGCCGCGATCGCCAGGGTCGGCAGCCCCGTGCCGCGCGTGCGGTACGTCGACCCGGTCCACGGCAGCGACCGCGCCGACAGCGTGTTGGATCCGCCCGAACTCGCGCACGCCGCGCCGGCGGGAACCGCCGTCGCCTGGCATGGGCTCACGTTGCGGGCGAAGCGCGCCGAGGCCTGGCCACCGGCGGTGAGGAAGTCACCGCCCACCGCCAGTTCGCCGGCCGCGGTGACGACGAGCGCCCGCACTTGCGTGCTGGTGGAGAAGCCTCCGACGCCCGTGCCCAGCGCCGACCACGCGCTGCCGTTCCAGCGTGCCACGTGGTTGACGGTCGTGCTGCCCGCGACCGTGAACCCGCCGCCAGCGACGACGTCGCCGTTCGGTAGCACCGTGAGCGCGAACACGATGCCACCAATGCCGGCGCCGAGCGCCGACCACGAAGAGCCGTTCCACCTCGCGATGTTGTTGGCGCTGACGCCGCCTGCCGAGAAGAAGCTGCCGGCGGCGACGAGGTTGCCGTTCGGCAGCACGGCCAGCGCGTACACGAAGCCCACGGCGCCGATACTCGACCACGCGGCGCCGTTCCAACGGGCGATGCCGCTGGCGGCGGCGCCGCCGGCACTGGAGAAGCTGCCGCCGGCGACGAGGTCGCCATTGGGCAGCACGACCAGGGCGTTGACCGTGGAGTTCAGGCCGGAGCCGAGGCTCGACCACGCACTGCCGTTCCATCGAGCGATTCGGTCGGCGGCAGCGCCACCCGCGGTGGTGAAGTTGCCACCGACGACGAGATCGCCGTTCGGCAGCAGGGCGAAGCAGTTGACCGAGAAGTTGACGCCGGAGCCGAGCGGGGCCCACGCGACACCGTTCCAACGCGCGACGTTGCTGGCGGCGACACCGCCCGCGGTCGTGAAGGCCCCACCGGCGACGACGTCGCCGTTCGGCAGCGCGACGATCGCATGGACGGCGCCGTCCATGCCACTGCCGAGCGGAGCGAACGACACGCCGTTCCAGCGCGCCACCCGGTTGGCGACGCTGCTGCCCGCGGTCGTGAACGCGCCGCCGATGAGCACGTCGCCGTTGGGCAGCGCGTTGGTGGCACGGACGAGGCCATTGAGGCCCGGAGCAAGGGCCGACCAGGTGCTGCCGTTCCAACGCGCGATGTCGGTGGCGACGACGCCACCGGCGGTCGGGAACGAGCCGCAGACGATCAGGTCGCCGTTCGGCAGCGCGAGGACTCCAGCGGCGCCGCCGGCGAGGCCGGTGCTGCAGGGCGTCCAACCGCTGCCGTTCCACCGCGCCACGCCGTTGGCAAGGATCCCACCGATGGTCTGGAACGAACCGACCGCGACGATCTCGCCGCTCGTCGGCGCGGCCAGGTCGGCGACCAGGTTCGACGTGAAGGGGCTGGTCGGGACGCCGCTGCCGAACGTCGACCAGGTCGTCCCGTCCCAACGCGCGATGCGGTTGGCGGCGACCCCGCCGATGGTCGTGAACAGTCCACCGGCCACGAGGTCGCCGTTGGACAGCACGGTCATCGCCTCGACCGAGGCGTCCGCGCTGCCCCCCAGAGCCGACCATGTGGCGCCGTTCCAGCGCGCGATGCCCCCGATGCCAAGCCCGCCGATCGTGCCGAACTGGCCGCCGACCACGACATCGCCGTTCGGCAAGCCCGCGATCGAGCGGACCGGACCGTCCGGGCCACTGCCCAGCGCCGACCACGCGCTGCCGTTCCAACGCGCGACTCCGAGCGCGGCCACACCACCGGCGGCCGTGAAGTTGCCACCGACAACGAGGTTGCCGTTCGGCAGCACGGCCATCGACTGGATCGAGGCGAAGGTGCTGCTGGCAGTGACGCCACCGGCGAACTGCGCCCACGTCGTGCCGGTCCAGCGGGCGAGACGGTTCACGGCGACGCCGCTGGCGGTCGAGAAGGCGCCGCCGGCGATCAGTTCGCCATTCGGCAGCACCGCGAGGGCGAGGACCGATTCGTCCATGCCGGAACCGAGCGCCGACCAGGCGCCCGTCGCCGGATCCCAGCTGGCGATGCGATTGGCCGCGACGTTGCCCGCGACCGAGAACGATCCGGCCACGACCACTCGTGGCCCGAGCGGACCACCCCCGTCCGGGTCCCACCACGCCATCGCCGACACGCCGCCGAAGATGCCAGGGACGCCATCCGCCGGCTGCCACTGGGGCGTGCACTGGGCAGCCGACTGGCCGAGGGCGATGTGCAACACTGCGAAGAGAAAGGGAATGGCCAACGGTCGGTTCATTTGCGCGGGTAGGGGGTCGGGATTGCTGCCACAGGGGGCAGTGCGAGAGTCCGCGAGCCCTTGCACGCTTTCCGGAATTCTCTACGAAGCCGAAGTGGAGCGCGGGTTCGTGGCACCGGGTGGGCCGTCGATCGCATCGAGTGGACAACCGGCGGGGCCGGCAGATCGTCGCGACCGCTCCCGCGCAGCTGTCACCGCGCGGCAGCATTCGTGCCCAGCACGTGGCAATGGCGCACACCGTTACACTCGGCGCCCCACCATGCGCCACTTGCTGCTCGTTCTACTCGTCGCACTCGCCGCCGTGCCCGCGCAGGAGCTGGCCGACATCCTGCCATTCAGCATGAAGCTGGATGCCGCCGGCAAGCTCGTCTGGGACGTGCCCGCGCCGGCGGCCTGCGGCGCGTGTGCGGGCCAGAAGCTCGTGCCTTGCCCTCGCTGTGAGCGAAAGCCGGTGCCGTGTGGCCTCTGCACCGATCGCAAGAGCCCGTGCCGGTCGTGCAGCGCCACGGGGAAGCAGCTCGATCCGTTCGTCGACATGCCGTGCCCGAGCTGCAGCGGCACCCAGCGCGATCCCTGTCCGACGTGCAGCGGCTCGGCCACGATCGTCAGCCCCGACGGCAAGGAGAAGCCGTGCGGTGGCTGCAAAGGCCGACGCTGGTTCCCTTGCATCGAATGCGCCGGCGCGGGCCGTCTGCCGATCGGCGCTGACCAGCCGTTGCGAGCACTGAGTCTCGAGGCCGCGCGCGCGCGCCGCGAACAGTTGCGCGCGCTGAAGGCCCGTGTCGAACGGCGCAGCAAAGACGTCGCCCGTGCGTCCGAGCCACCGACCGAGATGGCCCTGCTGCTCGAGGAAGTGCGTGAAGCGCTCTACCTGCCCGACGGCGCTGACGACCGGCTGCTCGCGCTCGCGGCCGCGGTCGTCGGGGACGACGCGCAGTCTTCGGTCGATTTCATGATCTCGCAGCACACGCTTTCGCTGGAGCGACGCATCGAGCAGGAGCAGGAGGTCCTGGAGAAGTGCATCTGGCGGCATCGTCGCAACGCCGGTGAGTTCGACCGGACCGCGGCCGGCGTGCCCGCGAACTCGATCGAGTGGCAGTTCCCGTTCGGCGCGGACAAGCAGCGGCCGGACGTTCTCTGGCTGCTGCTCGGCCGCGGCTTCCTGCGCGCACCGACCAGCGACGACGTGAAGGACGTGGTGGCGGCGTGGTTCGCCGAACATCCGAAGGCGCTGATGACGCCGCTCGTACGCATCGACGCCGCCGGTCCGGGCCCGACGAAGGCGACGTGGATCCAAGTCCGCGTCGCCGACGATGCTCACGATCTCGGCCTTCATCTCGTCGAACGCGGCTGCATCCCGGCGTACGTCCTGATCGCTGTGCGCGAAGAGATCGAAGTGCCGTTCGCCGACTACCTGACGTTCCTGCGCCGCGCGAAGGAGCTCGAAGCCGCGGCGAAGCAGAACAAGCTCGGCCTGTGGCGCGAGGTCGATCCGGCGCGCGACGACGACCTCGCGGCGGCGCGGAAGCGGCAGCTGGACGACGACCACGCGGGTGCCCTCGAGCTCTACGAGAAGGCGATCGCCGCCGGCCACGACCGCGCGGACACGTGGACACAGGTCGGCACGTGCCGTCTCGAGCTCGGCGACGACGCCGGCGCCCTGGCTGCGTTCGATCGCGCGATCGCTGGCGGCGAGACGTGGGAGGCGCGGCGCGGCAAGGCCTGCGCCTTGTGGCGTCGCGACGGGGAGGTCGCGGCGGTCGCGTTCCTGAAGACCCTCGAACTCGAGCCCCACGAGGCCGAGCGGTGGCACGGCGAGCTGTGTCGCCAGCACAGCCAGCTCGACAACGCGATCGTGCACTACGAGCAGTCGGTCGCTCTCGCGTCGGCGAAGCACGCGTTCCGTTTCGACGCCGAAGGCTGGCTGCTGGTCGACGAGGCGACGATGCAGAAGGAGAACAATGACTTCGCCGACCTTTGGCCGACGCTCGAGGACATAGCCAGCCTGCACTTCCTGCGCGGCAACGACGCGCCTGCGATGCGCTTCGCGACGATGGGCATAGCGATCGGCCAGCAGCTGAATCGCTGCAGAGGTTACTACGACGCGACCGAGGTCAAAGCCGGCGACGTCGATTGCCGCGTATTGCGCGGCCGGCTGTTCTGCAAGCAGGGCAAGTTGGTCGAAGCCGAGACCGAAGAGCGGTTCGCGCGCACGCTGGCGAAGCGTTCGGGGTACACGGGCTACCAGCGGCAGCTGCAGGTGCTGCAGGCAGAGATCGACGCGCTCCGCCGCCGGTGACCTACCGCGACCCGAAGGCACGAGCCTGCCCGGCTCTGGACGAACGCAGCGCGTGACGCGTCGGCGATTGCTCCGCCCCGCGCAGCTGGCTACAGCGCGCCGATCTGCAGCCGCAGCGCGTTCGAGCTGGTGATCGCCGTCACATTGCCGGACGGGTCGAGCTCGAGTGGGACGTGTTGGTGGAAGAAGACCCCGCCGACCAGCGCTGCTGAGGTCGGCACCGCGAGCTGCGAACGCGCGCTGCCGGCGGTCGGCACGACGACCTCGCTCCAGTCTGGCAGCAGCAGCCCGTTGCAGCCGGGCAGCGCAAGCGACGACAACGAACCGAGCGGCACCTGCAGCGACTGGAAGCCGTAGGCAGCCAGCACCAGACCGTTCGCGGGCAGGCCGGTGCTGCGCGCCGCGAACGTGCCGCCGAGCCACGGCAAGGTCTCGATCGCGAGCACGTTCGCACCACCGCTGCCGACGCAGCCCGCACCGTAGGCGATCCCGGTGGCTGGGCACGCCGGCGCCAGCTCCAGCAGTGGCCCACCGAGCGGACCGAATCCCTCGAACACCGTGCCCAGCAGCAGCGAGCCGTCGGCCTGCCAGTGCATCGCCAGCACCCGGCTCTGGAGCGCCGGCCCGTACGGGGACCAAGCGCTGCCGTTCCAGCGCTGCAGCCGCGGGCTGGTCGCAGCGCTGCCGAACCAACCGCCGGCCAGCAGGCCGCCGTCGGGCATGATCGACAAGGTCGTCACTCTGGATCCCGGTGGCAAGCCGCCGTCCGACCACGCGCTGCCGTTCCACCGAGCGAGGCCCTGCGCCGCCACCCCACTGAACGCAGCGAACTCCCCACCCACCAAGAGGTCGCCGTTGGGCAGGGCCAAGACCGTGTTCAGGGAATTGAAGGAGCTGCTGTTCAGAAGCGTCCACGTCGAACCGTTCCACCGTTGCACTTGCGATCCCGCGGCTGCGGAGAAGCCCATCGCGATCAAGTCCCCGTTGCCGGTGCTGGTGAGCTCGCGCACGTCGAGATCCAGGTTGCCGACGGGCGACCACGCGGCCCCGTTCCAGCGGGCAACGCCTTGGCTGGCCGGGCTGCTGCCGATCGTGAACTTGCCACCGACGACGAGCTCTCCGTTGGGCCGCACCACGATGGACTCGATGTAGGCGGCTGGACTCGCCCCCAGTCCCGGTAGCGCCGTCCAACTGGCGCCGTCCCACCGCGCGATGCAGTTGGCGGCGACGCCACCGATCGCAGTGAAACTGCCGCCGACCAGCACGTCCCCGTTCAGCGCTCGTGCCAGAGCGGCAACGAGCCCGTTGGTGCCCCCGCCGAGCGGCGCGAACGCCTGCCCGTCCCAGCGCGCGAGTCCCCCGACGTCGACGCCGCCGGCGAAACGAAACCAGCCGCCGACGATCGCGTCGCCATTCGCCTCGACGAGGATGTCCGAAACCGGGCCATCGAGGCCTCGACCGAAGACGCCCCACGCCGCACCGTCCCAGCGCAGCAGGCCGTTGCTGCGACCCGTGTCGTCCACGAAGAAGCCGAGCACCGCCAGTTGCCCGCTGGGCAACCGCACGAAGCCGCTGATCAGATCTGGCCCCCGGCCGGGCATCGCCGACCAGCTCGTGCCGCTGCGCCGAGCCAGGTTTCGGGCGAGGACAACCTGTGGCGCGAACAAGCTCTGGAAGTGGCCCCCGACGAGCAGGTCCCCGTTGCCGTCGAAGGCGATGGTTCCGACGGTGCCGGCGAAACTCGCCACCGTCGTGGTGATTCCGGCGTTGATGCGCAGCACCTGGCTCTGCGAGGCCACGTGCAGCACACCGGAGTTGTCGTGCACGAGCGCCGAGACACCCACCACATTCGGGTCGACCACGTTCCAGTTGGTTCCGTCCCAGCGCGCGAGCCCGCCGGTGGCGATGCCGCCGGCCGTCGTGAACCAACCGCCGACCAGCAGGTCGCCGTTGCTTGTCGTCAGCAACGCGAGCGGTTCCCGGTCGACGCCGCCGCCCAGCGCGTGCCACGCAGTGCCATCCCACCGCGCGATGTTCGCCGCGGCAACGCCGCCGATCGACTGGAACGAACCGCCGACGACCACGTCACCGTTCGGCAGTGCCAACAGGCACTGCGGATCGAGATTGCTGCTGCCGGCGGCCATGCCCTGCCAGGCGGAGCCGTTCCAACGCGCGAGATTGGCGATCGGCGCACCGCCGATGGTCGTGAACCGGCCAGCCACGACGAGGTCCCCGTTCGGCATCGTGACCATCCGGAAGGGAGGCACATCGAACTCTCCCGGCAGGCTGGACCACGCGCCGGTCGCGAGGTCGACGCTGCGAATGGCTCCTCCTGGCATCGGTTCCGAGTCGTGGTCCGCGATCGCCAGCGCCGGACCCGCAGGACCGGCGCCATCGGGATCCCACACCGACCCGCAGAAGCTGAAGCCACCGGCGAACGGAACTGTGGGCACCGGCAGCGGGTCGCACTGGGCCGCGAGCATCGCCGGCATTGCCACCAGAACCGACCACCAGCCACGCAGGACGACATGGGTTCGGACCATGCCGGCGTATCGACCCGCGAACTGCCGCGCCTGGAAGTTCACGACCGACCGCCAGCCAGTCGCTCGATGGCGCGGATGCCGGCCAGCATCCGCTCGCGGGCCGCCGGATTCGCCGAATGCACATGGAGCCGCGGCGGTCGGAAGCCGCGCTCTGCCACGGCGCGCTCGAGCCACAGGATGACGTCGTAGCCCGTGCCGTGCGCATCGTCGCCGAGGTCGTGGTCCAGGCTGAGCTCTTCGACCTCACCGCGTTCGAGCAAGGCGATGGCTTGTTCCGGCCAGCGGACCCCATGCCAACCGGGAGGGACTGGGCGTTCGTCGTCGAGGAATACGCGCATGGGCCTTTCGGGTCTTTCGGGTGGGCCATTGAGATCGCTCTCCCCGGCCTCCCCCAGCTTCGGACGTGCGGGATTACCACATCCGGCGCTTCGAATCCTGGGTTCGCTCACGGGACAATACGTCGAATGCACGCCGCAGGCGGGCGGCAGCGGGTATCGCTCCCGAAGCTGCGCCCACCACGACCACGCCTCGCGCGCCGCGATTGCTGCCCACGGTCGAGCCAACCCTCACCCTCCCCGATACAGATCGACGACACCATTCCATCCGAGGTAGGTGGCGCAGTCGGTGTTGAGCACGGCCATCAGCTCGTTCCCGCTCACCGTGTGAGGATCGCCCGTCGTCGCGCCGACGGCATCCGTAGTCCTGGTCGGCCGGCGCGTCACAACGCCGCTTGCGCGGTCTCTCCTGCTGCGATCCACCAGCAGTAGTTTCTGCCCCGGCGCGTCCCTACAACGCGCCCATGATGCGCAACATCAAGAGTCTGGCTGCCGCACTCGCGCCGCACGGCGACGCCCTCGACGCCGACCGCGGGGAAGTGCGGCAACGCTTGCAGGAGTCGGAACACACGCCGCTGAACGAGGTCTACAACCTCGCCGTCGAGATCTGGGCAGTCATCGCCAGCGACGTCTGGAACAGCGAGGACCGCAGCGCCGAGGCGATGGCTACCGCGCGCGAGATCCAGACGCTGTTGGCGTGGGTGCTCGGTCCAGGCCGCGAAGAAAGCGGCCAGGCGCACGGCAACGCGATGGTGGTGTTCGCCCAGGTCAGCCACGTGCTCGGCGACGACCACGCGGCGCTGGTCGCCCTCGACGAAGCGATCGACGGGCTGGATCGCAGCTCCACGACCTGGGCGGCCGCCTGCGAGACCAAGATCCGGATCCTGATCGGCCAGAACCACACCGATGCGGCGCTCGCTCTGGTCGCGCTGCTGCAGTCCGAGCAGCCGACGAACGACTACGCCCGCGCCATCCTGGACGCCTACGAGCTGGATGTCGCCAATGAGAAGGCGATGCAGGCCCGGGGCGATGGGCCTGCCGCCAACTATGACTTGACCGACATCCACGTGACGCCGGAGACGTTCGCGGCCGTGCAGCAGACGCTCACCGAGCGGTTCCAGGCGGACATTGCCGCGATCCAGGCCTCGGGCAAGGAGCCGGCCGAGCAGGCGGCGGCGATGCAGCAGCTGACGGCGATGTTCGGCGCTGCCTGCACGACCCTGCAGCAGAAGGTCTTCGGCGGCTGATGGCGCCCGGGCTGCTTCGATGTGCTACAAGTGGCACCATGCGGTCCATCGGCCTTCGTGAGCTTCGACAACACGCGTCTCGCTACCTCCGCCTGGTGCAGTCCGGGCATTCCCTGCAAGTGACCGACCGCGGCCGGGCGATCGCGCTGCTCGTGCCGATTCCGGGCGGCAGCGTGGTCGACCAACTGGTTGCAGCGGGCCGCGCCGTGGCTGCGCGGGGAGACCTGCTGGAGTTGGGGCCGCCACTGCGGCCGACCAGGGGAGCAACCTCGCCGAGCAAGGCACTGGCGGCGCAACGGGACGGGGAACGCTGATGGTCGCGTACCTCGACTCGTCGGCCATCGTGAAGCTGGTCGTTCGTGAAGAGGAATCGGCGTCGCTGCGGAAGTTCCTGCGGGCGCACCCGATTCGTATCGTCAGTGCCCTGGCGCGTGTCGAAGTGGCTCGGGCGGTGCGCCCACACGGCGGCGAGGCCGAGGCACGAGCTGCGGAAGTGCTCGCCGGGCTCGTTCAGGTCGCGATCGACGACGCTGTTCTCGACCGCGCTGCAGGCCTCGAGGCGATGCCGCTCCGGAGCCTTGATGCCATTCACCTGGCGACCGCGTTGCAGCTCGGGAACGATCTGACCGTGCTGGTGACGTACGACGAGCGCATGCGAACTGCGGCGGCGGCTGGCGGGTTGGTGGTCGCGGCGCCGGGTGCATGACCGGCGCGGCGGAGTCCACCACCACCCCGAAGTGGCCACCGAGCGACACGGGCCGAACGGGGCAGACGCATACGCGCCCATTGGCACGCCGGCACGGGGTCTTCGGCGCATGGGGTGAAGCTCCGCCGTGGCTTCCAATACCACCGTTCCCCCAGAGAACCCGAACGGAGGTGTCCATGCCGGTGTCCTTCTCCCCGCGGCCGCAATGGCAGCGATCCCCGTTCCGCCTGCCTTCGGGCCACCTGCTGGCCGGACTGGCGCTGTTGCTGCCGGCGTGCCATCGCTCGTCGCGCGACGGGGCCGCCGTGCAGCCGGCGACCCTAAACCTCACCGCGACCGCGGTGCAGGTGACGAGCGCTTCGCCGCGGGTCGGCTTCCCGCTCGAACTGGTCACGACGATCCGGACCAACGAGACCGCGCCGGACGTCACCGTGTCGTTCTGGGCGCAGAACGTCGACGACGTCGCCGCCCAACAGAAGCAGGTGCGGCAGTTCTATCTCGGCAGCACGACGTTCCCGCAGGTCACGCCCGGCGTCGCCGACTACCGGTCGACGATCGAGGTGCCGACCAGCCTGGATCCGGCGGGCACCTACGTGCTGCTGGCGGCGATCGATCCGCAGAGTCTGATCGCCGAGACCAAGGAGGACGACAACACCGCCGAAGTGGCCGCGACCCTGCAGCCGCTCGCCGCGCCGAACCTCGTGCTGCGTGCGGGCACGCTCGACCAGCAGTCGCTGCTGCTCGACTCGGCGCCGAGCGACATCGGCGAGCAGAACGCCGATCTCGGCGCCAACCTGACGATCGGCGTCGAAGGCACGCTCGCACCGACCCCGGTCGAAGCGTTCGTCAAGCTGCGCATCCGCCGGCTCGATCGACCCGCCGGGGCCGACGTGCACGACCTGCCGCTCTACCTGTGGGACTCCGCGCGGCAACGCTACGTCGACGTCTATGGCCTGCAGGGTCCCGCCCAGTGGCTCACGCTGGGTGACGTCGTGCCTCTGGCGGCGACCGAGTCCGCGACCACGCTCGACATCGCCGAACACGGCGCCAACAGCTCGCACCTCGACGTCTACCTGCCGGGGCGCCTCGCCGGCGTGATGATCATGATCCTCGAGCACCTGGTCGCGGGCCCGCCGATCCCGCCGCCGGACCTGACCCAGGAGGCGATCGTGGCGCTCGAGAACTTCTTCGTCGAGGCGCGGCTCAGTCTGCTGCGCTTCTCGATCGTCGTCGACGTGCGCTCCCAGGACCCGGCGTTCGTCGACACCGACCCGACCGACAACTCGATCGAACTGCCGCTCTACGTGGTGCTGCCCGGCCAGGAGAGCTTCGCACCCGATCGCCCGCTCGCGTTCGAGGCGGCCGCCGTCAACCGCTGGGGCAGCGACAAGTTCGGCGTCGGCTACGCGTTCGACGCGCTGGCGTCGCTCGACGGCCGCGGAGCGGTCGCCAGCGTCGGCGGCGTGCTCGACGCCGAGGTGTTCGGCAACCGCTTCGACTTCCTGACCGTCGACGGCCGGGCCCAGGTGGTGCCGGCGGTCGACCCGACCGCCGTCGAAGGCGAGGAGTCGAGCTTCGGCATCGACGTGCGCTGCCTCGGTTTCACGGTCTACAGCCTGCACCGGCCGCTCGGCTTCAGCACCAGCGCGCCGTTCTCCATCAGCAAGGAGAAGAAGTACACGCGCACGTTCTTCCTCGGCCCGATCCCGGTGTCGGCGAGCGGCGGGGTCGCCGGCGAGATCGGCTACGAACTGGTCGCCAGCGTGCAACCGCTGTCGATGGTGAGCCGCATCGAGCCGTACGCGAAGCTCGAGGGCACGCTCGAAGCGGGGGTCGGCATCGTCGGCCTGCGCGCCGGTGCCGGTGGCACGCTGACGCTGATCGAAGAGCGCTTCGGCGGCGAAGCCGAGGGCACGCTCGTGGTGCACAGCGTCACGCCGGCCGTGTTCCAGGGCCAGCTCACGATGCACGTCGAGAACGCGCTCACCGGACCGAGCGGACGCCTGTTCCTGTTCGTCGAGTACCCGGGCATCAAATGGTGCCGCGGCTGCCTGTTCGGCCTCTGCTTCCCGTTCCCGTGCGGCTTCAAGACGTGCCGCAACGAGTGGGGCCTCGTCACCTGGACGAGCTTCGTCAAGACCGACGTGCTGTTCCA
>JALORC010000164.1 GCA_025459175.1 Planctomycetota bacterium | reverse complement strand
TCCATACTTCTTCTCCGTCACACCGATGGCCTACATGTTCATCGCTCTTCCCAAGGTCGCTTTGGTCTCGCTGCTTGCATTCGGGGTTGTCGTTGCTCCAAAC
This sequence comes from Planctomycetota bacterium, assembly GCA_025459175.1. Classification (GTDB taxonomy): domain Bacteria; phylum Planctomycetota; class UBA1135; order UBA1135; family UBA2386; genus UBA2386. Next base: position 10,990 of record JALORC010000164.1, on the reverse strand, counting down.
GAAGGGCGCTTTGCTCCGTGTGGAAGTCGATGCACCTCGACAACTGATCCAACCACCATTTTGGTCGATCCCGCCGAGGCTCTGCATGATCGCTCGCATCGAGTTGATGGCGGCGGTCGCTCATTGATCGTCGTGTTGGATGACGCCGACGACTTGGTCAAGAAGTGCATCTGCCTCGCGTCAGCTACGCCCGAGTCTGCTCCAGTCAGGTGTCCGCAGGGTGGAGGCATCTTGGTGACAGGCTTCGGCACCATGTCGCCACCGAGCGATGGATCCTGCACTAAAAATGAAGAATCCTGTCGGGATCCGGAGGTTTCCCAATGCTCTGCAACGTTGAACGTCACGCTCGTGTGGGGGGCGGTGACGTGCGCACCCAGTAGTATCTGCTTGGTTGGCGTTGGTTCCAACATGGCTCCGCCAATCCAGACGTTACCTTCTGGTGGCAGTGTGACGATCACACTCACTGCTGTCCAGAAGTGCACCGCAGGGACCCCTGCCGACAAGGCCGCAGTAGCCAGTCTCTCCATTTACGCTATCCCGTGCAACCAGCCTGCTGGTACTCCAGGCTCTCTCCCTCCCCCGGCTACGGCCCCTGGTGGAAACTTTACCATAAGCAACTCCCTGTCGCTTTCGTGCAAAAAGTGCGGACTGCAATGATCGCGAAACGCCAGCGCTATGCAGTGATCGCATGCGGGCTCGCCGGAGCTGCGGTGCTTGCGTTCATCGGCTTGTCGCCCTCGCTGCATGCGCCTGGACCACTTGTCGTCGAGCCGACCAAAGATGGCAAGAGTGATGGGCAGAGAGTGGAGATTGATACATATTCCAAGTGGATCGACAGCATCAGGGATCCTGTCAGGGTGGATTTCGTTGCCAAAGGAGATTCCCCTGACGATAAGCCTCGCGCCGCTGTTCAGCATCTCGGACCACTGGAAGGCGCAGACATGTCTGTGGTCCGAGGCCTTGTCAACCAATACTGCGATGCCCAGCAGAAGTCTCTGCAAGAGTGGATGAGCAATGCCAAGGTTGGCGATCCTTCGTATTTGAAGGAAGAGGCGCACCGTACGTGGCTCGCGGAGATGGGGCGAGCTGCCCGCGTTGCCATGGAGCAAGGTTCCTACGTGGTAATGGCGCCGCCAGAGAACATGACTTCGCTGCCCGGTTGTGAGGTGCTGTTCTTTCCGGCTACTCGCAACGGGGATGTTGTGAACATATCGATCGTAATGCCGAAGAAGGAGTTCTCGGACTTGGCCGCAGCGGCTGACTACAGGTCCATGATGGAGGCGTTCTTCCTCTCGGAGGCAAGCCGCACCTTCGCCGAGCGGCCCTATGAGGAGAGGATGGCCATGCTGGCGCGCTATAGAGTGCTGCGCGAGAAGCTGCTGCGCGGTGATGTACTGGGGGCTGACGACGCGGCTTTCATGAACGAAACGATGGCATGGCCCCGCGCTTCAATTATAAGTGGGGAGGATGTTGTTTTTCGCTGACAAGACTGAGTCGATTGACGATGCCCGATGAATCGTCGGGATGGGCCATCCTGACGCAGCGACGAATCGGGGGGCGAGGCTGGCGCAGGAGCTTGCGCAATGCCGACGCGATCAGCAACCGTTGCCCCACGTAGAGCCGCGACGATGGCCGCGCGCCTTTTGCACACCGAGCTGGGCCAGCCCGGCGCTACAGCGCGCCGACCGTCAGCGTGAGGGCGTTGCTGCTGCTGGTAGCGACGAAGGCCGGCGCGGCGATCTCCAGCAGAATCAGCTGCTGATGCAGCGTGTAGCCGACCAGCGACAGCGAGTCGGGGATCACCAGGGAGGTGTCGAGAGCGGGGCCGGCGATCGTCGCCGCCAGGACGTCGGGCGTCACCAGCAAGCGGCAGCCGGGAGCGCTCGGTGGCAGCGCCGCTGGCAGCGGCACGTTCGTGGTCGACAGACCGCTGACGGTGATCGCGAGCGACTGCGCCGGCAGATTGCTGCCGCGCGCGCGGAACGTCGAACCGATCCACGGCAGCGTGCTCGCGGCGAACGCGGCGGTGCCGCCGGATCCCACGCAGCCATTGCCTTGCACCGCCGCCGTGGCGGCGCACGTCGGTTGCAGCCTGGCGACGTCGGCGAAGAACCCGGCCCGCAGCTGCCCGGCGATCGCGAAACCACCACCCGGCAGCGGCGCCAACGCCGCGGCATAACCGTCGACGATCGTGGTCCACGTCGAGCCGTTCCACCGCCGCAGGCGGGTCGTGGTGACCGAGCCGTTGAAGGTCAGTATCGAGGCGAGCAGGTCGCCGTCCGGGAACGCGGCGAGGGTGGTGACGGGCTCCAGGATCGTGGGGGCGGCAGGCAGCCAGGACGATCCGTTCCAGCGTTGCACGCCGAAATCCGTACCGACGGCAACCTCGCCGTTGGGCAAGGTCGTCATGGCGTCGACGCCTGCAACGGGCCCGCCTCCGAGTGCCGACCACGCGGTGCCGTTCCACCGTGCGACCCGGTTGGCCGGCACCCCGCCGGCTGAGGAGAAGTACCCGCCCGCGAGGATGTCGCCGTTCGCGAGCCGGGCCAGCGACGACACGCCTTGGGGGATGCCGCTGCCGAGCGCTGTCCACGTCGTGCCGTCCCAGCGTGCGATGCCCGGTGCCGCGATCCCGCCCGCGGTCGTGAAGTAGCCGCCGACGACGATGCCGCCATCGGGCAACACGACCATCGCGCTGCCCAGACCGCCGGTGAGCCCGGTGCCGAGCGGCACCCAGCTCGTGCCGTTCCAGCGCGCGATGTAGTTGCACGGCGTGTTGCCCACCAGCGTGAAGGACCCCAACGCCACCACGTCATCGTTCGGCAAGGTGACCAGGCTCCGGACCTGGCCATCGAAGTCGTCGCCCAATGGCACCCACGCCGAGCCGGTCCGGCGGGACACGCGACCGCCGCTGGGCGGGCTCGCCGGGTACTCACCAACGACAAGGTCGCCGTTCGACAACGCGGTGACGGCACCGAGCGAACCGCCGAAGCCGTCGTTGCTGGGGACCCATGCCGCGCCGTGCCAACGGGCCACCGAGCCGACCATCTCGCTGCCGGCCACCGAGAACGCGCCACCCGCGAACACGTCGCCGTTGGTCAGCTGGACCAGGGCCCGGACGGTAGGGAACGAACCGCCGTCGACGCCGGCGCCGAGCGCCGACCAGGTGGCACCATTCCAGCGAGCGATGCGCTGGGCCGGGACCGCACCGGCGGTGGTGAAGTCGCCGCCTGCGATCAGGTCCCCGTTCGCGGTCGCGAGCAAGGACCACACCCGCCCCGCGGCGCCCGCACCGAACGCCGACCAGGTGGTGCCGTTCCAGCGCGCGATCGAGGTGACCGGATTGCCCCCGGCGACCGTGAAGTCACCGCCGGCGATGACGTCGCCGTTCTGCATCGCGGTGATCGTGCGCACCGGTGCATTCACGCCCTGGCCGAGCGCAGCCCAGGTCGTGCCATTCCACACCGCGATGCGGTTGGCGGGCACGCCGCCGATCGCAGCAAAGAAGCCGCCGGCGACCAGGTTGCCGTTCGGCAGCGTGGTCAGTGCGGACACGACGCTGTCGGCGCCAGCGCCGAACGGCGACCACGAGCTGCCGTTCCAGCGCGCGAGGCGGTTGCAGGGAACGCCACCCGCACTCAGGAAGAAGCCGCCGGCGACCACGTCCCCGTTCGGCAGCACCGCGAGCGCTTCCACCGCGTCGCTGAGTCCGCCGCCGAGCGGCGACCACGTGGTGCCGTTCCAACGGGCGATGTTGGCGGCAAAACCGCTGCCCGCGGTGAAGAAGCTGCCCGCCGCGATCAGCTCGCCGCCGGGTGTCGCGGCCAGGGCACGAATGGAACCGTTGGTGCCGGCGCCCAACGCCGACCAGGTGCGCGCGACCGGGTCGTAGCTGGCGATGTTCGCCGCAGTGACTTCGCCGGCGGCGGTGAACAGGCCGGCCACCACGACCACCGGCGGCAGTGGTCCGCCTCCGTCGCGATCCCAGGTGACGGCGGAGGTGACGGTGCCGGTGGGGCCGCCGAGACTGCCGAGGCCGCTGAGCCCGTTCCTGCCGCCGAGCGGCACCAGGGTCGGTGCGCATTGGGCCGCACAGGTCATTGCCAGGGTCATGCCGAGAGCGGCCAGGGCCAGGGCCGGCGCCAAACGCGAGGAAGTGAGCATGGATGGTAGCGGGATGCAGGTGCTGTCCCGAAGTACGAGAACCCCGACTGCATGATGCTGCCAGGCAACGAACCCGTCCAGGGGGCGCGATGGCCCTGGCCTTTGGGTCATTGCATGCGGGCCGCGGCCGACGGGCGGGTGCCGCACGGTGGTGGACGCGTGGGCCGGCAGGCGACACCATGACGTTCCGAACCCGGAGGAGTCATGGCGCGTGTCGTGCTCGTGGTCAGCTTCGTCGTCCTGCTGGCATTGCTCGGTGGGCTGTTCTTCACCGAGGGCGACCAGGCACCGCTGGTGGCGCCGCCCGCGCCGGCGCAGGCCACGGTCCCGGCGGTCGCCGCGGACGCCACGGCCACCGCCGCCGTCGGGCCCTTGCCGGCGCCGCAGCACGAGCCGGAACCCGACCGCGCGAATGCCCTCGAGCACGCCGCTGCCGACCAGCTGCCGATTCCCGCCGATGCGAAGTGGTTGGACGTGCTCGTGTTCGACAAGGCGACGAAGCAACCGGTCGCGGGGGCCGACGCCGTGTGGTGCGACGAGACCGTCTACGAGCGGATCGCCAAGCTGTCCGAGCGCGAGCGCGAGACCTGGTATCGCGACCAGGAACGCATCGCGCGGCGCTGGGGTTGGCGCGGCCGCAGCGATCGCGACGGCAAGCTGCGCGTGCACGTGGGCAAGTCGTGGACCATGGTGCACGTGCGCCATGCGGGCAGCTACGGCGCCGCACACCTGCAAGCCGGCCAGGAGCCGCCGAAGGAGGGCCACCGCGTGCTGCTCGAACCGGACTTCGCCGTGCGTGTACACGTCGTCGATGCCGCGGGCCAGCCGGCGGCGGGTGTCGGCCTGTCGCTCGAGCCGCACGATCCCGAGCAGAAGCGCGCGCGATACCACGGTGGGGAACTGCGCACCGATGCCTATGGCATGGCGACGTTCGTGCACGTGCAGCATCAGCGCACGGTGCCGTGGGGGCCGCAGCAGGGCCAGCCGGTCGCGCAGTGGAGCCTGTTCGTGTGCATTCCGGGCCTCGACCTGCCGCCGGCCGTGGTCGACGCCGTGCAGGTGCCGAGCGAACCGGTCGAGGTGCGGCTGCCGCCGACCGGGCGCCTGCGCGCGAAGGTGACGCTGGACGGGCAGCCAATGCCCGGCCTCCGCGTGGCGTTCCACGTCGGGCCGCAGGGCGCCAGTGAGGCTCGCAACGGCGCCGAACACGCGCTCCCCGACCCGGATGGCTGGGCGCGCTTTCCCTGCGTGCCGCTCGGCAAGCCGCTGTTCGTGCTGGCGGATCAGGGCGCGGGCAGCTTCGAACGCGAACTGCCGGGGCCGACGCTGCCGGGGCAGGAAGTGGAGATTGCGTTCGACCTCGCCGGCGAGGCCATCGTGATGACGGGGCGCATGCTGCGCGACGACGGCCAGCCGCTGGCCGAGCAGTTCGTGCACGGCAACTACGACGCGACGGTCAGTATGGGTGGCACGCAGATTCGCACCGATGCCGCGGGCCGCTTCGTCTGGTGGGTCGGCAGCCGCCAGCCGGACCGGAAGGACGCCGTGAAGTTGGAGCTCCTCGCGTTCGACTGGCAGTCCGAAGGCTCCGCACCGCTGCGCATCGAGGTACAGCCGCGCGAGCTGGTGGTCGGCCGCAACGACCTCGGCGACCTGCGCTTTGGCGTCGCCGAACTGGTCGTCAGCGGCCGCTTCGCGTTCGACTCGCCGGGGGGGGCCCGCACGTGGTTCGAAGTGGCGCGCCTCGACGAGCGGCGGCGGCAAGCCAGCACCGAGAGCTGGCGGCGCGTCGACGGCTTGCAGGTCGAGGTGCGCGACGACGGCACCTTCGAGGTGCGCGGCAAGCTCGCGCCGGGCCGCCAGCGACTCGAGGTGCGCAGCCAGCACCATCTGCCGGTCGAGCCGGTCGAGTTCGCGCTCGGCACCAAGGACCTGGTGATCCCGGTGCGGCGCGGCAACACGCTGCAGGCATCTTGCCTGCTGCCGGACGGCGTGCCGCCGCAGTGGGTGAACCTGCGGCTGCAGCCGCACGACCGCGCGGTGGCCCCGAAGGCGCAAGATGGCAGGCGGTGGGGCCGTGACGATCCGCTGCAGGCGAAGCCGCAGGCGAAGACCGACGCGGCCACGCCGTACGCGTGGGCAGCGCTGCCGGCGGGTACCTACACGCTGCGCGTGGAAGCGGGTGGCCTGGCCGAGCCGTACGCGGTGGTTGCCGATGTGGTGCTGCCGCAGCCCGAAGGTGGCGACCCGCGCCTGCTCGGCATCGACCTGCGGCCCGTGATGACCACGCTGCGGCTGCGCGTGACGACGCATGGCGAAGCGAGCGACCCCCGCGATCAACCGATCCTGTTCCTGCAGCCGCAGGCCCTCGAGCAGGAATGGCGCGGCCTGCAGTTCGCGATCGGCGAAGCGGTGCTGCCGGCGCCGAAGCGACCGATCGACGTGATGGTCTGCATGGAGGGCTGTCGCCCGGTGACGCTGCGTGGCGCCGTCGATACCGCCGAGGTCACGATGGAGCCGTGGCCGACGGTGCCGGTGAGCTGCCTGGGCCTCGACGCGCTGCCATCCGGAGCGACCCTGAGCATCAGCGCGCGCGCCGCGAATGCCGGCCAACGGGACGAACGCCGCTATCGCACCGAGTGGCGCGCGGGCTCGCTGGCCAATCTGCTGACGCCGTCCGCCGGCGCCACCGAAGTAGAGAACGGCGTTGCCAGGCTGCAGGTCGGCGACGGCGTGCACACCCTTTCGGCCTACCTGTCGCTCGAGGCCCGCGGTCAGGGCAAGTTGCTGCAGCAGCTGACGCCGAACGAGATCGTCGCCGGGGCGCCGGTCACGGTGCAGCTGGCGGTCGACGAGGTCCGCAGCGCGGTTGCGGCACTGCAGCAACAGGCGGCCGATGCCAAGCCAGCGAAGTGAGTGCGGCGGGTGATCTGCATCGCCGGTGACCGTGGTTGCGGCATCGGGGCGGTGCCATCGCCGCGAGCGGATTCTCGCTTCCTTCTGTCTTGATGGGGCGCCGATCCCCGCTGTGCGGAGCGACCGGTGGTCCATCGCCGCCGGTACCCATCCTCCTTACCTCCATGATGCCCCGAATCATCCTCTCCGCAGCCGCGCTGCTCGTCAGCCTGCCCGCCCAGGTGCAAGGCGGCCGCAACCCGGACCATCCACTGCCCCCGACGAACTCGGCCCTGGTATCGACGCCTCCGCTGTCCATCGGCACTCGCAGCGTCGGCGCCGCGCCGACTTCGAGCGTCCTGCCGCGCCAGCCGCAGACGATGGCCCAGCAGCGGCGCAGCGACCGCCCGGCCGACGCCGTCACCGCGAGCTACAACAGCCAAGTGCTGTTCCAGTCGGCCACCGACGGCGCGCTGTGGGCGATCGGTAATGACTGGAAGGCAAGCTTCGACGGCACCGGCTGGACCTATGTGCCGTTCTTCGGCGCCAATGCGCCGCGCAACTTCCCGCTGCGCCTCGAGCTGGCCGGCGCGCGAGTCGGCGGCGAACCGCTGGCGCTGCCCCCGGGCACCCCGAACCAGCACGGGTTCGCGGTCCGCACCGAGCGCGGCGCCCTGGTGGAAGTGGTCGACCTCGGCATGCGCGAGGTCGAACAGTCGTTCGTGTTCAGGTCGCTGCCCAACCGCGGGGCGGTGACCGTCGAAGTGCGCTTCACCAGCGAACTGGTCGGCCAGGCGATCGAAGGCGGCCTTCGTTTCGCCAGCGAGTTCGGCGCGGTCGACTACACCAAGGCGGTCGCCGTCGACGCCGTTGGGCGCAGCCTGTCGCTGCCGATCCAATGGGACGGTGGGATTGCTCGCATCGAGATCCCGGCCCCGTTCGTTGCCGAGGCCGAGCTGCCGCTGGTGCTCGACCCGCTGATCACCACCAACACTGGCGTCGCCTCGGGCGCGCCGGTCGGGCAGGTGCAGACCGATCCGGACGTCGCCACGATCCAATCGGCCGGCGGCCGTTCGCTGGTGGTCTGGCGCCGGCAGTGGAGTGCCACCGACCAGGACTGCTGGGGCCGTATCCTGGACCTGAACGCGCAGACGATCGGACCGGCGTTCACCATCGATTTCACCAGCCTTGACTGGCTCGCCCCGGCGGTGGCCGGCAGCTTCAACGGCCAGAACTTCCTGGTCGCCTCCGAGGTGCGCACCGGCACGCTGCACTACATCGCGGGCTGCCTGGTCACTGCCGCCGGCGTCGCCGGAGCACAGTTCGACATCGAGCGCGATGGCGTCGTCGGGCTCGCCGGCAACAACTTCCGCCCGGACGTGGGCGCTGATCCGTTCCCCGGCGCCGCGGCCTACTACTGCGTCGTGTTCGAGAAGAACGTCGGCGCCGGCAACAACGACATCTACTACAAGCTGGTGCAGCAGGACGGCACGCTGCTGACGACCAACCCGACAGCGCTCGACACCGGCACCAACAATCAGTCGAACCCGACCATCGGCAAGAGCAACGGCACCGGTCTCTGGTTCATCGCCTGGCAGAGCACCTTCCAGTTCTCACCATTCGACCAGGAGCTCTACGGCGCCTACGTGAACTGGCCGGGCACCATCACGGTGCCGCTGTTCCCGATCGCGACGTCGGTCGACGAGGAGTCGGCGCCAGCCACCACCGGGCCGCTGTTGGTCGACGGCCAGCAACTGCGCGCGATCGCCTTCGAGCGGGCGAGCACACTCGGCCAGCAACGCGAAATCTGGATCCGGCTCTACGACACCAGCGGTTTCCAGGTCGGGCCGGACTACAATCTCAGCCAGGCCGAGGGCGCGACTTCCGCCAGCTACGACCAGCAGGCGCCGGACATCGACACCGACGGCGTGCGCATGGTGGTCGGCTACACCGAACCGTATCTGGGCCTGGGCGACACCGAGACCATGGTGTCGACGGTCGCCTACCTGAGCGGTGGCACCTTCCGGCTCGACGAAGGACGCGTCGGCCTCGGCCTGTCGATCAACAACGAGTTCAACACCCGCATCTGTGCCGAGTCGAGCGGCGGCAGCACGCCCAGCCCGAACTACCTGGTGGTCGGCTCGAACTCGGGCCCCAACAATATCGAGGCCTACCAGTACGGCGGCTACCAGCAGGGCTCGTTCTTCTCCGTGTTCGGCACCGCCTGCGGCACGTCCGGCCTGACGATGACCGCGAGCGGCTCTTCGGTGCTCGGCCAGACGGCAACGTTCACCGTGAACACGGTGCTGCCGGCGGGCACGATCTTCGGCGACCCGGGCGTCCAGTCGCTGGCACCGCTCTGCAACTGCATCCTCGGCGTCGCCAACCCGGTGGTGGTCGGCAACCCGCTGTCGATCACGATCCCGACCAACCAGGGGCTGGTCGGGCAGTTCTTCTCGGTGCAGGGTTTCGGCTTCAGCGGCAGCAACTGCCTCGGCCTGTTCGACCTGACCGACACGATCGACATGGCCATCCGCTGACGCAGCTTCTGCCACGGATGTCCGGGTGCCCGGCGGCCGCGCGCCGGCTCACGGCCGGCGCGCCGCAGAGGCGCGCGCCGTGTCGAGCCGCGCCAGCATCTCGCCGATCTCGCGGCGCAACTGCGGCAGCGTCTCGCGGGCGAACACGGCCCGGAGCGCCGCCTCACAGGCGGGGTCGTCGAGGTGGCGACCGAGGCAACGCGCCAAGTCGAGGCGCGCAGTCGCGTCGACTTCCCGCACCAGCTGCGTGCGCACCGCGGCGAGCACCGACGGCTCCGGACTCGGCAGGCTGCGCAGGCTCGCGGCCATTGCCGCCCGCACCGGGCTCGCGCGTTCGCGGCCGAGCCGAGCCGCGAACTCGGTCGCCGCCGCCGCCGGCACCAGCGTGCCGTAGGCCTTCGTGGCCGCCCGGCGAACGGCCGGCTCGGCGGCGTCGAGCAGCGGTTGCACGTCCCTGGCCAGCGTCGCATCGCCGGTGTTGGCGATGGCAGCCAGCGCACAGCTGCGTTCGCCGACGTCGGCGCCGCCGTAGGCGATCGCCCGCAGGCCGTCGCAGAGGTTGCTGTAGGTGGCATCGCGCGGCAGGCTGCTGCCGAGTGCGCCGAGCGCCAGCAGCGCGGTGTCGGCGAGTTCCTGTCCGGTCGCGTCCTGGCGTCGCTGCGTCGCCTGCCACAGGGCGTCGAGCGTCACCGCGCTCGGCCGCTCGACGCCGCCGAGCGCGATCACGGCGCGCAGCCGGTCGACCGTGGTCCACGCGTTCGCCGCGGCGACCTGCGCCAGGGCCTGCTGCGCCACGTCGGTACCACCGAGCTCGAAGGCCAGGAACACGTCGGCGCGCGTGCGCTCGGCGAACGTGCCCTCGTGCAGCGCCGCCAGCAGCAGCGCCGCGGCGCGATCGTCGGCGCGCAGCAGGTCGCGCAGCCGGTGCACCCAGGTGGTGCGGCCGGCGCTGGCGCGATCGAGTTCACCGAGGATCGCGGCGATGGCGGCGCCGAGCTCGTCCGGCGTCACCGAGGCCTGGCGGGCGATCGCCTCGGCGGTGCCGTTCGGCAACGGCGTGCTGGCCACGAAATCGAAGGGGGCGGCGACCGCGGCCTGCACGGCGCTCGCCGGCAACAGCTGCAGCTCGGCCCGCGTGCGCGTGCGGAACGCGAGGCCCGAGATGTCGCGCGTCGACAGCGTCTCGTCGATGCGCATGCCGGCGAGCCAGTCCGCGTCGGGCCCGAACGTGATCGCGGCCGTGCTGCCGTGCACCTCGATCGCGCGCGTCGGAGCGTCGGCCGGGCCCGCTTCGTAGCTGTGCTTGCGGCGCTGCAGGCGCTCGGCGCCGTCCCGTTCGTAGTCGGCGCGGTAGCGACCGGTGGCGTGGGTCTCACGACTCGTCCACTGCG
>JALORC010000071.1 GCA_025459175.1 Planctomycetota bacterium | reverse complement strand
CCTCGTCAGCGGCATCTACTACGGCAAGACGGTGCCGATCCTGGCGACGCGCGGCTGCCCGTACCAGTGCACCTACTGCAGCTCGCCGAACATGTGGACCACGCGCTGGTATGCGCGCGAGCCGAAGGACGTCATCGACGAGATCGAGACCTACCACAAGCGCTACGGGGCGACCAACTTCCCGTTCCAGGACCTGACCGCGATCCTGAAGCGCGAGTGGGTGGTCGAGTTCTGCCACCAGGTCGAGTCGCGCGGGCTGAAGATCACCTGGCAGCTGCCGGCCGGCACGCGCAGCGAGATCATCGACGAAGAAGTCGCGAGCCTGCTGGTGCGCAGCGGTTGCCGGTCGCTCAACTTCGCGCCCGAGTCGGGCAGCGAGCGCACCCGCAAGCACATGAAGAAGATGCTGACCGACGAGAAGCTGTTCCGCGCGGTGCACGCGTCGGTGAAGGCCGGGCTCAACGTCGGTGCGTTCTTCGTGCTCGCCTACCCGACCGACGAGAAGGAAGACATGCAGGCGACGGTGCGGTTGGCGGCCAAGCTCGGCCGCGCCGGCATCGACGATGTCTCGGCGGGCTTCTTCTTCCCGCTGCCGAGCACCGAGATCACGCGCCAGCTCGAGAAGGAAGGCAAGGTCACCTACACCGACAAGTTCTTGCAGCTGCCGATCTACGTGCACAACAAGTTCTTGTCGGACGATCGCAAGTTCAACGAGCACTTCACCGCCAAGCAGCTGACGCGGTGGAAGTACAAGGTCGTCGCCGCCTTCTACTTCAACAGCTTCCTGTTCCACCCCGGGCGGGTGTTCCGCATCCTGTGGAACTTCGTGCGCGGCAAGGAGACATCGAAGATGGAGTCGTTCCTGCAGGAGACGCGGCGCAAGTTCAAGCTCGGCAAGAAGCGGGCGCCGTCGGTGCAGGTCAGCGTCGGGGCCCCGCAGGTGCCGGCCGGCAAGTCCTGAGATCCTGATCGCCGGTCGCTAGCGCGCAGCAGGTCGGCGCAGCAGGGACTGGATCTCCGTCAGTTGCCGTCGGGCGATGCCGTCGGCCGAGAGGTGTTGGCGCGCATAGGCGTGGCCAGCGTCGCCGGCGCGCGCTGCTGCCACCGGATCGCGCAACCACGCCAAGGTCGCTGCGGCCAGTCCCTCGATGGTCTCGCTGGCGGCGATGCCGCAGCCAGCACCTTCGAGGCCGCGGCTGCCGAGCGCGTTGCTGACCACGGGGACGCCGTGAGCCAGGGCCGTCGCCGCCTTGACCCGGAATCCGGCGCCGGACCACAGCGGGGCGAGCAGCAGGCGCACTCCGCCGAACAGCTGCTTCAGGTCGGCCTGGTAGCCGAGCACCCGCACCCCGGGGCGACTTGCGAGGTCGGCGATGGCGGCTTCGTTGGGCCCTGCCAGCCAAAGTTCGGCTGCCGGTTGGCCGGCGCGGACCAGCGGCCAGACCTCGGTGGCAAGCCGCCGCGCGGCGGGGGCGTTCGGCCCATGGCGGTAGTCGCCCAGGAACAACGCCCGCGGTGGCGTCGCCGTGGTCGGGCGCTGCAACTCCGGCACCTGGACGGCGGGGTGCCGCACCGCGACCGGCAAGTGAAGGCGCTGGTGCAGGGACATGGCGTCGTCGGTCGTCAGGGCCTGCAGCAGGCTCGCGCGTGGGTAGAACGTGCGCACGTAACGATGCCACAGCCGCTGGTCCCGTCGATCCCCGAGCGGCCCCAGGCCGGTCCGGGTGTTGGCCGGAGCGCCCGCTTCGTGGTCGGTGAGCACGGTCGGCACCGAACCAAGGTGTGGCAGATACTGGGCCATCTGCGCCATCTCGACCAGCACCGCGTCCGGTCGGAAGGATGCCAGCGCATCCGCCAGCACCGGCAGCAGCGCCGGTTGCCAGCACTTCGCGGCCACCAGCGGTCGGCGGCTCCAGCGCCACAGCATCGTGGCGCGCTGCTGCCAGGACCGGTCGGCTCCGGGGTGGTCGCCGACCCCGAGCCAGTTCCATTGGTCGCGAGCGGCCGCGAGGCGCAGACGCTCAGCCGGCTCGACCAGGGCGACCAGGCCGAGCTCCGCCTGCTGGTGCAGCGCCCTTGCCAACGCGTGCAGGTAGGCGCCGCCGCCGTGTGCTGCACCGGCATCGGGCAGGAACGGGGCTAGGAGGAGCAGGCGCATCGCCGCCAGGCAGGTCCTATGGTTGTATCTCGCAACCGCTTGAAGTCAGGAAGGGGCAATGCCATCGGCGCCGCGGGTTCGTGGCGAGAAGCAAGTACAGGCAGTAGCAGGCAGCGGGGCCATTTGCCATAATGCACGACCGTTCCCTGGCCGTGGAGACTGGACAGACGCCAGGATGGCGCTTCTGCGTAACGGCAACTGAACGGCATGAACGACATCATCAAGACGATCGTGGGCCTGCTGGAGCATGGCAGGCCGGAGCTCCAAGTCGCCGCGGCGCAGGTTCTTGGCGAGTTGCACTCGAAGGAGCCCGCGGCGGTGAAGGCACTCGGGGCCGCCATCCGCAGATCGCCGGTGCTCGGCCGATTCTGTCTCGATGCGCTGGCGAAGATCCGCACGACGGAAGCGTTGCAGATGGTGGCGGCCGCCACTGCCGGCAATGACCCGCTCGCCGAGCATGCGGTCCATCTGCTCAGTGATGTCGGCGTCGCCGCCCACGGCGTGCTGGCCGAGTTGCAGGCCCAGGTGCTCGGCGATCAACGCGTGCGCATCCTGACCATTCTCGCGCGCCATCTCGACAAGGATGCGATCACCGTGTTCGTGCCGGCGCTGCTGTCGCCGGAGACCACCGAAGCGGCCGCGAGACTGCTGGTTGCGGCCGAGTCGCAGTTCACCCCGGTGCTGCAGAAGCAGCTGCGCGACGGACTCGGCAAGGTGCTCGGTGGCGAGGTCCCGGAGACCTGCCTGGTCCACGTGATCCACACGCTGGCCAAGGTCGATGCCGAAGGCTCGCGCGCCCAGTTGCTCGCCTTCACCGAGGCGACCTCGCCGCCGGCGGTGCGGGCCGCCGCGTTCCGCGCGCTGCGGGGCAGCAAGCTGACCGCGGCCCAGGTGCGCACGATGATGGAGCTGCTCGAGGACCAGGAGCAGAAGGGCGTGCACGATGCCGTGCGCGAGGTGCTCGGCGAACTGCCCGAGGTGCCCGAGGCCCTGCTGCCGGCTCTCAAGCGCATGCTGGCGGCGCGGCAACCGGAGCCGCGCCTGTTCGCGCTGCGCATGCTGCGCACGGCCTCTGGGAGCGAACTGGCCAAGGTCGCGCTGAAGTGGATCGATCACGAGGACGAGCGCTTCCGCAGCGCTGCGATCGAGGCGCTGGCGCACAACCGACAGGCCGTCGAGCCGGTTGCCAGGTTGATGACCGCGACCCGCGATCCGGCGGTCTCGCGGCGCTGTGCGGACATCCTGATCCGCCATGGCAAGGAGCTCCCGCCCAAGTTCGTGCGGGATCTCACCGAGAAGGCGACCCGGCTGCTCGGGGCGCAACCGCGTCTCGCCGACCTGCTGCTCGACGTGGCGCTGGCGACCGGCGGCCCCAAGATCGTGCCGGTGCTGCTCGAGCGCTGTGTGCGACTGCGGCGCGCCAATCGGCATGCCGATTCCCTGCACGTGCTGGCGCGCCTCGCTTCGTCGTCGCTGGCCGACGACGAGGTCCGCTACCAGCTCGGCCTCACCAAGCTGCTGCACGACGGCCTGCAGCCGGCGAGCGAGAGCAGCCCACCCGGTAACTCGACGATGGGCTTCTTCGCGGCCTTGGTGCGCGGTGGGTTCCCGCTGCAGGATCGACTGCGCAAGGAGTCGGCCGTGGCGCCCGAGGCCCTGCTGCGCATCGCCTCGCACTTCGCCGATGCGGTCGGCGTCGAACGGCGCTTCGGCACCGACCTGCTGCAGTATCTCGCGCAACGCACCAAGGGGCGCGCCGGCGACGAGGCCAAGGTCATGCTGCGCGCGGTCGGCGGCTGACGGTCAGGTCGACCGATCGTCCGAAGCCATCGCCGCGCCGCCCATCCAGACGCGTGCCTCGGCCGCGAGCGCCGCGAACCGCAGCTCGCCGCGGCCGATGACCGCGACGACCGTCGAGCCGAAGCCGAAGCGACCCAGTTCGTCGCCCTTCTGCACGGTGCCGCCCGAGCGCGTGATCGTGGTATCGCCGACGTTGTAGGCGCCGACCATGACCACGGCCGCCGGTGTGCCGCCGGGCAGACGGCAGCGGAAGACATGGCGACTGTTGCGCGCGAACAGGCGCGGAATGCACGCTACCGCCGGCGGATTGACCGGGAACAGCGTGCCCGGCAACGAGGTGACCGATTCGATCGCCGCATCGAACGGTGCGTGCACCCGGTGGTAGTCGCCTGGAGCGAGGTAGATCGTCGCCTGCCAGCCGCCGTCCAGTTCGGCCGCCAGGGCCGTCGAACCGAGCAGGTCGGCGAGGTCGTAGTCGTTGCCCTTCACCTGGGGGATGCGGCCGCCGGCGATCGGGCTGCTGGTGACGATGCGGCCGTCGCACGGCCAGGCCAGCGCAGTCCTCGCCAGCGGGCGGGCACCGGGCCGCAGCGGCCGGCGAAAGAAGTCCTGCATGCTGCGGTAGTCGGTGAGCTCGCCGGCGACCTGATCCAGGCTGGCGCCGTAGCGGCGGGCGAACCAGCCGAACAGCTTGGGGCGGAGCGATCTCGGCAGCGGCAGCGAGCAAACCAGCCCGCACAGCCGCGACAGCGCGACCTTCGGCAGGGCGGTGAGGAGCACTCGGCGTAGGGTACTCATGGTGGTTTGCCAGCGGGGCGCAACACACCTTCGGCGGACGGTCGCCTCGGCGCAAGCACGCTCGTCGTCGCGGCCGCCGGCGAGATCTGGCAAGATCCGGGCATGCGTCTCCTGCTCGTTGTCGCCGTGCCCCTGTGGATGACCGCGGGGTGTTCGCCGAGTCACGCTTCGGAGCGCGCCAGCGACGGCACATTGCTGCTCGAGGTCGGTGGTGGTCACGCCTCGTTGCGTGGCTCGCTGCAGGCCGCAGGCGTCGAGGTGGCGGCGCCGCAAACGCTGCAGCCTGCCGAGCCGGTGGCGTCGCTTCCACCTGGGCAGCCGATCGCCGAGCCGGATGCCGCAGTCGTCGAATCGGGTCCACAACCGCAGCCGGTGGACGACTCGCCGCCGCGGTCGGAGCCCCCGGTGGCGCCGCGGCCGTCGACCGACTACTTCGTCGTGACCCTGGGGCCGCGCCAGAACCTGATCCAGTTGGCCAAGAAGCACCTCGGCAACGGCAACCGGTTCCGCGAGATCATGGCGCTCAACGGTTGGAGCGAGGCCGACACGCGGCGTCTGCAGGCCGGTCAGAAGGTGAAGATCCCGCGCCCGCCGACTTCGGCTTCGCCGAACCGATGACCGATCCGGCGCCGTCCTTGTCGCTGCGCCCGATCGGCGTCGTCCGCACCGAGCAGCGCTTGCACCATGAGGCACCCCGCCAGAGCGGGCTCGGTCGCGGCGCCACCGGCGTCATCGAGATCCGACAGGGTCTGCAGAACGGTCTCGCCGACCTGTCGGGGTTCAGCCATCTGTGGGTGTTGTTCTGGTGCCATCTGGCGCGTGGAACGAAGCTGCAGGTCATGCCGCCGCGCGACACCAGGAAGCGAGGCGTGTTCGCGACCCGCGCGCCGCAGCGGCCGAATCCGCTCGGGCTGTCGTGTGTGCGGCTGCTCGGCATCGACAAGCGGGTGCTGGCGATCGCCGACCACGACCTGCTCGACGGCACCCCGGTGCTCGACTTGAAGCCCTACTTGCCGTACTGCGACAGCGTGCCTGCCGCGACCATCGGCTATGTCGCCGACCTGCCGAACGACGTCGGGGATCACCGCTCCTGGTGGGAGCAGAAGGGGCTCGCGCCGCCGCGCATCTACCGGACGCGGCGACCACCGACCGAGTGATCGCGGGCTTCCAGGTTGACGACGCAGCGGGGCTGGTTGCGTCGATTTCGCGGTTGGTGGTTCCCGAGTTGCGGCGTCCCGGCAATCGCTGAGCGGGGTCGCCTCCGGGCGAGCCGGCTCAGCTGCGATAGTCGGCGTTGATCTGCACGTAGTCCTTGGTGAAGTCGCAGGTCCACACGTCGGCCTCCGCATCGCCGGTCGCCAGATCGACGCCGAGCACGATCCGGGTTTCGTCGACCAGGTGACGGTGCGCGGCAGGCTCGTTCTCCGGGTGCGGCTTGCCGCCGCTGTAGACGTCCGCGGGGCCGACCCAGACACGGGCTCGTTCGGCCGGGAACGCGATGCCGGCCCGTCCGGCCGCGGACAGGATGCGGCCCCAGTTCGGATCGCGACCGGCCACTGCGGTCTTCACCAACGGGCTGGTGGCGATGACCCGTCCGATCGCGGTGGCCTCGGCCTCGGTGCGCGCGCCGCGAACTTCGACCGTCACCAGGCGGGTGGCACCTTCGCCATCGGCGGCGATGGTGCGAGCGAGCTGTTGGCCGAGCGTGGTGAGGCCGGCTTCGAGCGCTTCCGGTGCTGCCGCTGCGGTGCCCGATGCCAGCAACAACAAGGTGTCGTTCGGGGACGTGTCGCCGTCGATCGTGACGCGATGGAAGCTGCGGTCGGCGATCCGCCGCAGCATCGCCTGGGTCGCGTTCGTCGAGGCGATCCGTCCGTTGGTCAGCAGGAACCCGAGCATCGTCGCCATGGACGGGTGGATCATGCCCGAGCCCTTCGCGAAGCCCGTCGCTTCGGCGGCGCCGACGCGGCCGTGCTGCGCCTTGGGGTAGGTGTCCGTGGTCATGATCGCGCGCGCGAAGTCCATGCCGCCGTCCCGACTGGCGCGCTCCAGCAGCGCATCGAGGTGGCTCACGATGCGTTCGCTCGGCAGGGGGGCACCGATCGGCCCGGTGCTCGCCATCAGCACCTGCTCATCGGGGCAGCCGAGACGTCGCGCCAGTTCGTGGCAGCATCGGCGGGCGGCGTCGATGCCCTCCTGCCCGGTGGCACAGTTGGCGTTGCGGGCGTTGACCAGCACGGCCCGCACCAGGCCACCGCTGCGGGCCAGATGATCCCGGCAGACGTGGATGTGCGCGCCGGTCAGCTGGTTCTGCGTGTAGATCGCCGCTGCCGCCACGGGTGACTCGGCCAGCAGCAGCGCGAGATCCGGCAGCTGGTTCTTCTTGAGGCCGCAGTGCAGGCCGGCGGCACGGAACCCGGCGGGCAGCGGGATGTGATCAGGAACGGGCTCGAGAACGACGGTCATCGGGCCGCGGACCATATCGGGGGTGGCCGCTGCATGCAGCGCCGGATCCCGACTCGATGCCCGGCCGACCAGCCGCAGTTGGTGGGGGCGGCGACGCGGGCGCTGGCTCCAGCGCAACCGCGTCGCGGTGATCTCGGGCCCGACAGCCCGAGGCGGACCAGAAGCGCGAGTTGGACCGGCTTCCAAGGAGACGACGCAGCGGGGCCGGTTGCGTCGATCTCGCGGTTGGTGGGTCCCGCGTTGCGGCGTCCTGGCAATCGCTGAGCCGGGTCGCCTCGCGGGCGAGCCGGCTCAGAACCGGAACGGCAGGCGCAGCTCGTGCAGCTCCGGGCGCGGGGTGCTCGGCTGCAGCGACCGCGGCGCCGAGATCGCGTTGCTCGGGCGGTAGGCGATGTCGAACGTGACGTCCCACATCACGTAGCGCGGGAAGACGCCGACACCGGCCGGGTTGGCCGGGCTGTTGACCCAGTTGCGGAACGCCACCAGATCGCTGGTGAAGTCCTGCGCGTTGTTGCTCGGGTAGCGCCCGGTCGTGGCCCTCGGGTCGTTGTGGAAGGCGAAGCCGATGCGCACGTTCGCGATCGGCGACGTGACCGGGGTGTTGCCGGGCAGTTCGGCCTGGTAGGTGCCGCCGAGGCCTTCCGCGGTGTTGGTGATGACCCTGTAGAACTTGGCGCGGATCTGGACCTTGGTCGCCGCGGTGGCCAGCAGATCCGAACCGACTGCGCAGAGCAGGTCGCGATCGGTGTTCGACACGATGCGGTAGCTGGCGAGCAAGGAGCCCGTCGCATTGAGCAGCTCGGCTTCGTGCTGCACCCAACGATCCGCTTGCCCCAGCGCTGCATTGCTCAGGGTGATCCGATACGCAGGCGCGCCGAGGTAGCTGGCATCCGCCGCCAGTGACGCGATCGGCTGCTCGCTGACCACGAGGGGGGCATTCAGCCGGACCGAGCTGCCGATCGTTTCGTAGGCGAGGTAGCCCTGGGCATCGAGACCCTGGAAGTCGAAGATCGGGCCCGAGTCGGCGCCGACGATGCCGCGGGCGAGGCCATCGGCCGCCGCCAGCTCACGACGTTGCGACGAGCCGGTGTCGATCCACGTCGAGCGGGCCCGCGACTTCGCGTTGAATGGCACCGGCAACAGGGTCGGCGACGGCCGGATGTCACCCTCGTTGCTGCCGAGGTTGATGGCGACGCCGGAGTCATCGAAGCCGGTGGCCCCGACCCCGAAGCCACGCCAACCCAGCAGGTGCTGCTTGGCGAGGCCGGTGATGTCCGTTTGCGGGCTGGGCGGCGGCAACCGGAAGATGATGTTGTCGTCGAGCTTGGTGTTGGTGTTGTCGCTGTTGCTGTCGCCCGGGGGGACCATCAGCTGCACGATGCCCATGCCGCCGAGGCCGCCCAGCGGCTCGCCGTCGTAGCTGGTGCCTGCGACCATCGCCGAGCCGCTGCTCGGATACTTGCTGGCGAGGCTGATCGAGCCGAAGCCACCGGTCGTGCACACGCCACCGTCGGCGGATACCGCGAACGTGTAGTCGTTGCCCTGGTATGGGGACCCGGCCGGAGCGCCGTAGAGGTAGCGGCTCTGTGCGGGCACGCCGTGGGCCTCGATGATGATCTGCTTCGCCGACATCAGCACGACCATGCCGCCGGCGCCGCCGCCGCCGCCGCCGGCTTCGCCGCACGAGCCGACCTGCTCACCGCCGCCGCCGTTGCCGCCGTTGGCGTTGATCTGGCCGCTGGCGGTGATGACGATCTCCTCGAGCGCCTTCACGATCAGCACACCACCGCCGCCGCCGCCGCCGCCAGCGCTGTAGTCGTTGCGCGGGTCGTTGCCGCCGAGCGTGCAGTTGAAGGTCGGCGAGGTGTCGCCACCGCCACCGCCACCGCCGCCGCCCACCGGCACCGTCAGCTCGCCGGTGATGCGGATGTTGCGGTTGACGTTCAGGTCGATACCGCTGCCCCAGAAGTTGTTGTCCTGGCGGGTGTCGGCGAAGACCAGGTCGCCGGGCTCGCCACCGAACAGGATGCCGGTGCCCGCACGAGAGCCGCTGCCACCGCTGCAGCCGCTGCCGCCGAAGCCTCGGATCTGTTGGAACGCGGTGTTGGCGGTCGGCGGGGTGTTGGGAATGATGCTCGCCAGTGCGGGCGTGGTGCCGCGCCAGTTCAAGTCACCCTGGGTCGCCATCGAGCCGCCACCGCCGCCGGAACCGCCGCCGCTGCTGTTGTAGCCGGTGCCGGTGTAGCAACCGGAGAGGCAGGCCAGGTAGCCGCCGCGGCCGCCGCGACCAGGCTCCTGAAACGGACCGCGACCGGCGCCACCGCGCAGGTCGCGCTGGTTCGCCGACGGCGTGCCGTCGCCACCGTTGCCACCGCCGGGGCCGGCGATGCCGCCGGCCTTGGCGAAGTTCGCCGACTGCAGGGTGTCGACGCGGGCGCCGTTGCCGCCGCGCACCGTCAAGGTGCCGGAGACCCGGAACGAGCCGCTGCACAGCCACACCATCGGCTTCGAGCCGCGCCCGATCACCGTGACACCTTGCGGGATGTTGACGTTCTTGAAGTTGAACACACCGCCCGAGACCGTGAACGGCTGACCCGACTTGGGCACGACCTGCGTCAGGTCGGTGTTCAACACGACTTCCTGGGCCGTGGGCTCGTACTCGAGCGTGGTCGAGTTGCCCTCGAACGCGAAACCGGCCTTCAGATAGCCGGGGCCGACTTCCGCCTGCGCTTCCGGGAAGCTGGCGGTCGGGTCGAGGGTGGCCAGCGTGTCGAACGACTCGACGATGCCGTTCCACTGCTGCGCATAGGCGTCCGCCGTCCGGAAGGTGCCGAACACCCGGTTGTAGGTCGGCGAGCCCTGGTTCGATTCGCCGGAGATGTCCTCGAGCGTGGCCTCGACGATCACGCGGATCGTCGCGTTGTTCGGCAGCACGCCGACCGGACGCAGCGCGATGGTGGAGCCGGTCAGATCATTGCGCTCGATCTCGACATCGGCCGGGATCCAGATGTCGGGGCCGAGCTGGGGATCGTCGTACTCGAGGAAGATGCGACCGCGCTGGTTCGGATTGCGCACCAGCGGGTTGGTGTCGAGGTTGACCGGGACGTTGACGTCGTTGGGGTTCAGCGCCTGATCGAA
Organism: Planctomycetota bacterium; assembly: GCA_025459175.1. Lineage (GTDB taxonomy): Bacteria > Planctomycetota > UBA1135 > UBA1135 > UBA2386 > UBA2386. The sequence continues at coordinate 26,457 of JALORC010000071.1, read as the reverse complement.
GTTCAGCCGCACCTCCAGCGGGGGCGCCCCGAACAGGCCGAGCGGCACCGCATCCAGGTTGGTGGCGGTGCTCACTTCGAGGCCGGCCGCGCCATCGCGCGTCGGACCGCCCGACTTGGGGTTGCGGTAGAGCTGTGCGGGCTGGGTGCCGTCGCGCGTCGTGAACGAGAACGTCATCGGCTGGATCAGCCCCTTGCCGTTCATCGCCCGCAGCACGGTGTCGTTGGTCGTCGTGCCGCCGACCAGGCGCACCAGGTAGGTGCGACCGCCGCGGAAGCCGCCGTTGTCGTAGCTGTTGTTGGTGGCCAGTCGCGGCACGAACTGCAGGCGGCGACCGACCGCCGTGTCGCTCGGGGTGCGGGCCAGGTTGAACGTGCCATTCACCAGCTCGGAGATCGGTTGGCCTTGCTGATCCAGGGCCTGGAACGTCACCGTGCCGAGTCCCGCCGAATCGAGGTCGACGTCGGTCGTGAAGTCGATGTTGACCGGGTCGTTCAGGAACACCGCGGCGCCGTTGACGGGATCCGTGGCGCGCACTGCGAAGTCACCGCTGGGACGGACTTCCCCTGTGGTGCCACCCCCGCTCGAGCAGGAGGACAGAGCCACGAGGGTCGCAATGGACAGTAGGCGGGCTGGGTCAGTTCGCTTCATGGGAAATGCTCGGGGGAACCTTAGCTCGTCTTTGCAAGGATGATGCCGGGATCGCTGCGGTCGTCGTTGGCGCCGGGCCTGGGCCAGCGCCGAGCTTGCCCGGGTCGTCGTAAGAGGGCCACAGCATTGTGGCTGGGCGCGGTTACGGGTCAAGCCGGCGGCATCGGTAGTGCCGCGGGATTCGAGCTGGCCGCCGGCCGCTTTCGTGCTGCTTGGCACGTGCGAGCGAGCGGTTTCGAACCTCCGAAGCCCATGCCGCGCACGGAGCTGCGATGGCGAGGGATCGGCCCATCGCAGCGCCCGGTCGGGCCAGCGTCATGATCTGCTTGGCGTCGGCGACCACGGCCGGACGCACGGTGACGGCGCGACCTGCGGGGGCAGTGGGGCGGGGGAACTCATCGGTGGGTGCCGTTCCAGGCGGCCAATCGCTGTTGCCAGCGGGTGACTTCGGTGCGGACGCGGTCGGGTGCGGTGCCGCCGACGACGGCACGGCGGGCGAGCACGGTGTGGGCGGCCAGTGCCTGCCGCAGATCGACGCGCAGCTGCGGCAGCAGGCGCTGCTGCTCCGCCGCCGGCAGCTCCTGCAGTTCGACGCCGAGTTCGACGGCGCGGTTGACGGCCTGGCCGACGATGCCGTGCGCATCGCGGAACGGCACGCCGGCCGCGACCAGCAGGTCGGCGAGATCGGTGGCGTTCAGGTAGCCGCGTTCGGCCTCGGCCGCACAGTGCCTGGTGTCGAACGTCGCGTGCTGGATCGCCAGCGCTGCCACCGACAGGCAGGCCTCGGTCTCGGCCAGGGTCGGGAACAGCGTCTCCTTGTCGGTCTGCAGGTCGCGGTTGTAGGCGAGCGGCAGGCCCTTCAGGCTGCCGAGCAACGCCAGCAGCGCGCCGTGCGAGCGCGAACACTTGCCGCGCACCAGCTCCATCGCGTCGGGGTTGCGCTTCTGTGGCATCAGCGAACTGCCGGTCGACACCTCGTCGCCGAACGACAGGAAGCGCGCTTCCTGGGTGGCGAAGAAGATCGTGTCCTCGGCCAGTCGCGACAGGTGCGTCTGCACCATCGCGCAGACGAACGCGAGCTCGCACAGGTGGTCGCGCTGGGCGGTGGCGTCGAGGCTGTTGTGGCTCGGGCCACCGGCGAAGCCGAGGTCGAGCGCCAGCGCGTCGCGGTCGACGCCGAGCACGGTGCCGGCCAGTGCGCCGCTGCCGAGTGGGCACACGTCCATGCGCTGGCCGGCGGCCAGCAGCCGGTCGCGATCGCGGCCGAGCGCTTCGCAGTGGGCGAGCGCCCAATGGCCGATCGTGATCGGCTGCGCGCGCTGCAGGTGCGTGTAGCCCGGGATCGGCGCGTCGTGATGGCGATCGGCCTGCACCACCAGCTCGCTGCACAGCCGCGTGATGCCGGTGGCCAGCGTGCTGATGCGTTCGCGCAGGTAGAGGCGCAGGTCGGTGGCGACCTGGTCGTTGCGCGAGCGGCCGGTGTGGATGCGCTTGCCGAGTTCGCCGCAGCGCGCGACCAGCTCGCGTTCGACCAGGCTGTGCACGTCCTCGGCCGGGTCGGAGGCGGGGATGCCGGTGCGCCGCCACTCGGCGTCCAGGTCGTCGATCGCCCGGTGCACCGCGGCCAGTTCGGCGGCGGTGAACACGCCGACCTTCGCCAGGGCCTGGCTCCAGGCGCGGTTGGTGCGCAGGTCGGCGAAGGCCAGTACGTGGTCCTGCGGCAGGCTCTTCTGGAACTGCTCGAAGAACGGCGCCAGGCTGCCGGCAAAGCGCCCGCCCCACATCTGGCCACCGACGTGACCAGCCGGGTGAGCACTGTGGTGGCCTTCGTTGCGGCTCACTTCGTGACTCCCTGTACGCCCTGGATCTTGGCCGCGACCGCGCCGGGCAGGCCGTACAACTTGACGAAGCCGTAGCTGTCGGCGTGATCGAACTTCGCCGACTGGCCGAACGTCGCCAGATCCTCGCTGAACAAGCTGTGCTTGCTGGTGGTCGACAGCGCGGTCGCGGTGCCCTTGTAGAGGCGCACGCGGACCTCGCCGGTGACGTGCTTCGTCGCCTGCGCGAACAACGCGTCGAGCGCGACCCGGGTCGGGTGGAACCAGCGGCCGGTGTAGACCAGGTCGCCGTACTCCGGCATCAGCTTCTCGCACAGCCGCATCGTGTCGCGTTCCATCGTCAGCGCGCGCATGGTCCGCGCGGCCTCCATCACGATGGTGCCACCCGGCGTCTCGTAGACACCGCGCGACTTCATGCCGACCAGGCGGTTCTCGCAGATGTCGACGCGGCCGATGCCGTGCTTGCCGCCCAACTCGTTGAGTCGGGTCAGCAAGACTTCGGCCGGCAGGTGCTCGCCGTTGATCGCGACCGGCACGCCGGCCAGGAAGCCGAGCGTGAGCTCCTGCGGCTGGTCGGGGGCCTGGCGGGGATCGACGGTCAGCGTCCAGACGTCGTCGGGCGGCGCGTTGCCGGGCGACTCGAGCGCGCCACCTTCGTGGCTGATGTGCCACAGGTTCTTGTCGCGCGAGTAGATCTTGGTGCGCGATGCGGTGACCTGGATGCCGCGCCGGTCGGCGTAGTCGAGCGCGTCCTCGCGGCTGCGGATGTCCCAGTGGCGCCACGGCGCGATCACCTCGAGTTCCGGACCGAGCGCCTGGTAGGCGAGCTCGAACCGCACCTGGTCGTTGCCCTTGCCGGTGCAACCGTGCGCCACTGCGTCGGCGCCGATCTCGTGCGCGTAGTCGACCTGGCCCTTGGCCAGGATCGGCCGCGCCATGCTGGTGCCGAGCAGGTAGCGGCCCTCGTAGACGGTCATCGCCCGCACGCACGGCCACACGTAGTCGGTGAGCCACTGCCGCTGCAGGTTGTCGACGCGGCACGAGACCGCGCCGCTGGCGCGCGCCTTGGCCTCGAGGCCGCGCAGCTCCTCGTCGCCCTGGCCGATGTCGCCGCAGTACGCGTGCACTTCGCAGTCGTGGTTCTCCTTCAACCACGGGACGATGATCGAGGTGTCGAGGCCGCCGGAGTAGGCGAGGACGATCTTCTTCTTCTTGCTCATCGGGATGATTCTGGTTGCGGGCTCGGTTGGTCGGCGCAGTGGGGCGGCGCCGTGGTGGTTCAGTCGCGGACCAGCAGCGCCATGATCGCCTTCTGCACGTGCAGGCGGTTCTCGGCGATGTCGTAGACGACGCTCTGCGCGCCATCCATGACCTCCTGGGTGACCTCCTGGCCGCGGTGCGCGGGCAGGCAGTGCATGAACAGCGCGCCGGGCTTGGCGCGCGCCATCATCTCCTCGTCGACCTGGTAGGCCGCGAACACGCCGTTGCGCTCCTCGATCTCGTCCTCCTGGCCCATGCTGGCCCAGACGTCGGTGTAGATCGCGTCAGCGCCCTCGGCGGCGGCGTCCGGGTCGTTGAGGATGGTGACCTCGGCACCGGTCTCGAGTGCCACCCGCATCGCCTCGTTGACCACGCGCGAGTTCGGCTCGTAGCCCTCCGGCGAACAGACCCGGATGTGGGCGCCCAGCTTCACGGCGGTGTGGATCAGCGCGTGGCAGGTGTTGTTGCCGTCGCCGACGTAGGTCAGCGTGCGGCCGCGCACCGAGCCCCACTTCTCGGTCAGCGTGAAGAAGTCCGACAGCGCCTGGCACGGGTGCACGAAGTCGGACAGGCCGTTGATCACCGGGATCTGCGCGTGTTGTGCCAGTTCCTCGAGGGCCTTGTGCTTGAAGGTGCGCGCGACGATGCAGTGCACCCAGCGCTCGAGGTTCTTGGCGACGTCCTTGACCGACTCGCGCGAGCCCAGGCGGGCGTCGCGGTGGTCCATGAACACGGCGCTGCCGCCCATGTCCTGCATGCCGATGTCGAACGTGAAGCGGGTGCGCAGCGAGTCCTTCTCGAAGATCATCGCCAGCCGCTTGTGGCGCAGCACCTCGGTGTGCACGGTGCGGCCGGCCTTCAGCGCCGCCGCGGTGGCGAAGATGCGCTGGATGTCGGCGGTCGGCAGCGCCGACGTGCACAGCAGGTCCTTGACCGACAGCGGGGACAGATCGAGCGCGGGCATGGTCTTCGACATCACGACTTCTCCACCGGCTGGGCCGGGAACTGCTGCAACACGGAAGCGAGGATCTGCAGCGCGCGATCGACCTGCGCGCTGGTCACGACATACGGAGGCACGATGCGCAGCACGTCGCCGGCCGTGCAATTGACCATCAGGTGCCGGCGGTAGAGTTCCTTCTGCACTGCCTCGGCGGAGTGGTGCAGCCGCAGGCCGAGCATCAGCCCGCGGCCGCGCACCTCGCGCACGATCGGCAGCTCGCGCTGCAGCGCCAGCAGGCCGTCGTGCAGCTGGCGACCGCGGTCCTGCACGGCGCCGAGCAGGCCGCGGTCGATCTCGTCGAGGAACACCAGCGCGGCGCGGCAGACCAGCGGGCCGCCGGCGAACGTCGAGCCGTGTTCGCCCTTCTGGAACGTGTCGGCCAGCGCCGGCACGCACAGGCAGGCGCCCATCGGCAGGCCGGCCGCGATCGGCTTCGCCAAAGTGACGATGTCGGGCGTCACGCCGGCGTGCTGTGCGGCGAGGAAGCGACCGGTGCGGCCGCAGCCGCTCTGGATCTCGTCGTGGATCAGCAGCGTGCCGGTGGCGTTGCACAGCTCGCGCGCGGCGCGCAGGAACTCGGTCGACAGCGCGCGGATGCCGCCCTCGCCCTGGATCGGTTCGAGCACCAACGCCGCCGGGCGCTCGCGTTCGAGCACGCGGGCCAGCGCCGCGGTGTCCTCGGGCGCCACCCAGCTCACCTGCTGCAACGGTTGGAACGGCTTGCGGTACTTCTCGCTCCAGGTCAGCGACAGCGCGCCGAGCGAACGGCCGTGGAAGCCGCCCTCGAGCGCCACGAACGAGGTGCGCTCCGGCGTGCCGCGCACAGCCATCGCCTTGCGCGCGAGCTTCATCGCGCACTCCATCGCCTCGGTGCCCGAGTTGGTGAAGAACGCCGCCGCCATGTCGGTGAGCGCACACAGTCGGGTCGCCACCTGCTCGGTGTACGGGTGCCGGAACAGGTTGCTCAGGTGCACGACCTTGCCGACCTGATCGCGCAGCGCGCGGGTCAGTTCGGCGTGGCCGTGGCCCAGCGCGCTGACCGCGATGCCGGCCAGGAAGTCGAGGTACTCGGCGCCGGTGCTGTCGGTCAACACGGCCCCGTGACCGCCGACGAACACCTCGGCGGCGCGCCCGTACGTCTTCATCAAGCCCTCATCCATGGTGCGTCTCCGCGGTCTCGCTGCTGGGGATGTCACTGTCGGGGGTGAACGTGGTGCCGGTGGTCTCGCGCAGCGCCTGCAGCACCGCGTCGGCGCTGCCGCCGGGCGCGATCTTGACCAGCGCGCGCGGGTTGTCGCGCAGCGCCAGCAGCGCCGCGTCGAGCTTCGGCAGCATGCCGCCGGTGGCGGTGCCGGCGGCGATCAGCCGCGCACAGGCGGCCGGCGTCAGCAGCGGCAAACGCTGCTTGTCGGCGTCCAGCACGGCCGGCACGTCGGTCAGGAACAGCAGCGCATCGCAGCCGAACGCACGGCACAGCGGCCCGGCGGCGTGGTCGGCGTTCAGGTTGAAGAACGGCGCGCCTTCGTCGGCCGAGCGGCCCGGGGCGACCGTGGCGATCACCGGCACGTGGCCGCTCGCCAGCAGCGTGCGCACCAATTGCGGGCGCACCTGGTCGACGGTGCCGACGAAGCCGAGGTCGACGCCGGGGCGCTCGAGCTTCTGCGCCGAGAACAGGCCGCCGTCGGCGCCGCACAGGCCGACCGCCGGCACCGAGCAGCGCTGCAGCGACGCCACCAGCGTGCGGTTGACGAGCCCGCCGAGCACCATCAGCACGACCTCGGCGGTCCTGGCATCGGTGACGCGCAGGCCGTCGTGGTACTGCTCCGGCAACTGCAGCGCGCGGCTCAGCTGGCGGATCTGGTTGCCGCCGCCGTGCACGACGATCAGCTCGTGGCCTTCGGCGCGCGCGCGCGCCAGCGCCTTGCACAACACGTGGCGGGGGCCCGCTTCCTCGAGCTGGGCGCCGCCGATCTTGACCAGGATTCTCATGCGAGTCCGTCTCCCTCGGGCAGGCCGAGCATCAGGTTCATGTTCTGCAGCGCCTGGCCCGACGCACCCTTCTGCAGGTTGTCGATCGCCGACGTGATGACGACCAGCGGGCCGCTCGCGGCGATCGCGATGTGGCACTGGTTGCTCTGTTGCACGCAGCGCAGCTCCGGCTGGCCCTGCGCGTAGACGCGCACGAACGGCTCCGCCGCGTAGCGCTCCTGCAGGCAGCTGCGCAGCGCCGCGGCGTCGACGCCGGCGGCCGGGCGCACGTAGATCGTCGACAGCATGCCGCGGAACGTCGGCAGCAGGTGCGGCGTGAACACGATGCGGTCGGTGCCGGCCTCCTGCCAGATCTCCGGCGAGTGGCGGTGCGAACCGACCCCGTAGGCACAGAAGTTCTCGTGCACAGAGCCGAAGTGCGTGCGCTCGCTCGGCGCCTTGCCGGCTCCCGAGGTGCCGCTCTTGCTGTCGGCGACGATCGGTGCCGTTGCATCGAGCAGGCCGTGCCGCAGCAGCGGCAACAGCGGCAGCAGGATCGAGGTCGGGTAGCAGCCCGGGTTGGCGACCAACGCCGCCGAACGTACGCGATCGCGCGCGTGCTCGGTGAGCCCGTAGACCGCGGTGCGCAGCAGTTCGGGCGCCGGGTGGGCGGTGTGGTAGGTGCGCTGGTAGAGCTCCGGATCGCGCAGCCGGAAGTCGGCCGACAGATCGACGACCTTCTTGCCGTGCTGCAAGGCAACACGCGCGATCTCGCTGGCGGCGCCGTGCGGCGTGCACAGGAACACGCCGTCGACCGACGCGAGCCGCTGCAGGTCGAGCGCGTCGATGCGCGGCTCGTGCGGGAACGCCGGCGGCTCCGGCGTCTGGCCGGGCCGCGCGGTCATCACCGCGGTGGCGCGCAGGCCCGGGTGACGGGCCAGCAACGTGAGCAGTTCGCGCCCGGTGTAGCCCGAGGCGCCGACGATCGCGCAGGTCTTCATGCTTGCTTGCCGACCAGCTGGCGCACCAGCGCCCTGGCCTTGTGTTGGTCGCTGCACACCGCGAGCAGCGTGTCGTCGCCGGCGATGGTGCCGACCACGCCCGGCAGCTCGGCGCGATCGATCGCGACGCCGAGCGCCATCGCGCCGCCGGCCGGCGTGCGCAGCACCACGAGGTTCTGCGCCGCGGTGGCCGAGATCAGCCAGGTGTGCACCGCGTGCCACAGGCTCTGCTGGCCGCTCTGCGGCGACAGCGGCGCCTGCGGCAGCTCGTAGCCGTCCTTGCCCTTGACCACGCCGAGGTCGCGCAGGTCGCGCGACAGGGTGGCCTGGTTGACCTCGAAGCCCAGCGCCGCGAGCCGTTCCTGCAGCTCGGCCTGGTTGCGCAGCCGCTCCTTCTCCAGCAGCGAGAGGATGCGCTGGCGGCGTTCGTCGCGGTCGGTGGGTGTGGTGGTGCGAGGCATAAATATGCGCGAAGCGTGCATAAGTATGCAATGCTTGTCGGCGTCCGCAAGGCCGTGGTGAAGAAAATCCTGCGTCGCCGCGAACGGCTCAGCGTTGCGGTCGGCGCCGCGGCGGTCGCAGCCCGGCCAGGTGCACGCCGAGCACGTTGCGGAACCGCTGATGGCTGGGTGCCGGCAGCTCCGGCGAGAAGCGCAGCTGCAGGCGGCCATCGCGGCCGATCACGTCGAGCCAGCCGCCGGTGAGGTCGAACTCGCGGGCGACGTCACCGCAGTCGTTGACGAACGCCGGTGGGGGCGTGCCGCGCCGACAGCACACGCCGGTCGGCGTGAACTCGAGCGAGCACAGCGGCGGGTTGGCCAGCCGCTGCAGCCAGTGGGTGATCCGGGGCAGCACCGTGCAGGCCTCAGCGCTTCACCGCATACACCGCGCGTCCGACCCATTCGTGCAGCGCCAGACAGCTGTCGCGCAGGCCGTGCCAGTGCGGCAGCCACTGGCCGGCGCCGTCGCCGGGTGGGGCGCGGAAGCCGGTCGGGGCCGGCACCACCTGCAGCCCTTCGGCCTCGAAGCACGCGACCGCGCGCGGCAGGTGCCAGGCGCTGGTCACCAGCAGCACGGTCTTCACGCCGTCCGCCTTCAGCATCGACGCGCTGAACGTCGCGTTCTCGCGCGTGTCGGCCGACTTGTCCTCCTGCCAGCGCACCCGCACGCCGAACTCGGTGGTGGCCGCCTGCGCCATCATCGCGGCCAGCGACGGCAGGCCGCGGCGTGGCACCCCGCCGCTGACCAGCAGCGGCAGCCTGGTGCGCCGCTGCAGCGCGGCCGCGTAGCGCAGCCGCTGCATCGTCAGCATGCCGGCCTGCGCACCGCCGTACTCGGCGCCGACCGGATCCGCTTCGGCGCTGAGCACCACGATCGCATCGGCGGCCGGCAGCGCGCCATCGCTCGGCAGCGCCGGGAACGGTTGCAGCGAACCGAGCAGCAGACCCGCGACCGCCGGCGTCGACAGCGTCCACAGCATCAGCAACGCCAGCACCTGGATCGCGCGGCCCAGACGCGGCCACCAGCGGCGCGACAGGGTGCCGAGCAACAGCAGCCACAGCGTCGACGCCGGCGGCAGGAACAGGGTCTCGAGCACGACGCGCAGCATCACCGCGAGCATAGGCAGCATCGGCGATGCTGTCGTTGGCGCGAGCCGAGCTTCCGGCTATTGCACGGGCCCGTGAATGCCCTCGAACGCCGCCTGCAGGCCTTGCGCGCCCTGATCGACGAACTCGGTCCGCTGCGTTGGGTCGCCTTGGCGAGCGCGATCGTGCCGACCGTCGGTCTGTTCGTGGTGCTGGCCTGGCTGCCGTGGCTCGCCGAGAACATGCCATCCGGTTGGCTCGGGGGCGCCTCGGCGGTGGTGGCGATCACCGGCGCGGTGGCGGCGATGCTGCTGCCGGCCGGCATGGCGGCGTTCGCGGCCGGCTATTGCCTGGGGCCGTGGCTCGGCGCGGGTTCGGCGCTGATCGCGCTGCCGCTGGCCGGGCTGGTCGGGCAGCGGCTGTTGTGGCCGCTGCTCGGCGAACGGCTCTACGCGTTCATGCGCAGTCGGCCGCGCATCGCGGCGGTGCGGACCCTGTGCGCGAACTCGGCGGCGCGCGGCGTGCTGCGGTTGCGCGGCGCGTGCTTGTTCCCGTTCCAGGTCATCAGCCTGCAGCTGTCGGCGGCGGCGATCGGTGCTGCCGCCGTGCTGCAAGGTGGGGCGATGGCGGCGTTGCCGCTGGCAATGGTCGCCGCGGGTCTGGGCGCGAGCTTGCGCCGCTGGCGCGAGCTGGGCGCCGGACCGGAGCCGGTGGTCGGCATCGCGGTGCTGATCGGTGCCGCCCTCGCCGCGCTGCTGTGCAGCGCCGGGCGGCGGGCCTGGCGGCGCGTCTACGCGGCCTGAGCCGCGGCGCTGCCGCCGGTGGACATCACTTGCCCATGTGGATCGCGATCGGCGCGGTCAGCGTGTGCTTGCCCCACGCCAGCGTGAACGTCGACTTGGTCGGGTCCTCGCCGGCCTTCAGCGTCATCTCCATCTTGGCGACGGCGTCCTTGGCGACGTTCTTGTTCAGCGTCACCGGGCAGACGATCTCCGGCTTGAGGTCCTCGGCCCACGGCATCAGGCCATCCTTCATCGCCTTGCCGGCCTCGAACATCACCAGGGCGAACTGGCCCTTGTCGTCGCAGTGGATGCCGACCACGTAGCTGCCCGGCATCACCTTGACGCCGCCGATCTCGACCGCGGCGCTGGTCATGAACGTGGTCCAGAAGTCCTTGCCGAGCCGGTTCACCTTGCCCTTCAGCTTCGGCAGCATGGCGTCCATGTTGTCGTACTCGGCCTTCCACTCGGGCTGGCCGTGGGTGATGGTCAGCGCCGCCTGGCCCGACTCACCGAACATCAGCAGCGTGCTGCACGCGCGCTGGCTCGGGAAGTTGTAGACCTGGACCTTCTGGGCGGTGGCGGGGAGGGCGAAGCAGATGGCCGCGAGCGCGGCGGACAGGATGGGGAAACGCATCGTAGTTCTCGTTGGTATGGGGCCGGCGTCGTGCCGACCGACAATGTGGCCGGAAAGGGTAGGGATACGAGCCCGGCGTGCAAGCGATCCGGGTCAGCCGAGCAATTCCCGCAGCATCGCCAGTACGCGATCGACCTCGGCCTCGGTGTTGTAGTGCAGCAGGCCGAGCCGCAGCACGCCGTCGGGCTCGAGACCCAGCGCGGTGGTCAGCGCCAGCGCGTAGCTGTTGCCGGACCAGCAGTGCACGTGACGCGCGGCCAATGCCGCGGCCAGTGCCGCGGGTCGCATGCGTTCGCTGACGAACGACACCGTCGGGCAGCGTTCCCGGCTGCGCGCCGGATCGGCGATCCCGATCACGCGCACCGGCAGTTCGCCGAGACCCTGTAGCAGACGGGCGCCGAGATGCCGTTCGTGGGCCTCGATCGCCGTGAAGGCGGCGTCGAGGGCCCGGCCGCGCTCGGGGTCGGCACCGAGCTCGTGCCCCAGCGCCTGCAGGTAGTCGACCGCCGCCAGCGCCCCGGCGATGCCCTCGAAGTTGGCGGTGCCGGTCTGCCACTTCTCGGCGCCGTGCGCGGGCGACGGCCGCACTTTGTCGGCGGCGATCTCCTCGAGCAGTGGCCGCCGGCCCCACAGCACGCCGAGGTGCGGACCGAAGAACTTGTAGGCCGAGCAGCACAGGAAGTCGCAGCCGAGGGTGCGCACGTCGATGCGCAGGTGCGGCGCGTAGTGCACGGCGTCGACGAAGGTCAGCGCGCCGCGGGCTCGCGCCAACTCGGCGATCGTGGCGACCGGGTGGATCGAGCCGCTGAGGTTGCTGGCCGCGCCGACCGCGACCAATCGCGTGCGCGCGTCGATCTGGCGCGCGGCGTCCTCGAGGTCGAGCGAGGCATCGGGCCGCACCGCGAGGTGCGCGACCTCGACCCCGACGTCGCGCGCGGCCAGCACCCACGGCATCACGTTGGCGTCGTGGTCGCTGGCGGTGACGACGATGCGTTCGCCGCGGCGCCACGTGCGCGCCAGCTGCCGCGCGAGGTGGAACGTCAGCGTGGTCATGTTCTGGCCGAACACGATCTCCTCCGGGTCGTCGCCGCCGACGAACTCGGCGAACGCCGCGCGCGCCGCCTCGACCAGCGTGTCGGTCGCGCGCGAGGTCGCGAACGAGCCGCCGTGGTTGGCGTTGTTGTGCAGCAGGTAGTCGCGCATCGCGTCGGCGACCTGGAGCGGCACCTGGCTGCCGGCCGGGCCGTCGAAGAAGATAGCCTCGCCGCCGGTGCCGTGGCGCGACAGGCCGGGGAACTGGCGGCGGACGGCGATCGGATCGAGCGGACGCAGGGGCATCGCGGCACGGTAGCGAGCACGGTGGGAGCGGCCAACGCAGGCGGCGGTTCCGTGGCGGCAAGGTCGCTCAGCCGAGCTCGTCCCACTCCGGCCAGGTCGCCTGGCGCAGTTCCTCGTAGCGGCGCCTGGCGTGTCGGTAGCCGTTGGCGCGATAGCGCAGGATCACCTCGTCGCACGCGGCCAGCGGTCGTTCGTCGTGGTCGATCGGGGCATGGAACGCGCCGTCCGCCGAGGCCTGGCCGCGCACGGCGCGCGGTCGGCCACCATCGCCCCAGATCGTGAAGAGCCGCGGCTCGATCCGGTAGACGTGTTCGGGGCCGAACTCGCAGGTCGAGTCCGGTTGCTCCGGATCGGCGCCGAGGAAGCGCGGCTGCGGCTCGGTCTGCAGCTGCGCGGCCACGACATACCAGCGACCGCGCAGGCGTTGCTCCGCTTCCCGGATACCGACCAGCACTTTGATCCGTTCCCCGATCTGCATCGTGCGGCGGTCGGCGATGGGGGGCAGCGGGGCCGGGAACAAGCCGGGGCGATCGGCGAACAGCGGGTCGGCCGGTATCGGGACGATCATCCTTGGACTCCTGTGCGGCGGTTGGCGCGCACGGCGCGGGACTCGGCTGCGGACGTGGCGACGCAGCGATGCTATCGAGCGCGATGGTCGGGGCCAGCGCATCCCAGCTCGGGGTGCTGGCGACTGCGCGAGCCGGCGAGGAACGGAGCCGGCGAAGTCGGGGCAGCCGTCGGCCGTGGCGGCGGTGGCCGCCGCGCGTGGCGCGCGCTACTCTGCTCCGCCCGCATTCACGCACGAGGCGCGCGCCTTCCGGCGCCGCATACCATGGGACTGTTCGATTTCCTGAAGAAGAAGCCCGGCGAGTCGACCCCGGCCGGCGATCCGACCCAACCTACGTCTGCAACCGGTTCCGGCGCACCCGGCTCCTCAGCCGGTCAGCCCGGCCCGGTACCGCAGCCGGCGAAGCCGGCCGCGAACCAGGCCGCGGCGCCGTCGGTGGCGAAGTCGGCGTCGCCGGCGGCCAGCGGCAACACCGCCGCGGCCGGCACGCCGGAGCCGAAGCCCTCGATCGAAGTGGTCGATGCGTCCGGACGCCGCGTGCAGATCTCGCGTGAGGACTACCGGCTGAAGGTGCTGCCCGACCTGCTGAAGGCACACGGCAACAACCCCGACCAGTTGACCGCGGTGATCCTGCAGGCGCTGCGCGACGGCCTCGCCAGCGAAGTGCTGCCGGCCGCCAACCGGCTCACGGTCGTCGACAAGGATCCCGAGCGCGCCCTGTCGGTCCTCGCGGTGGTGCAGCGCGATGCCGGCGAACTCGATTCCGCCGAGGCGACGCTGAAGGAACTGCTGCAGAAGCGCCCGAACTCCGCCGCCGGCCGCGTCGGGCTCGGCATGCTCGCCGATGCGCGCGGCGACCAGCCGAAGGCCGAGAGCCTGTTGTGGGAGGCGCTGCAGTTGGATGCCAACCACGCCGATGCCGTGCACGGCTGGTTGCAGCTGCGCCACCGCAGCGTCGGCGATGCCGGCTATCGCGCCGAACTCGACAAGGTCGCCGCGCTCCCGAATGCGTGGCGGGCCCAGCTGTGGCTCGCGCGCCACCAGGCCCAGCAGGGGCAGGTCGAAGCCGCCACCGCGCTGTGGCGCGACGTGATCGGCAGGGCCGGCAACGAAACCGATGCGCTGGTGATGGTCAGCGCCGACCTGGTGCAGCTGCAGCGCCACGAGCTGGTGCAGGAACTGATCGTGCCGCGCTTCCAGCCCGGCCGGCACCACCCGCACGTGGGCCTAGCTCTGTTGCACCACTACCTGAACCAGAAGAACGAGGTCGCCGGCGCAGCGCTGCTGCACCAGATGTTCCTGCACTACGGCCACATGGTCGGCAACGAGCTGCAGCCGTTCACCGGCGAGTTCGATCGGCTGCGGCTCAGCAAGTTGCCGCCGCCGGCGCCGATGCCCGCCAACCCGCGCATCGGCCTCTACCGGCTCGACCGCCCGATCTGGTACGCGGGCTACGAGGACCCGGCCTGGCTGCTGCCGCAGAAGCAGGCGGACAGCAAGCACGTGCTGTTCTTCGGCCTCGCCGTCGATGGTCAGCCGCAACTGCCGCCGGGTCGCGAGGACGAGCTCGGCCGCCTGACCCGCAGCCTGCCGTTGTTCCTCGCCGAGCACGCATGGCTGTCGACGCCGCACCGCGGTGCGGCGGTGCTGCCGATGGCCGAACAGGGTGGTTGGGCGATCATGGGGCGGCCGTGGCCCGAGGAGCAGCTGGTGAGCCAGGTGCCCGACGCCGAACGCGCGGCGACGCTGCTGGTGACCGGTGTGTTGCGCGTCGACGGCGACAAGCGGCGCATCGATCTCTGGGTCTACGACTGCGGCACCAAGCAGCGCATCGGCCACGCCGCGACCGAGGGCACGATGCCCGAGCTCGGCCGCATGCTTTTGCAGGTGATGGCGGAGCTGTGGCCGGTGCTCGGTGGCCCGCAGAACCACAAGCCGCCGGTCGGCGACGAAGCGTTCTGGCATCGCTACGCCGATGGCCTCGGCCAGCAGGCCGCGCTGGTGGTGACGCAGGCCGGCGGCATGCCGAAGGACCGGCTCTACGGCGAGCGCTACATCACCCAGTGGCTGCAGCAGACCGCGCTGTCGGAGACGCGCTGGCAGCCCGGCTTCTGGCTGCTCGGTTCGTCGCTCGTGGTGCTGCACCAGCTCGGCTCCCAGGTGCCGAAGGAACACGCGCGGTTGATCGCCGAGATCTTCCGGCAGTCGCCGCCGAACTCGGCGTTCGCGCGGCTCGCGGTGCGGCCGCTGCGCGCCTGTGGTCTCGAGGCGATGTGGCAGGCGCGGCGCGCCGAGATCGTGGCCGCCGCCGGCAACGACAGGGTCTACACCGACTGGCTCGCGCGCGCCGAAGCCGCGAAGTGATCGCCGGTGTCGGGTGAGGCGGCGGTGGCCGCGCCGCCGCGCGCGGCCTAGGCTTGCCGCATGACCGGCAGCCAGCCCCGAACGCCCCTCGACACCCGCGCCTGTTTTCTCGATCCGACCCTCGCCGACGCCTCGCACTCGACGATGGCGCGGGGCCTGCAGGGCTCCGAGATCCTGAAGATCGCGGCCGATGTGCGGGCGCTCAAGGCGAGCGGCCGCGAGATCTGCAACCTGACGGTCGGCGACTTCGATCCGCAGCAGTTCCCGGCGCCGCCGCAGCTGGTCGAGGACACCGCGGCGGCGCTGCGCGCGGGCCACACCAACTATCCGCCGTCCGACGGCATGCTCGAGCTGCGACAGGCGGTGGTGCGCTACTACGAGCGCGAGCTGGGCCTGCGCTACCCGGTCGAGTCGGTGCTGATCACCGGCGGCGCGCGGCCGATCCTGTACGGGGCCTACGGCACCGTGCTCGACGCCGGCGATCTGGTGGTGCACCCGGTGCCGTCGTGGAACAACAACCACTACGTGCACCTGTTCGCCGCGCGCTCGGTGCAGTTGCCGGTGACCGCCGAGCACGGCTTCTTCCCGACCGCGGCGGAAGTGGCGCCGCATCTCGCCAAGGCGCGGCTGCTGGTGATCAACTCGCCGCTGAACCCGACCGGCACCGTGATCGCGCCCGAGCAGCTGGCCGAACTCGCGGAGCTGGTGGTCGCCGAGAACCGCCGCCGGCAGGGCACCGGCCAGAAGGCGCTGTTCCTGCTCTACGACCAGGTCTACTGGACGCTGACGTTCGGAGCCGCGCGGCACGTGACGCCGTGCGAACTGGTGCCGGCGTGCACGCCGTACGTGATCCTGCTCGACGCGATCTCGAAGTCGTTCGCGGCGACCGGCATGCGGGTCGGGTGGGCGGTGGCGTCGCCGCCGCTGATCGCGCGCATGCGCGACTTCCTCGGTCACGTCGGCGCCTGGGCACCGCGCGCCGAACAGGTGGCGACCGCCAAGTGGCTCGACGCGGTGGAGTCGCGGCAGCAGTGGCAGCGCGCGTTTACGCAGGCGCTGCAGCTGCGGCTCGAGGCGCTGTATCGCGGCTGCCGCGCGCTGCAGCAGGAAGGACTGCCGATCGAGGTCATCGAGCCGCAGGGCGCGATCTATCTGTCGGTGCGGTTCGATCTGGTCGGCAAGCGGTTCGCGAACAACGAAGCGATCCGCCGGCACCTGCTCGAGCGAGCCGGTATGGCGGTGGTGGCGTTCCAGGCGTTCGGGCTGCGCGAGGAGACCGGCTGGTTCCGGCTGTCGGTCGGTGCGGTGTCGCTGGCCGACATCGAGGCGATGCTGCCGCGGCTGCGCGCGGCGTTGGTCGGATAGCGCGGGCCGCGGTCTGCCGCGACCCCGGCAGTGGATCCTGGCCGACCCCCGGCGACGCCCAGGCCGTGGCTGTGTATCCTCGCGCCCATGAAAGGAGCCTCGGATCGCCTGGCGACTCTGGTTGCGTTTGCGGCCCTGCTTGCCGCGTGCAACAACTCGGGGGGCGGGTCGCCGCCGCCGAGCTTGACCGTGCTCACCACCAGTCCGCCGACGGGCGCCACCGACGTCGAGCCCTCGACGCCGATCGAGCTCGTGCTGGCTGCCAACTCGGCGCCGCTGCGCGCCGCGGATCTGGTCGTCACCGACGGCGACAACCGCCTGCCCGGCGCGGTGGCGCGGATCGGCACAACCGACCGTTGGTCCTGGACGCCGGCCGGAGAACTGCCGCGCGGCGCCACGATCCGCGTCAAGACAGCGAGCCAGGGCGAGATAGCGTCGTTCTCGGTGCGCGAGATCCGCCTCGGCGCCCAGCTCGAACTGCCGGGCGAGCAGGTCGAGAACACGTTGAGCTGGGACAACGGCCGCCGCGCCGTGCGCACGCAGAGCGGGCGCGTGTTCGAGCTGACCGGTGGCACGCCGGCGCTGGTCGAACGCTTCGTGACGATGCCGGCCGGTGCGCGCGCGTATGGCAACGGCCGCTTCCTCGGCGAGCAGGTGGACGCCGGCGTGCGCTACTGCGTGCGCGGCGGTCTCGATGGCGGCTTCGATCGGGTGCCGACGCCGCTCGGTGTGCCGCTCGGCGACCTCAACGCCAACGGCGACGTCGTCGCCTTCGTGCCCGGCGACCTGGGCAGTCCGGCGGAGCAGGGGCTGTGGCGTCTGCGCCGCGACCAGGTCGCGTTCGAGCTGGTCGGCCCACGCTCGTTGGCGGGTGTCGTCGATCGGCCGTCGATCGAGGCCGACGGAACGGTGTCGATCGCGTGGGCGGAGAACGGCGCGCCGCGGCTCGCGCGCTTCGTGCCGGGCAACCTCGCCGGGCAGGACTACACGCTGGTGCTCGACGCGTCGTTGTCGCTGTTGGCTGCCGGATTGCACTACGACGCCAGCGACGATGGCCGCGGGGTGCTCGCGTTCGTGGTCGGTGCACCGCCGGTGCCCGGCGGACTGCCGGAACGGTGGGTGGCGCGCGCGGCGCGCTTCGATCCGGCCGTCGGGCTGGGTGTGCTGGCGACGGAACTGGAGACCTACTTGCCGTTCGGGTTGTCCTCGCCGGGAACAAACCACTACTTCCGCGTCGAGAACGTCGTGGCCGGAGATCACGGGTCGGCTGCCGTCGTCACCGCGAGGGGATACTCGAGCACGCAGTCAGGGAGCTGGCAAGCCTCGGTCGACTACCATGCCATTCGCGTCGACGCGGGGGATCGCGTGGCGGTACCGCACCTGTTGGTGGGGCTGACGCCCATCGCGGTGCCGCCGCTGCCATACAAGTTCAATGAGCTACGCGCTTCGCCCGGGCGAGCCGAGGTGTGGGCATCCCAAAGAACGTCCTCGCCGTCGGGCTTCGCCTTGTCGCGTTCGCGGCCGGGCGGTGTTGTCTTCGACACGGTGCCGACCCTCTACAGCGATCGGGCCTACCCCGACTGGTCGTTCGCTTTCGACGACTCGGGCCGCGGCATCCTCGCGGCCGAGGAGTACATGTGGCAGGGGCCGCTGCTCGGGCCGCTGCTCGGCACGCGGATCTTCCCGATCGACTAGCCGGCCAGCGGGTTGGCCAAGAGACGATGGCCCACGGCCATCATGGTGAGACCCCGCCTCATGCGGGGCGGCCTGCCGGGCATTGTGATTCGGCGTTACGTTGCCACTGCCATGCGAACCCCATCTCTGTTGGTGTCGTTCCTGTTCCCAGCCGCACTGTCGGCACAGCATTTCTCGGAGCTGCGAAGGGGGTTCCTCCCGGACACGTTGCCGAGCTTCATCACGTTGGTGACGGCCGACTACGACGGGGACGGCGATGTCGACGGATTCGTCGTGAACCCGAACCTCACGCCGCCGAGGCTCTCGCAGCTGCGCAACGATGGCGAGGGCCGCTTCGGGCTGCAGCCAGCGCTGGGGATCACGAACAACAACATCCGCGGGCAGGTGGTCTTCGACGCCGACGCGGACGGTGACCCCGATGTGGTGCTCGCCGCCGACAGCACGACGGTCGCGTGTCAGTTCGACCTGTTGCTATTGCGCAACCAGGGCGCTGGCAGCTTCACGGTGCAGGCGGTGGCGGCTATCGATGGCCGGTGCCGGCAGCTGACCGCGGCCGACCTCGATGGCGACGGGGACCGGGATCTGGTCGTGTGTGCAGGCACTCATGTGCTGTGTTTCTCGGCGCCGCCGCCGCCGCGGGTGCTCTTCAACCGCGGCACCGGCGCGTTGTCCGACGCGACTACCACGGTGTTGCCGGTCCAGTTCGCGCCCATGACCGATAGCGTGGCCGCGCTCGATGTGACCGGGGACGGCCGCCTGGACCTGATCGGCAGCGGCAGTCCGGTGCAGGTTTTCGTGCAGCAGGCAAACGGCACGTTCGTGGCGACGACGGGCCTGATCCCGCACGCTTTGACCGAGCATCGCACCGCGGACATGGACGGGGATGGCGACCTCGACCTGATCGGCAAGAACGGCGGCATCGTTCGCATGCTGCGTTCGGACCCGGCCGGGGTCTGGACGGTCGTGGACATCAATCAGCCCGGGCCGAGCCTCATCCGCACCGGCGATCTCGATGGGGATGGCGATCTGGATTTGTGGGTCACGAACGGCTTCTTCGGCATCGTCGGCTCACTGTGGCGCAACGATGGGAGTTCCTTCACCGATGTGTCGGCCGCCTGGCTGTCGACGCGCACTGGCGGCTTTGCCGGCGAACTTGTCGATACCGATGGCGACGGGGACCTCGACCTCTGGCACTCGATTGAGGGCGTGCATCACAACGACGGCACCGGTCGACTGCTGCGGCTCGAGCCGTGGACGGGGCAGGAGCCGTACCGTGGTGAAGCCGCCGATGTCGACGGCGACGGCCGGGTAGATCTGGTCGGCGTGATCGGCTCCGGGAACGGACCCGTCGGGTGGTTGCGCAACCTCGACGGTGGCTATCACGGCGAGCCCGTCACCATCTCGACGGGGGACGAGACGGTCATCCCTTTGGCCCGCGACATCGATGGGGATGGCGATCCGGATGTGGTCAGCGGCCTCGGTGTGTGGCGCAACAACGGGGGCGTGTTCACGAACGTCGGTGCGGCAGTCCTGCCGGCGGCATTCAATCCGCCTTCGCTGCCGCCGCTCCGGCCGTTGCGGGTCCTGCGCAGCGGCGACGTCGATGGCGACGCCGACCTGGACATGGTGCTCGGCTACGGTGTGGGGCAGCTGCGGGACGTGGTCCTGATCAACCAGGGCAATGGCGTGTTCGTCGATGGCGGCGCGGCCCGCCTCGTCGACGCGGACACGACCGAGGACCTGGCGTTGTTCGACGCCGATGGGGACGGCGACCTCGACCTCGCGATGGCGACGTCCACCGCCTCGGTGCGGCTGTTCCGCAACGACGGCTCGGGCAACTTCACCAATGTGACCGCATCGACGCTGCCGGCCGGCCTGTCGGGCCGGCAGGTGGTGGCCGGGGATCTCGACGGTGACGGCCGCTCGGACCTGGTCGTGGCAGGGGGCAGCGCGGGGGTGCGGGCGCTGCGTCGGGTCGGCACGAGCTTCGTGCCGTTCCCGACCGCATTGCCGGCCCTGCCGGCCACCGAGTGGCCGGCTCTCGCCGACTTCGATGTCGACGGCGACCTCGACATCCGGGTTTCGGGCTACTGGCTCCGCAACGACGGCAGCGCTGCGTTCGTGCTGCCAGCCGGGCAGAATCGGTATTGGGACCCCTCGATGATCGGTGCGCAGCTTGCCGACCTCGACGGCGACGGCGACCCCGACGAGCTCCGCGCCCGCAATCGGCATCGTCAACTCGAGAACGCGCTGCCGCCGCGCCTCGGTCGGCACGGTGAGCTCGAGCTGTGGGCCGCGGCCGTCGATCCGACCTGGGCCCCGCTGGTGCTGCTGTTCGCGGCTCCGGCCGCCGCGGCGACCGCCATGTCGATGCCGCCGTACGGGGATCTGTGGCTCGACCCGGCGACGTTGTTCGCGCAGTCGGTCAACACCGTGCCGCTCGGGCAGCCGTCGACGACACTGCGCTACCTGTGCCCCGCGCAGCCGGCCCTGATCGGTCGCACGCTGTGGGCGCAGGCGTTCGTGATGAACGCGCCGGATCCGAGCCAGTGGCACTTCAGCAACTCGGTCGCCTTGCCGGTCCGGTTGTGAGGGATCTGGGGATTCGCCCAAGTGCGGTTTGCTCCGCGTGGAGATGAGCTCTTGACGGCTCGACGCGGACAAAGCCGCTCCGGTTGGCTACTCTGAAACGGAATGTCCGAACCTGACTCGACTGCGCAGCGGAGATTCACCGGACGGCTGGTGCGGCCTGGGGAAGATCCAGATGCGTTCGACCACGAGTTCTGGCAGTCGATGACCGGCGAGCAGCGCGTTGCTGTGTTGTGGGGCATGACCTTGGACGCCATCGCCATCAAGGGCGGCAAACCGGATGACGAACCGCGACTTCAAAAGTCTGTTGGCCGCGTCATCCGCCCATGACGCGCGGGTCCTCTGGCGTTGACCTGATGGTGCGCTGGCCCGGTGTTCTGATTCCGGTTGGCCGCCCCCGTCAGCCGCGGCGCGGGCCCGGCACGAAGCCGAACGTCAGGTCGTCGAACCCTGCACTGTGGCACGCGTCGGCGGCGCGGCTGATGTCGTCGTAGCGCGCATCGACGGCGCCCTCGACGACGACGCGCATGCGCTTCCTGCCGCCGGTGCTCGGATCGGGCACCAGTAGCTTCGGATCGGCGGCGAGGCGCGCGAGTTCTTGCCGGGCCGCGTCGAGGTCGACGAACCGCCGCGGACCGACCGCCCATTCGACGCGGTGACCGACCAGCGTCTGCCGCGGTGGGCGGCCGTCGCGGGCCACGCCGGTGGTGTGCGCTCGCCCCGGTTCGGTGACGTGCACCTGCACGATCAGTTGTTCCTGCGGTTCGACGCGGGCGCCACTGCCGCCGACGTCGCGCGGCAGGTAGGCGGGCAGCTTCGCTTCCAGCACGCGGAAGTCGATGCAGACGAAGAACACGATCATCAAGAACACGACGTCGATCATCGGCGTCATGTCGCCGGTGGCCGGTTCGAGATCGGGACGCGCACGCATGGGCTTGGCCATGCGCGGGGGAACGGCGCGCGAGCCCGGTTGGCTCAGTGCCGGCCCGGATTCCGTGCTCGCGGGCGCCGGGCGCCGCCTACTCGGCGGCGAGGCACAGCGCCTGCAGCATCGCCACCAGCGGGCGCCCGGTCGGGCGCCCGTGCTGCCAGTCGCCGCCCTCGCAGCCGCTGCCGCCGATGTCGATGTGCGTGAACGGCAGCGGCACCGCGCTGTCGGTGCCGTGCTTGTCGAGGCCGCTGGCCAGGCACAGGAACGCCATCGGGAACTGGTGGCCGCGCGCGGTGCCCGAGCTCGGCAGGTTGTTGCACGACAGCGTGTCGTCGGCCTTGCTCTTCGGCTGCACGAAGTCGAAGTCCTCGCGCCGCAGCCGCGAGACCTCGAACGGATCGCCGAACGCTTCGCCGGCCGTCTGCAGCGCCTCGGCGGTGCCGCGCGCCGGGCCGTTGTCGAGCGCGATGTTGTAGGGGCCGACGGCGCGGCCGGCGTGGCCGGTCAGCGTCGCCACCGACAGCAGGTGCGGGGCTTCGGCCTTGGCGGCCTCGACGCGCAGGTGGCTCAGCAGGTCGGCCAGCACCAGACGCCCTTCGGCGTCGGTGTTGCCGATGCGCACGCGGCAGCCGGCGTGGCTCGGGATGATCTCGTCGCTGACGAACGCGTCGCTGCCGATGCTGTTCCGCACCACGCCGAGCTCGGCGATGATGCGCACGCCGGGCAGACCGAGCTTCGCGACCGCCAGCATCAGCCCGGCGATCGCGGCCGCGCCACCCTTGTCGCGGCTCATGCCGGCCATGTAGCCGCCGGTCTTCAGATCGGCGCCGCCGGTGTCGTAGGTGAGGCCCTTGCCGGCGAACAGCAGCGTGCGGGTGATCTTGCCCTTCGGCGTGTACTCGAGCCGCACCACACACGGCTTGTGCCGTGCCACGCCGAGCGACGCGCGCGCGACCGCCATCAGCAGCGGGTAGTCCTTCTGCAGCTTCTTCACGTCCTTCTGCACCGCGACCTTGACCTTGGTCCCCTTGAAGGCGGCGGTCACGTAGTCGGCGAACTTCGGCGGCGCCATGCGTTCGGGCTCGGTGCCGCACAGGTCGCGCGCGAGCCGCAGACCGGCTTCGGTCGCCTCGACCCACGCCGCGGCTTCGTCGTCGAAGGTCTGGCCGAGCAACGCGATGCCGATCTGCTGCACCGGCTCGACCGCCGCCGCGCCGAGCGCCTCGCGCGCTTCGAGTGGTTCCCACAGCCCGCCGACGCCGCCGAGCGCGGCGACCACCGCGGCGTACTCGTAGCGGCTGTCGCCCGGTGCGTCCTGCAGCAGCAGCAGGATCGACCTGGCGCCGGCATCGCGGGCGCGGCGCACGCCGGCGCGCGCCGCTTCGGCGTGGCGGCGCACGTCGTCGTGGTCGCGCAGCAGCGGGCCCGTGGGTGAGGTGACGAGCCGACCACCGGGGATGCCTTCGGCAGCGATCAGGTTGACGGCGCTGCCGAGACGGGCATCGGCCTTGGCCAGGGCCTGCAGCGGAGCCTGCAGCGCGGCGATGTGGCCGGCGGCGGCGGTCAGCGCGTGGCCGACCAGGACCACGGCGTCATAGGGGGAGTTCTTGGCGAACGCCTTGTCGAGCGACGACACAGCGAGAATGCGGGTCATCGGCGCATGTTGGAGGGCTGGCGGCGACGCCGCAACAGCGCTTCGGCAGCAGGCTGCAGCCGCAGTGTGGTTTTCGCGGCGATCGGCTCTTGCTGCGCGGCGTCGTTCCGTAGCATCCGCGGCGCGGTCGCCCACCGTCGCCGCTTCCACGCCATGAGAATCGCGCTCGCTCCTCGTCTGCTGCTGTCGTGTTTCGTGCTCGCCTCGTTGGTCGCCCAGGCGCCGCCGGCCGGAACCGAGAAACTGACCTACGCCGACACCCGGAAGCCGATCGCGTGGGGCGGCGTATTGCCGCAGGCGCTTTGGGCGGCCGACGGGCGTCACCTCGAGGTCGCGCTCGGCAAGGGCGTCGGTTGGCTCGATCCGGCCACCGGCGAGATCCAGCCGAAGCCGAAGGACCAGCCGGCCGCGGCGCCGGCCGAGGCCAAGAAGAGCAAGGTCGTGCTCGTGCACGAAGGCGATCTGTGGCTCGACGAAGTCGCTGCCGAAGGTGCCGGGCGGCGGCCGCGGGGCAAGCCGTCGGATCAGGCGGTGCGGCTGACCAGCGACGGGGCCGCCGGGGGCAAGAAGGAAGAGGTGCACCTGAGCCCCGACGGCAGCGCGGTGTCGTTCGTGCGCGGCAACAACCTGCTGGTCGTCGACTGCAAGACGCAGGCGGTGTGGCCGGTGACGACGGACGGCGGGCCCGAGCTGTTTCACGGCCTGCTCGACTGGGTCTACCAGGAAGAGCTCTACGGCCGCGGCGACTTCCAGGCGCACTGGTGGAGCCCGGACGGCACGCACTGCGCGTTCTTGTCGCTCGACGAGTCGCCGGTGCGCGAGTTCACGGTCGTCGATCACGTGCCGGACGGTTTCCTCGATCGCGAGCGCAGCGTGGTCAGTGAAGTCACCAACTACCCGAAGGCCGGCGACCCGAACCCGTTCGCGCGCTTGTCGATCGCGAAACGCAAGGACCGGAAGATCACCGCCGTCGACCTGTCGATGTTCCCGAAGGACCTGCTGGTGGTGCGCGTCGACTGGACCCCGGACGGCAAGACGCTGTTGGCGACCATCCAGGATCGCATCCAGACCTGGGCCGAACTGTGTGCGATCGACCCGGCCACCGGGGCGGTGACGAAGTGGATCCGCGAGGAGTCGCCGACCTGGGTCAATCGGCCGGAGTCGCCGACCTGGCTCGCCGATGGCACGTTCCTGTGGCGTTCCGAACGCACCGGCTACCAGCACGTCTATCACTACGGGCCCGGCGGCAAGCTGCTCGGGGCGGTGACCAGTGGCGACTGGCAGGTGCGCGAGATCGTGCGCATCGACGAGCCAAAGCGCCTGCTGTGGTTCGAGGGCACCAAGGACGGCGCCACCGGGCGCCATCTGTATCGCATCGGCCTCGATGGAAAGGGGCTGGTGTGCCTGACGCCGGGCATCGGCACGCATCAGTTCCAACTCCGCGACGACGGCGCCTTCGTGCTCGATCGTTGGTCGGCGATGGACCAGCCGCCGATCGTGCAGCTCTGCGACGGCAAAACGGGTGCCGTGATCAAGGAACTCGGCAAGGCCGGCCGCGGCGAAGCGGCCGCCAGGTATGCGTTCAGCGAACGTCAGCGGCTGTCGATCGCGGCCCGCGACGGCTACGAGCTCGACGCCTCGGTGCAGCTGCCGCCGGACTGGAAGGAAGGCGCGAGGTATCCGGTGTTCCTGCCGACCTACTCCGGCCCCGATGCGCCGACCGTGCGCGACGTGTGGCAGCACTCGACGTACCACCAGTTCCTCGCCCAGCAGGGCTTCGTGATCCTGCAGGTCAACGTGCGCTCGGCGAGCGGCCGCGGCCAGGTGCACACCGGCACGTGCTACCAGCAGCTCGGCGTGCAGGAGCTGAAGGACCTCGAGGATGCCGTCGCGTATGTATGCAGCAAGTTCGGTGGTGATCCGCGGCGCGTGGCGATCAGCGGCTGGAGCTACGGCGGGTTCATGGCCGCGTATGCGCTGACGCACAGCGACAAGTTCGCGCTCGGCCTCGCCGGGGCCGGCGTGCACGACTGGCGCCTCTACGACACGATCTACACCGAGCGCTACATGCGCACGCCGCAAGAGAACGCCAAGGGCTACGACGGCACCTCGGTGATCAAGGCGGCGAAGAACCTGAAGGGCCACCTGGTGCTGCTGCACGGCTCGATGGACGACAACGTGCACCTGCAGAACACCATGCAGCTGCTGTGGGAGCTGCAGTCGGCCGGCAAGCAGAACGTCGAGCTGATGGTCTATCCGCGCTCGCGGCACGGGCTGAACCCACGCGTCAACGGTCACAGCCAGGAGTTCCAGTGGCTGCGGCTGCAGAAGCTGCTGGCGCCGGTCGCCGCCGCGGGCGGCTGAGCCCGGAGCGCCGGCGGCGGCACGGGCAGCGACGGCACCGGCCGTTCCCGGTCGGCCTGAAGGAGGCTGCTCGCCGCTGCCGAAGGCCCGCTGCGGAGAGGCCTTCGATTGCGCAACACCATTCCATGCTGGCGGCGTCTGCTCGCCATCTTGTTCGTTTCGATGTTGGCGGCCTGCGGTGCGGGGGTGGCCGTCGATGAAGACGGTGGTGGCGGTGGTGGCGGCAACCCGAACTCGCCGCCGGCGAGCCTGCAGTACGCGAGCAATCCGGCGACCTACGCGATGGGCAGTGCGATCGCGCCGAACGTGCCGCAGACCTTCGGTGGTGGCGCACCGACGCAGTTCTCGATCGAGCCGGCGCTGCCGACCGGGCTGCAGCTGAATCCGGTAACCGGCGTGCTGACCGGCACGCCTGCGAACATCACCCCGCTCGCGACCTATGTGGTCACCGCCGGCAACGCCGCGGGCAGCACGACCCGCGACCTGGTGCTGCGGGTCGTCGATGCGCTGCCGGCGATCAGCTATGCAGGCGGTCCGTTCACGGTCGTCGGTGGCACGGCGCTGGTGCCGATCGCGCCGACCAGCACCGGGGGCGCCGTCGCCTCGTTCGCGATCGCGCCGACGCTGCCGGCCGGGCTCACGATCGATGCCGGCACCGGCGTGATCACCGGCACGCCGACCGCGGTGGTGGCGAGCACGGTCTACACGGTGACCGCGAGCAACGAAGGCGGTAACGGCACTGCGCAGCTGACGCTGACCGTGACCGCGCCGTCGCTGCAGTTCACCGGCCAGCCGGCTTCGACGATGGTGGCCGGTGGTGCGACCGCCAACTTCACCGCCGCGGCGTCCGGCACTGGTGCGCTGACCTA
>JALORC010000070.1 GCA_025459175.1 Planctomycetota bacterium | reverse complement strand
GAATGGCTCGAGCTCGACTTCGATCCGCCGGTGCGCGCCAAGGCGGTGCGGGTCGTGCAGAGCTGGAACCCCGGCGCGGTGGTCCTGATCGAGGTCGTCGATGCAACCGGTGCGACCACGACTGTGTGGAGCGGGCCGGATGCGACCGTCTACGCGCCGGGCGAGATCGGCGTGCTCGAGGCGGCGTTTGCAGAGCCGTCGCCGCTGGTGGTCCGGGTCAAGCTGACGCTCGATACCAAGCGGGTGCAGGGTTGGAACGAGATCGACGCCGTCGGTCTCGTGCCGGTGCGGTAGCCCGTGCCTGCCCCGGCGCGAATGCGCGCCATTCGGGCGGTGGTGATGACGACGGAGGTGCTGTTGGAGCGCCGCGTCGTGTGGTGGAACACGGCAAGGCCGGCGGCTGCCAGCACGGGGCACGTGGCGGTGCGCGGCTGCGGGGTCCGCACGGTGGGTGCAAGCGACGTGGTGGTCGGCGGCGGCACTCGCTGGCCCGACCCCCGCCCCGCTGCGCTTCAGCGCGTCGTCACGACGGTTGGGAGACCAAGTCCGAAACCTGTCGGCGCGAGCACGATCGGCTGCATCACCACTGCCAAACCCGCGGGCAGCGGCGGCAGCGGCGCCGCGAACGAGTGTTCACGATCCAGCCCGTAGCTCGCCAGCACCACCACCGATGCTGCGCTCGGATCCACCCACGACCGACCCCACGGCGTCACTGCCAGCGGTCCGGGCACACTGAGCATCAGCGCAAACCACTCGCCAGCCGGACCGTGGCTGGCAACGTTCAGCTGGAGTGGCGCGAGCGTGGTGATGGAGCTGGCGAACTCGGCCGCTACCACCGGAACGCCGCCCGTCACTGCCGGGAACGTGCCCGACGGCACCAGCACCGCACTCGGATCCAGCACGATCTCGCCACCTGCTGCTGCGATCGCCGGCGCTCCCTGGCTCAACGACGTCGGCAACCCGCCGCGGATCGTCGCCTGCGTTGCGAAGAAGCTCCCGCCATCCAGTTGCAGGCCCGGGGTCGAGAAGACCGAGCTGCCACCGCGCAGTTCGCCCCCGACCATGGCGGTGTTCCCTCCGGTGGCCCAGAGGGGCGGCAAAGGGGTCGTGATGAGCGCGCCGAGCACGCAGTCCTCGATCACGACCAGACTGTCGCGAGTTCGGCAGAAGCCGATCCGCGAGGCGCGCAGGCTGACCTGCGACGAATCCGTGATCGTCAGGCTCCAATTCGCGTACGGCCCCGAGGCCGCACGGGTGAGAGCCTCGATCGAGACCACGGTCGTGCAGTCCTCGATGGTGATGCTGCGTACGGTCGGCGACAGCGAACCGGGCTGTACCGGCAGAAGCTCGAATCCGCTCATCGCGAAAGTATGCGGAGCCTGCACACCCTGGATGCGAATGCTGCCGAACGGCAGCGATTCGCTCGTCCACGCCGCGTTCTGCCCGATCAGGCGAATGCCCTTCTGGATCAGGGGCGCGTCGGCATGCACGCCACCGACTACCAGCACGGTGTCGCCGTGGTCGGCCACCGCCACCGCGGCGCTGATGGTCGGGTAGGCCTGTCCAGCCCCCACCGTCAGCGTGGACTGGGCTGATGCTGCAGCGATCGACAGGGAGAAGACGGCCCACGCCTTGGCAACTCCGGACCCGAATGCATGAAGGTCAGCTGGTTCGTTCATAGGTGTCGTCCATCGATCCTCTCGCAACGCATCGCCTCGGCTCATGGCGAAGTCACGCTGCAAGCCCATCGGGCCTTGTGGGAAGCAAATGAGCCGCGGCCCCGTTCACCCCGGTAACCGATCGGCCATCCTCTCGCTTCCGGGCGCCCTCGTCCATCCGGTCACCCCACTCTTCGCCGGCTCGGCGAGCTCGCGCGGCTGCAGCGGAACATGCGCCGCTGCATCGAGGTGCGGGCGTTCTGCGGGTGACGAGTCAGTTCGCGCCGGCGTCGCTCGGCGATCAGCAGCACTGCCAGAGGAACTTCGCTCGGTCCCGGCAGGCTTCGCAAACGAAGGCGTAGCCGGAACCCGAGTCGCCGAAGTTGATGCCGCCCCCGCCGCGGTCCTCGATCTGCGCAAAGAACGTCATGGTGCGTCCGCACGCACAGGCCGGCGTCTCGTCACCCTGGATCCACAGCGGCACGCCGCCGAGCTTGCCCAGCACCTCCGGATCGTCCTCGAGCAACGCGCAGTAGGCATCGTCCGGGGTCTCTTCGCCACCGCGGTCGTCGTAGTGGCGAAACGCGACGGCGGAGTGCGACGGCAAGGTCGTCCTTCCGGCTGGCACCGCCATCGCCACACCACTCGCACTGCAGAGCACGGCGGCGTTGCCGCCCGACGCGGCGTCCCATTCGTCGCACATGCCTGGGTCGCCTTGGCACTGGAATAGCAGCAGCACCTGGGCGCGAGCCGCCAGTTGCGGGTCCGGATGGGCCGACAACGGCAGCTGTGCGAGGAACTGCATCGCGGATTTGCACGACCGGCACGTCGGCCACGCGGTGCCTTTCGGAGCGACGGGCACGCCGCCGATCGAGGCGGGCGACGACGAACGGTGAACGACGATCAGGTTCGGCATGGTCAGCCGCAGACGATGCACTGAATCCGACGGATCCGCAACTCGGCGCGTATGGTCCGCGAGTCCACCCCACCGCAGGCGAAGCGCCGCGTTCCGCCACCGCGTCGCCGCCACTCAGCACGCCGCCGCGCCGGCCGGCGATCAGAAGGAACCCACGGTCAGCGACAGCGCGTTGGTGGCGGTGACGGCGAGCGTCGCGTCGAGAGCGATCGACACCATCTGGTGCCGGAAGCCGATGCCGGCCAGCGCCGGCGCGTTCGGCAGCAAGTACTGGAACACCGCGGTCCCGTTGGCGCCGAGGATCAGGTCGACGGCCTCGGGATTCGCATGCAGCGTGCACCCGGGCAGCGCGGTCGCGAACACCGCCGCGAGCGGCAGCGACGTCGGCGCGAAGCCGTGCACCGCGGCGACCAGCGCCGCATTCGGCAAGCCGCTGGCATCCGCGCGCCACACGCTGCCGGTCCACGGCAGGGAGGCGGTGACCGAGAGGCCGGCGCAGCCGGCACCGGCACTCTGCACGCTCGCCGGGCACGTCGTGGTGAGCCCGACCAGGTTCGGCGACGGCTGCCCACCGGCGCCGGACATGCCGCCACCGAGCAGCAGGTTGCCGTCGGGCAGGGCGGCGATCGCAGAGATGCGGGGGAACGAGCCCTGCACGCCGCTGCCGATCGCCGACCAGGCAGTGCCGTTCCAGCGCGCGATGCGATTCGCCGGCACGCCGCCAGCCAGCGAGAAATCGCCGGCGGCGATCACGTCGCCGTTCGGCAGCACGTGCAGCGCGCGCACGGCCTCGTTGGTGCCACTGCCGAGCGGCGACCATGCGGTGCCGTCCCACCGGGCGATGTGGTTCGCGGGTTGGCCACCGGCGGTGTTGAAGGCGCCACCGACCAGCAGGCCGCCGCCGGGCAGGGGCGCGATCGCGAACACCTCGCCGTCGCTGCCCCACATCTGCAGGCCGGAGCCAAACGGCGACCATGTGGTGCCGTTCCAGCGCGCGATGCCGCGCACCGGCGGGGACATCGCGAACAGGTAGCCGCCGATGACGAGGTCGCCATTGGCGAGCGTCGCCAGTGCATGTACCTGACCGGCAGTCTGGCCGCCGATCGGCGCCCACGATGAACCGTTCCAGCGCGCGAGACCCAGCAGCCACGGCGGGCCGGTCTGCACGAACTCGCCAGCGATGACGATGTCGCCGTTCGGCAGCTCGGCCACGGCTTCGATCAGGTCGGCATGGGGGACGGCGGCGCCGAAGTTGGTCGGCAGCATGGTCCACGAGGTGCCGTCCCAGGTGCCGACGACGCCGCTGCCGCCGGCGATCAATCCGCCGTTGGCGCGGCGCGCCATGGCGTGCACGCGTCCGTACGGCGGGAAGCCCGTGCCGAGCGGCGACCACCCCGCACCATCCCACCGCGCGATGCCGTTCGCGATGGTTCCACCTGCGGTCTGGAACGCACCACCGGCGAGCACCGAGCCGTCCGGCATCGGCAGCAGCGCCCGCACGTCGTCGTTCGGCGCCTCGCCGACCCCGAGCGACGACCAGGTGGTGCCGTCCCACCGGGCGACGCGACTGGCGGCGATGCCGCCCGCGACGCCGAAGGTGCCGCCGACCACGAGCTCGCCGCTCGGCCGGACCACGAGCGAGTTCACCAGGCCGATGGGGATCCCGGCCCCGAACGGCGACCAGGAGCTGCCGTCCCAGCGCGCGAGGTTCGGGATGGCGGCGCCGCCGGCGGTCATGAAAAAGCCGCCGGCGCACAGGTCGCCGTTCGGCAGCAGCGCGAGCCCGCGTACGCCGATCCCGGCGAAGCCGCTGCCGCCGATGCCGCCGCCGAACTCGGACCACGCGCTGCCGTCCCAGCGCGCGAGTCGGTTCGCCGCCACGCCGCCGGCTTGCGCGAACGTGCCACCGACGACCAGATCGCCGTTGGGCAGCGCGATGGCGCAATCGGCGCCAAGCACGCCGCTGCCGAGCGCCGACCAGGCGGTGCCGTTCCAGCGCGCGGCGCCGTTGCAAGCCACACCACCCGCGACCGAGAACGAGCCGAAGGCGACCAGGTCGCCGTTCGGCATGGCGAGCAGGTGCTGCACCGGCCCGTCCATACCGCCGGCGGGGGAACTCCACGCCGTGCCGTTCCAGATGCCGAGGTAGGGCAGCGGTCCGGAGCCGGCCGCGGTGAAGGTGCCGCCGACCGCGAGGTTGCCGTTGGGCAGCAGGGCGAGGGTGTTGACGATCGCCGGGCCGGACAGGCCGCCGAACGACGACCAGGTGACGCCGTTCCAGCGGACCAGCGGCTGCGCGGTGGTGGTCACGGTGGCGCCGCCGGCGATCAGGTCGCCGTTGGGCAGCGCCAGCAGCACTCGCACTCTCGGCTGGCCGGGCGTGCCGGCACCGAGCGCCGACCAGGTCGCGGTCTGCTGATCCCACGCGGCGCTGCCGGTCGCGGCTGCGCTGCCGGCGGCCGTGAACATGCCGCCGACCGCGATGCGCGGCCCGGCCGGGCCCGGGCCGTCCGGGTCCCAGTCGGCGACGGCCAGCACCATGTCGTCGACGCCGGGTATGGCTCCGAACGGCACCCACGCGTTGGCGCATTGGGCCGTCAGTGATGCGGCGCCGGCGAACACGGGGAGGAGGAGTGACGAGCAGCGGGTGGCCATGGCGGTCGGCTCAGCGGGTTGCGGCGAAGGTCTGGGGAGCGTGCAACGCCGGTGTAGAGGCAAACCAGGGGCCGAGCCGGTGTGGGCAGGGCGGATCGTGGTCGGGGTTGCGCTCGCGAGGGGCTGTGTTCCGCGGCGGTAACGAGTGCGGGATCGGTGGGGTCGGCAGGCCCTCGCTTCCCCGGCGACGCCGTGGTCAGGCTGGGCGTTCCGCCACCGAACGGCGTTCAAGGTCCTCGAGTCGCGCCAACCATTGCCCGAGGCAATGCTCGCGGCGATGCGTTCGGGATGGGCACTGGCCGCAGAGCGACTGCAGATCTTGATGGTGCCGGCGCTGGCCTGCGGCATGGTGGTGGTGCTGCCGGGCCGCTTTTCGGTGAACCTCGCCTGGCTCGGCGGTTATGGCACCTTCAACAAATGGTTCGATGCCGCCTGGCAAGGCGACCCGCATTGGCTCGCCACGCCGTTCCACGTGATCCTGCCGCCGGTGATGATAGTGTGGCTCGCGGCGATCAAACTGCAGCTGCTGGGCGAACAGCAGCGAACGAGCGCGGTCGCCGAGCCGGCCTGAAGTCGATCCCCGCGTCCCTCACCTGGGCCCGGCGGCCTTCTTCTGTTTCTCCGGCTTCGTGGGCTTGCCTGGCTTCGCGGGCTGCTCGGGCTTCTTGGTCGGTGCAGGCTTGTTGCCGCTGGCGTTCTCGATCGCTTCGACCCGCAAGGTCGTCAACAGATCGTTCATGAGCTGCTTCTGGGCCGCCGACGGCTCATCGCCGACCTGCTTCACCTCGAACTTGAAGAACACCGACACGATGCGCTTGCCACGCGCATACAGCAGCCGGCGCGTCCAGTCCGGTTCGCGGCGCTGCGACTGCGCGACGACGAACTCCCACGAGTCCGGTGTACCTGCGATCTCGCCCTGGGAGAGCAGGCGCACCTTGTCACCCTGGTAGCGCATGGTGATTTCCACCGTCGACCGCATTTCCTCGATGGTGGTGAACGAGTCGGGATAGACGGAGACGATGATCTCGTCCTGGCCCTCTGGAGCCGTCCAGATCAGGCCGCCGACGTGCGCGAGTCGCAGCTCCTTCCAGCCGCTCGGCGGTTGCAAAGTGACGGCTACCGTGCCGGTGCGAAGGTGTCCTTCTTCGCCGTCCTTCCATTCGATCGGCTGGTCGTCGAGGCGCAGCTGCTCGATCGCCTGCCTGGCGAACGTCGACTTGCGCTCGATCTCGAGCCCCTCGCAGTCGTCGGTCACGCGGACGAGGAGCAGCGAGCCGTCGGCGAGAGGCGTCCAGCGGGCGAGCAGCCAGGACTCGGCGTCGCCGCGCTTCGTGTTCAGTTCGAACTGGCGGCCGGTGCCATGCTGCGTGGTGAACGGTCGTTCGTAGGTGCTCAGGACCTTGCGCGAAGCGTCGGCCAGCACGTCCGCGAAGGTGGACTTCGCGTCGAAGGTGCGCGCGCTCTGCTTCGGCAGGATCGCGACCTCGAGTCGGGTGCCGCCCTCGTGTTCGATCGGCGCGAGGGTCTGCCACGGCGCCGCCAGTCCCGACTTGGTCCCCGACCCCTTCCAGCCGGCGGATGGCAAGCCGATCTTGTGGCCGCACAGTTCCGCGTCGGCGGCGGGCACGGGCTCCTGGGCCGGCACGGCCAGGGTTGGGCCGGTGACGATGGCGATCAGCAGACTGCACAGCGAGCGAAGCGAGGGGGTGGCGATGACCATGCGAAGGGCGGCGAGGGGTGACGAGGGGGACTGCCGGTAGAGTGCGCGGCTGCGATGCGTCGCACCAGCCCCGCCCTGCTGTTGTCATGGTTGGTCCGAGGTCTTCGGGTATCCGAGGGGCGGGCTGGCTGCGTCCACGATCCGGCGTCCATGCATCTCGCTCCAGTCACCGATCCCGGGCCACGCCCCGACCGCAGTCCGACAACATGACGCAACACCTGCCGACTCGCCGCACCCAAGGCGCCGCACTGGCATCGCTGAAGTCCGCCAACAGCCTGCTCCTGCGTGAAGACGTCACGGCCCGGCGCACGATCTATCGCGGCCTTCCCGAAGTCGTCACGCTGAACCACACCGACATCTGCAATCTGCGCTGCATCATGTGCCCGCGCAATCTGGCGCAAGGGACCAATCGCCTCGATGCCGATGCCCTGATGCACGTGACCAACGAGCTGCTGCCGACGGCACGCAAGCTGGTGCTCACGACCGCCGGCGCCGAACCACTGGCAGTCGACTACGAGCTGTTGATGCAGCAGGCGCTGCGCAACGAAGTGCGCGTCGATGCGGTGACGAACGGCACCCTGCTGACACGCGATCTCTACCGGGAATCACGCCGCACCCTCGATCACCTGAACATCTCTCTCGACAGCCACAGACCCGAGATCTACGAGCGGATCCGGTTGGGTGCGAAGTACGAGCGCGTGTTCGGCAACCTGCGCGCGGTCTGCGAGACGCGCCAGGCGGAACCGGACGGCGTACTGCTGTCGGTCTCGGCCATCGTGATGGCCTCGAACGTGCCGCACCTCGCCGATTTCGTTCGTTTCGCTGCCGCACTCGGCACGGTGGACGGGGTGGTGTTCCAGCGGCTTCGGCACGAGGAGAAGCCGATCCCGGAGGAAGAGCCGTCGTCGGTCTGGACCGAGCAGCAGATCCAGCAGTCCTTCGCCGAAGCCAGGCAAGCCGCCCTCGACGGCGGGATCAACCTGTTCCTCAGCGAGTTCGGCCAGCCACCGACCTTGGCGCGGCCACTGCGCGACAAGGTGCCGATGACCATCGAGGGTCAGGGGCTGTGCTGGTTTCTCGCGCAGAACTTCACCGTCATGTACACGGGCGAGGTCTTCCCCTGCTGCATCCCGACCGACTACTCGCTCGGCAACGTGCTGTACCAGGATCCGGTCGACATCTGGAACGGCACGCCCATGCAGAAGCTGCGTTCCGCGCACCTGTCGCGGCGCGGTACGACATTCTGCTCGGGCTGCCTGCACGCACCCCACTTGCCGGCGCCCGAGAGCAGCCGGCTGCGTGAGCAGGTCAAAGCGGCGCGCGTCGCCGTCAGCGAAGCGATGATCAAGGCCCGCGAACGTTTCCACGCCCGCTTCACACCGCGCATCTTCGCCCCTCGCCTACCCGCGATGATCGAGCGGGAGGGACACTTCGTCGATCGCACGGCGCTCGCGAAGGTCACGGCGGTGGCGGCAATCGGGATGATCGCCGCGACCGATCCGCGGGACGGATCGATCTGGTCGCTCGAAGGCAATGCCCTGGTGCACCGCCCGACCATCGATCACGCACCACGCATCGTCGACCGGGTCGAGACGACCGGGACGCCGAGCTGCCTGCACGCGACCGACGACGCCCTCCTGTTCGGGTTCGAGGACGGGAAACTCCGCCGCTTCGACGGATCCGGGACCACGATCGTGCTCGAACTCTCGGATCCCCGCTCGTTCGTGCGCACTGCCGGCATCTCGCAATCGGCGGCCGGGATCGTGATCGGGGAATACGGCGTGTTCCCGGGCGCGCGCTGTGCCCACCTGTATCGCAGCGCGGACGGTGGTCGCTCGTTCCTGCACACGTCCCATCTGCGCGCCGCCCGTCACGTCCACGTCGTGCAGGCGCTGCAAGGTGGCTCCATCGCGATCACGACGGGCGACATCGCCGATGAGCGACGCCTGTACGTCACCAAGGACGGCGGACGCCCCCGACTCGTGCGCCGTGGCTGGTCCGGCTACACCGCGATCGCACCCACCGCCGAGGCGGTGCATTGCGGCACCGACCTGCCGGAGGGCAATGGCCTCGTCGCGTTCCGCGCGGGCTTGTCGCGCCCACCGGAGTTCCGTCGCTTGCCGGTCGAGCACGACTGTCAGATCCGGCAGATCCTCGTGTTGCCCCGCGGTCACCTGCTCGCGCTCTGCGCGGCAGACAATGCACCGGCATTCCGCGACGGGCGGCGCGCCGCGATCTTCTGCTCGGTGGACGACGGCAGGTCGTTCAGCGTCGTGTACCGGTTCGCGCCGGACTGGCACGATGTGCCGGACTCGATGGTGCTCCTGCAAACCGATCCGGTCGTGGTCCTGCTGGCGGCCCCGTCGGTGAGCTCCGTGCTCGAACTACAGCTCGGCGGCTGAGTCAGGCCAGCCGATCACGACGCACGAGCGCGCCGCGCGACTCCGGTGCTCATTCAAGTAGTTGACGCTGGGTGGCGCACGCCCTCATTGTCAGGACATGGCGATCCACACTGCGTCTGCCGTTCGGGGAATCGGAGTCGTGCTGCTCGGAGCCATGGCCCTGCTCGCGCAGGCACCGACTTTCGCCTATCTCGAAACCAACCATTTCGACGTGATGCCGACCGGCCCCGCGCGCGGCGTCGGCGACGTCGACGGTGACGGCGACCAGGATGCGCTGTTCGGCAGCGTGCTGTATCGCAACGACGGCAAGGCGTTCTTCACCCGCGACCTCGAGCTCCCCGACGGCATCGCGGGCTGTATGGTCGACCTCGACGGCGATGCACGTAGTGAGTTGGTGCAGATCGAGACCGGCCCGGGCAGCATCTCGGTCGCGGTGTACCGACGTGCCGCTGTGGGTTTGCAGAACGTGCAGACCATCGGCTTGCCGCCTGTTCCGCTGCCCCTGCTGTTCTATCGGACCCTGCTCCACGGCGATCTCGACGGCGATGGCGATGCCGATTTGTTCGCGAGCCTTGGCGGCAGCTTCCTCCATCTGCGGAATGCAGCGGGGATTCTGGTGCATGCGCCAGCACCGATACCTTTGCCCTTTTCGGCCCCCGTGCTGTCGACGGCCCTCGCGGATCTGGACCTGGATGGTCGGCTCGACGTGGTATGCAGCGCAAAGGTGTTTTTCACACCGTGGATCCTGTGGTTTCGCGGCGGCGTGGGTGGTGGGTTCCTGCCCGCGCAGACCATCCACCAGCCGAACGACGAAATCGCAGTCGAAGAAGCGGCCTTGCAGGTGGGGGACTTCGATGGCGACGGGGACCCGGACCTCGCCTACACGCGTGCCATGCTGAGCACCCCGCATTTCCGCATGGCGCAGGTGTTGCGCAACGACCGGCCGGGTTGGGCTCTGGTCGTGAACCCGCCCAACGGACTCGTCGACGCGCAGGCGGTTGGCGTTTCCCGCCGGCGTCAGGCGACGCCACAGCTCCTGGTCCAGGCACGATTGTTTGATGGCGCGACGGTTCTGGGGTTCGCGAGCGTGCTGCCGAACGGGTTGCAGTGGACCTACTCCGAGGCCTACGAGCAGGTCGGGGCGCCGTTCGCCGAAGTGGATCTCGATGGCGACCTCGACGTCGATTGGATCGGCACCGGGTTGTTGCGGCTCTCGCGGGTGGTCGGCGCGGGCCAGATGCTCGACGCGGCGGTCGTGAACCCGCGCCTCGGTGTGTCCGTAGTGCCGCGGGCGCGCCTGCAGTTCGGGCGCGAAGTCCTGGCGCCGGAGGTCGGGCGCCTACGGTTCGACGGGGCGCTGTCGCGCGTCCCGCGGTGGCCGAACGGGTTCGTCGCGGAGGACTACGCGTTCTGGTCGTATCCCTCGTCGCAGCTGGGCTTCCACGTCGCAGCGTCTGCCGATCGTCTGTGGCTGGCGCCCGAAGGGGATCCCGCCTGGCGGGACTTCCCAGGGCTGCTGCACGACGTGAAGTCGGTGGCCATGCTCAGCGAGGTGCGCGCCGTGGTGGCCTGCAGCGACTTTCCCGGTGGCCTGGCCGTGCTCGCCAGTCCGGGGCAGGTCGACCCCGCGCTCTCGCTGGCGATTCCGGCGCCGCGTCTCGCGAGCCCGGACTTCCACGCGATCCTGGTCGCCGACCTCGAGGGGGACGGCCATCAGGACGTGATCCACGACTTCCGTTGGTTGCGCAACACGGCGACCGTCACGCTGCAGGATGCCGGCGACCTCGTGCCGGCCGTGCCGAGTGGCGTGCGCGAGCTCGCGACCTTGGACTTCGACGGCGACGGCGATCTCGATGTCTACGTGGCACGCGCCGGTCTCGACCTGCTGCTCGAGCTGCGGAACGGTGTGTTCGTCGATGTAACCATCGGTCGCATTCCGACCGAGAACTCGGACTGTGGCGGCGTGCGGGTCGGGGACCTGGACGGCGACGGCGATCCGGATGTCCTGCTGTTCGGCATGTCCTCGGGGCTGCCCACGGTGCCCACCGTCTGGTTGCGCAACCAGGGCGGAGTGTTCACTCGGCTGCCGTTCGCGCTGGACGATGCGAAGCTGCTGGCCGATGTCGACCTGGATGGTGATGCCGACGTGTTGACCTCGACCCGTTGGTTGCGCAACACCGCGCGTCAGTTCCACGTGCCGCGGTTGCCGACGATCGGCGCGCCGTTCGTCGTCGATCTGCACGCCAATGGCCCCGCGAACAGCTTGCCGTGGGGGCTGGTCGCCATGGGCGCTCCGGCCCTCCCGACGACGTTGCCTGCCATCGAGGGTCAGTTGGCGATCCAGCCGGCGGGGCTGGCGGTCATCGGGGTCCGCCCGCTGCAGCCAGGGATCAACACGTTCGCGACGCAGTTGCCGAACTCGGCTTTGTTGTTCGGCTCGTCGCTGGCAACGCAGGCGCTGTGGATCGAGCCGAACGGTCGGCTTCGGCTGTCGCCAGCGGAGACACGTGAGATCTGGTAGGTCAGCACGGAAGCGCCCCGCTGGCCGCCGTCATTGCGGTGCGGGGTGCCCATCTTCCCGCCACACCCCGAGCCGATCGCCTTCTGGCAGGCGCGCAGGCCCAGTGCAGCAGGGCGGTCTGTGCGTGGGGGGAATCTCCCCAGTGCGTGTCGACGGCTTGCAACCGAGCACGCCGCGGTCCGAACTGAGGCTGCCGTTTCGATTCTGATCCCGCTGGCGGTCAGCGCAGTGTGGCCGCGAGCAACTGCTCGAGCTCGTGGAACGATCGATCCGCATCCACTCGGTCGGGATAGGTATCAGGGTGCAACCGCGGCCCGGCATGCACCCAGCGCACGATGCCGGTCGCGTCGACGAGTACCGAGATGCTGGTCGCCGCGGTGAGACCGCCACGGCGGCGCAACGACTCGAGCGCGAGCCAACGATCGTCGCTGGCGATCGCGCCGCCGAAGCCGAGTGCCCGCGCCGCCGCGGTGACGGCGCTGTCGGTTGGCGGCCGCGTTTGCTTCGGATGGAACACACCGACGAGCCCGAGCCCGCGTGGACCGAACCGTTCGCCGAGCGCCGCGAGTGCCGGCAGACTGTCGGCGCAGAACGGGCACTGCACGGTCCACCACCGCAGCAGCGTCAGGCGGTGTGCGGCGAAGTCGTGGCCTTCGACGGGCACCAGCCAGCGCAGCTCCGACAGGTCGATCCGGGTGCCTACCAGCGGGTTGCCGGGCACCGGCGGTGCCGGCGGCGCGGAGGGCGCGGCTGGCTCGGTTGGCGCCGACGTTTCCGTCGGGCGCGTGCCGCAGCTGGCGGCGAACGCGAACACGACAATGACGGCGAGGCGGCAGCGGGCGGGCATCGATCGCAACACTATCGCAGGCTCGGCGAATCGAGACGCGACGACGGCGGTGGTGATGACGAAGGAGGTGCTGATTGCCCGGAGCATCGCGGCCCCGGATCCGATTGCCCAGCGCGAGCTCCGCAACTTGCGACGAAATCGCCGGCGATCGATGAAGAGGCCGCCGGCCACCAGGTCGCCGTCTGCTCGTCGTTCACGACCCTTGCCGCCACCCGGTCGCCACGGGATGCCCCCCTGGCGCTGTTTCGCCCGCTCCCGGATGCTGACGAGTGCTCATGATCCATCCGCGCCGCGTCCTCGTCCTGCATGCCCTCGGCCTCGCCCTGGCGACCGAGGGCTCGGCCCAGGCCTTCGCCACCGGGACCCTGGCCGAGCTGCGCGAACGAGCCTCGTCGAATGGCACGGCGCTGGTGGTCGACTTCTCCAGCGACGCGATCGAGCCGTGCCGTCGTCTGCTGGCGACGACCTGGCAGGACGCGACGCTCTGGCAATGGCTCGGCAAGAACGCGATGGCCGCGCGCATCGATCCCGAGCTGGCGCCGGCTGCGGTCCAGTCCCTGTCGCTCACCGCGTATCCGACCATCCTCGTCTACGGCAAGGACGGTGCCGAACTCGACCGCATCGTCGGCTACGTCGATGCGAAGACCCTGCAGGAACGCCTGACCAAGTGCATCCACGCCTTCAGCACCAACTACCGCGAACGCGAGAAGATCGCCGACCAGTTGCGCAAGCAGGGCGACCTCGACGGAGCGCTCGAGCACTACCTCTGGCTGTGGGACCACGGCGAAGAACACAACCAGGGCTTCCATGGCGTGCGCGGGTCGTTCTTCCTCAACAAGCTCGCGGCGTTCGCCAAGACCCATGCGCCGGCCAAGCTGGCCCTCGAGCAGCGTCGCGACGCGTCGTACCAACGCATCGTCGGCGGCGAGGTCGACTACAAGCAGGTGAACGACCTGGTGAACCTCGCGAAGGCGCTCGCAACCCCCGACATGCTGGTGGACGTGCTCGACAAGGTGCCGGCGGACAAGTGGGCCCGGGAACGCGTGGCCCACAGTGTGCTGCTCCGAGCCGCGCTGGCGCCGCTGCTGAAGGCACGGCGCTACCAGGATGCGGTGCGGGCCATCGGTGAGCCGCAGCGCTTCCTCGAGGACCAGCTGCGCGTCTTCAACATGCCGCAGATGCCCGAGCGCATCCGCGCGCAGATGCTCGATCGCACCATCGGTGAGCAGGCAGAAGTGATCGAGGCGCTGTTCGGCGCGCGCGACGAACGGGTCGGCGCGATGGTCGGTCGCGTGCTCGAGTTGGACGGCGGGGTCAAGACGTGGTTGATGGTGCTGAAGGCGGCCAAGCGCAGCGGCAACGATGTCGCCTGCCACGACCACGCCGTGCGCGCCCTGCAGGAGCTCCCCGAGGTCGATCACGACAAGATCCGCGAGTTCTTGCAGCGCAAGTGACATGGCCGGCCGCGGTCCGCTCCCCTCGGCGAGCCGGCCCGCCGCTGTCGAACGGTTGCCGGACTTGCAGCGCGCCCCTGCTGCCGGTCGAACGCGCCGCGCTGGCGGCGACCGCGGCGCAACTCGCTGCCTGGCGGCAGGCGCGGTCGGCACCGGTCGCTGATCCCTCCCGCTCGCGCCGAACGGTGATGCCGCCATGGACCGCCGCGACTGCGTCGCGTTCGCCGATCGGGGAACAGCGGGTTCAGGTGCGCTGTCGGGCAGAAAAATCTGCGTTCGGATGCAACCAATTGGCTCTCTCCGGACATTCCACCATGATGAACCCCGTCCTTGATCTTGCCGCCCTCGCCCCGGGGCTGCTCTGGCTGTGCCACGCGCCCCCGCGGGTCGGCGAGCTGGCCCGGCACCGCGGGCTCACGCGCCCCGCCGGGCGTGGACGCCGCTATCGAGCCATCTGCCGCCGGCGGGCCGCTTTGCCGCTACATGCGCTCCGGCGCCGGGATGCCGAGTAGGCCGAGGCCCGTCGTCAGCAGCCGCCGCGCCGCATCGACCAGCACCAGCCGCGCGTCGCGGATCTTCGGCTCCTGACCGACCACGTAGTGATCGCGCAGGTAGCTGTGGATCTCGCCGGCGAGCGCGATGACGTGGCCAGTGACGTGGCTCGGCTCGCTCTGTTCGGCGGCGCGCTGCACTGCGGTGCCGAAGTCCATCATCGTCAGCAGCACGCGCTCGGCATCGGCGAGCAGTTCGCAGTCGATCGCGTCGACCGCGGGGACCTGGGCCTCGGCCTTGCGCAGGATCGAGCTCAGTCGCGCACAGGCGAACTGCACGTACGGGCCGGTCTCGCCGTCGAAGTTCAGCATCGACTCCCAGTCGAACTTCACGTCCTTGATGCGCGAGTTCTTCAGGTCGTTGAACACGATCGCCGACACACCGATCTGCTCGGCCACCGCGTCCGGGTCGGGCAGGTCCGGGTTCTTCTCGCGGATGATCGTGCGCACCTTGGCGACGCTCTCGTCGAGGATCTCGTCGAGGAACACCGCGTTGCCCGAGCGCGACGCGAACTTCTCCCACTTGCCGTCCTCGGTCTTGCTGAGCACCAGACCGAACGGCACGTGCTCGACCGCCGCGGCGATCGGCTCCTTCATCTTCGTCAGCACGCCCTTCAGCTGGTCGAAGTGCAGCTTCTGCTCGGCGCCGACGACGTACAGGATGCGCGCGGGGCGGAACGTTGCCTCGCGGTAGAACGCCGCCGCCAGATCGCGGGTGTGATACAGGGTCGTGCCGTCGCTCTTGCGCAGCAGGCACGGCTCCTTGATGCCGAGTTCCTTCAGCCAGACGACCTGGGCGCCGTCGCTGTCCTCGAGCACGCCGGACGCGGTGACGCGTTCCATCGCCGCCTCCATCTTGTCCTCGAAGAACGACTCACCGGTGACGTGGTCGAAGGTGACGCCGAGTCGTGCATACGGGCCCTGGAACGCCTTCAGCGACTCGTCGCGCAGCAGCCGCCACATGCGGCGCTCCTGGTTGTCGGCGCCGCTCTCGAGCGCGCGGAAGTGCGCCGCCGCCTCGTCGTCGAGCGCCGGGTTCTGCTTCACCTCCTGGCCGTAGCGCTTGTAGAGGTCGAACATGTAGCGCATCGGCGAACGGTGCAGTTCCTGTTCGTTCCCCCAGCGCATGTAGGCCGTCATCATCTTGGCGAACGGCATGCCCCAGTCGCCGAGGTGGTTGATGCCGTGCACGGTGGCGCCGCGATGGCGATGGATGCGGCACAGGGCGTTGCCGATCACCGTGCTGCGCATGTGGCCGATGTGGAACGGCTTGGCGATGTTCGGCGAGCTGAAGTCGATGCAGACGACTTCGCCGGTGCCGCGCGACTTGCCGTACGGCGCCTGGTCGCCCTGGATCGCCGCGAGTACTTCGCGCGCCAGCGCCGCGCGGCGGAAGCGGAAGTTGACGAACGGCCCGGCCGCGGTCGCCGACTCGACGATCGGGTCCGAGGTGATGCGCGCGGCGATCTCGGTGGCGATGGCGGGCGGCGCCTTGCCGGCGGCCTTGGCGAGCTGGAACGTGCCGAGCGCGACGTCGCCGTGGTCGCGGTTCTTGGGCGGATCCAGCCGCAGCAGCGGTTCGGCGACTTCGGCGGCGAGGCCGAGATCGGTGGCGGCGGCGAGCAGGCGGGCGCGGAGGTGGCGGTGCAGGTCGGTCAAGGTTGGGGGCGCCGAGGGCGCGCGGGCGGCGATGGAAGATGGCGGATCTTACGGCGTCG
This sequence comes from Planctomycetota bacterium, assembly GCA_025459175.1. GTDB lineage: Bacteria > Planctomycetota > UBA1135 > UBA1135 > UBA2386 > UBA2386. The sequence continues at coordinate 20,706 of JALORC010000070.1, read as the reverse complement.
GTGGTTGCGAGCCACGGCCGGATCCTCGCCGCCCCGTTCTGTCACGGCGTGCCGATGCGGCAATCGAGGGCGCGGGTGCTGATCAAGTTGGCCGCGTTGCCACCGATGTCGACCGCCACCGCCTGCACGTAGAACGGCATGCCGACCAGCGTTTGCTGGTTCGGGATCGCGAACGACGTGCTGGCGCTGGTGCCGCTGCCCGGGGCCGCGACCAGCACATCCGGACTGATGAACAACGTGCAGTTGGTCATGCCGATCGGCGCCAGCGAGGCCGGCAGCGGCCCGCCGGCGAATGACGTGCGCGAGTTGCCGAACGCGACGAACGCGGGCTGGCCGAACGGCAGCGCGAACAGCCGGACGCCGAAGGTCATGCCGACGTAGGGCACGTGGTACGGTTGCGGCAGCAGGCCGGGCACGACGCCGCTGCCGGCGCAGCCCTGCCCGAACGCCACCGCCGTGGCGGGCACCAGGGCGCGATAGCGATACAGGTCGTTCCGCAGCTGGTACGACGACAGGTCGCGGCCGCCGAACAGCAGCCCTTCCTGGCGCAGCATGTCGTGCACCATCACCGCCCCCTCGCGGGCCGGCGGGCTCGCCAGCGTGACCAGCTGCCAGCTGCCGCCGGGGCCGGTGTACTCATAGGTGCCCATCGGGTCGCCGCCGCCGGTGCCGCCGAACATCACGATGCGGCGCCGCTGCGCGTCGTAGGTGCACGCCATCGCGGCTTGGCCCGGGGAGCCGATCGCCACGACGTTGGTCCAGTTCGTGCCGTCGTACTCCCAGGTGGTGTAGGACGGGTTGCCGTTGCCCAGCCTGCCGCCGAACAGCACGGTGCGATTGCGCTGCAGATCGAACACCATGCCGGCGTCGCGCAGCCGCGGCGGGTTGGTCGGCAGCAGTCGCGGCGTCCAGCTGAAGCCGTTCCACTCCCAGGTCTCGCCGCTGCCGTTGAAGAACCCCTGCGTGTAGAGCACGCAGACGCCGCGGGACGCGTCGTAGACCAGCAGGTCACGGCCAGTGGAGCCGCCCGGCGTCGTCGCCGCCGTTGCCTGCCAGGAGGTGCCATCGAACAGCCAGGTCTCGTTGTTGAGCCCGTTGTCGGCGACCAGCACCGTGCGCTGGCTGCCGCGGTCGTAGCACATGGCGTTGCCATACTGTGGCGTGGACAACCCGTAGGGGCGCTGCAGCCAGTTGGAACCGTCGAACTCCCACGTGTCGTTGCGCAGGCCGCCAGCGTCCTGGCCACCGAACAGCACGAAGCGGTCGCGCACCGTGTCATGGGCGACCAGGGCATCGCTGCGGGGGCTCGGGGCCTGGCTGGTCGCGATCGGCAACCAGACGCCTTGGGCGACCGCGGCGGTCGCGAGCAGGGGCAGGATCACGGGGGTGAGCAGGTGGAAGCGGTTCATGCCCGCCATCCGCAGGGTGGGGGCGGAACCCCTCACGCGATCGCGGAGATTCCGGGGCGGGGTGGGTGCGGAGGGGGATGCCCGGGTCCGGTACTGGTGGGAGCGATCCGTCCGACCGCGCTGCGCTGCGCTGACATCGACTCGGTGACCGCAGGAAGAACCGGGCGCCGAGCCCGTCCGAGGGCCCTCATGTCCGAATACCTCGCTCAAGCCGCTCTGGCCGGGTGTGTCGTCACCGCGCTGTTCGGTTCGATGGGAATGCGCTCGGCGCGGCACCTCGACGGCAAGCTGGCGCAGTTCCGTCGCGTGCTCGCGGCCCAGGCGGTGTGCCTCGTCGTGTTCGCGATCGGTCTGATGATCGAGCCCCGCGCCGGTGCCGAGCTCGCGCTCTCGGTGCAGACGGGCGCGGCGACGGATCTGGCGGCGATGAAGGTGCTCGCGGGCGAGACCGTGCGCCGGCACACGATGCACCTGGGTGGGCTCGTGGTGGTGCTGATGGCCAACGTGCCGATGGTGCTGCATCTGCTGCGTGAGCTGCAGAGCTTCGTGCTGCATCACCGCACCGATTTGCTGGCGCGCGATCAGGCTGTCGATGGGCTCGGCAGGGGCTGATTCTCAGCGCGCCGGCGGCTCGATCTCGCGCACCAGCGCGCCGTGCTCCGCCGACAGCACCAGCACCGCGAAGCGCTGTGCGTCGCGGTTCGGATCGTCCGGCAGCGCCACGTAGTCGAAGCGGCCGCGCAGATCGGTGTAGCCGTCCTTGTGGAAGCGCACGCTGCCGTCGGGCAGCCGCGCGAACACCTTGACGTAGGCGCCGGCGATCGGCGCCGTTCCCGCGGCGGTGCGCACGTCGAGCTGCCCGCTCGCCGGCTGGAACCGCACCGCGAGCGCGTTCGCGAAGTGGCGCTGGCTGCGCAGCATGCCTTCCCCGCGCAGTTCGACCAGCACGTGGCGACCGCGGAAGCGCGCCGGCAGCGGCAGCGTCGTGCGGGCCGTGTCGGCGCCGAGCGTGTGTTGCTCACGCAGCAGCGGCTGCACGAACGCATCGCTGTTGCCACCGGGGGCCGCGAACGGGCGGGCCGAGAACGCGACCTCGACGTCGAGTTCGTGGTAGCTGAGTTCGCAGCGCTCGAGGCCGCGATGGTCGATCGTCACCGCGTCGTCGCTGACGCCGAGTTCGAGCGAGGGGGTCGCGGCCACCGCTGCGTCCAGCGGATCGATCGGGGCCGCGCCCGTGATCTCGTCGAGCTGCGCCAGCACCTGGCGGAACCGCTGCTGCCAGTGCGGCACCGGGTGATCACGATGGCGTTCGGCCAGCGTGCGAGCGCGCCCCGTGTCGCCGGTGAAGAAGCACGTGTAGGCGGCCACGTAGTCGTACTGCAGCTGCGTCGACGACGCAGTCGGATCGACCTTCGCCATCGCCGCCAACGCCTCCTCGACGCGATCCTGCAGCAGCAGCGACCACGTCACCGCGAGCCAGTCGTCAGCGTCGAGCTGCCGGCGGTAGGACAGCCTGGTCAGCAGCTTGCGATACTGCCCGGCGAGATCCTGGTTGCCGACCTCGTCGCCGGCACCGAAGCGATGCGAGCGCGCGCGCACCAGCGGATCGAGTTCCTGGTGCCAGTAGCGACCGCGTTCCTCGGGCGTGAACGACAGCAGCGGCGAGTGAAGCTGCATGCCGCATGCGTCCTTCAGTTGCTCGGCGTGGCGCAGGTACTCGCGGCACGCGATCGGGTCCTGGTGCAGGATCGAGTACGACCACAGCGTGTCGTCGTAGCACGACGCCTGGCGCAGTTTGCCGAGGACCCGTTCGAACATGCCGCGATCGCGCAGGCGCCATGCGATGCGCCGGAGCTCGAGGCGCTGCAGGTTGTTGGTGTCGAGGAAGGCGAGCACCTGCTCGTCGGTGCCCTGCTGCGAGACCTGTTCCCAGGATTGTGCGTCGACCGTGACCGGGGTCGCGACCACGCGCAGCCGGACGGAGTCGGACGCGGCGATCTGGCGATCGCGTTCGCTGACCTGCACCGGCGCGTGGTCGAAGTCGCCGGCGGCCGGGAAGTAGAACCAGTGGCGCAGCTCGATGGTCGAGTACGGGTTCAGTTCCAGCGTCCGGCTGCCGGTCGGCAGACCCGAGCGCAACGGCAGCGCACCGGCCGGGATCTGTTGCAGCACGTCGACTCGGCGGGTGCTCGAGGTCGGATTGGTGATCACGATGCTGGCGCCGTAGGCGATACCGACGACGAGTTCGCCGGGGTTCGCCGGCGGGGTCGCTTCGTCGTCGCTGCGGTCGACGCGGAACAGCCGTCGCTCGACCAACAGCGGCAATGGCGACACCGCGCGTTCGACCGGGCCGATCGCCTTCCGCACCAGCAGCAATGGCGACGCCGCGGTGAGCGTGCGCGTGTCGCCATCGGCCACGACCGTGTGCGCGCCGGCGGTGAACGGCAAGTCGAGCACGGCGAGCGCCATCAGCATCTCGAGGCAGCTGTTGCTCGCCTCGGCGATGGCCGTGGACACGAACGGTTGGCCGGACGGGGCCATCGCGTAGTCGATCCAGAAGCGATTGGTGGCGACCACGTCGGGCGTCGTCTGCGCGAGCGGGCGGTGCCAGTAGTCATGTTCGGCCAGCACCCTGGTCGTCGTCACCTCGCGGTAGCGAACCGGCGCGTTCTTGCGGCGTTCGGCGTCGCGGCCGAGGCCCACCGCACTGTTCCACTGGTTGGAGTCGAACGCGCTCTGCTTCTCGTCTCCATCGGCGTTGTCGAACGTCTCTGGCGGTGGGGGTGGCACGGCCGGTTCGGCGGCGGCTTCTGGCTCGGCGAGGTGGCGAGCGTCGCCGCCGCCACCGCTCGGCTTCGCCGGCTCCGGGGTCGGTGCAGGTCCAGCACTGAGTACGGTCCCGAGCCGGCGCACGGTGCCTGCGGACTTGTCGTCCGCGGTCGCGAGCGCATCGCCGCGCAGCGCGATCGCGAACAGCTGGCGTCGCCGTTCGCGCGATACCGGCTGCAGCTCGTGCCACTCCTGCTGCGCACGGGCGATCGCCGCCCCGGCGTCGCCGCCGAGGCGTTTGCCGAGCAGCACCTGTTCGATGAGGTTCAGCTGGCCGAACGCCCAGGGCTCGAGCTGGTCGCGCAGGTCGTCACCGAGCAGCCAGCGATCGAGGAACGTGGGCGCGAGCTTGTTGCGCAGCAGCGGCGCGATCACCGCGGCGAAGAACTGCGGGTCCTTGTGGAACAGGAAGAGGTGCAGCTCGTGGCACGCGTGCGCCGAGTACAGCTCGCGCCGCTTGGCGAAGTCGAGCTGCGGCCATTGCAGCAAGAACGCGAACTTCGCCAGCTCGGCGTCCTTGCCGATGCTGGTGAACAACCGGAACATGCTCGCCAGCGAATCGAGGATCGCGACCTCGCTGGCCCGCGCGTCGGCGATCGTGGTGCTCGCCCCGGCCGCCAAGAACTCGATGTCGCTCCGTTCGGCGCTGGGCCGGTTCGCGTCGAGGGCGGCGGCGAGCTGGCGCGGCCGCGGCTGCAGCGGCTGCTCGGCGCGCAGCAGTTGGCGCGTCGCCAGTTGTTCGCCGTCGATCGCGACGACCTGCACGAAGTGGCCGTCGCCGAGTTCGGCCTCGGGGATGCGGACGCGGCCATCGGCGTCGGGGATCAGGTTCGTGAGCACGACCGAGCCCTGCGGCAGCCAGTCGAGATTGGCGGACACGCCGGGCGGGGTCAGTGACGTGCTCCAGCCGCTCTTGCCGCCGCCGGAGCGCCTGCCGGTGCCGCCGGCCACACCCACGGCGCTGTTCCACTGATTGCTGTCGAAGTCCTCCGTGTGCGCGGTGTCGATCTCCATGCCGTGCAGCAGCAGGCTCGGCCGCGGCAGCATGTTGCCGGCGAACTTCGTCGCCGCGCGGCGTTCGAGCACGTAGCGCTGTTCGATGCCGAGCCGGGTGGCATCGGCGAACAGGCTCTGGTGCGGTGTCCTGCGAACGGCAGTCTCGCGTGGCTCCGGCGGCAACCGCAGCTGCTCGAACGGGTCGAACGTCGGCAGGTGCCGCGTCGCGATGACCAACAGTCGTGTGTCCGCCGTCGCCCGGTCCACACGGATCTGCAGCGCACCGTCGACCAGCTGCGGCGCGCGCAGTTGCAGCGAGGCGGTCGTGCCGGCAGGCAGCGTGCGATCGGCTTCGACGAGCCAAGGTCCGCGGCGAGCGCTGGCGGCGACACGAACCGTGACGCGACGCGCGGTGCGATGGTCGACGAGCTCGTAGTCGCCGGCCGGCAGGTCGCGCAGCGTGAGCATGCCATCGACGATTGCCAGCCGCGCGAACTCGTCGCGGTCCGGTGCCAGCAGCGAGAACTCGGCGCGTTGCACCGTCGCGGCGGTGCCGTCGTACGGCAGTTGCAGCAGATCACCGGCGATGCCGTGCAGGTCGGCGGGCCAGAGGTGGCGGGCGCGCGGCAGCCAGAGCCAGTGGCGCGATCCTCGCTGCTCGTCGATCCGCAGCCACAGGGAATGCACACCCGGCAGCGAACCCAGCGCGATGCGGCCGCCAGCGTCGGTTTGCAGGTTGGACTCGATCGCTTCGGCGAGCAGTTCGTGCTCGAGCTGCACCGTGACCGCGGCGCCAGGCCGCGGCTCGCCGTTCTTGCCGCGGACCTCGACGACGTAGCCATCGGCGGTCGGCAGCACCATCGCGCTCGCGGTCTTCGTGCCGCTGTCGATGCCGTTGCAGGCGAACTCGGTCGTCTCACTCTGCACCTGCACCTCGGTGCCGTCGAGCCGACGCGCGGTGCCTTGCAGTCTCACCTCCAGCTTGCGCAGTCGCACCGGCACCTGCAGTTCGTGGACGAACTCGCGTTGGTCCACCAGGCGCAGATCGCGCACGGTGGCGATCGTCTGCTGCTGGTCCAGGTCGGTCGCGGTGATGACGAGCGTCGGCTGTTGCAGCAGCTGCAGTGCGATGGTGTGGTCATCGAGAACCAGGCGCGGTCGCAGCACCAGCCGCGCCGTGCCGCCGGCGCGCAGCTGGTCGCGATCGACATGCGCGGCGGCCTGCAAGCGGTAGTCCTCGGCTGGCTGGCGGAACGAGTGCAGTGCCGCGCGACCGCCGGCTCGCAGCACCGCGTTGGCCATCGCCGCCTTCGCGGTGAACGGTAGCAAGATCGTGCCATCGGCGGCCGCCGTGTATTCACTCGCCCCGAGCCAGACCACGGCATCAGCGCGCAGCTGGCCGGTTTCGTCGAACACCGTGAACTCCGGCCCCGCGGCGGTGCTGCGCACGACCGCGTGCAGCGTGCCCTTGCGGATCAGCGCGCGGCTGCGCACGCCATTGCCGATCAGTTCGACGAGGTGCAGGCCCGGTTCACGCAGCTGCGGCAGCGAGAACGTGCGGCGCACGCGGCGCAGCGGCGGCTCGTCGAAGCGCTGCTGCAGTTCGACCGCGGGTGCGAAGCCGTCGACATCGAGCGACAGGTCGATCGGCCGACCGTGTTCCTGCAGGTGGCGGAACTCGTCGAGCGTGAAGACGCGAATGGTCAGGTCGGCGACGTTCTTGACGTCGACCAGCAGCGTGACCTCGTCGTCGCCACCGAACGTCTGGCGCTGCTGCGGCGCGAACCGCAGCTCGACGCGCGTGCGCAGCGCCGCGGCCGCGTCCTCGCTGCCGAGTTCGCTGAAGTTGCGTTCGGCATCGCCGCGGCCGAGCAGCAGGCGCAGCTCGGCGGTGGTGGCGCGCAGCCAGTTGGCGTCGAGGAACGGTTCGAGCGCGGTCAGATCCTCGTTGCGCGCGAGCAGCTCGGCGAGGCATGCGCGCAGCAGTTCGCTGTCGTCGGTGACACGCTCGAGCCCGGTCAGCTTGGCGAGCTCGGCATCGATGCGATCGGTGTGGCTCGGGAAGCTCTCGATCCACTGTGCCTCGCGCGTGCGGTCGCGGACGGGTTCTCGCAGGTAGGCGACCAGCAGTTCGCGCTGCAGGTTGCCGGTGGTCAGCGCATGCCGCACACGATGGCCCAGCACGTGGGCCCGCAACGCGCGATGCACATCGGGCAGGCGTTCGACGAACCGCCCCAGTCGTTCGAGCTGCGCCCCGAGTTGCGCCGGGTCGTTCTGCCAGCGGCGGTCGGATGGTGGCAGGAGGCGCTGCAGGTAGGCCTGCACCCACTTCGCATCCCGCAGCAACTCCGGCATCAGCTGCGCGCACTCGTCGAGCTGCGCCGGCTGCAGCAGGCCGTGAACACGCAGCGAGCCGAAGCCCTTGCTGCCCGGTGCCTGCAGGTCGGCGATCACCAGGGCCGGGATCGGGTCCAGATCGGCGCGATCGAGTCGCTTCAGCAGCTCGCGGCGCGGTACGGCATCGAGCTCGCCGCCGGCGAGTTCCGGCAAGGCCGCGTCGGTGAAACCGGCGAGGCTGCCGGGCTTCGATCGCAAACCCGCGGCGCGAACCGCGGCCGGCGTCAGCAGGGCCGGATCGAGGCGGGTCGGCAGTGTCGACGGGCGGCCGGGGACTTCGGGCTGGTGGTCGAAGGTCAGTTCGAGTCGCTGCTGCAACCACGCGAACGTCGCCGCCGGATCCGCGGCTGCGCGCAGCAGGCGATCGCGGTGCTCGATCTCGGTGGTGCGAGTGCTGCGACCGTGCGCGGCGATCCAGCGCGGCAGCGTCACGGCCACGGTGGCGAAGTCACCGGCGTCGAGGCGTTCGCGGCAGTGATAGTAGAAGTGGTCTTCGCTGCCCGGCACCAGCGTCGCCACGGCGGCCTTGCGGTCGGTGGCCAGCGCGTAGGTCTCGGCGAAGCCGAACGGGGACTGCTGCGCCCGCACCGCTGCGGCGAGGGCCGCGAGCGCCAGCACGGCGTGGCGCCACGGGAGACGGTGCGCGATCGGGCGGGCGAGGGGTGGATTCATGGGCGGTGGCGGGTCAACGGTGTGAGCGCTCCTTCGGCTCACTACGGAACCGCATTGCCGCGCCGATCATCGCCCGCGGCTCCTGCTGGTGCCATGGGCCCTTGTGTCGGGCGCTGGATCGCAGTGCAATCCGATCATGGACCGCGAGGTGCACAAGAGCCGTTCGTTCGAAGAGGCAGACCGACACGATCGGGAACAGCAGTGGAGCATGACCCCGGCAGAGCGCATGGCTGTAGCAGCCGAGCTGAGGATGCGCGTCTATGGTCCCGACTGCCCTGATGTTCGTGACTACGAGATGCGGCGTCAGTCAGACCGGAAGCCGTGAATTCTCTGCCACTGTCCCGCGACGTTCTCGAGTTCCTCGGACTGCTCGCCGCCCACGAAGTCCGCTACTTGTTGATCGGTGACATCGCCGTGATCTACCACGGTCACGCCAGGCTGACCGGCGATGTCGACTTCCTGTTCGATCCTGCGCCGGACAATGCTCATGGATCCGGAGGTCATCGTTCAGTTCGGGCGCCTGCCCAACCGTATCGACCTCATTGGTGGCCTTCGTACGGTTCCATTCGATCTTGCTTGGGGCGGCCGAATCGAGTTCCGGGTCGCGCTTGATGGCAGCTCGGTGCCAGTTTGGATCGTGAGTCTCGAGGATCTGAAACGGAGCAAGCGAGAGGCGGGCAGGCCGAAGGACCTCGAAGACCTGCGCCACCTGCCCTGACCCTGCTCACCGATACGTCTTCAACACCCACTCGCGCCACGCCACATCGAACGCCTCGGGCGTCATCCCGAACACCCGCTCCAGCAGCTCCACCTGCTTGCTGGCCCCCGCCGAGCCGCCGAGCCCACGCAGGAACTCGCCGAACTTCGCGCGATCGCGCTGCATCAGGAAGTCGACGCGCGACCACGCCTGCAGGTGCGCCCAGTAGCCGAAGTCGGTCCTCGTCGCGAGGTCGGCGAACGGGATCAGCAGCTTCTGGTGCTGCGCGCGCGCCTTCATCTTGCTGGGCCACTTGTGCTGGGTCTGCTCGTCGACGCTCTCGTCGTCCTTCGGCACCGCCATCATCAGCCGCGACGGCACCTGCCGTTCGAACCAGTGCGCGAGGCCGAGCTCGAGCCAGTAGGGCGCGCCGCCCATCGCGTCGGTGAACGTCTCGATCAGCAGGTAGCGGAACTGCGACTGGATCTGCGCATCGTCGCGCGGCTCGTCGGCCTCGGCGCCGAGCACGAAGCCGTTCTGGCCGGTCTTGCCGTAGAAGTGGCGCTGCGACTGCTGGCTCTGCTTGCCGCAGAAGCGGTCGAGATAGCGCGCGACGTCGGACTTCTTCTGGAACATCACCAGCGGGAACTTGCCCTTCTGGCCGAGGAACGTGCCGCTCGCCTCGTCGTGCCCGATCAGCTTCTGGAACTCGGCGTAGAGCTCCTCGGCGCGCTGCGCATAGACGTGCAGCCGCAGCCACGGCTCGAGCTTGCTGCTGCGGTCGGGGAACTTGGCGAAGCGCTTGTGCAGGCGCTGCAGGTCGCCGTTCATCAGCTTGCGCGCCTCGGGGTCCTCGGGCTGCGTCGTGGTGGCGAGGTTGAACGCGAACTGGAAGTGCGCGGTCTCGAGCCACAGGATGCGACCCTGGCCGAGCACCTTCTCGACGTCCTCGGTGCGCAGCTGGTCGGCCCAGAGGAGCGGTCCGTAGGCGATCACGCCGGCGGCCGCCATCGCCTTGGGGTCGGCCTGCGTGAACGGGTCCTTCGGTCCGGCCTTGACGACGTCCTCGTCGTCCTTCGTGGTGCCGGGGGCCTGCTTCTGGGCGTGGAGGAGCGCACTGCCCGAGAGCAGCAGTGCGAGCAACGAGGGGACCAGCTTCATGAGAGGCGAGCGCGGGCAGAGGCGCTCCAGGTAGTCAGCCCGGAGACGCCGGTTACCGGAACCGGGCCAAGCGTAGTGCAATCGGGAAGGAACGCCCCGACCGGGGCTCACTTCGTCCGCACCGGCCCACGCAGCTCGATGCCCTCGATGCGCAGCGCCGGTCCCCAGGTCGCGATACCGATCCGATGCCGCCCAGGGATCGGCCGCAGCGGCGCCTGGTGGAACAGTTCCTGGTCGCCGAGCCGGGCCGTGAAGCGGCGCGCGAAGTACTCGAGCACCAGCACCACCGGCTTCTTGCTGTCGGTCGGGAACGGCACCGCGTCGCTGCTGTAGATGCGCTGGTCGTAGCGTTCGAGGTGCGCGCGCACCTGTTGGCCGTCGGGCTCGAGCAGCAGCGTCCAGCCCGACAACGCATCGCGCTGGCCGTCGCCCTGCACGGTCACGCCGAGCTTCGGCGCCTGGCTCTCGGCCGGGAACTCGATCTCGAGCCGAAACGCGTCGAGGTGTTCGGTCACCTTCTCCGGCAGCCACGCGAGGTTCGACGGCGAGTCCTTCGGGAAGCCGGGACGCACCGTGTACTTGCGCCACTCGACGCCGCGGTCGGTGGCAGCGCCTTCGAGCGCGCCGTTGCGCGTGCGCCAGGTGCCGACCGACGCATCGAGCTTCTTGTGCGTGCCGGCGCTGTCGAAGCGGGCGCGGAAACGCTGCGGCCACTTGCGGCCGTCGGGCACCTCGATGTCGTTGCTCTTCTTCGCCGGTGGCTCGACGTCGGTGCTCCAGCCCGGCAGCGGCGTACCGTTGCGGCTCGCGATCGCGACGCTGCAGCCGGAGCCGCCGCCGCCGTTGCGCACCTTCAGCAGCAGCTTGTGGCGGCCCTTGCCGAGCGTCACCGGGAAGCTCGCCGCGTCCGGCAGCAGCGTCTGCCAGCCCGGCCGCCACGGCCCGTACGGACCACCCGCGTGATCGTGTTTGCCGATCAGCTCGTCGTCGACGAACAGCGTGATGTCGTCGTCGCCGCGCACGTGCACCCAGATCGTGGTCTCCTGTTCGAGCCGTACGTGGGTCAACGCGTAGATCGCGCTGTTGTCCTGGTAGGCGAAGTCGAAGTGCAGCCAGCCGGTCGCGTCGACGGTGACCGGCTTGTCGCCGGGCCGCCGCCAGGTCGGGTTGTTGTTGAAGCTCTCGTAGCGGGCCTTGAGGTCGACCTCGCGCTCGGGCGCCCAGCGATAGGTGTCCGGGTCGAGCCCGTCCTTGCGGAACGGGCCGATCACCCACCAGTCGCGCACGATGCCGAGCTTCGGTGCCCATTCGTCGAGGCCCGCTTCCTCGCGCCGCAGTTCGCGGGCGGCCCGGTCGCGCGGCACCGGTGAACCGTCGAGTTCGGCGAGGTCGGGGCCGTCGTTCGGTCGCTGCGCGGCCCGCTGCTCGGCGCGCACCGCCTCGAGATCGCCGGGCTGCAGCGGCCAGCGGAAGCGGATCAGGTCGGCGAACGCCGCTTCGCCGAACGCTTCGACGAGGTGGAACGCGAACGCGCGCGCCAGCGTCGGCGTGCGGCCGTCCTTGACCCGGCAGCCGCGGTAGTCGCGGAAGAACTTGCGGTAGAGCTCCCAGCGGTAGCCGGTGGCGGTCCTGCCGTACTGAGTCACGAAGTGCAGCAGGAACCCGGCGCTCGGCCCGTAGTTGGGGATCCGCCAGTACTCGAGGTCGCGTTCGACGTAGTCCTGCAGGAACGCGCGTGCGGCGATGCCCATCGCGGCGCGGCCGCCGGCGACCTGGCCGAGTTCCATCTGCGCGAACGCGGCGCCGAAGTCGGCGAGCCCCTCGCGCAAGCCGCCGTAGACCGGCGTGGTGTCGTCGATGCAGTGCGTCAGCTCGTGATAGAGCAGCCCGTTGTCGACTCGCATCGCCTTCTGGGTCGGGTCGGCGTTGCCGATGTCGATGATCTTGCCGCCGCCGACGCCGCCGCCGAAGTCCCACAGCTCCTTCCAGTAGACGGTGACACGATCGCCGTCGGGGTTGGGCACGCGGCCGAACAGGTCGGTCAGGTAGAGGTAGGCGAGGTCGAAGCGCAGCAGGCTGTCGTCGGGGATGCCGTCGAGCAGTGCCTGCGGCCCGATCAGCACGAAGCGATGGCTCACGCGCTGTCCGGTGCGCGCCCAGCTCGGGTGGTTGCGCGCCGCGTCGGCCTCGGCGCGTTCCTCGGGCGGCACATCGGCGAGCCAGTCGCGTTCGATCTGCTCGCGCGCGAGCTTGGCTTCCTCGCGCAGGGCCGGCGTGAACTCGAGGGTGCGGATCAGTTCGCGCGCGATCGCGCGCTGCGACTTGTCCTTCGCCAGCTTGCGCCCGGCTTCGAGGCGCGCCGGGCCGGCCGCGTGCTGTTCGGCGAGCGCGTCGACCGCGGCCTGCTGTTCCTTGCTCAGGGCGAACACACGGGCGGCGATACCGTCCCGGTCCTTGGTGAGCCGCTGCGCCTCGTCGAGCGCACCGAGCACGGCGCGATCGGCCTGTTCCTGCAGCGAGCCACCGACTTCGTCGAGCAGCAGCAGCGCGCCGAGCAGCTTGCCCTGGTCGTACATGTGGCCGGCGATCAGCCGCAGCCAGCGCGCGCGCTCGGCGGCGATCCGCCCGCGCACGATCGACTGCTCCTCGAACGACAGCGGCGACGGCGGCATCTTGCCGAACGCCGTCAGCGCCTTCTGCAGCCGCGCCTTCAGCGGGTAGTCCTGCAACCGCCGGAACAGGTGCTCGAGCTGGTCCCACGCCGCGCGTGGGTCCTTGGTCGCCAGTGCGGTGGCCTCGGTGATGGCCGCTTCCACCGCGGCCGGATCGGGCGCGTCGGTCGCGGCCGGCAGGGTCAGCGATGCGATACGAACGAGACCATCGCGCGCGGCGTCGCGCGACAGCGGCGGCGAGACGGTGCGGCCGTCCGGGCTCAGGAAGCCGAGATACACGTCGAGCACGTCGCCCGGCTGCACGCCGGCTGGAAGCAGCGCGAACGGCAGCGACAGCTCGTAGTCGACCTCGCGGCCCGGCTGCCACTTCTGCATCGGCACCGGCGGCGCATGATCGCGGCGTGCGACCATGCGATTGCGCAGCCGCAGTTCGACCCGCACCGCGAGCGATCGGTCGGGCGCGACCTCGGCCGTGAAGCGCAGGCGCAGCGTCGCGCGGCCCGCGGTGCTCAGGCGCGTCGTGTCGACCTCGCCGCTGGCGCGGATCGGCAGCGACGCGGGGCGGTCGTCCTGCGCGGCGGTGGGAGCAGCGGCCGCCAGCACGGCGAGCGGTAGGAGGAGTCGTCTTGGCAGCATGTTCGGCTCGGCGGGCAGGCCGTGGATTGTCGCTGCGCCGGCTGCGGCGGCAATCTCCGTTCGGGTCGCCGCCGCGGCCGCGGGTCGGCTACCCTGTGCGACCTACCATGATGTACGACCCAGAACTGGTCCGGCCGATGCGCGCCGAGTTGACCGAGATCGGCTTCCGCGAACTCACCGATGCCAAGGCGGTCGACGCCTGGATCGACGATCCGGCCGCGACCGGGCTGCTGGTCGTCAACTCGGTGTGCGGCTGCGCCGCCGGCATGGCCCGCCCGGGTGTGCGCATGGCGCTGCAGCACGCGCACAAACCGCAGCGGCTGGCGACGGTGTTCGCCGGTCAGGACAAGGAAGCGACGCAGCAGGCGCGCAGCCGCTTCGCGCACATCCCGCCGTCGAGCCCGTCGATGGCGCTGTTCAAGGCCGGCAAGGTCGTCGACTTCCTGCCGCGCCATCGCATCGAAGGCCGGTCCGCGGAGCAGGTCGCCGCGGACCTGAAGGCGATGTTCGATCGCCACTTCGCCGCGAACTGAGCCCTGGTCAGTGGTGAGGCGCCGCCGGTTCGCTGGCATCGCGGCGCTGTTGCATCACCACCAGCCAGGCGAGCAGGTTGGCGCCGCCGAGGACGCCGAGGCCGGCCAGGTGTTGATCGAGCAGCGAAGCCACGCTCAGCAGAGCCATGCTGACCATCGCCAGCAGGAGCACGCCGCGGCCGTCGTGCCGCGGCACAGGGAGAACATCGTGGTGCATGGTGGAGCTGGGGTCGTCGGGAACTTCATCGGCGACCGCCGCCGCCGGCGACTGCGGCGCCGGCTCGTCGTGGGCCTCGAAGTCGAGTTCGAACTCGTTGGTAGCAGCGGTGCGGATCGGGTCCTCGAGCAGCAGGTCGGCGACCATCGCGACCGTGGCAGGTTCGGGGGCCAGAGACTCCGGTTCGACGGCCTCGGGTCGCTCAGGAACCGCCGCGGCCATCAGCCGGTCCAGCGCCGACTTGGCGTCGGTCAGCAGGTCGTCGATGCGCTCGGCGGTTTCGCGCAGCCGCTCGACGTCGTCGGCCGAAGGCTGGCGGGCAGCGGAATCGTGTTCCCGAACTGGGGCCTGGGTCCTCATCCACGGCCGCTTTCGGAACAACCGGGGCGGCGCTGGAGCCGGGTTATCGCGGTGGCTCGTTCCTGGACGCCGGGCCGCCGTCGGGGCCTTCGCACCGGGCGATGCTCATGGTGCCAGATACAGGCAGACCGAGTTGGTGGCGGCCGAGAAGGCGATGGTGCTGCTGAACAGGTCGAGCTGGAAGGCCTGCGCGCGGATCACGCTGCCGGCGACGAAGCCCGAGGCGGGAACGTTGACGACCACACTGGTGATGCCGGCGGTGCCGATCTCCACGACGTAGGTGTCCGCGTCCGGCAAATGGTTGAAGCAACCCGCCGCGAGCGGGAATCCCTCGACGTCGCCGGTCCATGCGACCGGGGGCGAAATCGGCGGCAGCTTGAACGCGTAGAGCACGACCTGGATGCCTATGCCGAAGTCCAGGTTGGTGGCGTCGACCGAGGTGGTCCAGCCGAATCGCGGCGGAGCACTGACCGACAACACCGGTGCCCCACAACCGGCGGCGGTGACCTGGGAGTAGGCCGTCGGGCTGAAGGTGGTGCACTGCGCGATGGCGAGCGGTGCGATGACCAGGGTGTGGAGGACGGAGAGCACGAGCGGACGCAAGCAGGTCGTCATGGCACGGTTCCAGTGAGGAAGTCGGAAGGCGGCGCCCATCGAAGGCCCGCTGTCCGTCAAGTGCCCTGGCGACGTGGGAGCGGACAACTGCTCGCAGAAATCCCTGCGGCAACGGCCCGCTACTGCCAGTTCTCCCACTGCTCGTAGGCGGCGGCGAGCTCGGCCTTCAGCCGCACCTCGTCGCCCTGCAGCTGCTTCATCTTGCTGGCGCTCGCGTAGTTGGCCGGGTCGAACATCGCCGCGCGCAGGCCCTCGATCTGCGCCTCGAGCTCGATGATGCGTTCCTCGAGCTTCTGGAACATGCGCGGGTTGCGAACCTTGCCGGTCTCGATCGCCTTCTTCGGCTCGGTCGGTGGCGGCGCGCTCTTCGCCGCCGCCTCGGCGCGGGCCTCGGCGTCGGCGGCGCGCGCGGCGGCGCGTTCTTCGGCCAGCACGCGCTGGCACTGTGCGAGCCCCTGGTCGAACGTGCGCACCGCACCGTCGTCGACCCACAGCACCCGATCGGCGACCTCGTCGACGAGCTTGCGATCGTGCGTGATCAGCACCACCGTGCCGGGGAACTCCTTCAGCGCCTGCTCGAGGCCCTCGGTGCCGGCGACGTCGAGGTGGTTGGTCGGTTCGTCGAGGCACAAGAGGTCGAACTGCGCGCGCGTCATGCGCGCCAGCGACAGCCGCTGCTTCTCGCCACCCGACAGCTCGGTGACCGGCTTCTCGATGTCGTCGCCGCAGAACAGGAACAGGGCCAGGTGGTCGCGCAGCGTGCGTTCGTCGACGGTGCGATCGAGTTCGCGCAGCGCGTCGAGCACGGTGCCGTGCTGCGGCAGGTCGTTCTTCTCCTGGCTGAAGTAGCCGATGCGCAGGTTGTGCGCGCGCTTGATCGCGCCGCCGGCCGGCTGGCCGATGCCGGCCAGCAGCCGCAGCAGCGTGGTCTTGCCGGCGCCATTGCGGCCGAGCAGGGCGGTGACCTCGCCGAACCAGATCCGGAACGAGGTGCGGTCGAGCAGCGTGCGGGCACCGGCCTTGACCGTGAGGTCCTCGGCCTCGATCGCGGTCTGGCCCTGCTGACCGCGCGTGGTGGCGCCGAACGACAACCGCATCTGCGCGCGCTTGCCCTGCGGCTTGTCGATCAGCTGCAGGCGCTGCAGGCGCTTGAGCCGGCCCTTGGCCTGTGCGCTCATGCGCCCGGCCATGTTGCGGCGGATGAACTCCATCTCCTTCTCGACGAACTCGCGCTGGCTCTTGAACGCGCGCGCCTGCGTCAGCAACGCGAGGTCGCGCTGCTGGCTGTAGTGCGTGAAGTTGCCCTTCCAGCGGTTGGCCTGGCCATCGGCGACCTCGACGATCGCGTTGGCGATCGCGTCGAGGAAGCGGCGGTCGTGGCTGACGACCACGCAGGCGCCGGGATAGCGCACCACGAAGTCCTCGACGAACTCGATGCCCTGCAGGTCGAGGTGGTTGGTCGGTTCGTCGAGGATCAGCAGGTCGGCCGGCGTCGTCATCAGGATCGCCAGCTGCACGCGCGACTTCTCGCCGCCGCTGAGCACCGACACGTCCTTCTGCAGATCGACGATCGGGAAGCCGAGGCCCGACAGCACCTTCTCGACCTGGTGCTTGCGGTCGTAGCCGCCGCCGGCCTCGAACGCGGCCTGCAGCTCGCCGTAGTCGCGCAGCGCCGCTTCGTCGCCGGTCGCCATGCGGGTCTCGAGGGCCCGCATGCGCGCCTCGAGGGCGCCGTGCTCGCCGGTGCCGCGCATCACCAGGTCGTGCACGGTGGTGCCCTTCGGCATCGCCGGCATCTGCGCGCCGTAGGCGATGCGCAGGTGGTTGCGGGTGTTGCGCTGACCGAGGTCGGCGTCGTCGACGCCGGCCAGGATGCGGATCATCGTCGTCTTGCCGGCCCCGTTGTCGCCGACCACCCCGATGCGATCGCCTTCGTCGACGCGCAGCGACAGACCGTCCAGGATCGGGTCGTCGCCGAAGCGGCGGACGATCTTGTCGAGCGTGACCAGGGTCATGGCAGGGGCGGCAGGATAGGCGGTCGGGCGCCCGGTGGGAGCGGGAACTTGCCGGACCACGAAGTCCGGCACTGGACGAAACGTGTCGATGAGTCCATTATCGGACCATGGCCCGTCCATTGACCCACGCCTCTACCGCCGATGCCGCGGCGCTGATCGCCGAGACCCCGGCCAAGGTTGCCATCGCGCTGCGCGCGTTCTTCAAGCTCGCCGATGCCTGGCAGCTGAGCACCGACGAGGCGCGCAAGCTGCTCGGGGAACCGGGGCGCGCGACGTTCTTCCAGTGGAAGGCCGGGCGGTTCGGCCGGATGTCGAAGGACGTGGTGCGCCGCATCAGCTGGTTGCTCGGCATCTGGAAGGCGCTGCAGATCCTGTTCCCCCAGGTCGAACGCGCCGACGCGTGGATCCGTCGGCCCAACGCGGCGTTCGGCGGGCAGAGCGCCCTGCAGCGCATGCTCGCCGGCGACGTCACCGACCTCGCGGAGGTCCGGGCCGTGCTGGACGCCGCGCGCGGCGGTGCTTCGTGACCGATGCTACGGCCCCGATCGCCGACGCCGACCTGCCGCCGGTGCGTCGCGTGCGCTGGGCCCATGCGTTCCGCATCATCCCGACCCGCTTTCCGCCGGTGTCGCTGTTCGAGCGCCTCGGCGATCCGGCCGAATGGGACGTGCTGGCCGAGCTCGAGAGCCTGACCAATCCGAGGATCCGCTGTGAGATCGGCGAGATCTCGGCGGTGCCGCCCGAGGAACGCATCGCCGGCCCCGGCGCCAGCTGGGTGATGGGGCCGTTCGTGCACAAGCGGCCGTCGCGGTTCGCCGACGGCAGTTTCGGCGCCTACTACTGCGCCAATCGGCGCGCGACCGCGGTCGCCGAGACCTGCTGGCACATGGAGCGGTTCTACGCGTCGACCGCCGAAGCGGCGCTCGACGTCGACATGCGGGTGCTGGTCGGCAGCATCGACGATCGCTTCCACGACCTGCGCGACGACGATCCGCGCTGGCGACCGCTGCTCGACCCGGCCGACTACACGCACAGTCGCGCGTTCGCGGTCCGGTTGCGCACGGTGCGGTCGCGCGGCGTGGTGTTCCCCAGCGTGCGCGATCCCGGTGGCCTCTGCGTCGGCGCCTTCACGCCGCGAGCGGTGCTGCCGCCGCGGCCGACCTGCGTGCTCCGCTATCACTGGGACGGGCAGCGCATCCCCAAGGTGTTCGACTTCGCGACCGAGCAGTGGATCGATCGCTGAACCGGGCCGGAAAGCGGGGGCAAAGGCGCGGGCGAGCAGTTATGCAAGGGGGATGAAGTCGAAGTACGTGGACGGATTCCTGCTGGTGATGCCCAAGAAGCACCTGGCGAAGTACCTCACCATCGCCAAGCGGGCCGGCAAGATCTGGATCGAGCACGGCGCGCTGGGCTACAGCGAATGCACGGGCGAGGACCTCGCGGTCGATTTCGGGGTGCCGTTCCCCAAGCGGGCCAAGGCGAAGGCCGGCGAGACGGTGGTGTTCTCGTGGGTGCTGTTCAAGTCGAAGGCCCAGCGCGACAAGATCAACGCGGCGGTGATGGCGGATCCGCGCATGGCCGAGCTGGCCGACCAGGAGATGCCGTTCGACATCAAGCGGATGTCGTACGGTGGCTTCGAGCAGATGGTCGCGCTGTAGGCCTTGCGGCAGGCGCGGCACCGGTTACGACGCCGTGATGCGCCGCCTCCTCGTCACCGCGCTCCTCGCGATCCTGCCCGCGATCCTGCCGTTCCCGCTCCGGTCGCTGGTGGCCCAGGCGCCGCCGCTGGCTGACGCAGGGCCGTTGCGTTGGCTCGACCTCGACGGCGACATCGAGAGACAGAGCAACGTGAGCCAGGTGCCGGGCAAGTACCTCGGCCATCCGACCACGGTGCAGCTGCCGGACGGCACGATCCTTTGCGTGTATCCGGAGGGGCACGGCAAGGGGCCGATCGTGCTGCAGAAGAGCACCGATGGCGGTCGCTCGTGGAGCGGGTCGTTGCCGGTGCCTGAGAACTGGGCGACCAGCCTCGAGACCCCGACGATCCATCGCCTGATCGATCGCGACGGCGTGGCGCGGCTGGTGCTGTTCTCGGGTCTGCACCCGATCCGCAGCAGTGTGTCGACCGACGACGGCGTCAACTGGACGCCGTTGGCGCCGATCGGCGACTTCGGCGGCATCGTCGCGATGGCGAGCGTGGTGGCGCTGGCCGATGGTCGGCACGCCGCGTTCTTCCACGACGACGGGCGCTGGTTCCGCGCCGGTGGCAAGCGCGCCAACTTCACCGTCTACCAGACCGAGTCGGCGGACGGCGGCCGCACGTGGGGCGCGCCGAAGGTGGTGTGGACCGGCGCCGAGCTCGATCTGTGCGAGCCCGGGGTCGTGCGCTCGCCGGATGGCAAGCGGCTGGCGATGCTGTTGCGCGAGAACACCCGCCGCCGCGGCAGTCACATCGCGTTCTCGGACGACGAAGGCGCCAATTGGTCGGTGCCGCAGGAGCTGCCGGCGAGCCTGTGCGGCGACCGCCATGTCGGTGCCTACGGACCGGACGGACGGCTGCTGCTGTCGTTCCGCGACATGGCGAAGGACAGCCCGACGCGCGGCGACTGGGTGGCGTGGGTCGGCACGTTCGACGACCTGGTGCAGCGGCGCGATGGTCAGTACCGCGTGCGCCTGTTGCGCAACTGGCGGGGCACCGACTGCGGTTATCCGGGCGTCGAGGTGCTCGCCGACGGCACCTTCGTGCTGACCAGCTACGGCCACTTCGAACCCAGCCAGCAGTCGCTGGTGCGCTCGGTGCGGCTGCGGCTCGACGAACTCGATGCGCTGGCGAAGGGGCCGGTGCCCACGTTCGCGCGACCGGCCGACACGATCACGCCGGCGCCGCGGCACCAGCCTGACTGGCAGAAGCGGGTCGATGGGCACCTCGAGACAGCACGTGCCGGCGGGCACCGTCTGGTGATGGTCGGCGACTCGATCACGCAGGGCTGGAACGGCGGCGGCAAGGCGGTCTGGGCCGAGTACTGGCAACCGCGCGCGGCGATCAACGTCGGCGTGTCCGGCGATCGCACGCAGCACGTGCTGTGGCGCTTCGACAGCGAACTGATGGCGGCGCTGGCGGCACCGAACAACGACATCCGCGCCGCGGTGGTGATGATCGGCACCAACAACAGCAACGGCAGCGACAACACCGCCGACGAGATCGCGCAGGGCATCGTCGCGGTCGTGCAGCGACTGCGCACCGGCCTGCCGAAGGCTAAGGTGCTGCTGCTGGCGATCTTCCCGCGCAGCGAGACGGCGGATGCGCAGCGGGCGAAGTGCGCCGAAGCGAGCCAGTTGGCGTTCGCGGCGGTGGCGGGCGATCCGATGGTCGTGTGCAAGGACATCGGTGCGGGCTTCCTCGGCGCCGACGGCACCCTCTCGAAGGACGTGATGCCGGACTTCCTGCACCTGACGCCGGCCGCCTACCGGACCTGGGCCGAGGCGATCGTCGCCGA
>JALORC010000069.1 GCA_025459175.1 Planctomycetota bacterium | reverse complement strand
GACGGCGTGCGTGAACGGCGCAGAACCCTGCTGGAAGCCACCCAAGGCCTCGATTCGGCGAGGGTCATCGCAGTTGCCGTTCGCGAGTTCGAGGCCTGGCTGCTCGCAGACCAACGTGCATTGGTAGCTGTGCTGCCGACAGCGCCGACGCCCCCCAGCCTCGAAGACATGACTCCCGGAGCCGCTAAGTCCCTGTTGGCGGGGCTGCTGGATGCGGGCGTCGTCGGACGCTTACGTTCTACCAGCCCTGGCTGCAGCTCAACGAATACGTTGCCCTGCACGATGCGGGCAGCCTGCAGGACGCCCGCTCTCGCTACCGGGGCGACTACCACAAGCAGGTCAACGAGTTAGATCTGGCGAGCGGGTGGTGAGTGCCAGTGCTTGTGTGGGCCAGCCTACTCGGCTTAGGCTTGGGGTCGCACGACCATGTTTGCTTGACCAGACCAACTTGGATGCACTGCCCGTGAATATCCCGCGTGGAGTTCTGGTTTCGGCGTCGGCCTTGGCTCTGCTCGTATGGTGTTCTCTCGCATGGTGCGGCACCCCGGTTCCGCCAGCGACTCCCGGTGGATCGCCTGCTACCCTGCCGATTGCATCCGCTGCCTCGGCGACTGATTACGCTGAAGTTGACAGTATTGCTGACGCCTCTTCGAGCAGGGAGCCAAAACGCATTGAAGTCGCCTCCCAGCTCGGCGACGACGTAGTGCGCGAATGCTCAGGACAAGTTCTTCTTCTGGACGGCTCCCCCTTGTCCGATTGTCGGATCATTGCGGTGGACTCGACCGCAGCTCACCCGCAGAGCTTCGAGGACGGAGTCATGCACCCCGGGCAGCTCGCTTCGACGACTACGGGCCCGGGAGGGTCGTTCGTGCTCCGCTTCGAGCGGGGTGTTTCGCTCCAAGCCGAGGTGGCTTTCCGAATCTTCCATTTTGCTCGTGGAGAAATTCCGCAACTGGATACCGTTTATTATCTCGGCAGATCGCGGGACATCGTGCATCGGTTACCCGCCAGCCGGTTGGTGGTCAAGACGATCTCGATCGATGGAGCGCCCATCCCAGAAGCTCTGATTTGGCTTCAGCCCCAAGGTGGCCAAGGTCGCTTGGGCAAATCGTCGAAAGACGGGCAATGCGTGTTCACTTTGAAGAGATCAACCTTGTTCGACGTGAGCGCTTACCAGGATGCACTTCGAGTTGGTGCAGCTTCTAACAATCAGAGATTCGATCCCGAGCAGCGACGCGACGTGTATCTCCAGCTCTTGCCCATGGATCGTGGCCAGATCCGCGTTCGGATCGTGGACCAGAACGACCAGCCCGTATCTCGCTTTGCCTTGCGCATTGGTTGGCACGGAGAGCTGCTGCGCCACGTCACCGATGTCGATCTCGGCGGCAGTTCAGTGGTGACCGGATTGCCGGAGACAGAAGTGTCCGTCGAACTCGATCGATGCTAGAGCACTGAGCCGAGTTTCTACTTCGTTCCCAGACCAGCAAGCCCGCGCTGGGTCACGCCGAACCCGAGTCCGACCGAGGAGTTGCTCTTTCGCGTTACAGTCTTCGCTCGGCTTCGATTCGATGTGCAGCGCGAGAGGGGAGACTCTGATGCAGAGCTGGCGGTCTTCGTTCGAGGCGAGAAGGAAGGGGCGCAGGGTGAATGGCGACGGGTCAGCGTAGAACAGTATCACGCAGAAGGCTCGAGCTCCTCAGTGTCCATTCAAGGTGACGGCATTTGGTTCAGCGAGCCGCTCGAGCCCGGGATGATCGAGGTCGAGATCCGAAAGGGGAGCTCCAGATCGCCCGTTTTCGCAGACTGGGTTCAGCTCATTGCTGGCACGGCCACGGAGCGCCTCCTTCGCCTCTAGGAATCTGCGACGCGGGAAGCGACTTCCGCGCCATACCCGATTTTGAATCGGACGGGGGACACAGGCCCAAGCATGGGCCATCCGCGATTTCCGACCGACATTTCAGGATCACCGTCGCCTGAAGCCGTCTGGGAAGCGTCCACGGGCCTTCCGGGCTCCCTCGGTCAGAATGTCACTCCCATCCTCGCCATCCGACGGAGATTCAACGCAAGGCAGACGAGGCTCCACTCGCCCGCGACCTTGCGCAAACCTCGCATGCTGAAGGATCGGAAGCCGAGCAATACCACCTCGCCAACTCATCGCGGCTCGCCGGCCGCGTCCCAACGTCGATCTTGCGCATGCCGCCAAGATGGCAACCTCGCGCGAAGGATCTACGCCCTGCCCGCGCCGCTGTCTGACGCTAACGATCCTTCCGATTCAGCGCTCGCTCAGCGCGCGTAGACGCCGCAGGCGCTCACCAGCGCCCCCGGCCCACCACCGATCGCCACGTCGGGCACCAGGATCGGCATCGTCACGCCGTTGACCTTCAGCTCGACCTTGCCGGCCTTCGCCTCGAGCCCCTGCTGCGCGAACGGCATCGGCTGACCGGCCGGGCGGTGGATCACTGTCGCCGGCGCCAGCTGCGACAGCGCCACATCGAAGCGCATCCCGGCGACCTCGACGCGCGAGGTCGCGCGGTCGGCCGCGGTGTGGATCTCGATGCGCGCCACGAGCGCCGGCGCCTTCTCGAACGGCGTGCCGGCGAAGATGTGCGGGCCGAACCAGGCCGCCAGCTTCGGGTCGCTGCTGACGAACCCGATCACCTCGGGCGCCGCGTTCGGGTCCGGCTGGAACAGCACGATGCCCGCCGGCGCCGAACCGATCGGCGTGTGCACGACGCGGGCCACGTGCACCATGACGTTCGGCATCAACACTCCGGGGCGGGTCGCACCGACGATGTCGACGCCGCCTTCCCAGGACATCCAAGCAGTGATCGCCATGTCCGGATATCGACCGGTCCCCCGCCCCTGGTTCAGCCGGGCTTCTTCGCCGTGCTGAGGATCTGCAGCTCGGCCATCTGCTCGGCCGAGACCCCGCCCGGCGCATCCGCCATCAGGTCGTAGGCCGTCGCCGTCTTCGGGAACGCGATGACATCGCGGATCCCCTCGCGCCCCAGCGCCAGCGTGACGATGCGGTCGACGCCGAGCGCGATGCCACCGTGCGGCGGGCCGCCGTACCTGTACGCATCGAGCAGGAAGCCGAAGTTGGCGCGCTGCAGTTCCGCGGGGATGCCGAGGAACTCGAACACCTTGGCCTGCAGCGCCGGCTTGTGGATCCGGATCGAGCCGGAGCCGAGCTCCCAGCCGTTCATCACGAAGTCGTAGGCGCGGCTGCGGATGCTCTCGGTGTCCACGCCGAAGTCCTGGATGTCCCAGTTGACCGGCGCGCTGAACGGGTTGTGCGCGAACTGCCAGCGCGCCTTCTCGTCGTTCCACTCGAACATCGGGAAGTTGAGCACCCAGCAGCAGCGGAACACCTTCGGGTCGCGCAGGCCGAGCATGCCACCGACCTTGAGCCGCAGGTCGCCGAGCGCCTTGTGCACGACACGCTTCTGGTCGGCGACGAACAGCAGCAGGTCGCCGGGCTTGCCGCCGAGGTGCGCGATCAGCTCCTTGCCCTTGTCGCCCTCGTAGAACTTCGCGATCGAACCCTCGAGCCCGGCCGCGGTGACCTTGGCCCACGCGAGGCCCTTGGCGCCGAGCTGGTTGACGAACGCGGTCAGCTCGTCGATGCCCTTGCGCGAGAACTTCTCGGCCGCACCTTCGGCGCAGATGCCCTTGACGATGCCGCCGGCGGCGACGGCGCCCGAGAACACCTTGAAGTCGCTCTTGGTGGCGAGCGCGGTGCAGTCGACCAGCGTCATGCCGAAGCGCAGGTCCGGCTTGTCACAGCCGTACTTCTCCATCGCCTCCTGGAAGTCGAAGCGCGGGAACGGCTGCGGCACGTCGATGCCGAAGCCTTCCTTCATGCCGTGCACGAACATCGCCTCGACCACGTCGAGCACGTCGTGCTCCTCGACGAACGACATCTCGAGATCGATCTGCGTGAACTCGGGCTGGCGGTCGGCGCGCAGGTCCTCGTCGCGGAAGCAGCGCGCGATCTGGTAGTAGCGATCGAGGCCGGCGACCATGCACAGCTGCTTGAAGATCTGCGGGCTCTGCGGCAGCGCGAAGAACTTGCCCGGGTGCACGCGGCTCGGCACCAGGTAGTCGCGCGCGCCCTCGGGCGTGCTCTTGGTCAGGATCGGCGTCTCGATGTCGAGGAACCGGTTGTGGTGCAGGAACTGACGGATCGCGGTGACGAAGCGCGCGCGCTTGATCATCGCCTCCTGCAGCGGTCGGCGGCGCAGGTCGAGGTAGCGATACTGCATGCGCAGCTCCTCGTTGGCCTCGGCCTTGTCGAGGATCTCGAACGGCGGCGTCTCCGCCTCGCCCAACACGGTGACCGAGGTCGCCACCAGCTCGATCTCGCCGGTGCTGCGGTTCTTGTTGACCTTGTCGGCATCGCGCGGCCGCACCGTGCCGGTCACCGCGATCACATCCTCCGCGCCGAGCCGCCGCACCACGTCGAAGGTGCCCGCCGCCATGCCGGCCTGGTCCTGGTCGACGACGATCTGCGTGACGCCGTAGCGATCGCGCAGGTCGAGGAACACCAGCTGACCGTGGTGGCGATGGTTCTCGATCCAGCCGTTCAGGACCACGGCCTGGTTGCGGTGTTCGATCGTCAACTCGCCGCAGGTGTGCGTGCGCTGCCAGGGGGATCGCTGCTTCATCATGGGCCCGTTCGGGGCGAAGAGTCGTACCCGCCGGCCGCGGTGTTATCCAGTTCGGGGCCGGCTCACTCGTAGCGCACCGACTCCGACGGGCTCTCGCGCAGGGCCCGGAGCGCCGGCACGATGGCCGCCAGCAGCGCGGTCGCGAACGCGAGCACCGGCACCAGCACGAACCACGGGTATGGCAGCGTCACCGGCGCGTCGAGCTTGGCGACCTGGTTCATGCCGAGCACCAGCACGGTCGCCATCACCACACCGAGCCCGCACGACAGCAGACTCGCCAGCGCCGCCACCACCGCGCCCTCGAGCACGAAGCTGCCGCCGAGCGAGGCTCGGGTGATGCCGAGCGCACGCAGCACGCCGAGTTCGCGGACCCGGCCCAGCATCGCGATCGTCATGCCGTTCAGCAGCCCGACGCCGGCCAGCACCAGCATCAGGAACAGCAACAGGTCGAACAGCCGGAAGTCCTTGCCGACGTCGCGCCGCAGGTAGCCCTCGATCCAGGCCCCGGTCTTGAAGCCGGACACCCCCGGCAGCACCGCCCGCACCGCTTCGCCGAGTCGATCCGCATCGATGCCGGGCTCCAGGCGCAGCGTCAGCATCGACACGCTGGTGTCGGGGATGCAGAAGTCGGTGTGCAGCCAGTGCGGCGAAGCGATCGCGAACGCGCGCTCGTCGGCGTCGAAGCCGGCCCGGTCGTCGATCGCCAGCACCTCGTACGACACCGGCACGCCGTTGCGGTCGCGCAACGCCACCAGGGTGCCCGCCTGCCAGTCCTTCGCCTTCGCCAGCCGCTGGCTAACCACCAGCGTGCGCACCTTGTGGTCGCTGTAGCGCTGCACCAGGCGCTGGTCGCCCTCGAGCGGGCCGTCGGCGGCGGCGGCGGCCTCGAGTGCCAGCCCGCGCAGCAGGAAACCGCCGCCGCGTTCCTCGCCCTCGAACGCCTCGACGCGCCGCACGCCCGGCACCGCCGCGAGGCGCTGCGCGGCCTCGGGGGTGGTCGGCTGGCAGCGCACGAAGGCGCGGTCGTGCAGCGCCTGCGCCGCGAACGCCCCCACTTCGGCATGCAGCGAATGGGTCAGGCTCTTCAGGCCGAGCACCGCCAGCAGCACCGCCGACAGCCCGCACACCGACGCGGCGATGCGACCGGCGGAGCGCGCGAGCACCTTGCCGACCAGCCACGACGCCATCGGGAACAGCGGCCGCAGCGGCAGCAGCAGCGCGCGGCCGAGCAGCGACGTGATGCCCGGCGCCAGCAGCAGCACGGCGCCGAACAGGCCGAGGATGCCGACCAGCTGCAGCAGCACCATGCGCATCTCGCCACCTTCCTCGACCGCGAGCGGCGTCATCGCCAGGTACGCACACGGCAGCGCCAGCACCAGGAGCCCGAACATCCACAGGTGCACGCCGCGCAGCAGGTCGACACCGTCGTCCTTGCCCGGCGCGAGGCCGCGCGCGCGCAGGATGTCGAGGGCCGGGATCTGCCGCGCTCGCATCAGCGGGAACATCGCGCCGGCGAGCGTGAACAGCACACCGAGCGCGAACGTCCACGCCACCGGGTAGGTCGGGATCAGGAACGTCGACCACTGCTTGCCGAGCCCCAGCGAACTGATCCGGTAGTGCTGCAGCAGCAGCGCCAACAGCAGCCCCAGCAGCACCCCGAGCCCACTGCCGATCACGCCGAGCAGCAGCGCGTCGAGCAGGAAGATGCGGGTGATCGCGCCGGTGCCGGTGCCGAGACACCGCAGCAGGCCGAGCTGCCGGATGCGCGCCACCAGCGAGTGCGACAGGGTCTGGAACACCACGTACATGCCGAGCAGCAGCGCGAGGCCGCCGAGCACCTTGAGCCCGTTGCGGAACGCGCGCTCGTCGGCGCCTTCGCCGATCAGCGCGCTGCGCACGTCCTGCACCACGTACTGCTCGCGCAGTTCGCGCCGCAGCCGATCGAGATCGGCCCCTTCCTCGCGCAGCAGATGGAACACGCTGCCGCCGAGCGGCCGCAGCCGCCGTGCGACCTCGAGCGGCACCACCGCCATGCGTTGCTGATCGCGTTTGCCGAGCCGTTCGCCGGCCAGCACGCCGCGCACTTCCAGCGCGATCGAGAACGGCACGGCCCCGGCCACGACCGGAACCGGCACCATCACGCCGCCCTTGCACTCGACGCGCTGCAGCGCCGGCGGTTCGGCGAGCACGATGCGATCGCCGACGTCGACACCGAGGGCGGTGGCCGCTTCGCCACCGAGCAACACGCCGGCCCGCGTCGGATCGGCATCCCCCGCCTCGAGGTCGCGACCGCGCGCGACCGCGTAGTGCGCGAAGCTACCGGCCGGCAGCGGCCCGAGACCGAATACCGTCAGCTCGGCCTGCTGCGACCCCGCGGTGGCCACGCCGCGCGCTTCCTGCCACACCGCGACGTCGCGCACGCCGAGCCCGGCGCGCAGCTCCGCCAGCACCGCGTCGAGCGGCCGCGCGGCGTCCTTCGGCAACACCTCGAGATCGACCTGGCCACGCTGCGGATCGAGTGCCAGCAAACGGCTCTGGATCGTGTTGTGGTCCATCACGTAGATGGCCACCACGATCGCGACGCCGAGCGCGATGCCGAGCAGGGTCAGCAGGACCCGCAGGCGGCTAGATGCCCAGTTCCTGGAGACGATGAAAGACGTCAGCGACACGGAAAGGGCCTCCGGTGAGTTCGGACTGGGGACGCAGTGCACCGTCGTGCAGGAACAGCACACGATCGCCGGCAGCGGCATCGCGCGGATTGTGGGTGACCAGCAGGATCGTGGCGCCGAGCTTGGTGCAGACCGAACGCAGCAGCGCCACCACTTCCTCGCCGGCCTTGCTCGACAGGTTGCCGGTCGGTTCGTCGGCCAGCACCAGCGCCGGCTGCGTGACCAGCGCCCGCGCGATCGACACCCGCTGCATCTCGCCGCCCGACAGCGACTGCGGCAGGCGACGCCGCAGCGCCTCGACGCCGAGCAGCTGCAGCAGCCCGTCGACGCGGGCGCGGTGCTTGCTCGGCCGCTGGCCGAGGATGCGCAGCGGCAAGGTCACGTTCTCCTCGACGGTGAGATCCGGCAGCAGGTGGAAGAACTGGAAGATGAAGCCGATGCGCTCGCGCCGCAGCCGGGCGCGGTATTCCTCGTCGCCGGCGCCGAGGTCGGCGCCGTCCAGCAGCACGTGCCCGGACGACGGCAGATCGAGCCCGGCCAGCAGGTGCAGCAGCGTCGACTTGCCGGAGCCCGACGGCCCCATGATGGTCGCGAACTCGCCGGCCCGCAGCGCGAACGAGACGTCGCGCACGATCGGCACCTGCTGGTCCTCGACGGTCCGGAAACGGAACACGGAGCGGGCTTCGAGCACCGCCGCCGTGGGCGGTGCCGACGCCGTGGCGGCGGCGGGTTGGGACGACATGGCGGCGCATGATGCCGCACGGCGCCGCCGATGCAGCAACTTTCTTCGTTCGGCCGACTACTTTGCCTCGCCAAGTCTAACGGCGCAGCGTGTCCCCACCGGTTCGCGGGCCCGGTCCGGTCGCTACGCTGCCGCCCCGATGCCGCTCGACCTGCTGGCCACCCCCGCCGACGAACTCGCCGCCGCCGCCGCGCGCCACTTCGGCAGCGACAAGGGCAGCGGCCTCGCCGCCGCGATCTTCCGCCGGGCGATGCTGCGCGGCGAGTTCGCGCCGGAGGCGCTCGGCGCCAGCCCGGCCACGGCTCTGGCCTGGCGGGAGCTGGCGGAACTGCAGCTGCCGCAGGTGGTCGGCGAGCAGCAGGAGGCGACCGCGCACGGCGCGGTGCACAAGCGCCTGCTCGCACTGCGCGACGGCCGCCGCATCGAGAGCGTGTCGCTGCCGATGGGTCGCGGCCGCCGCAGCCTGTGCCTGTCGACACAGGTCGGCTGCGCCCGCGCCTGCACGTTCTGCGAGACCGGCCGGCTCGGCCTGCTGCGCAACCTCGACGCCGGCGAGATCCTGGCCCAGGTGACGCTGCAGTGCCGCGAGCAGCGACCCGATTCGCTGGTGTTCATGGGCATGGGCGAACCACTCGACAACCTGCCCGGGCTGCTGCCGGCCCTGGCGCTGCTGGTCGATCGCCGCGGCCTCGGCTACGCGCAGGAACGGCTCACCGTCTGCACGGTCGGGCACGTGCCCGGGCTGCACGCGCTGCGCGAACTCGGCTGGAAGCGCCTGGGCATCGCGCTGAGCCTCAACAGCGCCGATCCGGCGGTGCGCGCCGCGCTGATGCCGCACTCGGTGCGCTACTCACTGGCGGCGATCCAGCGTGCGTTGATCGACTACCGCCAGCGAGCCAACCTCGCGATCGGCCTGCACTGGTGCCTGCTGCCGGGCATCAACGACGGCGCCGCCGAAGCGCGCGCGCTGGCCGCGTTCGCGGCGCCGCTCGGCCGCACCTTCGTGCACGTGATCCCGTACAACCCGGGCTCGGCGCCGATCGCGCGCGCACCCGAGGAGGCCGAGATCGTGGCGTTCGTCGCGCGCCTGCGCGAACTCGGCCTCGCGGTGCGGCGGCGGCAGACCAAGGGCCGCACCGTGATGGCCGCGTGCGGCCAGCTCGGCGGTCCGCCGGTCAGCGCTTCTTGACCTCGACCAGCTCGACCAGGAACAGCAGCGTCGCGTTGGCCGGGATCTTCGGCGGCGAGCCGGCCGCTCCGTAGGCGAGGTCGCCGGGGATCTGGAACAGCACCTTGCCGCCCGTCTTCATCAGCTGCAGACCTTCGGTCCAGCCCTTGATGACGCGGTTCAGCGGGAACGAGGTCGGCTCGCCGCGCGCGAACGAGCTGTCGAACAGCGTGCCGTCCTGCAACCAGCCGCTGTAGTGCGCGACCACGGTGTCGGTGGCCTTCGGCGAGTCGCCGGTGCCGGCGGTGATCACCTCGTACTGCAGCCCGCTCTGCGTGGTCACCATCTTCGTGGTGTCGATCGCGCGGAACTCGGGCAGCGCGTTGATGCCGACCAATTCGAGCTCCCAGACGCTCGCTTCGCCGACGTTCTTCCACAGCTCGACCGGCACCTCGGCGCGCACGATGCTGCCCAACGTGCAGTTCTCGACCACCTCGGCGAGGAACGGCAGCGGCAGCGAATCGAGCGTGCCGGACAGCTTGGAGCCGTTGTTGCGCTCGCTGCAATCGAGCAACTCACCGGAGGCGCGGAACAGTGCGAACCGCAGCGCCAGACCGTCCTTCTTGGTCACCTTGGCGCCCTTGCCCTCCTTGACGGTCTCCCACTTGATGCCGCTCTTCGTGGTCGCCTGGGCCGCCGGGTTGCCGGCGCGGAACTTCGGCATCCGGATCACGCGCAGCAGCTCGACGTCGAACACCAGCGTCGCGTTGCTCGGGATCTTCGGCGGGCTGCCCTGGTCGCCGTAGCCGAGGTTGCCGGGGATCACGAGCTTGCAACGGGCACCGGGCGTCATCAGCTGCAGACCTTCGGTCCAGCCCTTGATGACCTGGCCGACGCCGAACGTCGCCGGCTGGCCACGATCGCGGGAGCTGTCGAACTTGGTGCCGTCGGTCAGCCAACCCGTGTAGTGCACCTCGACGGTGTCGCCCGGGCCGGGCGCCGCTTCGTCGTTGCCGCGCTTCAGGAAGCCATACTCGAGGCCCGACGCGGTCTTCTGCATCTCCTTGCAGTCGGGGATGCCCTGCGGGGCCGGCGCCGGCGCAGGATCCTGGCAGGTCGAGGTCGCGGAAGGCGCCGCGGAGGCGGCCGGAACGGCGACCGGTCCCAGCAGGGCCGTCGCACACAGGAGCAGAAGGTTCATCGTGGGGAACGCCGGCTCGCCGGCGGCGCGGCAATGTAGCGAGTCCCCGGTTTCGGGTCACGGCTGGCGTGCTGATGGTCGGCGCGGATCGGTCCCGCCCCGGCTCAGCGCCGACCGACCGGCACCGCGCCCGGCTGGTAGACGGTCGTGCGGCAGTGTGTCTGCGGCACGAACTGCGGCCCGGCATCGAGCAGGTTCTCCGACGCCCCCACCACCAGCCAGCCGTGCGGCAGCAGCGTCTGGCCGATCCGTTGCGCCAGGTCGCGGCGGGTCGCCGCCTCGAAGTAGATCAGCACGTTGCGCAGGAACACGATGTCGAACGGCCCGAACCCGGTCAGCGGCGACAGCAGGTTCATCTGCCGGAAGGTCACCAGCTTGCGCACCGAGTCGACGACGCGGTGGCCGGCCGGGGTCTTCTCGAAGTACTTGTTCATCAGCAACGGCCGCGACGTGCGGGCCATGTCGTGCTCCGGGTAGATGCCCTTCTCGGCCTGTTCGACGGTCGCCTTGCTGATGTCGGTGGCGAGGATCTGGATGTCCCAGTCCTTCAGGTTGCCGAGCAGCTCGTGCACGATCATGCCGATGCTGTACGGCTCCTGGCCGGTGCTGCACGCCGCCGACCAGATGCGCAGCTTGCGCGACTGTCCCATGCGTTCGCGGGCGTCGATGACCTCCGGCAGCAGCTTGAACTGCAGCGCCTCGAACGGTGCGCCGTCGCGGAAGAAGATCGTCTCGTGGGTCGTGATCGCGTCGACGACGAGCTGCATCAGCGGCTGGTCGGTGCCGTAACGCAACTTGAAGTAGAGCTCGTTGAAGTTGGCGCAGCCGGCCTTCTCGGCGATCGGCCCGAGCCTGGTCTCGACCAGATAGCCCTTGCTGTCGTCCAGCGACACGCCGGCCAGCTGCAGGACCATCTGCTTCATCAACTGCATTTCACCGGGTCTCAGTTGCACGATACACCTCGCAGGCATTGCACGATCGCGTCGGCCATCAACTCGAGCGGGACGGCCGGCGCGATGCCGGCCTCGATCGGCCCACGCGGCATGCCATAGACCGTCGACGAGGCCTCGTCCTGGGCCAGCACCTTGCCCCCGGCCTGGTGCACGAGCCTCGCGCCGATCCAGCCGTCCTCGCCCATGCCGGTCAGCACCGCCGCCAGCACGCGACCACCGTAGACCTCGGTCAACGATCGGAACAGGTAGTCGACCGACGGTCGGCACGAGCACTCGGGTGGATCGTTGGTCAGGTGCACGACGCCGCCGAGATCGCTGGCGACGATGCGCATGTGCTGGCCGCCGGGCGCGATCAGGATGCGGCCGCGTTCGACCCGATCGCCCTCCTGGGCCTCGCGCACGCGCAGCCGGCAGACCTTGTCGAGCGACTCGGCGAGGCTCAGGGTGAACTTCGGCGGCATGTGCTGCACCAGCACGATCGGCAGCGGGAAGTCCGCCGGCAGCATCGGCAGCAGCTGCGTCAGCGCCTTCGGACCGCCGGTGCTGACCCCGATGCCGACGATCGCCGTCGAACGAGTGGCACCGGGCAACCGCGGCATCACCGCCGGCGCCGCGGGCTGGGCAGCGTGCGCCACGGGTCTGACTGCCGGCGCCGGGGCCGCCGCGGGGCCGCCGCCGGCGCGTTCGCCGAGGCGATGCGCGTGGCGCAGGATCGGCGGCAGCACGTCGTGCGCGACCTTGACGATCGCCGCCTCGCCGAGCGAGCCGGCCGGGCGCGCGACCAGATCGAGCGCTCCGAGCTGCGCCGCCTGCTGCAGCGTGTCGGCCGGCACCGCCTCGGAGGCGAGCAGCAGCCGCTGCACCGGCAGCGCATTGCTACGCAGGTGCGCGAGCAGCTCCAACGCCTCGGCCGGGTGCTGGTCGAGGTCGAGCAGCACCATGTCGGGCTGGTAGCTGGCCAGCTTCAGCATCGCCGTGCGGCCGCTGATCGCCCAGCCGACGACGTGGATCGCCGGGTGTTGCCCGAGTGCTTGCGCCAGGCCCTGGCGCAGCGCGGTGTCGCCGTTGACCACCAACAGCCGCAACTTGGTCGCGGTCGCCATCACCGGCCGCCTACCTTGGCCGCCTCGGCACCGAGCTTCTGGATCGCGTCGACGTCGAGCAACAGCAGCAGTTCTCCCGGCAGCTGGACCATGCCCTTGAACCAACGCTGCTGGGGCAGCGGCAGGTGGCTGGGCAGCGGCTCGATGCGTTCGAGATCGACCGCGACCACGTCGCCGACCTCGTCGACGACGAGGCCGCAGACCTCGTCGCCGATCTCGACCACCACGGTGCGGGCGCGCGGCCCGGCCGCCGCCGGCGCGCCGCGCACGACGGTGCCGAGGTCGATCACGGTGACCAGGTTGCCGCGCAGGTTGATGACCCCGCGCAGGTAGTTCTCCATCAGCGGCACGAACGTCGGCTCGACCAGGCGGTTGATCTCCTGAACCCGATCCAGGCCGATGCCGACCAACATGCCGCCGAGACGACAGCAGACGTGCTTGTTCTCCGATTCGCGCTTCATGCCGTGACTCCCGCCTGCTGGCGCACCGCCGCGACCAGCGCGGCGTCGTCGAGTTTGACCAGATAGGCCGACACGCCGGCCTGGATGCCCTCGCTCTCGTGTTCGGAGCTGCTCAACGAGGTCAGCGCCACCACCGGCAGCCGCGCATGCGCCTCGGACCGCCGGATGCGGCGCGTCAGCTCGAGGCCGTCGCAGACCGGCATCTGCACGTCGGTGACGACCACGTCGAACGCGGCCCCGGCCTTCTGCAGCTCCTGCCAGGCCAGGTCGCCGTCGGCGCAGGCGGTGACCTCGAAGCCGCCGCCGCGCAAGGTGCGGGTCACGTGCTCGCGGAAGAACTTGGTGTCCTCCGCGAACAGCACCTTGACCGGACCTCGCTGCGCCGCCGCGGCCTTCGGCTCCGGCGCGGCCGTGAACAGCTGCGGCAGCGCCTTGCGCGCCATCGCGGTCGGATCGAGCAGGCGCACCGTGCGTTCCTGCAGCTGGAAGCTGCCCAGCACGCCGACCTCGGCCAGGGTCTTGTCGTCGACCTTGACCACCAGCGCCCGGATGTCCTCGATCATCGGGGCGACCACCCCGAACTGCTGCTTGTCGATGCGCAGCACCAGCACCGACAGCCGCGGCTGCGGCACCGACGGCTCGGCCTGCACGACGTGTTCGAGACGCACGATCGGCAGCGCGCGCTCGCCGTCGGCGAACACGGTCCGACCACCGACCTCCTGCAGCGCCGTCCGGTCGACACGCTGGATGCGATCGACCAGCCCGAGTGGCACCGCGAACGACTCGTTCGGGTGATTGCGGAACAGCACCAGTTCGGCCGTCTCGGTCTCGCCGCGCTCGGCCGGCGTGGTCTCCTTGACCTTGCCCTGGACCTCGGTGGCGCGCAGGTTGGCGGCCTCCGCGACCCCGGCGGCGTCGAGGATCATCGCCACCCTGCCGTCGCCGAGGATCGTGGCGCCGGCGTACTCGCTGCGCTTCTTCAGGTGGCGCCCGAGCGGCTTGACGACGATCTCCTCGGCGTCCGGCGGGGCATCGACGACGAGACCGTAGCGCAGGTCCGCGGTCTCGACGACGACGATGGTCGACTCGGCATGCGTGTCGCCGGCCGGTTCGCCGAGCACCTCGCGCAGCCGCAGCAGCGGCAGCACGCTGCCGCGCAGCCGCAACACCTCGCGACCGTCCATGCGCACGATCCGCATCGACCCCTCGCCGTCGCGGATGCGCACCAGTTCGGCGACGTTGGCCTGCGCCAGCACGTAGCGGCGGACCCCGCACGAGATCACCATCGCCGGCAGGATCGCCAGCGTCAGCGGGATCGTGATCGCGATCGTGGTGCCGTGGCCGACCGTGGTCTGGATGTCGACGTGGCCCCCGAGTTTCTCGATGTTGGAACGCACGACGTCCATGCCGACGCCG
Organism: Planctomycetota bacterium; assembly: GCA_025459175.1. GTDB lineage: Bacteria > Planctomycetota > UBA1135 > UBA1135 > UBA2386 > UBA2386. The sequence continues at coordinate 22,920 of JALORC010000069.1, read as the reverse complement.
CGGCCGCTGACGTCGGTCACCTTCTCCGCGGTCGAGAAACCGGGCGCGAAGATCAGCGCGACGGCCTCGCGCTCGCTCATCATCTGCGCCTGGGCGGCGGTGATGACCCCCTTCTCGACGGCCTTCTGCTTCAGCTTCAACGGGTCGATGCCGCGACCGTCGTCGGTGATCTCGATCCGCACGTTGCCACCCTGCTGGGCCGCGGACATGCGCACGGTGCCTTCCTGCGGCTTGCGGGCCAGCCGGCGCTGTTCCGGCATCTCCATGCCGTGATCGACCGAGTTGCGCACGATGTGCGTCAACGGGTCGCTGAGCGCCTCGAGGATCGAACGGTCGAGATCGACCTCCTTGCCGTCGATCTCGAGCCGCGCCCGCTTGCCGAGCTTCGCGGCCAGGTCGCGCACGACCCGCGGGAAGCGCTGGAACAGCGTCCCGATCGGCTGCATGCGCGTCTGCATGATCGCCTCCTGCATCTCGCTGACCACCTGGTTCAGGCGCGACGCGGCCAGCGCGATGCCCTTCTCGTTCTGCGAACCCTGGGCCTGGATCAGCTGGTTGCGGCCCAGCACCAGTTCGCCGCTCAGGTTCATCAGCCGGTCCAGCAGCAGCACCGAGACGCGGATCGAGTCGTGGTGGGATTCGTTGGCGCCCTCGGTGCGCTTCTGCCCGGCCGCCGACTCCGGCCGCGAACGATCCGGCGCGGCAGGCTGCGGTGCCGCCTCGGCCATCGGCGCCGGCACCGGCGCCTTGGCCGGCGCCGCGGCCATCGGCGACTGGGCCTCGGCAGGCGCCGTCACGGCGGCGAACGGCGCCAGGCCTTCGATCGGCTCGACGCTCGCCGCGGGGCTGACCGGCCGCGTCTGCTGCGGGCTGCGCAGCGCCTTCACCTCGTCGCCTTCGAGGTGCAGGGCCCTGGCCACTTCGTCGGGGTTCTTGTTCGTCACGATCGTGATTCGGACCGGATCGCGGCTGCCCTCGCTGCTGGTCCGAGCGCACAGTTCCGCGCCACCCGCGGTGACTCGGCCCAGTGAGCCGACCAGATCGGCAAGGCCTTCGATCGGCACGTTGCAAGCCAGCGCGACCCCCGCCAGCACCAGGTTCAGCTCCAGCAGCCATTGGTCGGGCTCGAGCTCGACGGCGGTCGCCGCGGGTGCCACCACCGTCCGGCCGGTGCCGGGCGTCAGGTAGACCTGCAGGCGCTGCAGCGGCTGCTCGATCGCGACCGTGTTGCTCTCGGTCACGTGCTCGATCAGGTTGCGCAACGCATCGATCGCGGCCAACAGCACGTCGACGAGTTCGGCGGTCATCTCGAGCCGGTCCTTGCGGACCAGGTCGAGCACGCTCTCCAACGCGTGCGACAGCTTGTTGATGTTGTCGAAGCCGAGGAAGCCGGCGACGCCCTTCACCGAGTGCACGGCGCGGAACACGCGATTGACGGTGTCGGCACTGCCGTCGCCCGGGTTCTCGAGGCTCAACAGGTCGGACTCGACACTGGCCAGGTGTTCCCTCGACTCCGTGACGAAGTCATTGACCAGCTCTTGCAGACCCGGATCGTCCTGGACCATCGCTCCCTCTCCCGAACTCGGCGCCGCGATGCCACCCTGCGAACGTTCGCACGGCCGGTCACCGGTAGCCCCTGGTCCCCGAGTATCGCGCGGCGGGCCGCCGCGACCTGAGCCGAAGCACACACGTGCAGCCAGGGCTCCGACTGCCCAAAAACGAAACAGCCCGGCATCCGCCGGGCCGGGTCACGAACTGCGACCGCCGGCACCGAGTGCCGGGTCAGCGTTCCGAGAGTACCGGTCTCAGAGATTGCCGGTGCCGGAACCGCGGCGCGCCAGCATGTCGCGCAGCATCGCCTTGCGCAGCGAGGCCTCGGCCTTGATGTAGTCGGCACTGAGCCGGTCGAGGCCGGCCATCTTGTCGCGCGCCTTCTGCTCGGCGGCCTTGACCCGCGCCACGTCGATCTCGTGCGCGAACTCACCGGCTTCGCACACCAGCGTCAGCACGTTGTGCTGCACCTGGGCGAAACCGTCGCTGACGAACAGCTCGCTCTTCTTGCCGTCGAGCTCGGTGACCTCGGCGGTGCCGGCCTGGGCGATCGCCGTCATCAGCGGAGCGTGGTTCGGCAGGATGCCGTAGCCACCGTCGATACCCTGGAACCGGACCCCGGCGACCTTGCGATCGACGATCGTGCGATCCGGCGTGACGATGCGGAGATGCAGTTCGGAGGCCATGCTTGGTGCCGTGGGCGGACAGGTCGGACGATTCGGTCGGGAGGCGCTGCTCGGTCAGGGGGCGCTGCGGTCCGCAGCGCGGCTGGTCACTTGGCGGCGCGGGCGACGGCTTCCTCGATCGAGCCGACCATGTAGAACGCCGACTCCGGCAGGCTGTCGTGCTTGCCCTCGAGGATCTCCTTGAACGAGCGCACGGTGTCCTCGCGCTTGACGAACTTGCCCGGCGTGCCGGTGAACGCCTCGGCGACGAAGAACGGCTGCGACAGGAAGCGCTGGATGCGGCGCGCGCGGCTGACGACCAGCTTGTCCTCTTCGCTGAGTTCCTCGACGCCGAGGATCGCGATGATGTCGCGCAGGTCCTGGTAGCGCTGCAGCGTGCGCTGCACGTCGCGAGCGACCTTGTAGTGCTCCTCGCCGACGACGCTCGGGCTGAGCATCTTCGAGGTCGACTTCAGCGGGTCGACGGCCGGGTAGATGCCGAGCTCGGCGATCTGACGCTCGAGGATGATCGTGCTGTCCAAGTGCGCGAACGTCGCGACCGGCGCCGGGTCGGTGATGTCGTCGGCAGGCACGTAGACGGCCTGCATCGACGTGACCGAGCCCTTCTTGGTCGAGGTGATGCGCTCCTGCAGCGCACCCATCTCGGACGCCATCGTCGGCTGGTAACCGACGGCGCTCGGCAGACGGCCGAGCAGTGCCGACACTTCCGAGCCCGCCTGCACGAAGCGGAACACGTTGTCGACGAACAGCAGCACGTCCTTGCCTTCCTGGTCGCGGAAGTACTCGGCCATCGTCAGGCCGGTCAGCGCCACGCGGAGACGAGCGCCCGGGGGCTCGTTCATCTGGCCGAACACGAGCACGGCGTTGTCGAGCACCGAGGCCTTCTGGCCCTTGGCGTCGGTGTACTCGGCCTCGGCCATCTCGAGCCACAGGTCGTTGCCCTCGCGGGTGCGCTCGCCGACGCCGCAGAACACCGAGAAGCCACCCTTCTCGACCGCGGTGATGCGGATCAGTTCCTGGATCAGAACCGTCTTGCCGACGCCGGCGCCGCCGAACAGGCCGATCTTGCCGCCCTTCGCGAACGGGCACAGCAGGTCGACGACCTTGATGCCGGTCTCGAACACCTCGGTGATGGCCTGCTGTTCCTCGAACTTCGGCGCCGCGCGGTGGATCGGCAGCGTCATCTTGGTCTGCACCGGCAGCATCGGCACGCCGGTGCGCGGGTGCGGCACGTTGACCTCGAGCGCGCGACCGAGCACGTCGAACAGGCGACCGCGGGTGGCGTCACCGACCGGCACCGAGATCGCGGCGCCGGTGTCGGTGGCGACCATGCCGCGGCTCATGCCGTCGGTCGACGACATCGACACGCAGCGCACCGACGCGTTGCCGAGCTGCTGGGCAACCTCGAGCACCAGGTCGATGCCGCGCTGGCGGTCGACGACGGTGATCGCGTTGTAGAGGTTCGGCACTTGGCCCTCGGGGAACTGCACGTCCACCACGGGGCCGAACACCTGGAGGATCTTGCCTTGCACTGGGGTCGCGGTCGTCACGTCTATCGTCCTCGGAATGAATGCGGTTCGGTAAGTTTGTCGAGCAGGCCGGAGCTGGAGATCAGGGATCCGATCAGCTGACGGCGGAGGCACCGCCGACGATGTCGAGCAGTTCCTTGGTGATGTTCTCCTGGCGGGCGCGGTTGTAGACCTTCTTCAGGCCCTTGTTCATGCGCACGGCAGCGTCGGTCGCACCCTTCATCGCCATGCGGCGACTGGCGTGTTCGCTGGTCAGCGACTGCAGCATCGCGTCGAAGACCACGGTCTCGAGGTAGCGCGGCAGCAGGCGGTTGAACACCGTGGTCGCGTCCGGCTCGAGCAGGAAGTCGAGTTCGAAGGCCTTGGTGGCGGCCTGCTCCCCGACCGCGATCGAGCGGATCGGCAGGAACGGCGCCCCGGTCGGCACGAACTTGATCATCGACTGGAAGCGCGTGTGGAAGATCCGCACCTCGTCGACCTTGCCGCCGGTGAACGCATCGACCAGCTCCTGGCCGACCATCTTGGCGGCGCCGAAGTCGGCCTTGTCGAGCGGCGGCTCGACGAAGAAGCGCTCGACCTCGAAGCCGCGGCGCGTCAGCCAGGCGTAGCCCTTGCGGCCGTAGCACCAGAACACGACCTTCTTGCCGTCGGCGATCAGCTGGTCGGCGACCTTCTTCAGCGCGAACAGCAGGTTGCTGTTGTACGAGCCGCACAGGCCGCGGTCGGAGGCGATCACCAGGATGCCGACCGTCTTGACCTCGCGCTGCGCGAACAGCGGCACCTCGCCCTCGTTGCCGACCTTGGCGGCGAGCGCCCCGATCATGTGCCGGATCTCGTCGACGTACGGGCGGAAGGCCTGGGCCTTGGCCTGCACCTTGCGCAGTTTCATCGACGCGACCATCTCCATGGCCTTCGTGATCTGCGCGATGCTGCCGACCGACTTGATGCGGCCGCGGAGTTCCTTGAGGTTTGCCATGGGTCAGGTCAGCGGATCAACGTGGGGTTCGGGCGAACGGGCACCTGCTCAGGCCAGGAATTCGGTGCGGAACTTGACGACGATCTCGTCGCACTTCTTCTGCAGCGCGTCGGTCCACTTCTTCTCGGTGCGGATCGACTCGAGCACGTCGGCGTGGTTGCTGCGCACGAACGCGAGGTACTTCTTCTCGAAGTCGCCGACGCGGTTGAGCGGCACCGAGTCGAGCGCACCGCTCGAACCGGCGTAGAGGATCACGACCTGCTCCTCGACCGGCACCGGCTGGAACTCGGGCTGCTTCAGCAGCTCGGTCATGCGCTGGCCGCGCGTGATCGCCTGCTGGGTCGACTTGTCGAGATCGCTGCCGAACTGCGCGAACGCGGCGAGCTCGCGGAACTGCGCCAGCTGGATGCGCAGACCACCGGAGATCTTCTTCATCGCGCCGATCTGCGCCGAACCACCGACGCGCGACACCGAGATGCCGGCGTTCACGCCCGGGCGCTGGCCGGCGTTGAACAGCGACGACTCGAGGAAGATCTGGCCGTCGGTGATCGAGATCACGTTGGTCGGGATGTACGCCGACACGTCGCCTTCCTGCGTCTCGACGACCGGCAGTGCCGTCATCGAACCACCGCCCTTCTCCTTGGACAGCTTCGCGGCGCGCTCGAGCAGGCGGCTGTGCAGGTTGAACACGTCGCCCGGGAACGCCTCGCGGCCCGGCGGGCGGCGCAGCAGCAACAGCACCTGGCGGTAGGCGACGGCCTGCTTGTAGAGGTCGTCGTAGGCGATCACGACGTGGCGACCTTCGTCGCGCAGCCGCTCGCCCATCGACGCGCCGGCGTAGCAGCTGAGGAACTGCATCGCCGCCTCGGCCGACGCCGGCGCCGACACCACGATCGAGTACGGCATCGCGCCGTACTTCTCGAGCTTGTCGACGACCGCCTTCACGGTCGACTGCTTCTGGCCGACGGCCACGTAGATGCAGATGACCTGGTTCGGGTTCTTCGGGTCGCCGCCGCCGGTCGACTTCTGGTTGATGAACGTGTCGACGATCAGCGCCGTCTTGCCGGTGCCGCGGTCGCCGATGATCAGCTCGCGCTGACCGCGGCCGATCGGGATCATCGAGTCGATCGCCTTGATGCCGGTCTGCAGCGGCTCCTTGACCGGCTGGCGCTCGGGCACCGACGGCGAGCGGCCCTCGATCGGGCGCAGGTCGTTCGGGCCGACCTTGATGTCGCCCTTGCCGTCGACGGCGCGACCGAGTGCATCGACGACGCGACCGCACATCTGCAGGCCGGTCGGCACCGAGATGACGCGCCCGGTGGTGCGCACCGTGTCGCCTTCCTTGACCTTGGCGTCGCTGCCGAGCAACACCGCGCCGACGTTGTCCTCCTCGAGGTTCAGCGCGACGCCGTAGATGCCGTTCCCGAAGTCGAGCATCTCGTTCATCATGCAGTCATCGAGACCGTGCACGCGGGCGGTGCCGTCACCCACCGTCAGCACGGTGCCGACACTGGACTTCTGCATGCGACCGGCGAAGCCCTCGATCTCGGACTTCAGGACGGTGGCGACTTCGGATGGCTTGAGATCCATGGTCAATCGTTCGGGAAGATCAGTTGCGAAGAATCAGGAGAGCGACCGATCCGGCCGGGCGGCGCGGAACGGTCCGATGTCGGATTGGGAAGACTCGTCGGACGTCAGAGACTCGCCTGCGACAGCTGGCGCTCGAGCTGGTCGAGCGCGGCCCGCAGCGAACCGTCGTAGAGCACATTGCCGACCCGCAGCCGCACGCCACCGAGCAACTCGGGGCGGTCGGCGGTGGTCAGCTGGACCTTCTTGCCGCTGAGGCGGCTGGCGAGCGCGGTCAGCGCCTGCAGTTCGGCGGCGCCGAGCGGGTGCGCCGATTCGGCGGTGCCCTCGACCTCGCCGCGGTCGGCCATCGCCAGCGCGCGGAACGCCGGCTGCAGGTCGAACAGCGCCTCCAGGCGGCGGCGGTGCTGCAACACACCGATCAGGTTGGCGACCAGCGGGTGGCTGCTCTGCGCCAGGCGGCCGAACAGGCGGCTGCGCTCGGCGGCCGTCACGTCGGGGCTGGTCAACAGCGCGCGCGCGCCGGGTGCCTGCAGGGCCGTGTGCAACGACGCGAGCTCGGTGCCCACGGCGTCGATCGCCCCCTGGCCCTTGGCCAGGGCGTAGAGCGCTTCGGCGTAGCGCTTGGCGAGCAGGGTCATCGGCCACCCTTGTCCGCAGTGGCGACGAACTGCTCCACGAGCGGCCGGTTCTTGCCGGCGTCGACCTCGTGCTGCAGCAGCTTGCCGGTGGCGCGGATCGTCAGCTCGACGGCCATCGCCTTGATCTCCTGCATCGCCTGCCGCTTCTCGGCGGCGATCGTGTCGCGCGCCTTCTGCAGCTCGGCCTTGGCGCGCTCGTCGGCGATGCGGACCGCCTCGGCGGCCTGCCGCTCGGCGCGCGCCATCGCCTCCTCGACCATGCGCTTGCCGTCGGCCTGCGCCTTCTGCAGCTCGGCCTTGGCCGCACTCATCTGCGCCTCGGCCTGCTTGCGCGCGACCTCGGCGGCGGCGATCGAGTCCTCGACCTTGCGGTCGCGTTCCTCGAGCGCCTTCGTGATCGGGCCGTAGACGAACTTCCACATCACCGGCAGGGCGACGAAGAAGGCGATGAACGTCCAGATCATCGCCCCCGGTGAGAACTCCAGCAGGGAGCTCAGGGAGCGACCACCTTCGGGAACGACAGCGGCGAACGTAGCGAGGACCACGCGGAGCCTCTACGGGGAACGGAGCAGGGTCGGATGTGGACGAACGGACACGGGGTCAACGCATCCCGAAAGCCGGGATGCGTCGACGGCGAACGGAGGGGCGAGCCCCTCCGCGACGATCACTTGCCGGCCAGGATCAGGCCGATGACCGCCGCGAACAGCGCGACGCCTTCGATGAAGGCCGACAGCAGCAGCGCGTTGCCCTTGATGGCGTCGGCGGCTTCCGGCTGACGGGCGATGCCCTCACCGGCCTGGCCACCGATGCGGCCGATGCCGAAGCCGGCACCGAGCGCGGCGAGACCGGCGGCGAGGCCGGCGCCGAGGCCCCAACCGGAGTTCTGGGCCGCCTGGACGGCGATCTCATGGGCCTTGCGGGCGGCTTCTTGGGCGGCGGGATCCTGGAAGAAAGCGAGCATTGGGTTCTCCGTGACTACTTGCGGATCAGGTGGATTCAGAAGGTGCGAACACGCAGGCGAAGGGAGCACACGCTCCCGGGAGCATCAGTGCTCCTGATGCATCGCCTGGTAGAGGAAGTTGATGCTGAGGAACGTGAAGATGTAGGCCTGCAGCAGCGTGACGAAGGCCTCGATCACGTAGATGAAGATCGCCAGGCCCGCGCACGGCAGCGCGGTCAGGTAGCTGGTGATCGCGCCGCCCTGCATCTTGGTGAACAGGAAGATCAGCGCGATCGCCGAGCCGATCACCAGGTGGCCCGCCAGCATGTTGGCGAACAGACGAATGGTCAGCGCGAACGGCTTGACGACGAGGCCGACGACCTCGATCGCGAACATCATCGGCCACAGCAGGATCGGCACGTGCGGCACGAGGCCCTTCCAGAACCCGAGCACGCCGTTCTTCTTCATGCCGAAGCCGATCATCATCAGGAACGTGATGATCGCGAACGCGGCGGTCACGTACGGGGTGCCGGTCGCGGTGTAGATCGCCAGCGGGAAGTGGTGCCCGGCGCTCGGGATCAGCCCGAGCACGTTCTGGAACGCGAGGAAGAAGAACAGGAACAGGAAGAACGGCACGAACGGGCGCCCGTCCTCCTTGCCCATGACCCGGTAGACCATCTCGTCCCGGATCCACAGGCACCAGCCGCGCAGGATGCGCGTGAACCAGCCGACCTGGCCCTTGCGGAAGCTGCCGACCACCGGCAGGAACAGCACCAACATCAGGCCCAGCGCGACCCACTGCCAGGGCTGCACGTTGTAGACCTGGAAGAACTTGTTGACCTTCGGGTCCGGCGACAGCTTCGGCTCGAAGATGACATACGGCACCGAGTGCTCGAACGTCTTGTTGAAGAAGTCCGCGTTGGACATCTCCAGCGTCGACTTGGCCGGTGGATGGTCGTCGTGACCGACCGCGGCGCCGGCCTTCGCGCCTGGCGCCTGCTCACCCGCCGCGTGATTCTGCGCGCACAGCGAACCGGCCGCGCCGAAGCCGACCAGCAGCCAGAGCAGCAGGGGGAGACACCGCTGGAGGATGGAGCGCGAAGGGAGCATGTTCGACTACGAAGGTCCGGCGGTCGGTCGATCGATACTGGTCTGGCTGGCACCGGTCGAGCGTGTCGCAGCCGCCGGTCGGGCAGCTCGGGACATCGCCCGCACCAGCGTGCCGGCCGCAGTCACCTGGCAGACCAGGGATGCCGCCGCGAACGCGACGGCAAAGGCTGCCACCTCTTGGAATTTCACGCCCTGTGACCGCAGCACGAGCACGCCGATCGTGACCGTGGCCAGCTTGAGCATCAGCGCGGCGGCCATCAGCCCCTGCAGTCTTCCTGCCATCAACCGCGGATCGCCGCGCAAGCTGGCGAGCGCGCGCCGATCGAGGAAGCGGCCATGCAGCACCAGTGCGAGTCCCGTGGCCAGCAGCGCGGCGCCGCAGCCGTAGGCGACCCAGGCCTCGAGGCCGGCCGGCAGCACACCGAGCGCCCACACCGAGACCGCGAGCGCCATCGCCAGCACCGCACCGCGCACGAACGCGGTGATCAACACCGGCGACGACACCACATCCGCCGATGCGACATCGAGCGGGCGGGGTGAGGGCAGCGGGGCAGTCACGGCGCGGGACACGAAGGGCGTTGCAGCGAGCGGGTTTGGGCAGCGAGCGGGTTTGGGCAGCGAACTGTGAGTCGTCGAGCGATCAAGCCGATGGCGGGTGTGAACCACCACCCTTCGGCAACTTCCCGAACGGCCAGAGTTCGGGCGCCAGCACGCGGATCAGATGCAGGATGCCACCAACGATGCCGAAGCCGACGCACAGCAGCAGCAACCAGGGTTTGGTGCCGAACCGAGCGTCGAGCCACAGCCCGCCGTAGGCTGACAACACGACGCTGACCGCCAGCGTCAGCCCCGCCCCCAGAGCGCGATTGCTCTGCGGTCGGCCGCTGGCACCAGGAGTTGGAGTCGGGTTGCTCATCCCCACCGCATGCAAGCGACGTCGACGAGGGGCGAGCATGCTAGCGAGCCCGAGCGACCGGGCGCAACGACACGCTGCGCATTTTTCTTGGCCTCGCCGGTCGGAATTGCGCCGCGAGATTCCCCTATGGGGCAGCCGCGTTCGGATGGTCCGACCGGCCGCGAAGGAGAACTCATGTCGAAGCACCGTCCGTTCCTGGTTTCGTTGTCGCTGCAGAGCCTCGCGCTGGCCCAGATCGCCGCCGTGTCCCCGAGCGATCGCGCGGGCCTCGAAGGCAACTCGTTCACCCACTTCCCGCTCGGTCGCGCCAGCGCCCGCATGCAGACGCTGCACAGCGACGTGCCGGGCGGCACGCTGATCCGCGGCCACGCCTATCGCCGCGACGCGACCGGCGTGCGCGGCCAGATCGCCGCGTTCCAGAGCGACCTGTCGGTGACGCTGTCGATGGCGCCGAACCTGCCGACGCAGGCGTCGACGACGTTCGCCAACAACGTCGGCAGCAACCCCACCACCGTGCTGCCGCGCACGCTGCTGACGTTCCCGGCCACCAATCGCCCGACCCAGGATCCGGCGCCGACCTTCGACCTGACGATTCCGTACCAGCTGCCGTTCCTGGTGCCGCCGCAGGGCGGCACCCTCTGCGTCGACGTGCAGGTGTTCGGCAACCAGACCGCCACCGGCGCCAACCAGAACCTCAGCATCTTCCTCGATGCGCACGAGAACTATGCCGATGGCCGCGCCGAGCAGCCGGGCTTCCGCACCTTCCAGGGCTGCCCGGCGCCGGGGGCGACCGCCGAGTGCTACTCGGCGATGACGCTCTGGCGCCTGGCCACCGCGAGCCGGCTCGACGTCTCGATCCGCGACGGGGTGGCCGACACCGGCAACGGCCAGACCCGCGCCTTCGTGATGCTCGGCTCGGGCGTCGACGGCTCGCCGTGGCCGCTGCGCAGCGACTGCTCGTTCTGGAGCACCGCCGAGATCTGGGCCAGCCTGCCCGGCACGATGACCGCGACCGGCAGCTACGACGGCAGCCTGACGCTGCCGCAGCTGCCGCCCGGCTTCCGGCTGTGGTGCCAGGCCGGGGCCATCGACCTCGGCAACGTCGCGATGTCGTTCAGCGACGCGGTGACGGTGGTGACGCCGCCACCCGGGCCGGTGCCGATCCCGGCGGTGCGCATCGTCAACAGCACCAGCCAGACCGCGGCCACCGGCTCGATCAGCAACTCGGTGCCGGTGATGGGCTTCTTCTGAAATCGCCGGCCGCTCCCGCGCGGCCTCGACTCACGCCGATCAGTTGTCCAGCTTGCGGCACGGCTCGATCGGCGAGTTCGGGCCGTAGGTGACGATCGGGTTGGCCTTGTCGAGATCGCCGACCGTGAACGTCTGCTGCAGCATCTGGTAGCTGTAGGTGCGCACGTTGCCGTCGGCGAACAACACGTTGATGGTGCCGTCGTCGTGGTTCCAGATGCCCTCGTTGTCGTTGGCCATCAGCGCCTCGGTGGCGCCGCGCGCGGAGCGGATCTCTTTCTTCGCGCGGCCGACGTAGTGCGTGTCCTCCGAGGTCGTGCTGTTGAGGTCCGGCCACGGATCCTCATTCTTCGCCATGCGCAGGCGAACTCCCTTCCAGTACGGGTCCTTGTTGCCCGGCGTGAAGTACTTGTCGAGGTTCTCGGGCGTGTGGTCGAACTGCTTCGACGTCCACGTCGACAGCACGAACTTGTAGCCGCCCTCGGTCGGCATGAACCCGTCGTGGCGGCGCTGGTAATCGGTGAACCACGTGAAGTGGGTCCGCATCTGCAGCGCGTCCGCCGACGCATTGGCGGCGCTCTGGGTCTCGAGCAGGCGCGGCAACAACACCGCGGCGAGGACGCCGATGATGCTGATGACGATCATCAGCTCGATCAAGGTGAAGCCGGACGGGACGCGTCGCATCGTGCTATTCCAGGGACAAGGGGTTCGAGGGGTCGACGCAGTCTAGCGCCGACCGCGGACGAAGGAACCCGGTCCCACCGGCCGGCTGTCGCTCAGCGGCGGTTGCCGCCGTCGGGGTTCGGCTGGCTGCCTTCGGTGCGAGCGGCGCCACCGTCCGGCGTCGGCACCACCTGGAACGGCGTCTGCGGGTCGGCCGGGGCGGCCTGCTGGGCCGGGTTCGGCGTCGCGTCCTGGGCCGGCACCATGCCGCTGCCGGTCATCTGCGTCTCACCGGCGGGAGCGGCGACCTGCGGCTCCAGGTGGTAGCGCTCCTGGTACGACTGCGCGAACAGCGTGTCGCCCGAGTAGTCGCTCCACCACTGCCGCCAGCGCAGCACCGACCGCTTCAGATCGCCGTCGTTCTGGTTCAGGTGGTCGTAGCCGAAGTCGTGACCGGTCGAGCTCTTCAGCGCCTCGTGGCACAGGTAGCGCACTTCCTTGCGCTCGCTGTCGAGACCTTCGATGAGGTTCGGCGACCACGTCAGGTCACCGAGCAGCACCAGCGTGCGCGCGCACTCCATGCGCACCGTCGGCTCGCTGTCGCGCATCGCCGCCTGCAGATTCGGCACCGTGCGGTGGTCGCGCAACCGCCCGAGCACCCACGCGCACGAGCTGCGCACCTTCGGGTTCTCGTGCTGCAGCCCGGTCAGCAGCGCCGGGATCGTCTGCTCGCCCGACTGCGACAGCCACAGCAGGTTCTGCAGCAGCTCGTCGCGATGCTGATAGGGAATCTGCTCGACGCGGCGGGTGATCTCACCGGCCATCAACGAGTTGGGCTGGACGTACGGGCTCTCCGATCCGGTCTGGGTCGTCGAGCAAGACTGCAGGGCGAGCAGCAAGGTGGCGCCGATGGCCGCGATCCTCATGGCATTCTCCGTCGAGTTCGGGGGTGCATGGGGCGAACGCCCCGTTGTGCCTCCACATCGACCGTTGCCACCGACGACTTGAGCGAAGTTCGTCCCACCGGCCCGCCGGCGCGCGGCGGCGGACCAGCGGCCGCGGCGGCCGCTCCGGCATCTGCGCCCGCCGAACAGCCGCGCCTTGCCACCGTCGGTTCCGGGTGCGTAGAGTCCCCCGCCCTCGAGCGACGGGCGAACCGCGCCCCGGTCCGAGAGCAACCCGCAGCACGACCATGAACAAGGCAGACCTCGTCCACGAAGTCCAGAAGCAGCTCGGCGCCGAGTGCAGCAAGGCGCACGCCGAGCGCGCGGTCAACGCGGTGATCGCGTCGATCCAGAAGGGCCTGAAGAAGGACAAGGAGGTGCAGATCGTCGGCTTCGGCACCTTCGCGGTGAAGAACCGCAAGGCCCGCCTGGGCCGCAACCCGCAGACCAACCAGCCGATCCAGATCAAGGCGTCGAAGACGGTCGGCTTCCGCGCCGGCGCGTCGCTGAAGGAGAGCGTCTGACCGACCGGCGCGCGAACGGGGGAAGCGATCGTCAGCCGGTCGCCGCGGGCACGTCGACGGCCTCGATCCAACCGCCGCCGAGCACCCGATCGCCGTCGTAGAACACCGCCGCCTGGCCGGGCGTGATCGCCGCCACCGGGGCCGCGAACTCGGCCCGCAGCCCGTCGCCGTGCGCGACCAGCGTGGCCGCCACCGGTTCATGCCGGGCCCGGACCTTGACCTGCGCCGGCAGCGCCGCCCCGTCCGGCGGCGCGTCGACCAGCCAGCGCACCCCGGCGACGAACATCGCGGTCTGCTGCACGCCGTCGCGCGGCACCAGCGTCACATCGCCGCTGCCCGGATCGATCGCCGCCACGTAGTGCGGCGCGCCCAACGCCGGCAGACCCTTGCGCTGGCCGATCGTGAAGCCGTCGATGCCGTCGTGCCGGCCGAGTTCGCGGCCGCTGCGATCGACGAACCGGCCCGGCCGGCCGGTGCCGCCGCGGGCGCGCACGACGTCGCGATAGTCGCCGCTGGTCACGAAGCAGATCTCCATCGACTCGGGCTTGTCGGCGGTCGCCAGCCCGGCCCCGGCCGCCAGCTGCCGCACCTCGGCCTTGGTCAGGTCGCCGAGCGGGAACATGGTCCGCAACAGCGCCGGCCGCGGCACCCCGAACAGGTAGTAGGTCTGGTCCTTCTGCCGATCGCGCGCGACCCGCAGCTCGCCCGCCTCGACCTTCGCGTAGTGGCCGGTCGCGACGGCTTGTGCACCAACATCGTCCGCGAGCCCGAACAGGTGCCCGAATTTGAGCTGCTGGTTGCACAGCACACAGGGGTTCGGAGTGCGCCCGCGGCGGTACTCCGAGGCGAAGTGATCCATCAGGGCCCCGAACTCGGCCGCGTAGTCCACCGCATAGAACGGTATGCCCAACCGATCCGCCACCACGGCCGCGTCGCGTGCGTCGCTGGCCGAACAACACGACTTCTCCTGCGCCGACTTGCCGGCGACCCCGTTGCGCATGAACACGCCGACCACGTCGTGGCCCTGCTGCTGCAGCAGCCACGCCGCGACGCTGCTGTCGACACCACCCGACATCGCTACCAGCACTCGCATGGGACGGAATCCGTGGGAAGGGCGCACAGGATGCCGGGCTTTGGCTGCAACGCAACGGGTCCGGTCCCTATACTGCTCGCCCCTTTCTGCCGACCCGAACCCGGATGCCGATGCTGTCCTCGCCGTCGTTCCTGATCCCGCTGTCGTTCGCCCTCCCGCTGACCCAGGAACCGAAGACCGGCGGCGACGCGCCCGCCGCGCCGTTGGCGCCGGGCGGAGCCGAGGTGCGCACGCCGAACGGCCCGCAGAACCCGGCCGCGGCGCCGCAGGCCTGCGGCGGGCCGGAGACCTACCTGTATCTGGCCGTGTTCATGGGCCTGATGTACTTCATGGTGTTGCGCCCGGAGCAGAAGCGGCGCAAGGAGCAGATGAACCTGCTGTCGTCGATCAAGGTCGGCGACCGGGTGGTCACCGTCGGCGGCATGCACGGCGTGGTGACCAAGCTGACCGACAAGACGGTGCTGCTGCGGGCCGACGCGGTGCAGATGACGTTCGATCGGGTCGCCATCAGCCGGGTGGAGCGCGATGACGCCCCGGCCGCCGACGCCCCGAAGGCCTGAAGCCCCCACCAACCGCACCGCGCCCTCGCGCCTGGGGGGCTCCGGCGAGGACCTCGCGACCCGCGCGCTGCTCGCCGCCGGCTACCGACTGGTCGATCGCAACGTGCGCACCCACGACGGCGAGATCGACCTGCTGATCCGGCGCCGCCGGACTCTGATCGCCGTCGAGGTCAAGACCCGCTCCCAGCATCCAGCACCCGAACGGTGCGTCGAGGCCGAACAGCTCGACCGCATCGAGCGCGCGCTGCGTAGTCTGGCTCAGGGTTTCTCCCCGCGGCCACGGTCGCTGCGCGTCGACGTGGTCAGTGTTCTTTGGCGTGGCGGCGATGCCGATTTGATGCATTTTCCCGGCCTCCGCAACGTTGCTCGCGCCGACCTCGGGACGAACCCCGAGCGGTCGGCTCTAGAACGCCTGCTCCAACTGCCGACTTCATGCTGCGCACCCTGCGTTCCGACCCCGCTCCCCATGCCGACCCTCGCTGAAGAGATCATCCCGCGGCGCAAGCTGCTGCTGATGCTGTGCGAGACGGTCCTGTTCATGGCCGTGCTGCTGCTCGGGACCAGCCTGCCGCCGCTCAACGCCCGCCCCGTCGACCTGTTCACCTGGTCGCCGGAGCTGCTGCGCGGGCTGCTGACCAGCTTCACGATCGCGGTCATCTGCCAGGCGTCGCTGAGCTACAACGACCTCTACGACTGGCGCACCGCGCAGAACCGCGCCGAGCTGGCCAACCGCCTCGTGCACGCCGCCGGCTATGCGCTGGTGATGCTCGGGTTCCTGTCGTTGGTCGCCGGGCCGCTGTTCTTCCTGCCCGGCTTGTCGGCCCTCAACCACGCGACCTGGAAGCTGATCGTGCTGGTGGTCGTCGCGTTCGGCGGCGTGTTCCTGTTCCGCACCGCGTTCCACTGGTTCTTCTACAAGTGGCGGTTCGGCGAACGGGTGGTCGTGGTCGGCAGCTCGGCCGAGGCCGACCAGCTGGCGCGCATGATCGTCGACAGCCCGATGGCCGGCTTCGAGCTGCTCGGCCGCATCGACGAACCCAACCAGGCGCCGCTGCCCGTCGATCCGAAGTCGCCACCGGTGCTCGGCAACCTGGACAACCTGCGCCAGCTGTGCCGCGACGAGGGCATCAGCCGCGTCGTCGTCGCGCTGCGCGAACGCCGCGGCAAGGTCCCGGTCGACCGCCTGCTCGAGTGCCGGATGGACGGCGTGCAGATCGAGGAGCGCGAGGCGATGTACGAGCGCCTGACCGGCAAGCTCGCCGTCGAGAGCATGCGGCCGAGCTACCTGATCTACGGCCGCGGCTTCGCCAAGGACCCGCTGACGATGGTGATGAAGCGGCTGCTCGACATCTTCGCCGCCTCGGTCGGCCTGCTGCTCGCATCGCCGATCTGCCTGATCACCGCCGCGCTCGTCAAGTTCACCAGCAAGGGGCCGGTGTTCTTCCGCCAGGAACGCACCGGCCAGGACGGCAAGCCGTTCCACCTGATCAAGTTCCGCACCATGCGCGCGGACGCCGAGAAGCACTCGGGACCGGTGTGGGCGCAGAAGAACGACAGCCGGGTGACTTCGATCGGCCGCATCCTGCGCCTGTCGCGGCTCGACGAGATCCCGCAGTTCCTGAACATCCTGCGCGGCGACATGTCGTTCGTCGGCCCGCGGCCGGAGCGGCCGCACTTCGTCGCCCAGCTGCAGCAGGAGATCCCGTTCTACCCGCTGCGCCACACGGTCAAGCCGGGCCTCACCGGCTGGGCGCAGGTGCGCCATCCGTACGGAGCCTCGATCGACGACGCACAGGAGAAGCTGCGCTTCGACCTGTACTACATCAAGAACATGAGCCTGCTGTTCGACCTGAACATCATGCTCCGCACGGTGTCGGTGATCCTGCGCGGCAAGGGCGCGCGCTGACCGCGGTGCACACCCCGCTCGCGAGCGTCTGGTTCGACTGCGACTCGACGCTGGCCGCGATCGAAGGCGTCGACGAACTGCTGCAGTGGGCCCCGGCCGCGCTGCGCACCGACATCGCCGCGCTGACCGAGCAGGCCATGAACGGCACGCTGCCGCTGGCCGAGGTCTACGAGACCCGGCTGCGCCTGCTGGCGCCGCTTCGCGAGCAGCTCGACCGCATCGGCGAGCTCTACGTGCAGCGGCTGGTGCCCGACGCCGCGGCCGTGGTCGCGGCGCTGCGGCACCTCGGCAAGCAGGTGGGCATCATCAGCGGCGGGCTGCTGCCGCCGGTGCAGCAGGTGGCGCGTCACCTCGGCATCGCCGAGGACCTGGTGCACGCGGTGCCGATCCACTTCGCCGCCGACGGCAGCTACCTGGACTTCGATCGCCGCTCGCCGCTGTGGCGCAACGGCGGCAAGATCGACGTCGTGCGCGCGCTGCCGGCGTCGATGCACCCGCTGGCGTTCGTCGGCGACGGCATCACCGACGCCGAGACCCGCGACCACGTCGCTCGCTTCATCGGCTTCGGCGGGGTCGTCGTGCGGCCGAAGGTGCAGGCGCTGGCGCACGCGTTCGTGACCACGAAGAGCCTCGCCGGGGTGCTGCCGCACGTGTTGACGGCGGCCGAACGCATCCGGCTCGCCGCCGTGCCCGAGTTCGCGGCGTTGCTTTCGCCGGCGAAAGCATGATGCTCACGGCATGGGCGTCCCCGTGCTGTTCATCCCGGGCCCGACCGAGGTCGAGGCCGACCTGCGCGCGATCCTGGCGCGCCCGCTGATCGGTCACCGCGAGGCCAGCTTCGTGGCCGTGGTCCAGGATGTCTGCCAGCGGCTGGCGCGCCTGCTGATGACCGGTCAGCCGGCCGCGTTCGAGACCTGCGCCGCGACCGCGCTGATGGAAGCCGGCATCCGCAACCTGGTGCGCCGGCAAGGCCTGTCGCTGCACCTGGTCGGCGGCGCGTTCGGCGAGCGCTGGCAGAAGATCGCCGACAGCTGCGGCCGCTCCACCGAAGCGCTGGTGGTGCCGCTCGGTCACGCCCACGATCCGGCGGTGCTCGCGCGCCGCCTGCAGCACGGCCCGGTGCCCGACGCGGTCTGCATCACCCACAACGAGACCGCCACCGGCGTCATCGAGCCGCTGCACGAGCTCGCGGCCGTCGTACATCGTCACGCGCCCGACGCGCTGGTGCTGGTCGACGTCGTCACCAGCGTCGCCGGGGCCGAACTCCGCTTCGATGCGTGGGGCCTCGACTTCGTGTTCGCCGGCACCCAGAAGTGCCTCGCCCTGCCGCCCGGCCTGTGTCTCTACGCACTCAGCGAACGCGCCCGCCAGCGGGCCACGTCGATCCCCGAACGCGGCTTCCTGCTCGACCTGCCGCGCGCGCTGCACGAGACCAACGACGGCAAGACGATCGCGACGCCGTGCATCCCGCTGGTGTTCGCGCTGCAGGAACAGCTGCGGCGGGTCGAGGCCGAGGGCCTCGAGGCACGTTGGGCGCGGCACCGGCAGCTCCGCGACACCACGCTGGCCTGGGCCGCGACCCGCGGCTTCGTCCCGTTCGTCGCCGATGCGGCGGCACGCTCGCCGACCGTGAGCTGCATCGATGCCCGCTCGGCGGATGTGGCCGCCATGTGGAAACGCGCGCTGGCGGCCGGCTTCCAGTTCGACCGCGGCTACGGCGAACTGCGCGATCGTGCGTTCCGGATCGGGCACATGGGCGACCACACCGCGACCCGACTGCAGGCGCTGCTCGCGGCGATGTGACGTGGCCGCACTGCCGGGCAGGGCGGGTCACTTGCCGTCGGCGCCGAACAGCTGGGCCCTCGCCGTCGTCAACAACCGCATCACCGCCGGGTGCCGCACCCGGCGCTCGACGGTGATCGCGACATAGCGGGCCCGGACCTCCGGCAGCTCACCGAGCAGCCGCAGGCCACGGGTGCGCTGCAGGTCCGCCGCCAACACCACCGGCGCCAGCAACAGGCCGTGCCCCGCCGCCACCAACGGCCGCGCCAGCGCGTCGTCCTCGACCTCGGCGATCACCTCGACGCGCAGCCCCGCCGTGCGCAGCCACGCCGAGAACTGACGCCGCACTTCACTGGTCTCGAGCGGCAGCACGAACGGCTGGCCCTGCAGCGAGGCCGGGAAGTCGCGCTGCAGCGCCCGCCCGCGGGCCGGCGCCGCGAACACCCCGATCGCCGACTCGCCGAGCGGATGGTGGAACGCCTTGACCTTGCTGCCGGCGGCGAGGTCGCCGTCGGCGATCACCAGGTCGAGCTGGAACAGCGCCAGTTCCGCCAGCAGCCGGTCCGGTCGATCCTCGTGCACGACCAGCTGCACCCGGTCCGGGTCGGCCAGCAGCGGCTGCAGCAACCGCGCCGCCAGGTCCTTCGGCACCGCGTCGACGAGCCCCACCTGCATGCGCAGCGGCCGCCCGGTGGGCCGGTCGTGCACGGCGTCCAGCAGCTCCTGCCCCAACCGGAAGATCTGCTCGGCATGTTCGAACACCAGCCGGCCGATGTCGGTGAGCGCGAGGCCGCGCCCCTGGCGCCGGAACAGCCGCTCGCCGAGCGTGCGCTCGAGCTGCCGCAGCTGGGTGCTGATCGCCGGTTGGCTGGTGTGCAGCATCCGGCTGGCGGCGGCGATGCTGCCCTCGCGCGCGGTCACGAAGAAGTAGCGGAGGTGGTGGTAGTTCAGCCACTGCAGGGCGGGCGCGACGTCGTCCATACATCCAGAATATCGAATCTTCTGCTACCAGGAATCCATTGGAGCAAATGCTCGACTCGTTCGATCTTGGTGCTGTTCCCACTCAGGAGCAACCAACGGACATGAACATCGTCGTCAGCTTCCAGGACCGTTCCCCTTCCGAACGTCTGGCGCTCTACGCGCGCACCGCCCTGGCCCAGGCGCTCGACCGCTTCGACGACCGCATCCGCGACGTCATGGTGCGGATCCGCGACGAGAACGGGCCGAAGGGCGGGCTCGACCAGCACTGCTCGCTCGCGGTGCGCGCCGACGCCGGCATCGAGCTGCACCTGCACGACACCGACAGTTCCCCCGAGGCCGCGCTGCGCCGGCTCGGCGGGCGGGCCGCCCGCATGATCCGCGAACGGCTCGCGCGGCTGCGCCAGCGGCGCCGCCGCTGAGCGCCGCCCTCGAACCTCGTGCCGTGGTGTCCTAACCATCACCTCGCGCCGCCCCCGGCGGCCGGTCACCCATGAACAACCAACTGAAGACCCTGCTGCTGCTCGGTGCCTTGTCGGCGCTGCTGGTCGCCATCGGCGGCGCCATCGGCGGCAAGGCCCTCCCCATCTTCCTCGTGCTCGCGCTGGCGATGAACCTGTTCGGGTACCTGTTCTCGGACTCGATCGTGCTGCGCATGAGCGGCGCCCGCGTCATCGACGAGACCGAGGCGCCGGCCCTGCACGGCATGGTGCGCGAGCTCGCCCAGCGCGCCGGTCTGCCGATGCCGAAGGTCGCGATCGTCGCCGAGCCGGTGCCGAACGCGTTCGCGACCGGCCGCAACCCGAGCCGCGCCGTCGTCGCCGTCACCGAAGGCCTGCTGCGGCTGTGCGACGCCCGCGAATTGCGCGGTGTGCTGGCGCACGAACTCGCGCACGTGCGCAACCGCGACACGCTGGTGGCGACGATCGCCGCCGCCGGCGCGGCCGCGATCAGCTACATCGGCCAGTCGCTGCAATGGGGCGCCTTGCTCGGCCACGCGCCGCAGTCCGACGAGGACGGCGACGGTCAGGGCAGCGGCGGCGGCCTGCTGCTCGCGTTCCTGGCGCCGATCGCGGCGGTGATGCTGCAGATGGGCATCAGCCGGTCGCGCGAGTTCCTCGCCGACGAGTATGCCGCCGAGTTGACCGGTGACCCCGAAGCGCTCGCGAGTGCCCTGCTCAAGCTGCAGAGCTACGGCGAACGCATGGTCGCCGGCGGTGCGCCGGCGCCGGCCCCGGCGACCGCCAGCCTGTCGATCGTCAACCCGCTGCTCGGCGGTGGTCTGTCCAAGCTGTTCTCGACCCACCCGCCGATCGAGGCCCGGGTCGAGGCGCTGCGGCAGCTCGGCTACCGCTACGCCGCCTGAACGCAGGCCGCTCGCAGTCAGCGGGTGGGCCAACAGACCGCGGCACCGCCGGCAGCGACCAGCGAGCCGATCAGGCCGAGCCAGCCGATGCGAGCCCCATAGAGCCACGCCGCGACCGGCATCATGAAGATCGGCGTCGTCGCCATCAGTGCAGCCGCCATGCCGGCATGCTCCGAATGGCGGCGCGACACCATCGACAGCCAGACGCCGGCGACCGGCCCGAACAAGGCGCCGACCATCGCCGCCTTGCGCGCCAGCGGGTGGCCGAACACGACCTTCATCGCGAACGGTTGCCGCTGCACGATCGCGACCAGTTGCAGCCCCACCACGCCCGTGACCATGCGCACCACGGTCGCCTGCAGTGGGTCGAGCCCGCCCGGCAAGTCGGCGCCCGGTTCCATCGCCACGCCGGCCAGCACGAAGCCACCGGCCTGGCCGATGGCGCCGGCCGCGGCCCCCGCGAGCCCGAGCCACCACTGCCGAGGCGTGAGCCCGGGGTTCCACAGCGACCCTTCGCGGTTGCGCAGCAGCACCATGCCGACGCCCAGCATCGTGATGGCGATGCCGGCCAGCTGTGGCCACGACGGCGGCCGGCCACACGCGGCCTCGATCGCGACGGTGACCCCGGGCCAGCCGGCCATCACCACCGAGCTCAGGCGCGGCCCGATCGTCGCCAGCGCATAGAACAAGCCGATGTCGCCGAGCACCAGCCCGACCAGCGACGACGCCGCCAGCAACGCGATCCGTTCGTCGCTGGCGTGCGATGGCCACCACATCCCGGTGACGACCCGCCCCAGCACCAGCAGCACCGGGATCGCCGCGTAGAGCCGGAACTGGTTGGCGGGCAGCGGCCCGACCGCCCGACTCGCCACCGCGAACAAGGTGCTGCTGCCGGTCCAACAGAGCGCCGTCAGCAGGGCACAGATCTCGCCGAGGTAAGGCATGAAACGCGGCCCGGAGTGTGCCACCCTTGCCAGCGGGCCACAACGTGAACGATCCGGTCGAGGACTACCTGCACTGGCTGCGCAGCGAACGCCGCAAGAGCGCGGCGACGCTGCGCGCCTACGGCAGCGACCTGCGCGCGTTCGTGGCCTGGCTCGGCGCCGCCGGCCGCGCGCTCGGCGAGACGACCCGCGCCGAACTGCGCCGCTATCTGGTCGAGCTCGAGCAGCAGGGCCTCGCCGCGACCTCCGTGCAGCGCAAGCTCGCCAGCCTGCGCGGCCTGTTCGACTGGCTGCATCGCGGCTCCGCGATCGCGAAGAACCCGGCCAAGCTGTTGAAGGGACCGAAGGCCCAGCAGCGCGTGCCGCGGTTCCTGACCACCGCCGAGGTCGACCTGCTGCTGCAGCAACCGTTCGACGACGGGCCGCAGGGGCAACGCGATCGGGCGATCCTCGAGGTGCTCTACTCGACCGGCTGCCGCGTCAGCGAGTGTGCCGGCATGCAGCTCACCGACCTCGACCTCGAGGCCGGCCTCGCCCGGGTGATGGGCAAGGGCAGGAAGCAGCGGCTGTCGCTGCTCGGGGGACCGGCCCGCGCGGCGATCGCGGCCTGGCTGCCGCACCGGCGCACGCTGCTGCAGCAGGCGCATCGCACCGACCCGGGGGCGCTGTGGCTCAACCGCTACGGCCGCGCGCTGAGTTCGCGCTGGGTGTTCCAGACCGTCGTCGATCGCGCCCGCGCCGCCGGGCTGCAGGCGCCGCTGACGCCGCACGGACTGCGGCACTCGTTCGCGACCCATCTGCTCGACCGCGGCGCCGACCTGCGCACGGTGCAGGAACTGCTCGGGCATGCCCGGCTGGTGACCACCGAGATCAACACCCACGTGTCGATCGGTCGGCTGCGGGACGTCTACGACCAGGCCCACCCGCACGGCCGCGTGCGCGCCGCCGGCAGCTGACGGCGGTATGGGCTCGGGGC
>JALORC010000239.1 GCA_025459175.1 Planctomycetota bacterium | reverse complement strand
ATCGACAGCAGCTCGTAGCTGCCGAACAGCTCGTACTGGTCGCGGTACAGCGGCAGGTTGGCCGCGTAGCGGAATTGCAGGTAGCCCTCGTAGAGCCGCTGCCGTTCGGTGACGTCCTCGCCGTCGTGGCGGCGGGCGATCAGGTCGGCGGTGAAGTCGCAGCCGAGCGTGATGAAGTCGCTGCCCGGGCTGTAGAACGGGTCCGAGAACGCGGCCGCCTCGCCGATCAGCGACCAGCGGTCGCCGATCCACTGCTTGGTGCCGTACGCGAGCTGGCCGTAGCCGCCGAAGTCGAGCCAGTCGGCGCCCTGCAACAGCTCGCTGCAGGCGCGGTGCCGGCCGAGAAACGCGCGCATGCCGTCGAGCGTGAGCACCTCGCGCGACAGCCGCCGGTGGTCGCCGACGACGCCGACGCTGGTGACACCGCCGCGCAGCGGGATCAGCCAGATCCAGTAGCCGCGGTTGACGAAGTGCACCGTCGACAGGCGCCGCGCGCTGCAGCGCACGCGGTCGCGGAAGCCCTGGTCGATCGAGGGGCCGTCGAGGTCGACCATGTTGCGCACGCGGGCCCAGCCGGCGAGGCACTTGTGGTTCTGCTCCGGCACCCGCAGCGACAGCTGCTTGGCGAGGATGCTGGCGCGGCCCGAGGCGTCGACGACGTAGCCCGCGCTGACGGTGCGGCTCCGGCCACCGTGTTCGAACGTGACCTTGTGCCACGGCTCGCCGAGTTCGACGCCGGTGACCTTGGTGCCTTCGAGGAACTCGGCGCCGAGCTGCTTGCTGCTGTCGCGCAGATGGCGTTCGAGCTTGGCGCGATCGAGCTGGAAGCTCGGGTGGTAGGGCAGCGACTTGCTGCCGACCTCGCTCATCTCGTACAGCGGCGTGGTCTTCGCCTCGTTGTCGAAGAAGAACCGCAGCCCGTTCTTCGGCAGGTGCTCCTCGTACAGATAGGTCGACAGCGCCTGCTTGCGCAGCAGGTAGTTCGAGAACAGCTCGACGGTCGCTTCGCCGACCTTGAACGAGGTGTCGGTGGTGCGGTCGCAGCACAACACGCGCAGGTCGGGGCGCTGCAGCCGGAGCTGGCGGGTCAACAGACCGCCGGCGAGACCGCCGCCGAGGATGGCGACGTCGAAATCGGGCTTGTTCATGGTTGGTGGAGGATCGACCAGGCCGCGGCGCCGCCGGCGGACATCGCCGACAGCAGCACCGAGGAAGCATGCAGGTGACCGCGCGCGAGCGTGATGCCGAGCGCCGGATCGGGTTCGGTGCAGCCGACCGGCAGCGCGAACTCGGCGCCGCGCAGCGCCAGCAGCGCGGCGGCCAGCGTGCCGCCGCCGTACTCGCCGTGCACGGCCTTCGGCGCCACGATCGGCACCGAGGCCGGCACCGCGGCGCGCAGCACCGCCGCTTCGAGTGCGTCGCCGGTGCGGGTGCCGGAGGCGCCGCTGATGACGGCGCCGAGTTCCTGCAGCGGGCCGGCCAGCCGCGTGCGCAGCGTCGCCGCCAGCGCGGCACCACCGCGGCCGAAGCCGGCGCGGCTCGCGGTCGGATCGAACGCGCGCACGGTCGGGCCACAGCGCGCCAGGATGCGGGCGCCGCGCGCGCGCGCGAGGTCCTCGCGTTCGAGCACCAGCACGGTGGCGCCCTCGCCGGCGAACATGCCGTCGCGCCGGCGGTCGAACGGCCGCGCCAATTCGCCGCCGTGGCTCGGCCGGGCCAGCGCGCGGAAGCGATCGAGCAGCGCGTGCACCAGCGGCTTCATCTCGTCGACGGCGCCGCACAGGCAACGATCGGCGCGGCCGGTGCGGATGTCGTCGACGCCCTGCCCGAGCGCCAGCAGCGGCCCGGCCTCGCGCTGGCAGATCGTCGTGTTCGGCCCCTTGGCGCCGTACTCGATGCCGATCTGGCCAGCGGCGGCGTTGGCGACGCAGTCGGTGAACAAGAACGGCGACGCCGCCTTGCCACCCTTCTCGAGGATCTGCCGCGCCAGCTGTTCGGTGAAGCCACCGGGCCCGAACGCGGTCGCGATCGCCACCGACGTGCGCTCGCCGCGCACGTCGGGCAGGCCGGCGTCGGCGATCGCCAGACGCGCCGCGGTGACCGCGAACTGCGACAGGTCGCTCATGCGCCTGGCCGCCTGCGGCGACAGCCACGGCGACAGATCGAGTTCGGCGCAGCTGCCGCGCACGGTGGCGCCGTGGCGCCGGTGGTAGCCGGCCGCACGATCGACGACACGCTGGGTCGGCGCGCCGCTCGCCAGCGCCTGTGCCAGCGCGTCGAGGCCGATGCCATGCCCGCCGAGGCACCCGATGCCGGTGATGACCACGTCCGGAGCGTTGCTCACGACGCGCTCCGCAGCAGCACGACGGCGTTGTTGCCGCCGAACGCGAGGTTGGTCGACAGCCCGAGGTTTTGCGCCGGCAGCGCGCGCGGGGCGTTGGTGACGACGTCGAGGCCGAGCGCCGGATCGATCGGTTCGTCGCCAGCGGTCGGTGGCAGCAACCGGTGCACGATCGACAGCGTGGTCAGCACCGCTTCGATGCCGCCGGCGGCGCCGAGCAGGTGGCCGACCAGGCTCTTGGTCGAGGTCAGTGGGATCGTGGCGGCGCGGGCGCCGAACACCGCCGCCATCGCCTTGCTCTCGGCGTCGTCGTTGTGCGGCGTGCCGGTGCCGTGGGCGTTGACGAACGTGACCTGGTCGGCGGTGGCGCCCGCGTCCTGCAGCGCGGCCCGGATCGCGGCGGCGGCGCCAGCGCCGTTGGGGTCAGGCGCCGACACGTGGTGCGCATCACACGAGCGGCCGGCGCCGATCAGCTCGGCGAGGACCTGCGCGCCGCGCGCGCGCGCGTGCGCGATCGTCTCCAGCACCAGCACGCCCGAGCCTTCGCCCATCAGCAAGCCGGCGCGGCTCTTGCGGAACGGCCGCGTCGGCTGCGGGTCGATCGCGCGCAGGCTGTTGAAGCCGGCGTAGGTGATCTCGCACAGCTCGTCGGCGCCGCCGGCGATGGCGACGTCGACCTCGCCGCTGCGCAGCGCATCGAGCGCGGCGGCGAGCGCCATGTTGGCCGAGGTGCAGGCGGTCGAGTAGGT
>JALORC010000238.1 GCA_025459175.1 Planctomycetota bacterium | reverse complement strand
ATCCGCGTGGTCCAGCAGTTCGCCGCCGTCGATCGCGAACGGGCGGCGATGGCGACCAAGAACCGCCGCTACCTGCTGGCCAACCTGCGCCTGGTGCGGCTGCGGTCGCTGCTCAACGCGCTGACCCACTCGACCAGCGGTGCGGTGATGCTCGGCGTGCTGTTCGTAGGCGGTTACCAGGTCATCGACGGCCGCATCACGATCGGCCAGCTGTTCCAGTTCACCGGCTACCTGGGCCTGATGACGTTCCCGCTCGAGATCCTCGGCTGGACGCTGGCGACGCTGCCGCGGGCGTATGCCGCCGGGATCCGGATCGAGGAACTGTTCGAGGTGCAACCGGAGGTGCAGACCGGCGCGCGACCGCAGCTGCGCGGCGAACTCGACGTGCGCGGGCTCACGTTCACCTACGCCGGCAGCGAGCGGCCGGCGCTGCAGGGCGTGTCGTTCACGCTGCTGCCCGGGCAGAAGCTCGGCCTGATCGGCCCGGTCGGCAGCGGCAAGTCGACGCTGCTGTCGCTGCTGCTGCGCTGGTACGACCCGCCGCGCGGCACCGTGTTCGTCGACGGCCACGACGTGCTCGACCTCGATCCGGCCGTGCTGCGCGAACTGTTCGCGCTGGCGCCGCAGGAACCGTTCCTGTTCAGCGACACGTTGGCACGCAACGTCACCTTCGCGCGCGATGCCGCGACCGCCGAGGAACTCGATGCCGCCGTCACCGGCGCTGCGCTCGACCGCGATCTGCCGCAGCTGCGCGCCGGGCTCGAGACGATCGTCGGCGAACGCGGCGTCACGCTGTCGGGCGGCCAGAAGCAGCGCGTGTCGCTGGCGCGCGCGCTGCTCAGCGACCGCCGCGGGCTGTTGCTCGACGACACCCTGTCGGCGGTCGATCCACTGACCGAACAGCGCATCCTGCGCGGTCTGCACGACCAGCGCCGCGGCCGCACGATGCTGGTCGCGTCGCACCGGCTGTCGGTGGTAGCCGACGCCGACCTGATCCTGGTGCTCGACCAGGGCCGCGTCGAGGAAGCCGGCCGCCACCGCGAGCTGCTGGCCCACGGTGGTCGCTACGCCGATGCGTGGCGGCGTCAGACCGAGGCGCAGGCGCTCGAGAGCGGCCCGGGTGGTGCCGCGTGAGCGATCCGTACGCCGACGACGCCCCGGAAGGCAGGTTCCAGCTCGGCTTCCTGCAGCAGCTGTGGCCGTTCGTGCGCCCGTACCGGCGCGGCTTCCTCGCCTGCCTGCTGATCCTGCTGCTGTCGTTCGGGCTCGAACTGCTCGGCCCGAAGCTGCTCGGCATGGCGATCGACGGGCCGATGCGCGCCACCGCGCTGCCGCGCGACGAGCGCATCACCTCGCTGCTGTGGTTCGGACTCGGCTTCGTCGGCACCACGCTCGGTGGTGCCTTGCTCGGCTACGTCTATGGCCTGCTGACGGCGTGGAACGGCCAGCGCGTGATCCGCGACCTGCGCCGGCACCTGTTCGACCACCTGCTGTCGACTTCGCTGGCGTTCCACGAGAAGAACCCGGCCGGCAAACTGACCACGCGCGTCACCAGCGACGTCGAGAACATCAACGAGCTGATCGCGACCGGCGTGCTGCAGTCGGTGTTCGACCTGCTGAAGATCCTCGGTGTGCTGATCGCGCTGTTCTTCCTCGACCTCGAACTGGCGCTGTTCACGGTCGCGACGACGCCGATCGTCGTGGTCATCAGCATCCTGTTCCGCCGCAACGCGCAGCGCGCCTACCGCGCGGTGCGCGGGCGGCTGGCGCTGCAGAACGCCTACACCACCGAGCTGATCGGCGGCGTGCGCACGACGCGCGCGTTCGGCCGCGAGCAGGCGACCGAGGCTCGCTACGCCGAGCGCAACCGCGACACCGCGGTGGCGTGGCGCGCCACGGTGTTGCACTTCTCGGTGTTCTTCTCGCTGGTCGACTTCGCGCTGCGTGCGACCACGGTCGGCCTGCTGTGGTTCGGCGGCAACGCGGTGCTCGACGGCACCCTGCGGCCGGGGCAGTTCGTCGAGTTCTGGCTCTACTACGGGCTCCTGGTGGCGCCGGTGAAGGAGCTCGGCGAGAAGTACAACGTGCTGCAGGCGGCGTTCGCCAGCTGCGAACGGGTGTTCCAGTTGCTCGGCGAGCCGCGCTTCCCGCCGCCGTCACCGACCGGCCGGGTGCTGCCGAGCCCGCGCCGCGGCGCCGCCAAGGTCGAGTTCGACCGCGTCACGTTCGCATACGGCTTCGGCGCACCGGTGCTGCACGAGCTGTCGTTCAGCGCCGAACCGGGGCAGACGATCGCGATCGTCGGTCCGACCGGGGCCGGCAAGACCACGATCCTGTCGCTGGTGGCGCGGCTGCGCGAGGTCAGCGGCGGCACGGTGCGGCTCGACGGCACGGACGTGCGCGAACTCGCCGTCGACGACCTGCGGCGGCGCGTCGCCTAC
Organism: Planctomycetota bacterium; assembly: GCA_025459175.1. Taxonomy (GTDB): domain Bacteria; phylum Planctomycetota; class UBA1135; order UBA1135; family UBA2386; genus UBA2386. Next base: position 678 of record JALORC010000238.1, on the reverse strand, counting down.
GTCGCGCAGGACCTTTTCCTGTTCACCGGCAGCGTGCTCGACAACGTGCGGCTGTTCGATCCGTCGATCGACGAGGCGCGGGTCTGGCAGGCGCTGGAGACGGTCGGCGCCGCCGAGTTCGTGCGCAAGCTGCCGCAGGGCCTGGCGTCGGCGGTCGAGGAACGCGGCGGCACGTTCTCGCAGGGCGAACGGCAGCTGCTCGCGTTCGCGCGCGCGCTGGTCGTCGAGCCCGACGTGCTGGTGCTCGACGAGGCCACGGCGAGCATCGACAGCGCGTCCGAGGCGCGGCTGCAGCAGGCGCTCGAGGTGTCGCTGCGCGGCCGCACGGCCTTGGTGGTCGCGCACCGGCTGTCGACGGTGCGCAACGCCGATCGCATCCTGGTGCTCGATCGCGGCCGCATCGTCGAGGCGGGCAGCCACCGCGAGCTGATCGCGCGCGGCGGCGCCTATGCGGCCATGCTGGCGCACGTCGGGGACGGTCGGGCGGACGGCTGACGTTGCACGGCTCTTGCTGCTCATGCAGCAATAGTGCCCAAACCCATTTTCGAGATGTGCAGCTGTATCGAGAGTCGCTGCTCTGCTAGTGTAGTGCGTCGGAAATAGCGGTAATTATGCGAGAGTCTGCGCGTTGGGTAGCCTGTGAGGGCAAACCCATGCGAGTAGCCGTTCCGATCAAAC
>JALORC010000008.1 GCA_025459175.1 Planctomycetota bacterium | reverse complement strand
CCTGACCGACCCGAGCGGGACGGCGTTGCCGGCGGTCCATGTCGGGTATGGGGTCACCCTGGGATCGATCGCCATGAAGACCGACGACGCGGGGCGTTTCGCATTGGTGCGCAATCTGATGACGCCGGCGAAAGTGAAGCTCGAGCTCCCAGGTCACCCCGATCTGGTGCTGATCGCCGGTCAAGAGGATGTGGCGTGGGGCAGCCACGACGTGCGCCTCGTCGCGCGACGGCGCGCCGACAGCAGCCTGCGCTTGCATTGCATCGATGCCGAGACGGGCGCGCCGGTGACCCAGTTCGGCGCCACGTGCTGGCGCGATCCGTGGGTCAACCGAAAGGTCGGCTCGTCTGGCGTGGGCCAATACGCACTCGTGGCACCGACCGAACATCCGGATGGCACGGTGCTGCTGGAGGGCCTGTCGCCCGGGGCCGCGTTCGTGTCGGTGTTCCCCGGGGCGTCGTATGCCGAGTTCGCCGAGCACGCGATCGTGCTGGACGAGGGGCGCATGCACACGTTGCAGGTCGCGCTGCGCCGCCCGGTGACCTGCACGGTGCGAACGATCGATGCCACCACGGGGGTTGCACTCGCCGGCATCGACGTGGTGCTGGCGAAGGTGTTGCCGGTCGCGGATCACGCGCGGTTCGATCGCGCCACGCCTCGCATCGACCTGACGCAGGGCCGCGTGGTGAGCACTTGCAGCTCCGGCACCAACGTGCTCGAGCTCGCGCGTGGGATCACCGGCGCCGACGGCACCGCGCGGCGCGCGACGGCACCGAGCTCGAGATCGCCGTGGCGGCGGCGGCGGTGGTGCGCGGCACCGTGACGCCACTCGCAGTCGTCGAACGCTTCGGGCCGAGTCCTGAGGCCCTGGCCGAGCTCGCGGCGCGCGCGCGCATCGAGCACATCGATGCTCGAGAGCTCGCCAACAAGTACCCAGAACTGCACCTGACGGCGGTCGGAGCCACCGAACGGATCGCGCGCACGCAGCTGCTGGCCGATGGCAGCTTCGAGTTGCGCAGCGTGCCCCCGGGTCGCTACGAGGCGTGGCTCGAAGTCGATGTCCGCCTCGGACGCGGGAGTCGTGGGCAAAGTCTAGGACCGCTGGCGACCTTCGACGTCGCGATCGGCGCCGCGCTGCAGCCGTTGCGGCTGGACGCGGCGCACTGGTTGCCCGGGCGGCTCGATCTGCGCGTGCTGCTCGATGGTGCGCCGTATCACGGCAAAATGCTGCTGCACAGCAACGACACGCAGCTGCAGTTCCGCAGCGATGCATCCGGCAGGCTGCGCACCGATTGGCTGCCGCCCGGCACCTACCACGTCTGCCTCGATCTCGCCGAGAACTGGCCGCACCAGCTGACCTTCGACCCGCAGCCGATCGTGGTGACCGCGGGGGCCGTCGTCGAGGTGGTCGCGACGTGTGTGGGCCGCGAGGTCACGATCGAACTGCACGCGGCGGCCGGTGCGACGTTGCCGGCGAACTGCTGGCTGATGCTCCGAGCGCTCGATCACCCGGTGCCGCACCTGGACTGGACCGGCGCCAAGGTCGACGACCGAGGCGTCGCGCGGTTCCGGGCCGCGCCGCCGGGCCGCTTGCGCGTGGAGCTGATGACCCGGGAACAGTTCGCGGATCGGGATCGCGACGCCGCGGTGCCGGTCGGCGAGCTGGCGCCCGGTGCGACGTCGCTGCACTGCACGCTGCCGCGCTGAACGCCTCGGCTCGACCGCACGGTCGCCGAGCCCAGCGCTATCCTCGCACGCCACGATGGCTGCTCCGCCTGCTCCGATCCCGCGCCGGCGCCCGTTGCGCCGCTGGCTGCTGCTGGGCGGCGGCTTGCTCGCGATGTGGTGTGGCGCTGGTCTCACCGGCGCGCTGCTGCTGACCAAACCGAATCCGATGCCCGCCGCGCCGCTGCGGGAGTGGGCGGGGCGACCGATCGAGCCGGTCGCCACCGTGACCGGCGACGGGGTCGCCGTGCGCGGCTGGTGGATCGCCAGCGCGGACCCTTCACGAGCGGTGGTGCTCGCCGCCGGCATCCGCGGCAATCGCCATTCGTTGTTGTCGCGGGCCACGTGGTACCTGGAGCACGGTTGGTCGGTGCTGGCCGTCGATCTGCGCGGCACCGGGGAGAGCGAACCGCGCCGCATCGCGATGGGCTGGCACGAAGCGCTCGATCTGCTGGCGTGGCGCGAGTTCTTGCACACGCGCGGCACGGACCTCGTCGGCGTGCACGGCCAGTCGCTCGGGGCCGCGGCGGCCGCCTACACGGCGGTGCGAGGGAACGTGCCGCCGGACTGGCACTTCGTGGTGCTCGAGGCCTGCTATCGCGACATCGACGCCGCGCTGGCGGCGCGGTTGCCGTTCGTGCCGGGCCCACTGCTGTGGCCGTTGCGTCGGTCGGCCGAGTGGCTGCTGTCGGTGGCCGCGGAAGAACTGTCGCCCGAGCGCGCGGTGCGCCATTTGTCGGTGCCGACGCTGTTCGTCTGCGGTGAGCTCGACCACAAGGTCGGGCCGCAGGCGCTCGACGTGTTGTTCGCGGCGTCGTCGGCGGTGCACAAGGACCGCTGCATCGTGCCGGGGCTCGGCCACGTCGATCTCTGGTCCGCGGCGGGGCAGCCGGTGCAGCAGGCGATGGCCCGGTTTCTGGCCGCGCGCTGACGCCAGCGATGGATGGCAGCGAGTGGCGCCGCGTCGACCGACACACTGCATGATTCGGCGGATCAAGTAGTCTGCATGGCAACCTGGATTGCCGTGTTGAACACTGGCTCCGCCCCGGATGGAACCCATGAACGCCCTGGCTCGTCTATCTGGCTTCTGTCTGCTTGTTTGTGCACTGCTGGCGCAGAACCCCGGCTCGGGAGGCCCCGGCAGCCCAGGCGGCCCTGGCCTCGAAGGCAGTCAAGTCCCGGACTGCAGCATCGAGTTGGTGGGTCCTGCTGTGCAGTATCGTCCGTGGATCTTCCATTGCTCCGTGTCCTCTCCGGGCGGAGGTGCGATGCGAGTTTGCAAGGTCACCGTCACCTGGAGTGTGTTGGATGGCGACAGGTGGAGGATTCGTCCGGATGTGATCGCCAGGCTTGGTCCGATGAATCCGACTTGCTGGCCGGTGGCCGAGCATTCCGTCGAGGTTGTCGGCGCTCAACGGAGGACAGATTTCGAGTATGTGCTGTCAGACCCATCGGCTTTGTCGTGGCCGGGCCGCTACCGAGTCTCGCTTCGAGTGCACTACTTGAAGGATGAGCATGCTGATTCGCCATCTCGTGCCCTTGTTGATGTTCATCAGCGGTTCCTGGCATCGGAGTTCATCGAGTTCGACGTTGCTCCTGCGGCCAGTGCGATTCGCGAGACCATGGATGCCAGCCGAGACCAGTTCGGCCAAAGCTGGCGGGCATATGTCCAGGTGATGAACCTGACTTGCGTTGCGACTTTCCCCGCGATGCATGCCGCCCCCGCCGGACCTCCTGCCGCGTTCGCCGAGGCCATGCAGCAAAGTGGATTGTCGCGGGAAAGTGCGAAGGTTGCTCGAGACGTGATTCAGCTGGCCGCCAGCATGGGGCCAGAAGTCGATTTCTTGTTCAAGGTGCATCAAGCACGGAGAGACGTTGCCCTTGCCATGGCTGGAGCCCCCGATTCAGCGGCCCTCCTTGAGAGCGCGGCCACCTTGCTTTCCATGGCTGCGGCGTCCTCGGTGGCCGAGGAGAGAAGGGCTGTTGCCATTGTAGCCCTTGCAGGCACTCGGCGATTGCTTGGCCAGCAAGCCATGGCCAAGGGGCTTGAGCTTCAAGTGGCAACCAGTGCCGCACTGCCGAGGATGAGAAAGCTCACGTGGTTCGACGCAGAAGTGCGCAGGTCCTTGAGCTTGCCCTAGTGTACGTCGACCGCTACTTGATCAGCCCGCCGCCCTTGTAGTCGTAGTAGATGCGCACGAACTCGCGCATCTCGGCGGCGAAGCGTTCGCCGAACGACAGCACCAGGATGTGCTCGACGATGCGGCGGGTCGCGGCGCTCGCGATCGCGGTGCCCTTGTCGTTCTCCTTGCCCTTGTCCTTCTTGTCCTTGCCGGTCGGCTGCGGCTCGTCGCGGAACGTGAACTCGACCTCGACGTAGACGCCGCCGCCGGCCTTGGCGATCGCGGCGAAGTCCTCGCGCATCACCTTCTGCGAGTCGACGAACTCGCGATAGCCAGGCTGGTCGCGCAGCTTGCCCTCGTAGTTGACCACGACCCCGATGCAGGAGGTCAGGAACGGCGTCTCCGCGGCTTTCGGGCCGGTGGTCGGCTTGCCGGCCGGGGTGCCCGGGGTCTCGTGGGCGGCACGCACCAGCTCGAGCAGCTTGCCGCGATCGTTCGGGTGCGGCGGGGCGTCGCCGATCAGCACCACGAGCTTGTTGGCGTCCTTCTTCCAGCCGAGCTTCGGGTCGAGCGACTGCTCGAGGCCACCGAACACCGCTTCGGGCAGGTCGCCGCCGCCGTAGGCGCGCAGGTCGGCGAGGTTCTTCTGCGCCCCCGAGATGTTCTTGTTGAACGGCTGCACGACCTTGGCGCCGGGCTTGCCGAGCTCGCCGTAGTCCTTGTAGTGCACGATCGCGAGCCGCATCTTCGGCGAGATGCCGTCGAGGATGTCGACCATGTCGCCGAGGGCCGCGCCGAGCGCATCGATGGTCGGCTGCATGCTGCCGGTCGAGTCGATGCAGAGCACCATGTCGAGCCCGGTCTGGTAGAGATCGAACGCGCGCTGCGAGGCGGCCACGGTGCCTTCGCCGGTGGTGTTCTGGTCGCGCGCGGTCCACGGCTCGGGCGCCCAGGTCGCCTTGTTCGCGTTCCACCAGCGCAGCCAGGCGCCCTTGTCGGCGGCGTCGACCTTCGGCGCGAGGCGCTTGCAGGCGGCCAGCACGCGCTCGACCAGCAGGTCGTTGCTGCGCGCGAGCTGTCGCACGATGAGTTCGTCGAGCAGTTCGCTGGTGGCGACCGCGGGCAGCAGGGTCGGGTCGGCGCGCAGCAGCGCTTCGACCGCGAACGCGGTCAGCTTCGGGTCCTTCTCGCGCAGCGCGGCGGCGATCATGCCGGCGCCGGCGGGGTGCCACCAGGTGTTCAGCGACAGCAGCGTGACGGCCTTCTGCACCCAGTGATCGGCGGCGGTGAAGCGCGCGGCGATCGCCTCGGTCGCGGCCTGGCCGAGCGGGGGCGGCGCTGCTGGCGCGCCCTGGCCCACGGCCGCCGCAGCGAACAGGGCGCAAGCGGCGAGGAGGTCGAGAGAACGTGGGTGGCGGTGGCTACGCATCGGCGCGGGGCTGGGTCGGGGGCGGGCCGCGCAGTCTACGGGCTGGCGTGCGAATGCCACGGCGCGCCGATCCGCACCGCGATCCGAGGTGTCGCGAGGGCATCGACGCGGTCCCACGGGTATGGGAGACTGACGCAGTCGGTCGGGGCGGAACCTCGGCCTGTTTCGTCCCGATCGGCAAACCCGCCTTCTCGGGTCTTCACACATTGGCACATCCCATGAACTTGAAGACCTCAGGCGTGCTTTCTCGGTTCTGTTTGCTGCTGCGCAGCTACTTGATTGCGTGTTTGCTGCTGTCCGGCGCTTCGTCGGCGATGGCCCAGTGCCAGCCACAGTGGCTGCCAGGGGATGGAGTTCCTGGTGTCCGGGGCACTGTGCTCGCAACTGTCACCTGGGATCCGGATGGTGCTGGTGCCGCGACCCCATTGCTCGTGGCCGCCGGCTCCCTCTAGCTGGCCGGCGGTGTGTTCGCGAGCAACATCGCCGCCTATGACCCGCGGCTCGACACATGGTCGGCGCTCGGCAGCGGCGTGAACGGCACTGTCCGTGCCCTGGCCGTGCTGCCGAACGGCGACCTCGTGGCGGGTGGCAACTTCACGATCGCTGGTGGATCCATCTCCGCCAGTTTCGCCCGCTACGCACCGACCTGCCCCGCCACGGCGGTCCCCACCGGTACCGCCTGCTCGGGCTCCGGCGGCCCCAACACCTTCACCGCCACCAACCTGCCCTGGACCGGCACGACGTTCCGGGCCCGCAGCACGACCATTCCGTCGTCGGCATTCGTCGTCACGGCCACCGGCTTCGCGCCGACCAGCATCCCGCTGGCCAGCCTGCTCTCGCCGAGCCCAGCGGCCTGCAATCTGCTGGTCGTGCCGGACCTGACGGCCTTGGCAGTCTCCAGTGCCGGGACCATCGATACGCAGCTGCCGATCCCGAACAGCGTGGCGATCGCCGGCCTCCTGCTGCACCAGCAACTCGTGCTGCTCGAGTTCGACCAGAGCCTGTCGATTGTCGAGAGCACGAGCAGCAACGCCATTCGCTTGACGATCGGCGCATTCTGAAGTCGGGCGCTCCTTGCGCAGCTGCGGAGACTCGCGGCCAGCAGAAGGCGCGGGGGTGGCGAGACGACGGCCACCGCAATGACGAGCTGGCCCGTGCATGAATGCATGGCTGGCTGTCAACGGCAGGCTGCCGCCCAGGTGCTGGCGGAGATCGGGGAAGGCGACGAGGCGGGCCGCCGCGGGTAGCGTTCCCCTTCCCGCGGGGCGTCGCCCGCACCACGGAGTCGGCATGGAGAACATCCTCGAGATCGCCGTCTGGGTCGCAGCGGGACTGCTCGTCTTGGTCCTGTTTTTGGTGGGCACGGTCGTCGCCCTGGACCGCTCCTCCGACCCCGCGGCCAAGGCTCGCCAGTGGAACTCGTCGACCTGGCTCGGCTGGTTCTTCCTCGCGATGGCGTTGCTGGCGGCCTTGCCGATCCTCTTGGACTCGAGGCCCTACGTGCCTTGGAAACACATGGCCGTGGCGCGCTGGCAGGTGTGGACCGCCTCGGTCCTGCTCGCCGTCGTCGGTGTGCGGCTGCTGATCATCGGTCGGCGCTTTCCGGTCGAGCCGGCGGTCGCATCGCATTCGGACGATGCATCGCAATCGGGGGACGAGCAGCGATGACCTCTCGCGAAAGACGCATCACCACGCTCGGGATCGCAGCCGCAGCGTCGGCCGCGGGCGTGATGGTGCTGTGCAATCTGCTTGGCGAGTCGTTCACGGAACGGCTGCCCGGCGAAGTTCTGCTGCCGGGCTTCCTCAGCTACGCCACGCGCACGGATGTTCTTGCGAGCCTGGATCGCGACGTGGCGTTGCGCGTCATCGAGGACTCGCCGCCGGTGGCGGATGGGCGACCGCCGTTCGCGATCCACACCGTCGAGGCGCAGCCGATGTCGTGCTTCGGGCAGCGCGGGGTGATGCGATTGTCGTTCTTCAACGACCGCCTACTGGAGGTCTGCTTCTACGTCGACGAACCGGATGCCCTGTTCGGCGCGCTGCGCGAGCAGGGGCTGGCGCTCGATGGCGGCGGGGAACTGGAGCGCGGCTGTGTGCGCATCACGGCGGGCAAGGACGCGGCGGGGCGCCGCTTCGTGGCCTGGCGAGACGTTCGTCTCGTCCGGCAGCAAGATCGTTGGCTCTCGCGGCGTTCCTGAGCGAGCGGCGGGACGGTGGAGCCCGAAGGCGGGAACGGAGCTGCCGGCGCAAGCGAATCGCCATACCCGCTCGTCAGCTCCTGTGACCGGTTGCCCGACCGCTCGACCGCGCGACTCGCGCGACCGACGAGTCATCCGCGGCGCCTTCTCTCCTGGGCCGATCCTGGTGATGATCGTGGACTCCTTTTCTCGAGCAGTGACCGCCATGCAACACAGCCCGCTCCTCTCCGTGTCGTGTGCCCTGTTCTCCGCCCATCTGCTGGTGACCGAGTGCCTGCCGGCGCAGCAGCTGATCGTCGCCGCCAACACCGGGTCCAGCACCGGGGTGCTGTCCACGGTCGCCACGCCGCCGCCGTGGTCGGTGGCGCCGGCCGTCGCGCCGTCCGGCGCGGACACGGTGGTGCGTGCGTTCGGCAATCGCCTGCTGGTGCTCGGCCGGCAGAACCGCACGGTCGAACTGCGCCTGCTGCCGAGCCTCGCGCTCGCGCGCACCTATGCGATCCCGCAGGTGTCGGCGCCGCGTGACATCGTACAGGTCGGGTCGCGCATGGCGCTGATCACGGATCACGACGCGGCTCACCTGTGGTGGCTCGACCTCAAGACCGGGGCGCTGACCGTCGGCCAGGATCTGTCACCCTATGCGGATCGTGACGGGTCGCCGGACGCGATGATGATGGAGGTCGACGGCGATCGTGTGTACGTGCAGCTGCAGCGCTACGACCGCAACAACTTCGTCGAGCACGGGGCGATGCTCGCGGTGCTGGCGCCCGGCTTCAATCCCGACCCGCCGGTGATCCTGTTGGACACCATCGCCCTGCAGGGGCTGCGTCCCGACCATCGCATGCAGCGCAATGCAGCGGGCAACCGGCTGTGGATCAGCACTCCTGGCGTCAACGACGATTGGGGCACGTTCGCGCCGACCGGCATCGAGGAGGTCGATCTGAACACGAACACTTCGCTCGGCTTCATGATGACCGAGCTGCAGTTCGGCGCCGACCTCGGCCCGTTCGTGATGGTCAGCGACACGAAGGGCTTCGCGGTCGCTCACACCTCGATCGTCGCCTCGACCCATCTGCGCGTGTTCGATCGCAACCTCGGCCAGCTCGCCGAGCTCTACGTGGCGATCAGCGGTCGTCTCGACACGATCGCCTTCGACGAGGTGCGGCGACAGGTGTTCTTCCCGGTGCCAGGGGTCGGCGTCGGCACGGGCAGTGTCCTGGTCTTCGATGCCGATCTGAACACGCAGTTGTCCGGACTGCTCGGGGTCGGCGGCAACCCGTTCGACATGGTCGTCGCCCAGTGACGCCGGTCATCGCCGCTGCTGAACCATGTGGATCAGCACCGCGAGTTGGCCGATCACGGACGCCGGCAGCAGCCCGAACGTCAGTAACAGCGGCAACGGCCTTGGCGCGGAAGTGGCGGGAGCGAGGCTCCGAGACGGGCTGGCGCAACCAGTTGGAAGATGGGGAGTGGGGTCGGCAAGATGGCGGAGCGGGGTCCCGGGGTCGGGACGGCAGCTCGGATTTCCCATCCGCGAAAGCCGCGGTCGAAGCCCTGCTGTTCGACCTCGGTGCCGCACCACTTCGCGGCTGATCCGGCTCGCCACGACACCACGTCCACCCTGATGAACCGCCACCCTCACCTCTTCTCTCCCGCCCGAGTCGGCCCGCTGTCGCTGCCCAACCGCTTCGTGATGGCGCCGATGACGCGCGGCCGCGCCACCGCCGACAACGTGCCGACGCCGCGCATGGCGACCTACTACGCCCAGCGCGCCGACGCCGGCCTGCTGGTGACCGAGGCGACCGCGATCGCGGCGACCGGCCGCGGCTGGCTGAACGCGCCCGGCATCTGGAACGACGCGCAGGTCGCCGCCTGGCGCCCCGTGACGTCGGCCGTGCACGCGCGCCGCGGCAGGATCTTCCTGCAGCTGTGGCACATGGGCCGCACGTCGCACCCGGACTTCCTCGGTGGCGAGCTGCCGGTCGGACCGTCGGCGATCGCGGCGAAGGGCGAGACGCACACCGCCAAGGGCAAGCAGCCGTACGTGACACCGCGCGCGCTGACGACGGTGGAGATCGCCCGCATCGTCGGCGAGTATGCGGCGGCGGCGACGCGCGCGCGTGCGGCCGGCTTCGACGGTGTCGAGATCCACGGCGCCAACGGCTACCTGATCGACCAGTTCCTGCGGGACTGCAGCAACCAGCGCACGGACGCCTACGGCGGCAGCCCGGGCAAGCGCGCCCGGTTCCTGCTCGAGGTGACCGAGGCCGTCGCCGGCGCTTGGTCGGCCGACCGGGTCGGCGTGCGGCTGTCCCCGACCGGAGCCTACAACGACATGCGCGACAGCGACCCGGTGGCGACGTTCGGCCACGCGGCGCGGGCCCTGGATCGGCTCGGCCTCGCCTACCTGCACGTCAGCGAGGCGTTGCCCGGCAGCATGTTCCACGTCCCGCTGCCGCCGGTCCTGCCGACGCTGCGCAAGGCCTTCCGAGGCCCACTGATCGCGAACGGCGGCTACGACGCGGCGAAGGCCGATGCGGCGATCGCGGCCGGCGAGGTGGACCTGATCGCGTTCGGGGTGCCGTTCCTGGCCAACCCCGACCTGGTGGTCCGCGTGCGCAAGGGCGCGGCGATGAACCCGCCGGACTTCGGGACGCTCTATACGCCCGGCGACCAGGGCTACTCGGACTACCCGACGCTGCGGTGAGGATCGGTTGATCAAGGCGTTGGTGGAGCGGTCGTAGTTTCCGGCCGCGACGCCGCTTCGGAACGCGCTGTCCGGCGTAGCGGTGCGCGCTGGTGCCGAAGCCTCGGAAGCACCTGGTGACATGGGACGGGGTGCAGGCGCCGGTTGGTTGCGCCGGCGAAGCCTTGGCATCGGAATCTGCCGGCCAACCCGGGCTGCCCGAAGCCGCTCGTGCGGTTTGGCGAATGTGTGGCGTCGCTACGCGCCGTGTCAGGAATCCGGGCGCGAGGTCGTCGGGGCGTGTTTGGTACACCTGTTGGATGCTGGGGGGCAACTCAGACCCTGATTCGCAATCCCTTCCATGCAAACCACTTCTGCTTCCAGTCTGGTCGTCCTCCTGCTGCTCGGTGCCTGCGGCGGCTCCGGCGGCGGCGCCCCTGATGACACCATCCCCGTCAGCAGCTCGCTGTCGGTCGTCACGCTCCAGGCGAGCCAGGCGATCGCCAGTGACGGCGTCGACGGGGCGCCCTTGGTCGTGACGCTGCGCGACGAGAACGGGCAGCTGCTGGTCGGTCGACAGCTGACGGTGGCGGCGACCGGCAGCGGCAACGACTTCGTGCCGGCGGCTTCGCTCCGCACCGGCACCGACGGCACGGCGCGCGTGCGCCTGACCAGCACGTCCCCCGAACGCAAACAGCTGACGGTGACCGTCACCAATGCCGGGGTCGCGGCCGAGCTGCCCAATCGCCCCGAGGTCGACTTCGTGCCCACGAACGTCGCGCGCCGGCGCGTCAGCGTCAGCAGCAGCGGCGCCCAGGGCAACGACTTCAGCCGGCAGGCGGCGGTCAGCGGCAACGGTCGTTACGTCGGCTTCCAGTCGAAGGCCTCCAACCTGGTCAGCGGCGACAGCAACCAGAAGGAGGACGTGTTCGTGCACGATCGCGACACCGGCGCCACCGAACGCATCAGCCTGCGGCCGTCGGGCGGTCAGTTCGCCGACCTGTGCGGCATGCCGTCGCTGTCCGACGACGGTCTGTTCGTCGCGTTCGAGGGGCGGGCCACCGACACCGACGCGGTGTTCGTCCGCGACCGCATCGCCGGCCTGACCGAGCCGATCTCCGGTGCGACCAGCCTGGGCGGGCGGTGCTTCGCGCCGAGCCTGTCGGGCGACGGCCGCTGGGTCGCGTTCGTGTGCGCCACCGGCGAGTCACAGCAGGTCTACGTCTACGACCGCGTCGCCGACGCCGTGCAGCTGGTCAGCCGTTCGAGCGGCGGTGCGGCCGGCAACGGGCCGAGCATGCAGCCGTCGATCTCCCGCGACGGGCGCTGGATCGCGTTCGCGTCGGAGTCGTCGAACCTGGTCGGCGACGACAGCAACGACAAGATCGACGTGTTCGTGCACGATCGCACCAGCGGCCAGACCCGCCGCGTCAGCACCTCCAGCGGCGGCGACGAGGGCAACGACGACAGCGTCGAGCCGGCGATCTCGGCCGACGGCACGCGGGTGGCGTTCGCATCGAAGGCCGCGAATCTGGTCAGCGGCGACGACAACGGCAAGAGCGACGTGTTCGTGCACACGCTGGCGACCGGGGCGACGATCCGGGTCAGTGTCAACCCACAGGGCAACGAGGTCGACAAGGAGAGCTGGCTGCCGAAGCTATCGGCCGACGGTTCCTACGTCGCCTTCAGCTCGCTGTCGGACGATCTGGTCGGCGACGACCGGAACGGCAAGGAGGACGTGTTCTGCCGCGATCTGGTGAGCGGGGTGACGCGTCGCGTGAGTCTCGCCCGCGGCGGTGGGGATCCCGACGACGACTGCACGGCGCCGGCGCTGGCCAGCGATGCGCCGGTGATCGCCTTCGTTAGCAAGGCGAAGAACATGGTCCAGGGCGACAGCAACGACCAGGACGACGTGTTCGTCGCCCCGCGCGGCAACTGAGGTCGGTCGTCAGCTGCGCCGCTGCTGCAGCATGTGGATCAGCACCGCGAGGTGACCGATCACGATCGCCGGCAGCAGCCCGAACGTCAGCAGCAGCAGCAGGGGCTTGCGGAACCACGAGCCGGCGTCGCCCATGCCGAGCACGAGCCAGTTGATCGCGCAGGCCGTCACCGCGCCGAACGCGAACAGCGCGACGTTCCAGATGCCGAGCAGCGCCGGGTTGCGGTCGAAGCCGCGGCCGAGCGGGCCGGCGGCGAGCAGCACCGCCAGCAGCATCGCGGCATGGCCGCCGAGGATCTGCAGCGGCGCGTGCAGCAGCAGCTGCACCGAGTCGCGCAGGCCCCCGAACCACACGGTGATGCCGAACATCGCCGGCGCGGCGAGCGCCAGCGTGATCAGCTCGGTGCGCACGAAGCGCCGCCGCGAAGCGTCCGCGCCGTCGTCCAAGTCAGTCGCAGCCCGGTTCCTCGGCGATCAGGGCGAGGTCGTTGCACGCGTTCCACAGCAGCACCATCGCCTGCTTGACGTTGGCGGTGGCGACCGGCGGCAGGTCGGTGCGGGCGCTCAGCGCCTTCAGCCGGCCGTAGAGGTCGAGCAGTTCGTGGTCGTCCTTCGACAGTGCGTTGCCCAGCAGATCGGTCTGGTTGTTCATGGCGGGGGCTCGGTTCAGTACTGGGGTCGCAGGTCCTGCAGGCGCTTGGCCTTCAGCTCGAAGCGCGGCAGTTCGCCGGGCTTGCACGGCTCGACGTTGAAGCGCAGGCCTTCGTGCGCGTCGGCGAGGTCCTTGCCGAGCTGCGCCTGCACCCGCGGCCACTGGTCCTGCTGGTCGGGCTTCAGTTCGACCTTGACCGTGATCTCGTCCTGCACCGAGTCGAGGCGCGTGATGACGATCTGGAACTCCTCGACCTCCTTGTGCTCGCGCACCACGGCCTCGACCGCGCGCGGATACACGTTGGTGCCGCGGATCAGCTTCATGTCGTCGACGCGCCCGAGGATGCCGCCCTCGTAGATGTCGCCGGTGCGGCCGCAGCTGCAGCGGGTGTGGGGCACCTTGCAGACCAGGTCCTTGGTGCGGTAGCGGATCAGCGGGATGAAGCCGCGGCCGAACGAGGTCACCACGCGCTCGCCGCGTTCGCCGTACGGCATCGGTGCGCCGGAGTCGGGATCGAGCACCTCCTCGATGAAGTGGTCCTCGAGGATGTGGGGGCCGCCGGGCTGGTGGTCGCACTCGAAGATCATGATGGTGCCGATCTCGGTCATGCCGGCGGTGTCGCCGCACTTGCCGCCCCACATGTCCTCGATCATCTTCTTGACCGCGGGGATCGAGCCCGCCGGCTCGCCGCTGACCACGACGCGGCGCACCTTGCCCTCCTTGCGGAGGTCGATGCCCATCTTCTCGGCGGTCTGGCCCATGCGCAGCGCGTAGGTCGGCGTCGCGCAGACCACGGTGGCGCCCATCTCGACGATCTGCTTCACGCGCTGCTCGGTCGTCATGTTGCCGGACGCGAGCGTGAGGCAGCCCATCTTCTCGCAGCAGTAGTGCGCGCCCCAGAAACCGATGAACGAGCCGTACGAGAACGCGAAGAACACCGTGTCCGTGGGCCGGATGCCGAAGCCCCAGAAGCCGTAGCACCACATGTCGGCGATCCACGACCAGTCCTTCCGGCTGTCGAGCACACGCAGCGGTTGCCGCCCCGAGGTGCCCGAGGTCAGGTGGTAGCGGATCGCGTCCTGCGGCGGCCGCGTGATCAGATCGCCGAACAAGGGCTTCTCGGCCTGATTCGCCATCCAGTCCTCGCGCGTCATGAACGGCAGGCGGCGGATGTCGTCGAGGGTCTTGATGTGCTCGGGCCGGACCTTGGCCTGGTCGTAGAGGCGGCGATGGAACGGCGAGGTGTGCCAGGCGCGTTCGACGAGTCGCTGCAGCTTCACCAGCTGCAGGGCGCGCAGCCGGTCCTTGGGCAGGGTCTCGATCTTGGGGTTCCAGTACGGCGTTTCGATGGCGGGCACGCGGGGGCTCCGGAGGGACGAGTGGGGCCTGCAGCGTAGACGCCGACCCGGCCGGCGGCGAGCTGCGCGTGGTCGGCGTCGCCGGTCTCGACGCTCAACGCACTCGCTGCGCGCGCACCGAGTCCTTGTCGCTGGCCACTTCGAGCCGTTTGCCGCCGGCGGCGACGACCACCTTGAGCTTGGCCTTGCCGTCGAGCGACATCGCCGTGTACTGATCGACGCCGGCCGCCGTCAGCACGACCGCGAACGGCCAGTCGGTCGGGTGCCGCGCCACCCGTTTCAGCTCCTCGCCGTGCCACTCGACGACCAACGTCACCGGCGTGGTGCCGAACGTCACCCGCAAGTAGCTGACCTGTCCCACCGCCGCCGACGTACCGATGGTGCGGACCTCGCCGCAGCGACCGTGGGCGGCCACCAGGTCGGCGATCAGCTGTTGCGCCGAACTGGCCGCGTCGGCCGGCGCGTCCTTGTGGAAGCTGCGCGACGACGATGCGTGGTCCTGCAGCAGCAGCGGTCGCACCAACACGTCGAGCCGGGCGTTGCACTCCTCGTAGAACTTCGGCCACTCGGGCATGCGCGGGATGCCGTGCACGAGCCGCGCGCAGCTCTCCTGCCCCAGCGCACGCAGCACCAGCTGGCCACCCTCGACCGCCAGATCGAACTCCTCGTCGGCCTTCACGCGGAAGCGGCCGACCCGGTGCTGTCCGGCCGCCGCCGCCTCGGGCTTGCCGTCGCGCAGCAGCCGTTCGATGCGATCCCCGAGCTGCGCGAGATCGGTGCCGGCACCGGCCAGCGCCACGATCAGATGATCGGTCTCGACGAGGTGCAGCAGCAGCGCCTCGAAGCCGTGCGCGGTGCCCGCGAGCAGCACGCGCTGCAGCTTGTCGTCGTTCCGCGTCAGTTCGAAACGGCCGATCTGGCCCCAGCCGCGCCCCCACAGCACGCTGCCGGTCGCCGCGTCGAGCACCGCGGTGCCGTGCAGGGCGCGATAGAACTTCGCCAGGTCCGGCACCGTCGTCACGATGCCGCCGCGCCCGATGGCCTCCCAGTCGTACTTGCCCGTCGTCGCGTCACCGACCGGCGCCGGGTCGCGCCCCGGCTGGAAGCGCTGCAGCGCCCGCTTCGGATCGAGCCCGTCGTCGTCGTGCAACGCGGTGTCCGGGAGCCCGATCGTCGCGAAGAGCTCGTGCAGGCTCGTCGCGAGCGGCTGGCCCACGTTCTCCAGCATCGCTGCGAGCACCCCGTAGTCGAGGGCGCTGGGGCGCGCCTGGCGGCCCGGTCGACCGGTGCTCGGTTCGGCGAGCACCGCCGCCACGAACGACCCGCTGTCGCCGCGCCGATCCGGACTCCACTCGATCGCCGGCGCCAGCCCCGCCGTGCGGTCGAGCAGGTTGCGCACGGTGAGCTCGCGCCAGGGCACCGGCACGTACTTCAGGTGGTTCTGGATCGGGTCGTCGAGGCCGAGCTTGCCGGCCTGGACCGCGCGCAGCACGGCGACCGCGGTGAATGCCTCGCTGGCGGTGCCGAGGTCGAACAGGGTCTTGCCGGTGACCTTGGCACCGCGTGGACGCAGCAGGCCGTGGGCTTCGAGCACCAGCTGCTTGCCGCCGCGTTCGACGAGCACGACGCCGGCGTGGCGGTCGCCGAAGTGCAGTCGCAGCAGGTCGCGCAGGTCGCGCTCGGTCTGGGCGGGCGCAGCGCCGCCGAGGATTGTCGTGACCAGGCCCGCGATCAGCGGCAGCCGGCGGGCGAGGGGCGCAGGACCAGCCCGCCGGGCCAGCCAACGAGACGGTGGCGGGATCGAGAGCGCGGGGTTCATGGCAAGCAGGTGCATATGCGGCGGTCAGGCCCAGGTAACGCGCCGCGACTGGATCGACGGAAGTTCCTGGTCGCGGCGCGAAGACAGGGCCGACATGGAATGGGTCGGAGCTCAGCTCGAACGGCCCGCAGCCGCGGCGCCGCCGTCACTGCACCGTGATGCGCAGCGCGTCGGTCAGGTTGACGCCGAGCCCGGCCACGTTGCACGAGCCGCCGGTCGCGCTGGCGACGATGCCCTGCGCATACACGACGAGCCCGGCCGCGCTGGGCGGCAGCGCGAGCGGCAGCGACCAGGACTGCAGACCCGGCACCGTCCAGCTGCCGATCTGCAGATCGACCAGGTCGAGCGTCGGCTGCAGGACGCAGCTGCAGCCCGGCAGCGGCGAAGCGAGCTGGCCGAGGCCGAGCACGAAGCCCTGGAACACCGGGCCCGCCGAGGTCGCCGCGGCATTGCACTGGATCGTGATCGACGTGCCGGCGATCGGCGCCGCACTGGTCGCGATCGTGCCGAGCGCGAACGGCCCACCACACGCCGCCGGCAGCACGACGGTCGCCGACGGTGCGCAGGTCTCGACCGCGAACCCGTCGACGCCGGCCTCGACGACCGAGCCGGTGCCGAGATCCTGCGCCGTGAAGCGCATCCGAATCAGGTTGGTCGGGGCCACGAAGTCGGTGACCCGGAAGCGCACCTGGGTCCACACGGTGGTGCTCGCCGTCGTGCTCTGCACGGTGGTCCAGGACGCGCCGCCGTTGTTCGAGATCTCGACCAGCCAGGTGTCCTGGTTCGGCGCGGTGCCGGAGTTGTTGGTGTACCAATACTGATAGGTGATGAACGCGTCGGCCATGCCGGCGAGGTTGATGATCGGCGACAGCAGGCGCGTGGCGCCGCCGTCGACGTCGCTGTTGCCGTCGACGTTGTCGGTCAGGTAGCAGGCGCCCGAGCCGTCACCGTCGGAAACCGGGTCGCCGCGATCGCCGCCGCCGACCGGCACCCCACGATCCCACGCGCCGTCGGTCAGGGCCGCATCGTTGACCACGGTCCAGCCGAGGTTGGTCTGGAAGTTGTCGGCGAACACCGTGACCAGCGGCAGGTTCAGCACGTCGGTCTCGAACGTGCTGGCCGGCGCGGCGAACGGCGCGAACACCGGCGTGCCACCACCGATCGGCGTGAAGCGCACGTACCAGCGGATCGCGTCGAAGCACGGCCGTGCCGGCAGCAGGCCGCGGTAGTTCTGGCCGCCGAGATGCTGCAGCGACGACTGCACGAACGGACCGCCGTTGACGGACGCGAACAGCGCGCCGCTGGCCGGGTCGGGGTTGAGCGCGCCGGGCGCGACCGCGATGCCCAGGACCGCCGGTGCATCGGCCGGCACCGTGAACGGCGGGCCGCCGACGATCGACACCGTGAACGGCGGCGCGTCGGCCACGACGACCTCGAGGTTGTAGAGCTGCACCTGGTCGACCGCGTCGCCGAACACGCGGACGAAGTAGGTGCCGGCCGTCAGCAGCTGCGCGGGCAGCGCCTCGACGCTCCCGGCGGGCGCGCTGTTCGAGATCGCGAGCACGGTGCCGTTGGCGGCGAGGATGCTGACGCCGAGATTGCGCAGCAGTCTGGGATCGAAGTTCACGCCGGGTTGACACGAGCCGTCGCCGTTCTGGTCGCCCTCGAGATAAGGCGCGCCGTTCGGGCGGATGTTGACGCCTACCGTCCTCGTCGCGCCGATCGTGAAGCGGAAGAAGTCGACGTCGGCGATGCCGTCGAGGCTCTGCAGCGTCGTCGTGTCGGTGCCGTTCGCCAGCGCGCCGAGATCGGTCGCCAGCGCCGGGGTGTCGTTGTTCTCGTTGAAGTCGCCGTAGAGGCGCTGCGCGGTCAGGATGTCGTCGTACTGCGGCCCGTTGAAGTTCAAGTTGATGAACGGCTCCATCAGCTTGGTGTTGTTGGTCGGGCAGACGTGCGCGATGCCGAGTCCGTGCCCGTGTTCGTGCGCCAGCACGTTGAACAGCCGCAGGTAGTTGCTGCCGGCGTTGGCGTAGAACGCGGCGTCGCCGCTGTCGAGCACCATGTCGCCGTTGTTGGGGAAGTAGTTGTAGGCGAGGATGCCGCTGCCGCCGTCGATGACCTTGGCCGAGATGCGCACGTCGCCGCGCACGCCGAGCTGGCCGCCGGCGCCGGCCAGCTGCGAGCCGTCGTCGTTCGGTTCGAACACGTAGGTGAGGCCGGCGAGCTGGCCCCAGCGGTTCATCGCGTCGCCGATGCGGGCCTGCCAGGTGGCCTGGCTCGGGAACACCGCGTTGAAGGTCGCGAACAGCACGCTCGGGCCCGCCGGCGAACCGTTGGCGGCGGGGATGATCGTGCCGTCCGGCACGAAGCTGTAGGTGATGATCGTGCGATCGCCGTTGCCGAGGCCACCGGCCTGGCTCGCGGTCTGTGACCAGCGCGTCACCGGGTTGAACGCGGCCGGCGACATCACCGCGTTCCACAGCGCCATCGTCGCGTTCGGCACCGGCCCGAGCCAACAGCTGTGCGGCATCGACGTGTCGACGCGGAGCTGGTTGGCGAGTGCGACGAGACTCTGTTGATCACGCGGCGACACCTCCGCGAATCGAGCCGCGGACACGAACGGGTTGCGCGGGCAGTCGAGGTCGCCGATGCGCGCCGGCGGGATCAGGCAGGTCGGGAACAGCAGTTGGTCGTCGAGGCGAGCCTGGGCCGAGACCGAGGCGGCCATCGCGAGCAAAGCGACGGGGAAAATGGAGGTCTGCATGGGTTCGGTGGGCAGCGGTCGGGCAGGGACCGGCGGTGGCATGGTAGAGAGAACGCGTCGTCTGGCCATGGGGGGCGGGGGTGGTTCGGGTGGTGCGGCGAGTGCCGTTCGCCGATTGCGTGCAACCGGGAACACACTGTCACCGAAACGTGCCACCGGCAGCATCGGCACTACCGTGGCCGAGGGTCGCCTGACCACGGCACTGGCCTTGCTCATGACGCGGGCTCGAACGGCTCACGATCCCCATGCAAGAACTCCATCGGCACGCGCGCTTCGCCTCGACGTCCCTGCTGTTCGCCAGCCTCGCGATCGGCCAATGCACGCTGCAGTGGTCGCCCGGCGAGACGCCCTGCGGCCCCGATGGGGATGTGCTCTGTGCGTGCCGCTGGGACCCGGACGGGGCCGGGCCCCAGCCCGCGGAGGTGGTGGTCGGCGGCAGTTTCCAGGCCGCCGGCAACGCGATCGCGCCGAACATCGCCCGCTGGGATCCGCAGACCGGCGCTTGGTCGACATTCGGCGTCGGGATGAACGCGGAGGTGCGCGCACTCGCCGTGCTGCCGACGGGCGAGCTGGTGGCCGCCGGCAGTTTCACCAGCGCCGGTGGCGTCGCGGTGAATCGCGTCGCGCGATGGACCGGATCGGCCTGGCAGCCGTTCGGCTCGGGCTCGCAGTTCCCTCTCAATGCGCTGGCCGTGTTGCCGAACGGCGACCTGGTGACCGGCGGCACCAGCGCTCAGGTGCGCCGCTGGACCGGTGCGGCCTGGACCCCCATCGGTGCGCTGAACGGCAGCATCCAGGCGCTGATCGTGGACGCGAACGGCGACCTGATCGCCGGTGGCTCGATGACCGGTCAGGTCGCGCGCTGGGACGGCACCGCCTGGATCACACTCGGCAGCGGGCTGCAGTCCTCCTCGGTGCTGACGCTCGCGCTGCGACCCAATGGCAACCTGCTCGCCGGTGGGCTGTTCACGCTCGGTGCGAGCCGGGGCATCGCCGAGTGGGACGGAACGTCGTGGACGGCGTTCGGCGTGGGCGTCGGGCCTGCGTTCGGCGTCAGCGTCGACGCGATGCACGTCGAGGCGAGCGGCGACGTGCTGGTCGGTGGTTCGTTCACCACGGCCGGCGGTGTGACGGCGCGTGGCGTCGCGCGTTGGAACGGCTCCGCCTGGTCGACGATCGGCAATGACTACGTTCGTGATCTGCGCGCCTTCGTGTCGCTGCCGAACGGCGACCTGCTCGCCGGCGGCCGGATGCCACTGCGCATGGCGCGTCGGATCGGCACCACGTGGCAACCGCTGCCCGGCACCATCGACGGTCCGGTCCACGCCGCGGTCGATCTGCCTCAGGGTGGCACGGTCTTCGCCGGCGATTTCACGCGCATCGGCGGCATCGCCGCGAACCGCATCGCGATCCGTCAAGGCGGCCAGTGGGCGCCGCTCGGCACCGGCATCACGGGCCCGGTCCGTGCTCTGACCCGCTTGCCCGATGGCCGCATCGTCGCCGGCGGTGCATTTGCCGGCGCGGGTGGCATCCCCGTCACCAACGTCGCCAGCTGGGACGGCAGCTCGTGGTCGGCGATGGGCAGCTTGCCGGGTGAGGCGTTGCGACTCGCGACTCGGCCGGGCGGCGACGTGTATGTGGCCTCGGGCGTGCCCTTCCTCGGCAGCAACTTCCTCGGCGCCTGGAACGGCTCGGCCTGGGTCCCGGTGCCCGGCGGCTTCGACTGGGTGCGTTCGTTGGCGATCGCGGCGAACGGCGATCTGCTGGTCGGTGGCGTCGCCGGCGTCGCGCGCTGGAACGGCGTGAGCCTGCAGTGGCTCGGCAGCTCGCCGTGGGTGCGCGCAGTGGCCGAACTGACCGACGGCCGCATCGTCGCCGGCAAGGAAACAGCGCCGTGGCTCACCGTCTGGGACGGTCTGGGTTGGACCACCCCGATCGGCACGGCGCCCGAATCGGTCGAGGCCGTGGCCCCGTTGCCGGATGGTGGCTTCGTGGCCTGCCACGAATCGCTGCAGTCGCTGCCGATGTTCTACCGTTCGACGCTACGGCG
Source organism: Planctomycetota bacterium (assembly GCA_025459175.1). Lineage (GTDB taxonomy): Bacteria > Planctomycetota > UBA1135 > UBA1135 > UBA2386 > UBA2386. Next base: position 73,244 of record JALORC010000008.1, on the reverse strand, counting down.
TTGGAACGGTGCCACCTGGACCCAGTTGGCGCAGTGGAGAATCAGCGGCGCCCCGGTGAGGAGCATCACATGGACCGAACCGGGGTTGCGGGCCCTGGGTTCGTTCGGTGCCAGCAGCGGCGTGCTCGGCGCCGGCATCGCCGTGCTCGACAGCTCGTGCCCGGCGACGGTGGCGACCGCGGGCGCTGGCTGCGGCGCGAACACCACGAGCGCGACGCGCCCATGGATCGGCAGCCCGTGGCGAGCCGTCGCCACGGGCTTGCCGAGCAGCGCCGTGGTCGCCGCCGTGTTCGGCGCCACGACGCTCACGCTGCCGCTGGCCAACGTGTTCACGACCGCGGGTGCTGGCTGCACGTTGCGCGTCGCCCCCGAGGTCGTGGTGTCGACGTTCGCGGTGGCGGGTCGGGCCGAGTCGTCGTTCGCTTTGCCCATGCTGCCTGCGTTGGTCGGCGTGTCGTTCGCGCACCAGATGGTCTTCCTCGCCCTCGACCCGAGTCTCGCCATCGGTGCGACCGAGGCGAATCGCATGACGCTCGGCCTCTACTGAGCTGCCAGCCAGCAGCGCGCCGCCCGCACCGACCCTCCGGCCGCGAACCAGTGGAACACCTCGGCGGTGCGGCCGTACGCCGCCTCCCGCAGCAGCGCCTCCCACTCGGCCGGCAACGGGCTGCGGGCGCCGTCCCGCGCCAGCACCTCGCGCATCGCCGCGACCAGAGCACTCCGCACCGCCGCGCATTCGTCGGCCAGCAGCGGCATCAGCGTGTCGACGTGCAGCCGCGTCACGTCGGGTGCGGCCGCCGGCACCAGGATGCCGGTGGTGCCGCGCAGTTGTTCGACCGCGCCGCCGACGTCGGTCGCGATCACCGGCAGCCCGGCCAGCACCGCCTCGGTGATGGCGAGGCTCCAGCCCTCGAAGAACGACGGCTGCACCAGCGCATCCGCGAGCTGATGGAACGCGCTGACGTCCGCGCGCCGACCGACCCAGTGCACGCGCTGCGACAGGCCGAGCCGTTCGGTCATGGCCTGCTGCGCGCGCAGGTACTCGGCATCGGCGGTGCCGCCGAGCACGATCAGGTGCGCGTCGGTGCGTTCGGCGGCGAGCTCGGCGAACGCGGCGAGCAGCAGGTGCTGGCCCTTCGGTGGCTGCACCGACGCGACGTTGAGCAGCACCCGCGCGGTCGGCGGCAGTCCCAACTCGCGCCGCAGCGCGGCCGCCGCGGTGCGGTGCGCGTCCACGGCGAGGAAGTCGCGGTGGCAGCCGTTCGGGATCACCAGCATGCGCACAGCCGGCAGGCCGATGGTCAGGTCGCTGTAGCGCGCGACGTTGTTGGACACACAGACGTAGGCGTGTGTGTGCGGATCGGCTTTGCGATAGGTGTCGAACTGATACGGCCCGAACCACACATACATGTTGTGCACCGTCTGCACGAACGGCACGCCGCGCGCGGCACACTGATCGGCGCCGTAGGTCGAGTAGTGCGCGTTGACCAGTTCGGGGCGGTGCTGGTCGAGGTAGTCGCGGTAGGCGTCGAACGAGGCCGGGACGCGATCGACACACAGGCCCCGGGCGCGCGCGCGGGCGCCGGCGGGCCCTTCTTCGCCGAGGATCAGCAGCCGCACGGTGAAGTTGGCGGTCTGCAGCGCTTCGGCGAGGTCGATGATGACCTGCTCCATGCCACCCTCGCGGAAGTCGTCGGCCTGCAGCACGACGCGGCGCGGTGCGCCACCGCAGAACGGGCGCAGGCGGTTCGGCGGCGACGGCTGCAGCAGGCGCACGCGTTCGGCGGTGGTCGCATCGGCCGCGGTCGCGATCACGTTCGGTCGCGTCAGCACTGCGCGCCATCGGTACGGCAGGTCCTCGGTGTTCGCCGCGGCGGCGGGGAAGTGCAGCGAGAGCGGCCGGTCATCGGTTGGCAGCGGCGTGTCCGCTGTCACGGCGAGTGGCGTCGGTGGTGCTGTTGCGTCGCGGCGCCGATTGCGCCGCAGGCAGAAGCCACCGCCGGGTTGCTGCTTGCGCCCCTGGCCGCGCACCTCGTCGCGCCCCGGTTCGCGCTGCAGGATCGCGAGCAGCGTCGCCACCAGTTCCGGTTCGGCGCTGCCGGCCGCGGTCAGCACGAAGTCCCCCGCGAGCGCCGCCAGTTCGCGCTCGACCTCGGCCTGCGGCATGCCGTTCGGCACGACCAACCCGCGCACGCCGGGACGCGTCGGCAGGTCGCGCAGGCGTTCGCGGCTGCCGGCGACCAGGATCTCGAGCGGCCGGTAGGTCTGCGCCAGCAGCGCGTCGCAGCGCGGCAGCAGCGGGCTGCCGTCGGCGAACAGCAGGCAGGTGACGGTCGCCGGCGGCGCTGGCTGCCGTTCCGGCGCCGCCGGGGCGCCCCGCAACCACTGGCGCACGGTGGCCCTGGCCTTGCCGGTGGGATCCAGGAAGCGCAGGACTCGCTCGACGATCGGCATGCGGTGGTTGGATGACCGCGGCGCGCGATCTGGCCGGTGAAGCTAGGCGCCGCGGGCAGCGGAACAAGGCCAGCGGCGCAAGTTCGGCGCTTGGTCCGAGCGCGCCGCGGCAGCTGGTCGTTGTCCCGGCCGCCGCCAACGCGCATTGTGACCGGCTCGCTCATGTCGAAGCCGCATCGCATCCTCGTCGTCGTCGGAACCCGCCCCGAAGCCGTCAAGCTCGCCCCGGTCGTGCACGCGCTGCAGCAGCAGCCGTGGGCGGTGACGCGGGTGCTGGCGACCGCGCAGCACCGACAGATGCTGGACCAGATCCACGCGTTCTTCGGCATCCGTCCCGATCGTGATCTCGATGCGATGCGACCCGGGCAGGGGCTCGCCGATCTGACCGCGCGCCTGCTGTCGGGGCTCGATCCGGTGCTCGCCGAGGAACAGCCCGATCTGGTGCTGGCGCAGGGCGACACGACGACGGTGATGGTGACGGCGCTGGCGTGTTTCTATCGCAAGATCGCGTTCGGCCACGTCGAGGCCGGGCTGCGCACCGGCGATCTGCACAACCCGTTCCCCGAGGAACTCAACCGCGTGCTGGTCGGTCGCATGGCGGCGCTGCACTTCGCGCCGACCGAGGGCTCGCGGCAGAACCTGTTGCGCGAGGGCACCGATCCCCAGCGGGTGCACGTCACCGGCAACACCGTCATCGATGCGCTGCTGTGGGCTGCCGAACGCGTCGACACGGCACCGTTCCGGCCCGCCGCGGGCAAGCGGCTGGTGCTGGTCACCGCGCACCGCCGCGAGAACTTCGGCGCGCCGTTCGAGCAGGTCTGCGCGGCGCTGCGGCAGGTCGCCGATCGGCGCGACGTGCAGATGCTGTATCCGGTTCATCCCAACCCGAACGTGCGCGAGGTCGCGCATCGGGTGCTCGGCGGCCATCCGTCGATCCAACTGGTCGATCCGCTCGACTATCCGGCGATGGTGGCGGCGATGCGCGCGTGCACGCTCATCCTCACCGATTCGGGCGGGGTGCAGGAAGAGGCGCCGTCGCTCGGCAAGCCGGTGCTGGTGCTGCGCACGACGACGGAGCGGCCGGAAGGGGTCGCGGCGGGTTCGGCGAAGCTGGTGGGGACGGATCGCGCGACGATCGTGGCCGAGGCGAATCGGTTGCTGGACGATCCGAATGCGTATGCGGCGATGGCGACGGTGAAGAATCCGTACGGTGACGGGCGGGCGTCGATGCGCATCGTCGAGGCGATCCGGGCGAGTCTCGCATTCGGTGGTGGGGTGGGGTGAGCGCTGGGATCCGACCTCGTGCAATCGTCCTGGGTGCGGTGTCGGCGTGAATGTCCCTCGCGCGACTTGGCGGTAGCGGGGGTTCTGCTGTGTGGGCTAGCATCAAGCAGCAGCCTTCATGCTGCGGCCTCGTGATGCAGGCGAACGACATCCACACCCCCGGCGAGTTCCAGCGGCACGCTGACCGCGTGCTCGATCGCATCATCGGCAGTCGGCGCCGATGCGTTCTCCCGGTCGATGGTGGTCGGCATACCCCGACTGCTGCGGAGGGCCTGTGAAGGAGAACCCGGGGCACGTCACGTTCCAGGAGGCCAGCCCCGAAGGCCTTCTTGGAACGCTCAACGACGTGGAGAAGAAGAACGCGCCGAAGGTGCTGTTCGTAGCCGGCGACCTCGAGCTCTTTCGGAGCGGTCGCCGGGTCTCCGTCGTGGGCACGCGGGAGCCGTCAACCGAGGGTTTCGACCGTGCGCGCGCTATTTCCGCGGCGCTCGTCCAGCGCGGCATCACGGTCGTGAGCGGACTCGCGAAAGGCGTCGACACGGCTGCGCACACCACGGCCATGGACCTTGGCGGGCGGACCATCGCCGTTCTGGGGACCCCGCTCGACGTCGCCTACCCGGCCGAGAACCGCGAACTCCAGGCGCGCATCATGCGCGGCCACCTGGTCGTCTCGCAGTTTCCGTCCGGCATGCGCGGCGGCACGAGGGCTTTTCCGATTCGAAACCGCACGATGGCGCTCCTCTCGGACGCCACCATCATCGTCGAAGCTGGCGAGGGCAGCGGCACGTTGCACCAAGGTTGGGAGGCGCTCCGCCTGGGCCGCCCGCTCTTCCTCATGGAGTCTCTCGTGAAGCGCTCTGACCTCACCTGGCCGGCAGAGATGCTCGGCTACGGGGCCGAGGTGTTGAATCGAGACAACCTCGACGAGGCGCTGGACGAGGTTCCTGGGCGGATGCGGAGCGAGCTTGCTTTCTGAGGTCCCCTTCGCAGCAGCTCTCGTCTACTCGCCCCGAGGGCAGTCGCCAGAGTCGAAGAAGTCACGGGAGCAGGTTCGAGACCCTCTGAAGCGCGGCGCTCCGGAGTTCCTCCGTACGGTCACGGAACACCTCAAGCCGTTCCTGCCAGCCGATCTCGTCGCGGGGTTTCTCGCTCCGGACGTGGTGTTGGTGCCGACTCCGAGGAGGACGCCCCTGCCCAGCAAGGACTCGCTCTGGCCTGCTCGCCTGCTCGCCGAAGCGCTTGTTCGCGGTGGACTCGGATCGCGTGTGTTCTCCTGCCTCATCCGTACTGAACCGGTCCCGAAGTCAGCATTCGCAGCTGCTGGTGACCGCCCCCTGCCGGAGCGTCACTACAAGACGCTGCGCATCGAGCGCAGTCTCCTCGATGCAGAAAGGCGCATCACGATCGTCGACGACTTCGTGACCAAGTGATCGACACTCATTGCTGCCGCGTCGCGAGTGAAGGATGCGTTCCCTGCTGCCGACGTCCGGGTGTTCGCCCTGGTTCGAACCATGGGTCTCATCCCGGACATCGAAGCCATCGGGGCGCCGTGCACCGGGCGGATCACCTACGATGGGGTGCATTGCGATCGGCGGCCATAGGGCCGCCGGTATCGACGGACTCGCGCAGGCACTGCGACCTCGTCAGGTCTCGAGCGCGAACTCACGACCGGAATAGCGGCAGGGCCGCGGCTGCGATGACGGGGAAGCGACCATGCACGGCGGTGGCGATCGCCAGCCCGACGTGGTGATCGCGAACCGCCTGGCCAGACCGCGTCCATTGCCGCGATCCGGCATTGCCCAGATCATCATCGCGGTCAGAATGCTTGGCGATGTCCTTCGCCAGCACGAGCCAGCCAGCGACTTCGTTCGTCGGCCGGCGCGAGTGTCGTGGGCGAGGTCGCCACTGCCGCCGGCTGCTGCGCTGGGCGCTGGCGGTGACGCGGTTCGCACTCGTGTTCGCGCTCGCCGTGTGGGCCGCCGTGACCGTGTGCATTGCTTGTGGGTTCGGCGTGCAGAGCTGGCAGTCGTGGTTCGGCATCGTGATCGGCTTCGTCGCGGCGCTCCAGCCAATGGCGAAGGACCGGCGCGGGGCCGCGCTAGCCGTCGGTGCCGTCGCGCTGCTGAGCCTGGGCGCGGCACTGCGTTGGCCGGACTGCTCGTGGGACGGAGTGCTCTACCACCAGCCCGCGATGCATGCGCTCGTCGACGGCTGGAACCCGTGGTCCGACGACGTGGCGGTGCTCATCGATCGGGTGCCCGCTGGCCTCGCCTGTGCGGTGCACGGCTATCCGAAGGCGGCGTGGATGGTCGGTGCCGCGCTCGATGTCGCGACCGGTGACCTCGCCGCCGGCAACATGCTGCACTGGTTGTTGCTGCTCGCACCGTTCGGGCCGGCGTGGTTCGTCGCGCGCCGGCGCGGGCGGCGTGGTTGGCTGCAGGGGGCTCTGATCGCCGTCGTGTGCGCGGCCAATCCGGTGGTCGTCTGCCAGCTGAGCACTTCGTACGTCGACGGACTGCTGGCTTCGGTGTCGACGACGTTCGTGCTCACGATGCTCGCGTACGAACGCCATCGAGGTCGCGGCTGGTTGTCGCTGGCGTCATTGTCGTTGGTCCTGCTGGTCGGTTTGAAGCTGACCGGCCTGGTCTACGGCGCGATCCTCGCCGGCACCGCGGTGCTCGTGGCCGTGCACCGACGGCGCGAGGTCCTGCGCACGGCAGTCGCCGGATTGCTGGCGCTGACGATCGGGTCGGCGCTGGCCGGCGACAGCTACGGCCGCGCCTTGCTCGAGCACGGCAATCCGTTCCATGCGGCGTGGAGCCCGGGTCGCCCGTCGGTGATGGGCAACCAAGCCAGCGCCGAGTTCCTGGCCTTGCCGCGCTGGGAGCGAATCGGGCGCGCGTTGGCGAGTGCGGCGTGCGACGACAGGACCGAACTCGAGACGATGCCGGCCCCGCGCTGGCCGTTCTCGTCCTGGCGCTGGCGCCATCGCTACGACGCGCGCTTCGCCGGCTTCGGTCCGCTGCACCTGGAGGCGATGTTGCTGGCGATGGTGTGGTGGGTGTGCGGCAGCCGTCGTCTCGGCGGCTGGGCGATCGGCATCCTCGTCGCGGCGAGCGCCACCGAGGCCGGGTGGTGGGCGCGCCTCGCGCCGATGTGGTGGCTGCTGCCGTTGCTGCCGCTGTTGGGTCGGAGCGCTTCGTCGCGGTGCGGCGTGTGGATCGAACGCTGCCTGTTGGCGGTGCTGCTGGTGAACGTCGCGATCGTCGGTTCGGCGGCTTTGCGGCACGCGGGGCGGATCGGGGTGGAATGGAGGAATGCAGCCGCGGGCGTAGGCCCGGCGCCGACCATCGAGCAGTATCGACTGCGTCCGGAGCATGCGCCGGGTATCGAGCGGCGGTTGCGCGAGCTGCGCGCCAGGTGATCGGCGATCGACTGGCTGTGATCGGCCGCGGTAGATCGATCAGCGCTCTCGCTTCGTCGCCGCGTGACGGATGGCCTCGGTCAGGAACCGAATCGAGCCTTTCACATCCACGGCTGCCACGAAGGGGAGCGCGTGGTCACGCAGCGCCTTCTGGATGCGCGGCCACGCCATCACGAATGCCGTCGCTGTCTGAGCGCCAGTCAGATTGCCACTCGTCAGTACGAACGCCGCGACGTTGGCCGCCATCAGTGCGTCGATCTCCACGCGTCGGCGTCGAATCCTCTGGTCCTTCGTCAACACGACCCAGCCTCGCTTGCCGACCTCGGCCAGCCACGCGGTGTCCGGCGTCGCAAGGTCGAAGTGATCGTGCAACATCTCCACGCGGATCCCCTTCGCGCGCAGCGCCACTGGCACGTCGGTCGAGCCGAGGCACTCGTCGAGGAACAGAACAGGCTCAGGCAGCGGCCGAGCCAAACCACTTCCTCACCAGGTCCTCGATGGTCTCGCCAGCGACGCGGTAGTCCGCGGCCAGGGCATCGATCGTGTCGCCCGCTCGGAAACGATCGAACACGACGTCGACCGGGATGCGGGTGTTCACGAGAACTGGCTGCCCGAAGGCGACGCGCGCGTCCAGAGCGACGATACGTGCCTCGCGCGGGTCGTCCCGCCAGGGGAACAGGCGCGCAGCGAGTCCTTCCTCGTCGCGCTCGATACGGGTCAAGCCTGCCTGCAAGACCTCGCGAATGGCCGTCTGCCCCTGCTTCGATGCTTCGATCAGCTTGCCGTAGTGGTCGACGAACAGTCCGACACCGTCGGTGCTGAACTCCTGCTCGATCAACGGCCGCCGCCTGCCGAGATGCCTCCCGACATAGTCGAGTGCCTTGCGCACCTTCTGTAGCGAGACCCGGTGCTGCTTCCGCATCGTCAACAGCACACTGCACTCGACGAGGTTCCAGAACGACAACGTGGTCGGATCGGTGGCGGCCGCATGCACGACGGGCTTGGCGCGGCGAGTGCCGCCGCGGACCGCATAGGCCTGCCCCTGCAGCCAGACGCGCAGCGTGTTGGGGACCAGGCCAAGCCAGCGAGCAGCTTCGCCGAGGGAGTAGTTCGGCACGTCCCTCGGGTCGCGTTGTTCGGCGGTCTTGATGGTCACGACGGGAGCCTCCGTGGTCGAGCGAACACTACTCCTCACCACCGTACCGGGCCAGCCCAGACCCCTGACACGCGGGCGACTCGGGATCGGGTGGCGAAATGATGCGGCTGGCGTCGGAGCAGCGCCGACCATCGATCAGTATCGACTGCGTCCGGAGCATGCGCCGGGTATCGAGCGGCGGTTGCGCGAGCTGCGCGCCAGGTGATCGGCGATCGCCTGGCTCTTGCCGCCCGAGGTAGATTGGCCTGAGCCACCTTCCTCGCGCATCGACATGGACCACCACCGGATCTTCGCGATGCCGTTCGCGAGCGTGTATCCCCACTACGTCACCAAGGCGGCGAAGAAGGGCCGCACGCAACCGGAGGTCGACGAGGTCATCTGCTGGCTCACCGGCTACAGCCCGAGTGCGCTGCTGCAACAGCTCGAGCAGAAGACCACCTTCGAGGCCTTCTTCCGCGACGCGCCGCGGCTGCACCCGAACGCCGATCGCATCACCGGCCTGATCTGTGGGGTCCGCATCGAGACGATCGAGCATCCGCTGATGCAGAACATCCGGCGCCTCGACAAGCTGGTCGACGAGCTGGCCAAGGGGCGGCCGATGGCGAAGATCCTGCGCGGGTAGCATTGCCCTGCCCCGACCCGTCGTCAGAATGCGGGCCGATGCGCTTCCTGCTCACGAGCCACCACGCACCGCCACACATCGGCGGCGTCGAGAACCTGGTGCTCGCCGAAGCGATCGCGCTGCTCGAGGCCGGCCACGACGTCACCTGGATCACCAGTGACGGCACCGGGGCCGGCCAGCAGCCACCGGATCACCCGCGGCTCCGCATCGAACGCATCCCCGCCTGGCACTGGCCCGAGCGCGCGTTCCACATCGCGTTCCCGCTGTATGCCCCGAGCCTGCTGTGGCGCACGTGGCGCGCGGTCGGCGCCGCCGATGTCGTGCATGCGCACGGTCTCGTGTTCCTGGCCTCGCCGGTCGCGTGCCTGTTCGCGCGCCTGCGCGGCAAGTGGTCGCTGTGCACCGACCACGCCGGCCTGCTGCGCTATCGCTTCTGGCCCGGCACGCTGTTCCTGCGCGTGCTGTTCTCGACCATCGGCCGCCTGACCGCGCGCTGCGCCAATCGCCTGATCGCCTACAACGGCGACATCGAACTGCTGATGCGCAACCTGTGCGGCGACGACAGCAAGGTGCAGTTCGTGCCGAATCCCGTCGATCCGACGCGGTTCTGCCCGCCCGCGCCCGGCGAACGGGAGGCGGCGCGGCGCGCACTCGGTTGGGACGAACGGCCGCGGGTGCTGTGCGTCGGCCGGTTGCTGCCGCACAAGGGCATCGACGTGTTGCTGGCGGCGCAGGAGCCGGGCTGGCGGCTGGTGTTCTGCGGCCCCGGGGAGGAGTCGATGCGCGAACACATCCGGGCCGGTGGCGCCGAGTGTCTGGCGCCGCGGCCGCAGGGCGAACTGCGGCAGCTCTACCACGCCGCCGATGCGTTCGCGCTGCCGTCGTACAACGAAGGCTTCCCCGTCGTCGTGCAGGAGGCGCTCGCGTGTGGCCTGCCGGTATTGACCAGCGATGCGCCGGCCTACGCGCCGTATCGCGGCACGCCGGGCCTGCACCTTTGTGCACCGGAGGCGAAGGTCGTGCAGCAGCGGCTGCGCGAACTGCTGGCGGTGCCGCGGCCCTCGCTGGCGTCGTCGCCGATCGCCGTGGCGCCGTCGGCGTGGGTGCAGTCGCTGATGCCGCCGGTGGTGTTGCCGGCGCGTGCTACCGCGGTGCCTGGGTGGATGGTGCTGGCGATGGTGTTGCTCGCGGTGCACCTGCTGCTCGGCATCGTGCGATTGCCGGGCAAGGTGTGGGCGCGGCGCCTCGACGATGTCGCTGCGTATCGTGAGCAGGGCGCGGTCTCGTATCTGTTCCGCGGTGCCAAGCTCGAGGGTGCCGAGATCGTGCAGTGGTTGCAGCGTGAGGTGCCGCCGGACGCGGCGGTGTTGTGGCGCTGGCCGTGCGACGGTGCGCTCGAGTTCCCGCCCGCGCTGCTGGCGCCGCGCCTGTTCGTCGACGAGCGCGCCGTGCCGCCGGGAGCCGTGACCGCGGCCGGCCGACCGTTGGCGCGTGGCGTGCTGCCGGACGGGTCCAGCGGTGTGTTGGTGCTGCAAGGCACCGCGGATGGCGCGGGTCTGGTGCTGCGGGTGCGCGAGCCATGAACGAGCCGGCTTCACTGCTCGAACGGTTCGGCCGCGGCCTGCTGGCCGGCGTCGCGTTGTACTGGGTGGGTGCGATCACCGCGGTGCGGTCGGCGGCCGGCGTCGCCGACTGGTGGCTGCCGCTGGCGCTCGCACTCGGCTGCTGCGTGCCGGCGCCGCGCGGCGCGCAGTGGCCGGCGGCGACGCTGTCGTGGCGAACGCGGCTCGCGGCCGGCGGGCTGCTCGCGGTCGTGTTCGGCGCGCTCGTCTATGGCGCGTTGGCGACGCCGTCGCGTCACTGGGATGGTGCCGTCGCGCACGATGCGAAGATCTACTGGCTGTCGCAGGCGATGACGCTGCAGCAGCCGTTCTTCGCCGATCCGGCGGTGTTCCATCACAGCCCCGACTATCCGCTGCTCCTGTCGCTGCTGGTCGCCGGCAGCGAGCGCTGGCTCGGCGGTGCGTTCGGCAGTGGCAGCGGCCGCATCTGGCTGCCGCTGGTGCATGCGCTGCTGCTGGTCGTGCTGGCGACCGCGCTGCGGCTGGCGCCGGGTGGGCCGCGTCGCGCGCTCGGCGTAGTGCTCGCGTGTGCCGTGGTGCCGGCGCTGATCGGTGTCGGCGGCGGTGGCGTCGACTCGGGTTATTGCGATCCGTGGCTGCTGCTCGCGACCACGTCGTTGGCGGCGGGGCTGGCATCGCGCTCGCCATGGGAACTGGCGCTCGGCGTCGTGCTCGCCGTCGCGAGCAAGCCGGAGGGACCGGTCTACGCGGCGCTGGCGATGGTCGTCGCGTTCGTGCTCGGCCGCCGGCGCGAACTGCTCGTCATCGCGACCGCGCTGGCGGCGGCGATGGTGGTGTGGCTGCCGACGCAGCGGCAACTGCTGCATCTGCCACCGGCCTCGACGGCGGTGATCTGCCTGCCGGCGCTGGTGCTGGCGGCGCTGGTCACGGCTGCGTTGGTCGCCGATCGCTTGGTGCGCGGAACGGCCAGGCCGATGCGCTGGCGGGCCGGTTTGGTCGCCACCGCGATGCTGGCCGCGCTGCTGAGCCTCCCGCTGCTGCGCACGATCGTGCCGCCGACCAGTGCGGTCGGCGTCTATCTGCATCGCGGTTGTGAACTGTCCCAAGGCCTCGCCAACCTGCCGGCGTTCGCGCGCGCATGGCTCGACCACGCGCTGCTGCGCTGGGGCTTCGGTGGCACGTTCGTGCTGTTGCTGGTGGTGGTGCCATGGCGGCGCCACCGGCCGACAGCGGGTGGTGGCACCGGCCTGTTCGTGGCGCTGGGGCTGCTGATCACCGCGCTGCCGTTCGTGCTGAGTCACGAAACGGACCCGGAGCATCACCTGCGCTCGAGCCTGCCGCGGCTGTTGTCGCACTGGGTCGGGCCGGCGTGGCTGTGGATCGGGCTGCAGCTCGGTGCCGGTTGGCCGGCGCCAGGCGCTGGCGCTGTCGATCCCCGCCCGACATCCTGAAGTGCCACGATCCGGCGGCCCAGGAAGGGCCAGTAGCCGTGTTGTTCTCTCCCGATGCCTGACCGAGCGGTCGGGTGTCCGTCCCTCGTCCTCTCACCCGATACCCTAGTGAACCACCGCCTCGTCCTCGCCTCGCTGTTGTCCGTGCTCGGTGCTCTGCCGGCCCAGATCGCGTTCCAGAACGGCGACAAGGTCGCGTTCCTCGGCGACTCGATCACCGAGGACGGCCATCACAGTCCCGGTGGTTACGTCAAACTCATCAGCCACGGCCTGGCTGCCAACGGCGTCACGATCGAGGTTGTCGGTGCCGGCATCAGCGGTCACAAGTCGAACGACATGCTGGCGCGACTCGAGAGCGATGTGTTGAGCAAGAAGCCGCAATGGATGACGCTGAGTTGTGGCGTCAACGACGTGTGGCACGGTGAGAACGGGGTGTCGCTGCCCGACTACCAGCAGAACATCACCGCCATCGTCGACCGGGCCCAGGCGGCGGGCGTCAAGGTCGTGATCCTCACGTCGACGATGATCGGCGAGGACGCGACCAATCCCGAGAACGTCCGGCTCGCTGGCTACAACGACTTCCTGCGCGCTCTGGCCAAGGAGAAGGGCTGCCGGTTGGCTGACCTCAATGCCGACATGCAGGTCGCCCTGGCGGACGCGAAGAAGACGCGGCCGAAGCCCGCCTCTGGCAACTACCTCACCATGGATGGCGTGCACATGGCCCCGGCGGGTGGCCGGATGATGGCGGCCGGCGTGTTGCGGGGCATCGGCTGCGACGATGCTCAACTGGTGAAGGCCCGGGAGGCATGGCTCGACCTGCCGGACACTACCCGGGCGTCGGCTGGCATGCGGCTGACCCAGCGGCAGGTCGAACAGCTCGAGCAGATCGCGGCCAAGCGCCAGCTGACCCTGGAGAGCCTGTTGCAACAGGAGTTCCGCAAGTCGGTGCAGGCTCTGCTGGACAGCGCGGGCCGCTGAGACCAGCCCGCCTCGCGGCGGTGACCTCGACAAGCCTCGACGGGGGAAGCGTGGCGTCGATTGGCCGGTGCTCGATGCTGGCGCCGTGGCCGCGCAGCCGTCATCGTGAGCGTCCCCGATGGGTCGTCTGTATCGCTTCCTGGTCCCGCCCGGCAGTCGCCGCGATCGCTGCGCGTGGATCGGGCTGGTCACCGTGCGCAAGCTGAAGGAGGGCCCGGGGCCGTGGTTCCGCGCCGTGCGCAAAGGGCTGTTCCAGCTGTTGCCGCTCGGACTGCGCAACCGGATCCTGAGGTGGTCGGGCGAGGAGCAGTTCTTCCGCCGCCACGAACTGCGCGCCGGCGCCCCCGACGGTGGCCTCGAGCGGCCGGGGCTCGTCAGCGTGGTGCTGCCGGTGTTCAACCAGGCCGATTTGCTGGCGGCGTCGATCGACAGTGTGCTGGCGCAGAGCTACGCGCCGTTCGAGCTGATCGTGCTCGACGACGGCAGCCGCGACGATGCGCGCGCGGTGATGCAGCGTTACCGGCACGACCCGCGCGTGCGGTTGCTGACGCAGCCGAATCAAGGGTTGCCGAAGGCGCTCAGCAGCGGCTTCGAGTTCGCCTGCGGTGAGTTCTTCACCTGGACCTCGGCCGACAACCTGATGCACCCCGAGCAGCTCAGCCGCCTCGTCGCGTGTCTGCGACAGCGGCCCGAGGTGTCGATGGTCTGGGGCGACTACGAACTGATCGACGACCGCGGCGAGCCGCTGCGCGGCGGTGAGTTCCGCGTCATGGATCGCACCGATCCGCGCAACCTCGCCGTGGTCCGCACCAAGCGCAGCACCGAGGACCTCAATCGCTACGAGGACAACTACATCGGCCCGTGCTTCCTGTACCGCGGCCGCGTCGGGCGCCTGCTCGGCGACTACAACCCCGAACTCGGGCTCGAGGACTACGACTACTGGATGCGGATCAATCGCTTGTTCCGCCTCGAACACCTCGGCACCGACGACGTGCTCTATCGCTATCGCGTGCACGACAACACGCTGAGTGCGCGCGCGCGCGAGCTGAAGATCCTCGAGCGGGCGAAGGTGCTGATGGAGTACGAGCGGCGGCGCGCGGCCTGGGTCGCGGCCCCGCTGCGTGTACTCGCCGACGAGGCAAGTCGGCAGTGGCTGGCGGCGTGCGTGCAGGCGCCCGATCGCCTCGAAGCGTTGCCGGACGGCGAGCTGCCGACTGCTGTCGGCGAGCAGAAAACGCTGGTCGTCGTCGACGCCGCGACCCTGGTCGCTCGCGACTGGCAGTCGTTGCCGGCGAACGTCGCGCTGGCGGTGACCTTCGCCACGGTCGATTCCGTGCATGCCGCGCGGGTGCCGCTGCAACTGCGCACCGAACTGCCGCTGGTCGCGTTCGCGGTCGATGCGGCGGTGGCGGCGCGGTTGGGTGTGTACCGCCGCGAGGTCTACGTCGAGGCGTCGGGGCCCGGGGCCTACGGGCTCGCGGTGCGTTACGCGGCGAACGCGACGTTCTTCCGCGCCACCCGCGATGCGAGCAAGCTGGCGCGCGCGGTGCCGGTGCCGATCGCCGAGCCGTTGCCGGCGGTGCTGCTTCAGCTCGACCACTGCGGCCGCGGCGGGCTCGAACGGGTCGTACTCGACCTCGCCGCCGAACTGCTCGCGCGTGGCCACCGGGTCGGCCTGCTGGCCGTCGACGGCAGCGTCGGCGCGGCCGAGTTCGCCGCCGAACACGCGCAGCTCGAACGCGTGACGCTGCCGCGCCGCGACGAGGCTGCCTACCGCGCCCTGCTGCAGGGCGGCTGGCAGGTCGTCGATGCGCATGCGAGCACGTTCGGCGCCGAGGTCGCGGCGTCGGTCGGCGTGCCGTTCGTGCAGAACGTGCACAACAGCTACGTGTGGTACGAACGCGCCGAGGTCGAACGCCTGCGCGCCGCCGATGCGCATACCGCGGCCTACGTGTGTGTGTCGGCGCAGGCGCTCGGCTACCTCGACCTGCGGCTGCAGCTCGAGGTCGGCAAGGCGCTGGTGCTCGAGAACGGCATCGATGCGGCCGGCGTCGCTGCGCTGGCGCCGGAGCGGCGGCGTGCGCTGCGGGCGGAGTTCGGCTGCGGCGACGACGAGTTCGTGTTCGTGCAGGTGGCTTCGGTGCAGCCGGCCAAGGCGCATCGGGTCGCGGTGCAGGCGCTGGCGGCGCTGCGGCAGCACGCGCCGCGCGCGCGATTGCTCTGCGTCGGCGACCTCATGCATCCGCCGCTCGCGGCGCAGCTGCGCGGCGACATCGAGCGGCTCGGCCAGAGAGATGCCGTCGTGCTCGCCGGCCATCGCCGCGACGTCGCCGCCTGCTACGCGGCCGCCGATGCGTTCGTGCTGCCGTCCTACTGGGAGGGTTGCAGCCTCGCCGTGTGGGAGGCGATCGCCGCGGGGCTGCCGCTGGTGCTCGCCGACACCGGCGCCGCCGCCGAGCAGCTGCGCCACGGCCACGGGCAACTGGTGGCGCCGCCGTACGGTTCGTTGTTCGACCTCGATGCCGGCAATCTCGCGGCGGTCGTCGAGTCGGTCGATGCCGCGTACGTGCAGCGGACCGCGGCGGCGATGGCGAACGTGATGCGCTTGCCGCGCCGGCCCACCGGATCCCTGCCGACGATGGCGCAGCGGGCGACGATGGCGGCGCGCAAGGCACGATTGTTCGCCTGGCTGTTGCAGGGTGGCCGTGTCGAAGCGGCCCGCACGATGCTGGCGCGTGCCGGCCGGTAATGCTGCGCGCGTTCCGCGCTCGAGGGCGGAATCGACGCGGGGCGTTCGCTACTGTGCCCGCCCGCCGAAGCACTCCCATCCGTGGCCGCCACCCGCACCGTCATCACCCCGCAGGCCGACTCCCGGTCGCTGCACACCAACCCGCTGCAGCTGTGGCGTTTGCTGCGCGAGCACGGCCAGCTGATCGTGCAGTTGGCACAGCGACAGGTCGAGGCGCGCTTCCGCGGCTCCTTCCTCGGCTGGTTCCTGGCACTGATCAACCCGCTGCTGTTGCTGTCGGTCTACACGCTGGTGTTCACGGGCCTGTTGAAGGTCGGCGGCGAGGACAAGCTCGGCTTCGCGTTCGAGGTCTTCTCCGGGATGTTGCTGTTCGGGGTGTTCTCGGACACCGTCGGGCGCGCGCCGACGCTGGTGACCGGCAATCCGAACTACGTCAAGAAGATCGTCTTCCCGCTCGAGGTGCTGCCGGTCGCCGAACTGCTCGCGGCGGCGCTGATGGCGACGTTCAGCCTGGTGATCCTGGTGGTGGCGCTGGCGGTGACCGGCCGGCTCACGCCGTGGGCGCTGTGCTACCCGCTGGTGCTGCCGCCGCTGTTCCTGTGCACGATGGGGATCGCCTGGATCGTCACCTCGCTCGGCGTCTTCGTCCGCGACCTCGCGTCGTCGATCGGCGTGATCCTGACGATGCTGTTCTACCTGACGCCGGTCTTCTACCGGCTCGACACGCTGCGCGAGTGGCAGTGGCTCGCCGAACTCAATCCGCTGGCCGCGGTCGTCGACTCGGGCCGGCGCGCGCTGGTGCTCGGCCTCGAGCCCGACTGGCGCGGGGTCGGCGTCTCGTGGGCGGTGGGCGCGGTGACGTGCTGGATCGGCTACGTGTGGTTCCGGTTGACGAAGCGGGGGTTCGCCGATGCCCTCTGAGTCGTCCTCGACTGCGCCGGTGCTGATCGCGCGCGACGTCGGCAAGTGCTACCAGATGTTCGGCAAGCCGAGTGACCGGCTGCGCCACTCGCTGCTCGGCCGCTTCGCGCGCGTGCAGCCGCGTGAGTTCTGGGCCCTGCGCGGCGTCGACTTCACGCTCGAACGCGGCAAGGCGGTCGGTCTCGTCGGGCGCAACGGGTCGGGCAAGAGCACGCTGCTGCAGATCCTCGCCGGCACGCTGCCGCCGAGCCGCGGCCGCATCGAGGTCGAGGGTCGCGTCGGTGCCCTGCTCGAGCTGGGCAGCGGCTTCAACCCCGAGTTCTCCGGGCGCGAGAACGTGATCCTGCAGGGCGTGCTGCTCGGGCTCAGCAAGCGCGCGGTGCAGCAGCAGTTCGACGAGATCGCCGCGTTCGCCGACATCGGCCAGTTCCTCGAGCAACCGGTGAAGACCTACAGCTCGGGCATGTTCGTGCGGCTGGCGTTCGCGGTGCAGGCAGTGCTGGCGCCCGACGTGTTGATCGTCGACGAGGCGCTGTCGGTCGGCGATGCCGCGTTCCAGATCAAGTGCATGACGCACATGCGGCGGCGCATGGAGGCGGGCATGGCGATCATCCTGGCCAGCCACGACATGGAGACCGTGCGCGGCCTGTGCGCCGAGGCGCTGTGGATCCACGCCGGCGAGGTGCGGCAGCAAGGCGACCCGCGTGAGGTGACGACCGCCTACATGCGCTTCCTGTTCGGTGGTGGCGACGGCGACGCGGCGCCGGTCGCGGCAGCGGTCGCGCCGACGCCCGCCGCGACCGGCCTGCAGCCGCTGTCGAGCCTGCTCGATCGACCCGGCCTGCAGCGCTGGGGCAGTGGGGCGGCGACCATCACCGGCATGCGGCTGTGCGAGGCCGGTGCCGCGGCGGGGCCGCTGTCGTTCGCGCAAGGGCGACGGCTGGTGCTCGAGTTCGAGGCGGTCGCCAATCGCGATCTCGCCGCCGACCACCTCGGCCTCGCGTTCTCGATCCGCAACACCAAGGCGCTCAGCATCATGACGTTCGCCACCTACGAGGCGCGGCAGCCGCTGCCGGCGCTGCGACGCGGCGAGGTCGTGCGGATGGCGTTCGAGTTCGACAACGTGCTGGCGAGCGGGGAGTACGGTCTGATCCTCGCGGTCGAGGAGGTGCGCGGCGAGCAGCGCGTCTACCACGACTACGTCGAGAACGCGGCGGTGTTCCACGTCACGTCGAAGCTGCCGCCGTTCTCGATCGCGCAGCCGGCGGTGCAATGCACGCTGGTGACCGGCCCCGCGCGTTGACGCCGGCTCAGCCGTCTCAGCCGCCGCCGCGGATCGGTGGTTCACATGCCGGCTTCGCGGATCGCGGTCTCCAGCTGCGCCACCTCGTCGTCGCTGAGTTCCGCGAATTGGCTCCGCTTGCTCGCCGACAGCCGCCCCTGGTTGCTCAGGCAGAGTTTCAGGAACAGTTCGAGCCGCCGATTCGGCATGTCCACGATCTCGCGCAGCAGGCGCCACGCGGCGTCATAGCGGACCAGGAAGTCGATCTCCTGGCGCAGGTCGTTGTCGATCGTCTGCTCGACGGTCGCGTACAGGTATTCTGCCGCTGCCGTGGCGTCGAAGTAGCGGTAGTGACCGATGCTGTCGGTGCGCACCGTCATCGCCCCGTGCGTGTCCAGGGTGTAGTCGAGCAGCGACAGCAGCGGGCTCGAGAAGGTCTCGAGGCACGCGTCATATGCCGCTTGCTTGCCGAGCATGACGGCCGAGACCGGCAGCACCATGCCGGGCGGGTTGAATCCGCTCCGCGTCAGGACGTGATGGATCAGATAGCGATGCAGCCGCCCGTTGCCGTCGTCGAAGGGGTGGATGTAGACGAAGCCGAATCCGATCACTGCCGCCTGCACGACTGGATCGATCGTCGATCCGGCGAGACGCGCACTGCAGTGCTGCCATCCACTCATCAGGGCGTCGACATCCTGCGGGCGAGGCGAGATGTAGTGGATGCGTTCGCGGTAGCTGGCCAACGTCTGGCCGACGTAGTTCTGCTGGGTGCGGTAGCGGTCCTTCGCGTAGCGGGGATCCAGGATGGCCCGCTGCAGCTCCACCAACGTGCCGGTCGACAGTTCACGGACCGTGTTGGTGCTGCGCAGCAACTCGACGAAGCGCAGGGTGCGGTGCCGGTCGGGGTGCTCGCGTTCGATCTCGAAGCTCGATTTGGTCTCCTTCAGGTAGAGAAACTGCGCGACGCGCTGCAGCAGGGATTCGTCGTGCGGCGCCACCAGCTCGCGGATCCGCTCGTGCAGTCGCTTGTTCGCGAACGCGGCGAGCGCCGGCGTCCGCCGCACCAACGGGCAGAAGTCGCGGTTGCCGGGCAGGTCGTCGCGCACGCGGTGGCGCTGGCTCGGGCGCCCCGCGGCCGCGAAGCACGTGTCGCCGAGGGCGTCGACGTAGGCCACCGTCGGTGATTCGGGGACGTCCAGCGTGCGCCCCGTGAGCCACTCGTAGAGGAACCAGAGCCGCCGCGAGTATTTGCCGGTCGGGGTGGCTCGGATCCAAGCAGTGAGTTCCCCTGGGTCCGTGCGTTCGAACACGGCGCGCAGCACCTCGAGGTTGACGCCGTCGTACTTCAGCGCGAACTCGAGCTGCGACGGGGTCGCGGGATCAGGGGTGTAAGCGGTCGGGAAGGTTCGAACCGTGCGTCCCGCGGCGGATTCGGCGTGGATGCCGCCCTGGCGGCGAACGAACGAGGCGTGTGCCAGCGGCATGCAGGTGAGGCCGAATCGCTCGATCAGGGCCAGGTAGCCGACCGGTGTGCTTGGGTTGGGCATCGACGAAAATCATTCGCCGGGGAAGAAAAACCATCAGCAGCATGGCCGATGGTCGAAAAAGTATCGCCAGCTCGCCAACCGTCCAGGTATCGGAGGAAAAACGTGCAGAAAGATGGAGTCTCCGAGAAAAAAAGACGCTGTTGATGCTCCGGCCGGAAAAACCCTTTGGCGAGCGCCAATCTCACGTCGAAGCTGCCGCCGTTCTCGATCGCGCAGCCGGCGGTGCAGTGCACGCTGGTGACGGGCCCGGCGCGCTGACGCCGTCTCAGCCGCCGCCGCCGCGGATCGGCGCGCTCCAGCGCCAGATCCGGCTGCCGCGGATCGCGGCGAGGTCGCCGCGGGTCTGCGCGAGCTCGCGTTCGACATGTTCGGCGCGCTGTTGCGCGGCCGTCAGCTCGGTCTGCAGCCGGGTCACCTCGACGCGGTGGTCGGCGAGCTGCGCGGCAGTGTCCACCGCGAGCTGTCGCGCGCTGGCTTCGGCGGCGGCGCGGGCCGCCTGTTCGGCGGCGAACCGTTCGTGCAGGGCTCCGAGTCGCGACTCGAGTTCGCGCAGGCGCGCATCGAGGTTGGCCTGCGCAGCGAGATCCTGCGAACGCTGCGCGAGCATCTGGTCCAGCTGCGCCGACAGCCGGCGGCTCTGCGCCTCGGCCTCGAGCCGGGCGTGCTGCCCCGAACTCGGCGAGTCGATGTGCACGTCGGCGAGGGTCAGGCCGAGCCGTTCGACCTCCGCGTCGCGCGCGTGCACGACCAGGATCTGCTCGCCGGGCCAGCGGCTGTTCGGCAGCAGCCGGGTGTCGATGCTCGCCGCATGTACGAGGCGCCAGCCCGGCAGCGCCGCGAGCGGCAGGTCGGACCAGTCGAACACGACGTGGTGCTCCGGCTCGCGCACGGCCGGCCGTTCGCGGAACGGCAGCAGGTGGACCATCAGTCGGCCGGTGTGCGCGGCCAGCTGTCCGAGCACCTCGGTCGGGCGGTGGAAGTGCTCGAGCACGTTCGAGCTGAACAGCACGTCGAACTCACCGCTGCCGGCCTGCTGCAGCAGGTCGCGGCACTCGAACCGGGCGCCCTGGTGGTGCCGCTGCGCATGTTCGATCGCGGCCGACGAGAAGTCGACGCCGGTGAAGCGGGCCCCCGGCAACGCCGCGGCCAGTGCCTGGGTGCCGTCGCCCATCGCGCAGCCGAAGTCGCACACGGTGGCGCCCTCGCGCAGCAGGCGCACCAGCCAGGGCGGCATCAGGGCGATGGCGACGTCGGCGAAGAAGCGGCTCTGTTCGCAGCCCTGGCGGCTCGACCAGTCGGTCTCGAACCGGGTGTTCCAGTAGTCGCGGGAGTTGACGTCGCTCATCGGGGGATCGATCCGCACGGTGCGGCGCGGGCGCGCAAAAAGCAAGCAGGGGCGGCCGGCGGGCCGTGATCGCCCCTGGCCGCTGTCGGGATCCGCGACACCGCTGGCCCCGTGCCGGGAATCGCGGCGACGGGCTCAAGCGGCGCGTGCGAACGACCATCATCCAGGTGGCGTGCTCGTCGGCGGGCACCATCTCCGAGCACCAGGGCAATGGACATCTTCTCTCTGCTGGGCCTCGTGGTTGCCTTCATCGGCATCATCGGCGGCATGATCCTGGAGGGAGGACATCCGAGCGCGCTGCTCCAGGTCACCGCCTTCATGATCGTGATCCTCGGTTCGCTCGGCGCCACGATGGTGGCGACGCTGCCCTCCGACATGCCGTTCGCCTTCAAGGCGCTGAAGAAGATGTTCCTGCCCGGGAAGTACGACTTCCACGGGCTGATGGAGAAGATCCTCGAGCTCGCCAACCTCGCGCGCCGCGAGGGTCTGCTGGCCCTCGAGACCTACGCCAACAGCGGGCAGGGTGATCCGTTCCTGGTGAAGTGCCTGACGCTCGCGATCGACGGCAGCTCGGCCGAGGCGATCCGGGAGTCGGTCGAGGTCGACATGCACATCCAGGAAGAGGACGACAAGGCCGGCATGAAGTTCTGGGAGACCTGGGGCGCACTGGCGCCGACGGTCGGCGTGCTCGGCGCCGTGCTCGGTCTGATGCACGTGATGAGCGTGTTGTCGCAGCCGGAGCTGATCGGCCCCGGTATCGCCGTCGCGTTCGTCGCGACGGTCTACGGCGTCGGTTACGCGAACGTCGTCTGCATGCCGATGTCGTTCAAGCTCAAGCGCCACATCGAGCACGACCAGCTGCTGAAGAGCATGGTGCTGGAGGGCGTGGTCGGCATCCAGTCCGGCATCGCGCCCGGCGCCTTGCGCAGCAAACTCAAGGTCTATCTCGGCAGCCACGGTGGCGGCGGCGGCGACAAGAAGCACTGATCGGCGCACGTCATGGCGAAGAAGCACAAGCACGAGGAGCACGTCAACCACGAACGCTGGGTGGTCAGCTTCGCGGACATGATGACGCTGTTGTTCGCGCTGTTCGTGGTGCTCTACGCGCTCGGGGTGCAGGACCTCGAGAAGATGAAGAAGCTGCAGAAGTCGATCAACTTCGCGTTCCACATCGCCGGCGAGGGCAAGACGCAGGACGCGGGGCTGTTCGACCAGCAGTCGGGCGGCGGCGACGTCGCGGTGCCGGCACCGCTGGTGACGGCGCAGGACGGCGAGATGCGCGAGTTCCTGAAGGAGGTCCTGCCCGACTACGAGGATGTCACCGGCAACTCGCTGGAGATCCGGCAGACCGACGACACGATCGCGCTGACGGCGCCGCTGTCGGACTTCTTCGAGGCCAACAAGCCCGCGCCGCTGAAGCGCGAGATCCTGACCTGGCTGAACAAGACCATCGACGGCTCGCTGCAGTTCACCTCGGACGTGAAGGTGATCATCCGCGCGCCGGAGGTGCTGATCGGGCGCACGTCGCTCGGCGCGCCGGTGACGTCGATCAAGCTGTGCTTCGAACGGCTGAACGCGCTCGGCAACGCGATCGCGATCAACCCGCAGATCCGCGACGGCATGGTCGGGTTGGAGTTCCGGCGGCAGAAGCAGGAGGTCGGGCGCGCGGTCGGCAACTGGGAGGACGAGGCCACGGTCACGCTAGCGTTCTCCAACGCGCGGCCCGAGAACCGCTGACCGGCATCGCTGGCGGATTTCCTGCAGCGCCGCGCGCCGGCGGGGCTGCTGGCGCGTGATGCGGCTGGCGGTCGGTAGCGGCGAGGGGTTCGCGGTCACGCGTCGAGCTCCGATGCCCGCGAACGACCGTGGCGGGCGGGGTTGACGGCTGCCTGCCGACTGAGTCTCTTCGCGCGACGGCGTTCCTCCTGCCAGCAGTCCGGGTCTGGCCTCTGCACCAGCCGACGGCTTGTGACGCGGGCACTCCCTTCGGTTCCCCTTGCCACGAGACGCACCCTCGCAATGACCATGCTTCGATCGTGCTCCGCATCGCTGACGATTTCGCTGGCTCTCGGCTTCGGATCCCTGTTCGCCGCGCCGACCGCGGCGCAATGTGCGCCGCAGTGGATGGCCGCCTTCGAGGCTCCCGGGGTGTCCGGAACCGTGTTCGCGGCGGCGAGCTGGGATCCCGACGGCTACGGGCCGATCCCGCCCACCGTCGTGCTCGGGGGGAGCCTCACCGCAGGGGGCGGCGTCCCCGCCGGCAACATCGTCTCCTTCGAATCGAATGTGTGGGCGCCGCTCGGCAGCGGGATGAACGGCAGCGTCCTCGCGCTCGCGTCGCTGACGAACGGCAACTTCGTCGCCGGTGGTGACTTCACGATTGCTGGCGGCGTCGCCGCCGACCGCGTAGCGCGCTGGGTCGGCGGGATTTGGTTGCCGCTCGGTAGTGGCATGGATGGCGCCGTTCGTGCACTGATCACGCTTGCCAACGGCGACATCGTCGCCGGCGGCGACTTCGTGACGGCTGGCGGCGTGGTCGCCAATCGTGTCGCACGCTGGAATGGCAGCGCCTGGACACCGTTGGGCAGTGGCATGGATGGCACCGTGCATGCACTGGTCGCCATGTCAAACGGCGACATCGTCGCGGCGGGTGACTTTGCGATCGCCGGCGGCTTCACCGCCAGTCGTATCGCGCGTTGGAACGGAAGCGTCTGGGCGCCATTGGCGGGTGGTCTGAACGGCACGGTCCGCGCCCTGGCTGAATCGACGACAGGTCAGGTGGTGGCCGGCGGTGACTTCACGGCGGCAGGCGCGGTCGTTGCCAATCGGGTGGCATCCTGGAATGGGTTCTCCTGGTCGCCTTACGGCAGTGGCCTGGGTGACCTTTCTCCCGGCACGGTCAGGGCCCTCGCGGTGACGGATTCCGGGGACATCGTCGCTGCTGGGGACTTCACCAATGCCGGCAGTGTGCCGAGGAACCGAATCGCCCGCTGGGTCTCGGTCAACAGCACCTGGACGGATCTCGCGGGTGGAGTGGACAGCGGAACCGTGCACGTCGTCACCCGCCTCGCCAATGGCCGCTTGGTCGCCGGCGGCGTCTTCGCGCGGTGCGGGGGGCTCACCGCGAACGGAGTCGCCATCTGGTACGGGTCCAGTTGGGGGGGGATGCAGGCCGGGCTGAACGACAGCGTGCTTTGCGTCGCCATGCGGCCTGATGGCGGGTTCGTCGCCGGCGGTTTGTTCCGCACCGCCAGCGGCGTGTCCTTGAACTGCATCGCCCACTGGAACGGCAGTGCGTGGCTGCCGCTCGGGGGCGGGGTGAGCCTCAGCGGTCTCACGAATCCGGTGGTCAGTGCTGTCGCCTATCTGCCCAATGGCGACCTGGTTGCCGGCGGTAGATTCGCGATGGCAGGCAACGTCGCGGCACTCAACATCGCGCGATGGAACGGCACGACATGGTTCCCGCTCGGCAGCGGCGTGACCGACACTCTCGGTGCCACCGTCAGCGCCATCGCGGTGCGATCGAACGGTGAGTTGATCGCGGGCGGCAATTTCACTTCGGCCGGTGGCGTGGCTGCCAACCGGATCGCGCGGTGGAACGGCAGCACATGGGCGCCGCTCGGCTCCGGGATCGGCAGTGGCGGTACGGTGCGTGTCATCAAGGAGATGCCGAACGGCGATCTCGTCGTGGGCGGCAACTTCACCTCGGCCGGTGGCATTCCTGCGGCCGGGATCGCGCGGTGGAACGGCGCTTCCTGGTCGCCGTTGACCACAGGAGCGCAGGACGTGTGGGCCGTAGAGCTGCTGCCGAACGGCGACATCGTCGTGGGCGGCAGCTTCTCGACGGCCGGCGGCCTGACCGCAAACCGCATCGCGCGGTGGAATGGCACTTCGTGGTCTGCGCTGGGCAGCGGCTTCAACAACACGGTCCGCGCGATTCGCGCTTTGCCCAATGGCGATCTCGTTGCGGCCGGGTCGTTCGAATCGATGCCGGGGCTGGCGGTTGCGGGGATCGCCCGCTGGCGGGGCAGTTCATGGTCGGTGCTCGGCCGTGGGCTGTTCGGAGAGGGTCGGGCCCTCGGGTTGTTTCCGAACGGCGATCTGCTCGTCGGTGGCGGGCTGTCTGGTGCCGGGGACATTGCGTCTCGCGGGGTGGCAAGGCTGACCACGACCTGCCCGCCGTCGGTGCAAACATACGGCGTCGGCTGCACCGGCCCTGGTGGTGCGTTGTCGCTCACCGCCGACACTCTGCCGTGGGCCTCGAGTCCGTTCCGACTCGGCGCGGCTGGCGTGGGGGCGTCGTCCCTGGCGCTCCTCATGGTCAGCATCGGGCAAGCCGTGCCGGGGCTGCCGCTGTTCCAGGCTCCCGTTCCCGGTCCGGGCGCTGGTTGCACGCTCGGCGTTGCCAGTCTGGATCTCCTGCAGATCAGTGCACAGCTGAGCGGCTCGGCCCGTACCTTCCAACTGCCGATGGCGATCCAGCCGACGGCTCCAGGCGTGAAGCTCTACATGCAGGTTGCCGAGCTGGACTTCAGCAGTGGGTGGGTCGGGACCTGGACGACCAACGCGTTGGCTTGCACGATCGGCACCTATTGATCGGAAGTGACGCTCACGGCGCCGTCGTCAGCGCCCGCGCGAGGATCGTCTTCTGGATCATCGACGTGCCCTCGTAGATGCGCAGCGCCTGCACGTCGCGCCACAGCCGTTCGACCACGAACGCCGAGCTGTAGCCGCGCGCACCGTGCAGCATCACCGCCTCCTCGCACGCCTTCGCCGCGACCTCGGTCGCATACAGCTTCGCCATCGCCACGTCCGCGTGCGTCTCGGTGCCCGCCGCCCGCCGCTGCGCGCAGCGATACACCAACCCGCGGCTCGCGTGCAGCGTCGTCAGTTGGTCGGCCAGCCGTTCTTGCACCATCTGGAACTGCGCCAACGGCTGCCCGAACTGCTGCCGGCCGGTGGTGAACTCGACCGCCGCCGCCAGCGCCGCGCGATGCAGCCCTACCGCACCGGCCGCCACCGACAGGCGCCCGGCGGCGAGCCCGCCCATCGCCACGCCGAAGCCCTTGCCGATCGGCCCGAGCACTTCGTCGGGGGCGATCGGCAAGCCGTCGAACGTCAGCACCGCGTGATCGCTGCCGCGGTGGCCGAGCTCGATGCCGGGCATCGGTTCGCGGTGGAGACCCTGGCGGCGCGTGTCGACCAGGAACGCGGTGATGCCCTGCCGACCCTGCTGCGGGTCGACGGTCGCGAACAGGATCATCACGTCGGCGATGCCACCGTTGGTGATCCACCACTTCTGCCCGTGCACGCGGTAGCTGCCGTCGGCCTGCTTCTTCGCGTGGGTCGTCAGTGATGCGACATCGCTGCCGGCACCGGGCTCGGTGAGCCCGAAGCAACCGATCGCGCTGCCGTCGATCAGGGACGGCAGCCACCTGGCGCGCTGCGCGGCGGTGCCGTACTTGGCGAGGCACTGCGCCACCAGCCCGGTCTGCACGGCGCAGAAGCCGCGCGCGTTGCCGCAGTGGGCGCCGAGTTCTTCGTGCGCGATCGCCAGCTGCAACGGCGTCCAGCCGCGGCCGCCGTGCTCAGGTGACAGCGGCCCGCCGAGGATGCCGGCGCGGGCGAGGTCGTGCACCGTCTCGCGGCGGAACGTGCGCTGCTCGTCGATCGTGCGCGCGTGCGGCAGCAGGTGGGTGGCCGCGAACGAACGGATCGACAGCACGAACTCGCGGTGGGCCGGGTCGAGGTCGGCGTCGGGCAGCCAGAGATCGGGGTTCATGTGCACGTCTTTCGCGGGGCGGTGGGCGAGGATGCGACTCAGCGGCCGAGGAACCTCGGCTCCCGCTTCTCCATCCACGCGTTGTAGAACTCGCGGTGGTCGTGCGCGCGCAGCAGCAGCGCCTGCGCCTGCGCCTCCTGCTCGATCGCGGCGTCCATGTCCATCTGCCACTCGTTCCAGACCATCTTCTTGGTCATCGCCAGCGCCAGCCCGGGGCCGGCGGCGAGCCGGCGCGCGAGCGTCATCGCCTCGGTCAGCACCTGATCGGCGGCGACCACGCGGTTGGCGAGGCCGATCCGGAAGCACTCGTCGGCGGTCACCTTGTCGCCGAGCATCAGCAGCTCCATCGCGCGACCGGTGCCGATCACCTTCGGCAGCAGCCAGGCAGCGCCCATGTCGGCGCCGGTCAGCCCGACCTTGGTGAACAGGAACGCGAACTTCGCCTGCTCCGACATGACGCGCAGATCGCTGGCCAGCGCCAGCACCGCGCCGGCGCCGGCGGCGATGCCGTTGATCGCGGCGACGATCGGCTTCTGCAGCTTCAGCATGTTGCGCACCACGGCGCCGGTCATGCGCGTGAACGCGAGCGTGCCGTCGAGTTCGCTCTCGAGCAGCGGGCCGATGATGTCCTCGACGCTGCCGCCGCTGCAGAAGCCGCGGCCGTTGCCGGTGAGCACCACGACCTTGACCGTCTCGTCGTCGTCGAGCTCGCGGAACAGCCGCTCGAGCTGGCCGTAGATGTCGAAGGTCAGCGAGTTCAGCGTGTCGGGGCGATCGAGGGTCAGCACGGCGATGCCGTCGCTGCCACGTTCGAAACGGAAGTCGTAGTGGCTCATGGTCGGTGGGGCCGGATCAGGAGGTCGAAGCGTCGACGAAGCCGGGGGTCGCGCGGTCGAGATCGTAGACGCAGCCGGCGGGGCGGTCGTGCAGCAACATCGCCACCGCGGCGGCGACCTCGGCCGGACTGTGCATGCGGCCGATGCGGTTCTGCGCGGCCATGCGCGCGAACGCCTGCTCGGCGGTCGTCTTGCCGCGCGCGGCGATGGCCGCGGCGGCGCCGCGGGTGATGTCGCTGTCGACGAAGCCTGGGCACAGCGCGTAGACCCGGAGTCCGGCCGGGCCGAGTTCGGCGTGCAGCGCGCGCGACAGACCGACCATGCCGTGCTTCGCCGCGGTGTACGCGGACGTGAACGGGTAGCCGCGCAGGCCGGCGGTCGACGCCAGGTGCAGCAGGCAACCGCTGCCGCGCGCCTTCATCGTCGGCACCGCGGCGCGCGCGAACGCGAGCGGGGCGCCCACGTGCAGATCGAAGGTCTCGCGCAGGATCGCCGGCGTGGTGTGCTCGACCTTGTCGGCGGGCGCGGTGCCGGCGTTGCTGACGATCGCAGAGACGGCGCCGAAGTGGGCGATCGCGGCCTGCACGATCGTGGCGGGCGCGGCTTCGTCGCGCAGGTCGGCGGGCAGCACCAGCACTTCGGTGCCGCGGCCGCGCAGCGCCTCGGCGACCGCCTGCAGCCGTTCGCCGTCGCGCGCGGTCAGCACCAGGCGATGGCCGGCGCCGGCGAGCGCGGCCGCGATGGCGGCGCCGATGCCGCGGCTGCTGCCGGTCACGATCGTCACGGGAGAAGAAGGAAGCGCGCCGGCCATCGGCGCATGGTCGCGCGCGGCGGCGGCGGTGCAACCGCGGCGGCGGTGGCACCGACGGAATCGACGGATTTTCGTCCGCCCCCGCTCCAGTCTGGCACTGGCGCTGTCGATAGCAATCTCAGGACAGGGAAGCAGAGGGGAGCCAAGTTGCGGACGACCCCAGGAAGGGCCCGGCGGGAACCGGGCCCTTTCACTTTCGGGCCTCGATCCGGCGCGCGGCGCCCGATCGAGGCCCGGACCATTTCGGTCGCGTGGGTGCGAATGCCGATGGCATCGGCAGTTCCCCAGGACCGAACCATGAACCACCCCATTCTCGCCGCGGCCGGGCTCGCGCTCTGCCTCGGCGCCCTCTCGGCGCAGACCACCACGGTCGTGCCGGCCCTGTGCACCTCGCTACCCGGCAATGCCGCGCTGGCGCTGCCGTTCCGGTGGAGCCAGGGCACCCTGCAGGTGTTCGTCGACGCGCCGCTGCTGCCGGCGGCGCTGACCGGTCAGAGCCTCACCGGGCTGCGGCTGCGCCGGTCGGCGCTGCTCGGCGATGGCGCCTATCCGGCGATCAGTCGCACACTGACGGTGCGCGGCGGCTTCCAGCCGGTGCAGGCGGTGCAGATGTCCGGCACCCTGATCCAGAACCGGCCGGCGAACGTCGCGGTGCTGTTCGGGCCGCAGGTGGTGAACCTGCTGCCGCAGCCGGCGCCGAGCCCGGCCGCGAGCCTCGGGGCGGACCTGGTCACGATCCCGTTCGCCGTGCCGCTGCCGGTCGGAACGGGCTCGCTGTTCCTCGAGTTCGAACTCAGCGGCACGCCATTCACGGTGAGTGCGGAGCACTGGGTCGACGGGGTGTGGTTCGGCGGTGGCATCGACAACGGCCTTGCGGTCACGGTCGGCACCGGCGCCTGCACCGGGCGCCCGGTGCCGACGGAGTTGCGTTGGACCGGTGCCACCGGCCCGCAGATCGGCACCACCGCGTCGCTCGAGGTGCAAGGGGCGCCGCCGACGCTGGGCACCGGGGTGGGGTTGGTCGTGTGCTGGGTCGGCTCCGATCCCCAGGCGGCCAACTTCGGGCTGTCGCTGGCGGCTTTCGACCCGTCGCTGGTGGGCTGCTACCAGTGGGCGCCGACCAGCGTCGCCTGGTTCGGGCTCACCGATGCCCAGGGGCGCTTCCCGACGACGTTCCCGATTCCGGCCGGGGTGCCCGTCGGCAGCCGGCTCGGGGTCCAGGCCGGGTGGTTCGACACCAGCCGGGCGGTGGTGCCGCTGTCGTTCAGCAACGGCCTGGTGCTGGTGCTCGGCTCCGCCGGGGTCGGCAACCGGTGCGCGTCGATCTTCTTCCCCGGCACGGCGACCAGTTCGCCGTGGGGGGCATTCCTCGGCCAGATGCCGGTGTTGCTGCTCGAACACTGATCCGGTCGGGCTGGTTGGCCACCGGCGTTGGCGAGGCCGGGGGAGGAAGGTCTTGCATGCGGGTCATGGCTCGCTACTCTCTCCCCCCCTTCGATTGCGGCCGGTTCCGGCCGCCCAGCAGCCATGGCCAAGCAGAAGAAGAAGAAAGAGGTTGTCTTCCTGGTCTGTGAAGAGACCGGCGATCGCAACTACACGCTCATGAAGAAGCCCGGCACCAACAAGCTGGAGCTCATGAAGTACTCGCCGCGCGTGCGCAAGCACACCAAGCACGTCGAGAAGAAGAAGTAGTCGCTTCGCTTCGGCTTGCGCCGGCGCCGCTGCTCGTCAGCGAGGCAGCTGCCCGTCAGCGAGGCAGGGGTGCATCCTGGCTGGCAGCACTGCCGTTCCCGCCGAGGCCGTTGCCGCCACCCGGCAGGCTGCGCGCCAGCATCCCTTCGAGGGTCTGCCGGCTGTGCTCGGCCAAGGGCAATCCTCGCAGCCGCTGCCCGATGCGGTCGATCGAGTGCAGGAACCCGTTGGCTTCCAGATTTTGCAGCGCCAGGACCAATGATCCGAGCCGGATCGGGTCCGCCGCGATCAGGCGATCGTCCAGGGCGCGATCGAGGGCGCGTTCGGCGACTTCGGCCGACTGCCGGGTGCTCAGCACGAATACCGCCTGGATCCGAACATCGGGCGATGGGTCGCTGGTCAGCGCCAGTTCGCTGATCTCGTCGGCCAGCGGCGTCCGGGTCATGCCGATGGCGGTCACCACGTCGCTGCGGATCGCGGGCTGCACGTCGGTGCCGAGCAGTTCGCGGTAGGTGTCGGCGACCAGCTCTGGCGCGCGGAAGCCGACCGCCATCCAGGCGCCGGTCGCGCGCGGCAGCAGCGGCCCGAGCTCACGCAGCACCGTGATCGCGTCCGTCGGCGGCAGCTCTCGCGCCGCCAGGTTGGCGACTTCGGTCGCCACGCTGCGGTCGCTGCGGTCGCGCAGCCAGGCCAGCATCAGCGGTCGGTAGCGGGCGTCGTGCAGCAGCTGCCGGCACGCCGCGGTGCGCTGGCTCGGGTCGGTGTCGTCGAGCAGCACCAGTGCCAGCGCCGACAGTTCGTCGGAACTGCGTTCGCCGTGCCGCTGCAGGTTGGCCCACAGCGTCAGCAGGAGCCGCGTCGCCACCTCGCGCGGCAGCAGGCCGTCGGTGGCCAGCCGCAGGAACTGCAGCACCGTCGGCTCGTGCGCCGCGCGCAGATACGGCTGGTCGGCGAGCACGTTGGCGCCGATGTCGGCGGCCGTCGCGTGGGTCGGTATCGAGTCGAGCACCAGCTGCGTGAAGGCATCGATGCGGCCGCGATCGCCGCCGTTCGCCTCCTGGTCCCGTCGACCGAGTTCGGTCGCCAGCACCAGCTGCAGCACCATGCGCCGGCCGTGATCGAGCTGGTCCTGCAGTGGGCAGGACAGTGTGGTAGCCATCGCCACGGCGCGTTCGCCGGCGTCGGCAAAACTCGTCAGCAGCGCGGTGAAGCGTTGGCGGGCCTCCTGGTCGGAAGCTTGTGCGCCGGCGGTGTCGTCCTGTTGGGCGAGCTCGGCCGTGCGCTGGCCGATGCCGACCAGTTCGTCGATCCGCTGTTCGAACGACAGGTCGAGGTCGGCCGCAGGTGTTCCCTTCGCGGGCGCGGCTTCGCGGTGCTCGGCCAGGGTTCCGGTGGTCTGGTCGGCGGTGGTGTCGGCGGACACGTCGTTGGACGCGGGGAGAGTCGGCGGACCGCCCGTGGCAGCTGGTGCCGCGGGCTCGGGCTGCAGCAACAGGATCGAAACCAAGAACAGCGTCGCCACCAGGACGGCAGCCAGACGACGAGAGGGCTTGGCGAGAATGTGCATCGGCGCAGTACTCCTTGCGGTCCGCGGTGCTCGGCACCGCGGACCGTCGCAATCGGGATCACGGTGGGGGAACGAAGAGGCGAGGGCCGGTCAGGCCTCGGGCTGCTTGCACGGCGAGGTGATGAGTCGCATCACCGAGCCGA
Source organism: Planctomycetota bacterium (assembly GCA_025459175.1). Lineage (GTDB taxonomy): Bacteria > Planctomycetota > UBA1135 > UBA1135 > UBA2386 > UBA2386. The sequence continues at coordinate 41,617 of JALORC010000008.1, read as the reverse complement.
CGGTGAGGGTGCGGTCGGTCACGCACGTCGATCCCAACGGGATGATGAAGAAGTAGCTGCGTTCGCACCGGAACGTCACCATCGTGATCGGGTCGGTCGCGATGTGGCGGACATACGTGTCGGTCGCCGACGGCACGGCGGTCTCGTGCAGCGGCACGTAGATCATGTGCATCGGGCACGTGTTGGCGGGGAACAGCACCTGCAGTCCGCCGAAGTTGAAGCTGACCCCGGGGCAGTTCTGGGGCGGGCCGAAGCTGAGGTCCGCGGCGACCAGCTGGGTGCGTTCCTTCGGGCAATTGGACGCCGCCGGCTTGATCTGCGCGACCGCGGACAGGCACATGAAGGCGGCGACCGTGATCGCCTGGAACAAACGATTGTGCAACATCGGACTCTCCTCACCTGCATCGTGCAGGCATCGACTGCGGATCGGTTCACAAGCGGGCGCGCACGATCCGCGATGCAGCGCCGCCATGGTGCTCAGTGGCACGAGCGGGCGCCGCGGTGGCACTTCGCGCAGAATTCTCCGGCAGCTCTACGCGACCGGGCGCGCTTGCAGCTCGCGCCACGCCGCCGCGATGCCGGCGTCGACCGATCCCGGATGGAACCCGAGTTCGCGTTCGGCCTTGTCGCTGCGGCACCACAGGAAGCGACCGGCGATCTGCAGCAGGTCGCTGGTGACCGGTGGGCGGCTGCCGAGCCACCGTTCCTTCAGGCGCAACGCGCGCGCGGTGGCCAGCACGACGCGCTGCGGCGCGGTGCGGCGCGGCGCGCGCCCACCGACGATCGCGGCGATGCGCTGCAGCAGCTGGGCGCCGGTCAGGTTCTCGCCGCCGAGCAGATAGCGTTCGCCGCTGCGACCGCGCGCGATCGCGGCCACGATGCCGGTGCAGACGTCGGTGACGTTCGCGACGTTGATGCCACCCGGCGGGCTGAAGCGCAGTGCGCCGTCGTGCACCGCCTGTAGCAGCGAGCCCTCGCTCTTGCGGCGGTCGCCGGTGCCGTACATCGACGGCAGGTTGACGATCACCGCATCGAGCCCACGCTTGCACTCGGCCAGCAGCGCGCGTTCGGCGGCGAACTTGCTGTCGTGGTAGGCGAGCTGCAGCGGCCCGAAGTTGTAGGGCGCGTTCTCGTCGACGGCCTCGGGCCGGTCGCGGTAGGCGACCGCGGAGATCGTCGACACGTGCAGGAAGCGTCGCACCGAGGCAGCGCGCGCGATCGCCGCCAGCGCCGCGGTCGCGTCGGCGTTGACGGCGAACATCGCGGCGCGGTCCTCGCGACGGAACGACACCAGCGCGGCGAGATGCACGACGAGGTCGGCACCGGCGCAGCCTGACTGCAGCGCCCCGAGGTCGGCGAGGCGGCCGTCGACGCGTTCGTGCGCGAGACCGGCGAACTGCGGCACCGCCTGCCCCGGGCGCAGCAACAGCCGCAGCCGACAGGTAGCAGCAAGCTGTGGTACCAGGTGACGGCCGACGAAGCCGTTGGCGCCGGTGACGAAGCAGAGCGGAGGCACCACCACAGGCTACCGAACGCGCGACCTCAGTCCTGCCAGCGCACCAGATTCGGTGCCGGATCGAGGATCGACTCGTACTGCAGCAGGCTGCCGAAGCGACCGTCCGGATCGAGACGGCGATAGCGTTCGTACTTGCGCCGGCGATCGTCCGCGCGCGCCCAGCCCAGATGCTTGAGCCGCACGTCGCTGCACGCCGAACGCAGCCCCGCGACGTCGAGCGGCCAGCGCCCGCAGTGCTGCGCGGTGGTCGCGAACGCGTCGCCGAGACTCGGCAGGTTGCGCACCAGGAACGGTCGGAACGTGCGGTGCGCGCGCCACAGCGCGTCATCGCGGTAGTGGTCCTGGTCCCAGAAGTCGAACAGCCGGAACGCGATCGCGTCGCAGCGGTCCTGGTCGACGAGCTCGCGCAGTGCGGTCGTCATGCGCGGCTCGAACACCTCGTCGGCGTCGAGGCACAGGATCCAGTCCGGATGGCGCGAGCGCGCGAGTTCCCACTGCAGGCGTCGCAGGCGGTGCTCGTCGTGGAAGCGGGACTCGCCGAGTTCGACGATCGTGTGCTGGATGCCGCGCAGCAGGCGGCGGCACTCGGCCGGCGTGCCGTCGTCGCTGCCGTCGTCGACGATCAGAACTTCGTCGACGTAGCGCGCGGCATGACCGAGCACTTCGGGCAGGAAGCGTCCGGCCTCGTTGCGCACCAGCATCGACAGCAGCACGCGATTGCCGTGCGTCCGGCGCACCACCGGCGCGCGCTGCGGCGGGTCGACGCGTTGCAGCTCGACGGCGGCGATGCGCCAGGCGCCGTCGGCTTCGCGGCGCATCACGGCCTTGGCGCCGAGCGAGTCGTCGATCGGCTGACCCGCCAGCGAACCCGTTCGCACCAGCGTGCCACCGATCTGCATCGTGTCGTCGTCGATGTCCTTCTGCGCCAGCCAGACCACGTGGGTGCGGGTCACGCTCTGCGTGCGGCGCGCGAGTTCGACCCGTGCCGCGGCGTCGGGCGCCAGCTGTGCGCGCAGCGGCGCGGCCAGGAACGCATGGCCCTCGCAGCCGTCGCTGATCGTGTGGTGGGTGGTGCCCCACGCGGTGATGCCGGCCCGGAACGCCGCCAGCGCGGCTACCCGTTCGCCCTGGATCGTGCGCGCGGCGCGGAACGTCTCGACCTTCGGCAGCTCGCTGTGGCGATAGACGTGCAGCGGCGGATAGCAGCTGTCGGCGTGCAGCGACAGCCCGAGTGCCGCGGCGCGCACGCAGAAGTGGCGGTCCTCGCCCCAGAAGCTCAGGTTCGGGATCGCCGCGAAACTCACGCCGCCGAGCAGTGCGCGCCGGCTGATCAGGGTGCACGCGCCGAGCCCGCCGACCTCGTGCAGGCCCGGCCGCAGCAGTTCCTGGAAGAATGCCTGCTTGCGCCGCTCGATCTCGTCCTGGTCGAGCCGTTCGTCGCGGCGCTGCACGTGCATCGTGTACTGGTCGCGCAGCCAGACCTGCGGCCGGTCCGGCATGTCGGGCGCCCAGCGGGTCCAGAACACCTCCGACACGAGGTCGACACCTTGCGCCAACAGGTGCCGCAGCGTGTGCGGGTGCAGCACCAGGTCGCTGTCGATCAGGAACACGAAGTCGTGGCCGGCGCCGCGCGCGTGGTCGAGCAGTCGGTCCTTGAAGCGCGCGACCTTCCAGATCAGCTCGTCGTTCCAGACGTGGCCGTACTCGTCCTTCCGGTAGACCTCGGGCTCGTCCCCGCCGGCGAGCAGCATGGTGGGTTCGCGGCTGGCGAAGTCGCGCAGTGCCTGCTTCGACTCGGCCTCGACGTTGTCGTCGACGAACGCGAACTCGACCTCGAGGCCGGTGCGGTCTAGCTCGTGCAGCGAACACAGGAACTCGCGCAGGATGGCGTGGTCCTGGCGCACGGGAGCGCCGATCAGGATCTTGGTCATTGCGTGCCGGCCTCTGCCCGGAGCCGTCTGGGTTGCCCATGGCATCGGCCGCAGCGGCCCGCCGGCTCAAGTCCGCTCGTCGATGGCATCGGCGGCCACGGCCGCTACCGTGCCGTCCCCCGTTTCTCCGGGTCGATTGCTCATGGATCTGATCACTGTCGTGCTGTTCGTCGTCGGTCTCGTGCTGTTGGTGCTCGGCGCCGACTGGCTGGTCAAAGGTTCGTCGCGGGTCGCCGCCGCGGCCGGCGTGTCGTCGCTGGTGATCGGCCTCACCGTCGTCGCGTTCGGTACCAGTGCCCCGGAGATGGCGGTCAGTGTGCAGGCGGCGTGGTCGGGGCAGGCCGACATGGCGGTCGGCAACGTGGTCGGCAGCAACATCTTCAACGTGCTCGGGATCATCGGCCTGTCGGCGTTGATCACACCGCTGATCGTGGCTCAGCAGCTGGTGCGGCGGGACGTGCCGATCATGATCGTGCTGTCGCTGGCGCTGCTCGGGCTCGCGTGGGACGGCAGCATCAATCGCCTCGACGGCGCGCTGCTGTTCGCCGGTCTGGTCGCCTACACGGTCTGGGTGATCCGGGTCAGTCGGCGCGAGTCGAAGGCGGTCGAGGCCGAATACGAAGCCGAGTTCGGCGGCGAGGCGGCACGCAAGGCGCCGATCCTGCCAAGTGTCGGCCTGGTCCTGGCCGGGCTCGCGCTGCTGGTGCTGGGCTCGAACTGGCTGGTCGAGGGCGCGGTCGCGTTCGCGAAGTGGATGGCGATCGACGAGGTCGTCATCAGCCTGACCATCGTCGCGATCGGCACGTCGCTGCCGGAGGTCGCCACGTCACTGACCGCCGCGCTGAAGGGCGAGCGCGACATCGCGGTCGGCAACGTCGTCGGCAGCAACATCTTCAACATCATGGGGGTGCTCGGCGTCTCGGGCCTCGTGGCACCGGACGGTCTGCGCGTGATCGCCTCGATGCAGGGCTTCGACCTGCCGGTGATGATCGCGGTCGCCTTCGCCTGCCTGCCGTTCTTCGCCCGCGGCTTCACGATCCCGCGCTGGCAGGGTCTGCTGATGGTGCTCTACTACGTGGCCTACACCGCCTACCTGGTCCTCGATGCGAAGCAGCACGCGGCCAAGGCCGACTACGGGCGCATCATGCTGCAGTTCGTGTTGCCGCTGACCGGGCTCACGCTCGCCGTGGTGGCGTTCCGGGTGCTCGGCAGCCGGAAATCGACGCCGGCCTGAATCGGCCCGCGGCCGCGCCAAGTCGCGGCCGCAGCGCACACTCCGGCACTTCGCGGGGTCGCTGCCCGAGGTCCGGATCCGGCCCCGAGGTTGACCGCGGCGGGCCGATCCTGCACCCTTCGGTATGTACTTCGCCGAGGGCTCCCCCGAGCCGGCCGCTGATCTTGCTGCGACGACGCCCGACGTCGACGTGTTCGCCTCCGTCCCGCCGTCGCTGCAACCCGCCCTGCGGCGCAAGGGTTTCTCCAGCCTGACTGCCGTGCAGGCCGCCGTGCTGGCCGCCGACGACGGCTCGCGCGACCTGCGGCTGTCGTCGCAGACCGGCTCCGGCAAGACGGTCGCGATCGGCATCGCGCTCGCCCGCGCGGTGCTGCCGCTGGCCGGCAACCGCCCGACCACGCTGGTGGTCGCGCCGACCCGCGAACTCGCGGCGCAGGTGCGCGAGGAGCTCGCGTGGCTGTTCGCCGATTTCAGCGGTGTGCGCATCGGCGTCGTCACCGGCGGCACCAACATCACGCGCGAACGGCAGCTGCTGCACCGCGGCGCCACCATTCTGGTCGGCACGCCCGGTCGTCTGCTCGATCACGTGCGCAACGGCGCGCTCGACCTGTCGGCGGTGCGCCAGCTGGTGCTCGACGAGGCCGACCAGATGCTCGACCTCGGCTTCAAGGACGAGCTCGACGCGATCCTCGCCGAGCTGCCGAAGGAGCGCCGCACGCACCTGGTCTCGGCGACGTTCCCGCAGGCGGTGAAGGCGCTCGCCGATCGCTTCCAGAAGAACGCGCTGCTGGTGGCCGGCACGCCGATCGGGCAGACCCATGCCGACATCGAGCACGTGGCGCTCAAGGTCGGCGCCCGCGAGCACTACGCGGTGCTCGTCAATCTGCTGCTGCTCGCCGGCGACCAGCGCACGCTGGTGTTCGTGCGCACGCGCGAGGACACCTCGGGGCTGGCCGACAAGCTGGCCGGCGACGGCTTCCTGGCGCTGCCGATCCACGGCGACCTCGCGCAGGCGCAGCGCACGCGCACGCTGCAGGCGTTCCGGCGCGGTTCGATCCACACGCTGATCGCCACCGACGTCGCCGCGCGCGGCCTCGACATCACCGATGTGACGACCGTCGTGCACTTCGATCCGCCGATCGACGCCGAGACCTACGTGCACCGCAGCGGCCGCACCGGCCGCGCCGGCCAGAAGGGCCGCAGCTACATGCTGGTGGTGAAGTCGCGCGCCAACTTCGCGCAGCGGCTCTATCGCGAGGCGCGGGTCAAGGAGCGCTGGGAAGCGTGTCCGGGCGCCGCCGAGGTGCGCGGTGTGCAGCTGCAGCGCGCCGGCGAACGGGCGATGGCGATCCTGGCCAACGCGGCGCCCGATGCCGACCAGCGCGCGATCGCGGCGCGGTTGCTCGAAGGCCGCGATGCGGAAACCGTCGTCGCGGCGCTGCTGGCGACCGCGGCCTCGGGCGTGCGCGAGCCGTTCGAGGTGCAGATGGCGCGTGATCCGGTGACGACCGCGCTGTTGGCGACGCCGGTCGCCGGCGCGCAGGTGGCGCGCGCCAAGGCCGCGGCGGTGGCTGCAGAACCTGCGGCAGCGGTCGAAGCTGCTGAAGCCGCGGATGCCCCGGCCCCAGCGCCGGCCGCGCCGGCGTCGCGTTTCGCGCCGCGGGCTCCAGCCGCGCCGGCCCCCGCGGCTCATCGCGCCAGCAAGGCTGCGGCCCATGCGCCCGCCGCCCCCGCGCACGAACGTCGTCTCAGTGCGACCCAGCGCGGCAAGCCCGGCTCGCTGCCGACCTGGCGCCGCCCCGATCAGCCGGCGCCGGTCAACGAGACCGGCTTCGTGCGGTTCCGGATCAACTGGGGCACGCGCGATGGTGCCGAGCCGCGGCGCGTGCTGGCGCACGTGTGCCGCCGCGGTGACATCGACGGCCAGCTGATCGGCGCGATCGAGGTGCACCCGTCGATGACGACGTTCGCGGTCGCCGCCGGCGCCGCGCAGCAGTTCGAGCGGCGCGCGTCGCGCCCGGACCGCCGCGATCCGCACCTCGTCATCGCGCGCGATCGGCCGAGCCGCAAGTAGCGCGGGTCTCCAGGCCGCACGCTCGGCCCCGCACGGTCCTGGCCCGTGCCATTCGCTGCTGTGCCGTCGTGCTCAGCACACCGCGCCGCCAGCCGCCGGGCTCAGCTGCAAGCTGCAACGGCACCGCGTCCGGAGTGACCGCCTGCATCAAGGAGCGACCTTGTCTCGCACGCCACAAGGCAGCCACCGCTTACTGGTCGCCCTCGTCGGCAAGGCGAGCTTCTGTGCTTTGGCGCCGACGCCTCTCTACTCCAAGTGGTCGACGCGCGCTGCGTGGGAGATTACTTGCAAGCCATGCCTTCACCCTCCCGTACAACGAGTGCGGGTTGTCCTTCGCAAACGCTGCGTCGCCATCCGGATACTGCATCAAAATGTGTCCAACGAAGTTCCCAAACCCTACAAGAGGATCAGCGTCTCTGGACTGTGCGACGAATACCTTGTGCGGCCGCCCTCGCCCGGCAAACACACCAATCTCGTGGCCGATGCTTGTACTCAGAGTGCCACCACCCATCTCATCCAAAGCTAGGACAACGCATGCATCGCTCGCCCACATGCGTGGAAAGACTGCTTCATAAATCCGGGCGTCGTCGGCTTGGTTGTTTGGTGCTTCGACCACTGCCGCACCCGCCGCCTCTATTGCTTCGCGAATACACTTTATAGAGCGCACATATTCGTCGAACACGCTTGATGAATTATCGATTGATCGACGAGAAATGAACACAAATCCAATTGGCTCGGTTTGACGCTGGGCGAGAAAGGCTGACGCGGCGTTTTTTCGCACGTCGTTCCGTAGGTCATTCATTCGCGCATCTATAAAAGCGATTTCGGATCGCTTCGGGCGAACGAACAGCGAATCTGTAGCAGCCTGCCCATCCGACAATTGGACATTCTCTATCTTGTACTTTCTTGGCAAGGACTTCAAGCGCGTATAGAGCGCCTCCCTGCTTGCCTCCTCCATGGGCTCGCACGCAGCAACGAGAACGGAGATGCTTCCGCCTCGGTCGGGAGGCGGTGTGCGAGACAGGCGCGATGATAGAATATTGTATCCTGCGGCACGAATCGCCCCGCACATCTCTTGGAGAGCGCCTGGGATGTTGTCGTGAGTAACGCGGACCTGGACTACGCCAGCACGGGGGAAAACAAACCTGAGCAATCTCTGCTGCGGATTTGAAGATACTACAACTTTGGTTACGTCATACTTTGCAGACATGCCTGCGCTTGCAGCAAGAATCTCTTCTAGCCATCCCGTGTATGGTAGCCAAGCCTCTTTCACCACAACGCGTTGCTGCAGGCAGTCGGCGACCGACTCTCCATCGTATGTTCTTTGCCAGTCACAGCACATGACATCATCCGGGTGCATATTCTGGAGCTCGCCGATCGCATCTCCAAGCTGGGCCTCCGTCAAGGATGAGCCAGGGGCCGGATGAATGACGATATGCACCTTGTGCCGCTTACCTCCTTCCAGAGTTATCGTCTCTGATAAAGCGATGTTGATGCGCGCCCCTGTCGATATCTCGATGCCGGCACGCATCCATGCCAAGAAGTCTGCAATCGCGCCTGGGCGCTCGCCAAGCTCGGCGTCAACGCTATAGGTCTCATGAAGGCACTCCGACTCGAGCGGAGTGACTATGATGTCGGGGAGGCGGCCACCGCCGCTGCTTACAACTGCGACTGAAACCACGACACCCGATTCGAGACCCATCGGCCCCCTCACTGCCCACGGAAGAGGCAGGTGGTGGTTTGGAGGAAGGACAATTAGATCGCTGTGAATTTCCATATCACGATCGGGAACACCTCGCGAAGTCTTGACCCTACCATGGTTTCGTAGGCGCGGGGCTCGGATTCATGAACTGTAGCCGCCGAAACAGCCGGAGCGACGACCGTTGGCTAGCTAGAGCCAACTCGAACATCGGCTGTCCGGTACGAAGGTTCTCGCAGGCGGCTCGTGCGGGCCGTCAATCCACCTCAGTTGACGACAGGCCCGCCGCCCGCGGCCGCCGTTGTCCAGGTTACGGACGACCATGATCGGCGCGGGCGCCGGCCGCGGCCTCAGCCGCGCACGGTCCAGACCCGGCCGCGCACATCCGGCGTCTGCACGACCGGCTGCCAGTGGCCGTCGCGCAGTTCGAGGCCGGAACGGCCGGGCAGCGGCGGCTCGACGTCGACCTGCTCGCTCGCCTCGGTCGCGATCACGTCGCCGAGCCAGGTGACGAGGAACGTGCGGTTGCCGGTGCGGCCGGGCGCCACCGGCCACGCGTAGCAGATCCAGTGCCGTTCGGCGGCGCCGGTGTCGATCGGTTGCGCGGGCGGGCCACCGTCGTGGGCTTCGGCGACCCAGTCGCCGTCGCGACCGGGCAGCAGCAGCTGGAAGCGGTAGCCGTGCAGCGTCGCGACCCCGGCCGTGATCTGGCCGAGCTCCGGCTGCTGCGGCGACAAGGGCCCGAGTTCGGCGAGGAAGCCGTGTTCGCCGTCGCCGTTGCCATCGGCATCGCGCGCGCCCGTGGTCTGCAGGCGGGCCTGCAGGCTGGCGATGTGTTTGAGCGTCGCGATCGCCGCTGCTTCGTTGGCGGCTACCGTCAGCGGGCGCGACCGTTCGACCATCACCACCACCGAGGTCAGCGCCGAGGCCGCCACCGACAGCAGGTACATCGCCGTCGCGCGCGGGCTCCAGGCCATTTCGTCACACGTCATGCCGGCACATCGTCCGGCGACGGTCTGCTGGCTGAGGTCAGCGGCCAGTGATCGCTGGCAGCGCGGTCTTCTTCAGGAACAACAGGCCGAAGGCGGTGTCGACGGGGCTGCCCCAGCTGCCGTCGGGCCGCTGCGTCGCGATCAGCTGGATCGCGCCCTCGGTGTACCAGTCGCGGCCGGCGATGCGCGCGACCTGGTTGAGTTCGCAGGCGCGCTCGAGGCCGTACAGATAGTACAGGTGCCACGCCGCGTCGCCGTGGGTCGGGCGCGGGTTGTGGCGCACCGACATCCAGTGCTGGAACCACACGAAGCCGGCGCGGATCGCCTCGTCGCAGTCGGCGAGCAGTTGGGCGTTGCCCTTCTTGGACAGGCGCAGCGCCGAACTGCACACGGTCAGCCCGGTGATGCCGGCGGTCGTCATCGAGCCGGTCGGGTCGGCATCGTGATAGCCCCAGCCGCGCGGCTGCAGCTTCTTGCCGCCGGCGCGGGTGCGACCGGCTTTCTCGATCTCCTTGTGCGACTGGAAGTCGGGGGCGACCGCGGGGCCGCTGGTGATCGCGCACTGCAGCCAGTGGTTGGCGGCGGCGGTCCAGACGGTCGGTGAGGTCTCCACGCCGCACAGCTGCGCGCCGTAGAGGCCGAGCAGCGCGTACTGCATGTTGCTGTTGTCCCACTCCTTGCTGGGCCCGTAGTGCCATCGCCGCAGGTAGGCGGCGTCGACGGTGGTGTCGACGTTGTCGAGCAGCGCCTTCACCCAGCCTCGCACCAGTTCGAGATCCTCCGGCGGCAGCACCCGCGCCATCGGCGCGCGCAGGCGACCGGCGCGCAGTTCGGCCCACTCGCCCGGCGGCGTGTACAGCGACTCGAACGCGAGGATCGCGACCGCCAGCGAATAGGTGCCTTCGATGACCAGCTTGCGCAGCTGGTCGAAGCCGGCCGCCAGCACCGGTTCGCGGCTGTCCTCGCCGCTGCGGCGCAGCGCCAGCAGCGTCAGCGCGAGCTCCCCGGGCTGCATGTCGTGGTAGGGGTCGTGGCCCGGGGCGAACGGCTGCTTCAGGCGTTCGCCGAGATGCTGCCGCAGATGGGTGGCCGACGAGCGGATCGCGTCGGCGATGCGCGTGTTCCAGGCCGCGTCGTCGGGAGCCACCAGCTGTGGCTCGCGCCACTCGTCGGTGATGCGCAGCGTGCGCCGGCGCACCGGATGGTGCCGGTCGCCTTCCTTCCACGCCGGGTAGTCGCCGAGCAGGTCGAGGCGGCCTTCGAACCAGGTGACGAGGCCGCGGGCCGCATCGATGCGGCGGCGCCCCTCGAGTTTGCCGGTGAACTTCGCGGCTTCCGGTGGCACTGCACCTTCGCCGCGCGCGGCCTTGGCGTCGAACTCGATGGTGCCGGTGAAGGCCTGTTCGCCGTTGGCGTCGACCGCGCTGTAGTCGACCTCGATGCGCACCGGCTGGTAGCGCCAGATGGTGGCGATCGCCGCCCGCACCTTGCCGGCGCGCATCGGGCCGAGGTCGAAGGCGAGCTGCGGCAGCAGTTCGCGCCAGTCGGCCGGCGTGCCGGCGCGGCGCAGGCGGTCCGCATCGAGTTCGCCGTGCAGCAGCGTGCCCGGTTGCTGGCCGATCAGCCATGGATCGGGCACGTGCGCGTCCTTCGGCTCGACGTCCGACTCGATCTGCAGCTTGCGTTGGTAGATCGCGCCGCCGCGTTCGGGCAGCTGCCACCGGAGTTGCTGGGCCGTCAGCAGGGCGGCTGGGAGCAGCAGGGCGAGCAGCGCGTGCGTTCGCATCACCGCGCAGTCTAGCGGTCACCGCGCCGGACGCTGCAGGCGCTGCACCAGCTGCTTGCCGAGCGCACCGAGTCGCTGGCCGGCGGCCTCCCGTTCGCCCTCCGGAACGCGGTCCCAGGCCAGCATCACGACGTGCACCATCGCGCCGTCGGGGCCTTCGCGGAAGCCGGCCTCGACCCGCGTCACCGGATCGCTGTCGAGCGCGCCGCCCTTCTGGAACGTCGCCCGCCCGAGCTGGTCGGCCGGTCCGACCAGCACCGTGCGCGCCGCGTCCAGCGCCGGTCGCGACACGCCGGGAACGTTCCGCTGCGCGAGACCTTCGTGCACCGCGGCCAGCGCGTGCGCGGTCGCTTCGTTGTCGCCGGTCGTGGTGCGGTCGGCGAGCATGTAGCGGCGCACGCGCAGGTCCTGCCACGCCGGCGTGCGCGCGTGCAGCTTGGCCTCGAGCCAGGCCGGGCCGCCGGCGAGCGCGGTGACGAGGTTGGCGGCGATGTTGTAGGTGAGGTTGTCGACGCCCTTGCCGGTGATCATCGCCTCGCCGAGGCGCCGCACGGTGGCGCCGCCGAGTGCCTGCCGCGCGGTTGCGCGTTGTGCTGCGGTGAAGTGCGCGACGGCCGGATGCTCCGGGTCGACCAGGATCGACTCGAGCTCGGCCAGCGGCTGGTCGAGTGAGGACGCATGGGCGGCGAACAGCTCGATCAGGTACGCGGCCTTGATCGCGCTCGCGGTCGGCATCGGCTGCTCGGCGTTCCACGCCAGCGTCGGCGCCCGGCCCGCGGGGCCGAGCCAGATCGCGGCGCGCACGTTCGGGCCGAGGGCTGCGACCGCACTGCGGACCTCGGCCAGCAGGGCCGGGTCCGCGGCGGTGTCGGCGACCGGTGTCGGGCGCGTCGCACAAGCTGCCAGCGTCAGCAGCGACGTCAGCGTCAGCAGGGAGGTTCGGACCATGCGCGCAGCATGCGCATGGTCCGGGTCACAGGCCAGCGGCCGGACCGTGCTATCGGGACTGCATCACTGGGTCTGCGTCACGCTCAGCAGGCCGTTGCTGACCAGGAAGCCGCCGCTCTCGCCGTTCAGCAGCGGGAAGGCCGGGTTGAACAGGGCCACCGCCTGGGCGGCGATCGTGGTGCCCGGCGTGAAGCTCGGCGCGAAGAACGTGAACGGCACGCTGTTGGTCGGGGCGGGGGTGATCGCCGCGCCGAGGCTGAAGTCGAGCGAGGCGATGTAGGCTCGGCAACCCGGCACCGTGGCGAGGATGCCGGTCAGGTCGATGCCGGCCGGCTGCGGGTTGACGCTGAGGTAGAGCACCGACAGGTACACACCGGAGCCGGGCAAGAACTCGGGCACGTTGCTGATCGTGTAGGTGACGACCGTGCTCGGGTTGATGACCGGCGCCGGCGAGGCCGACAGGGTCAGCGGCGCGAGCGTGGCCGGCAGCGACATGACGTACGGGACGGCCGACGACAGCGGCGTCGAGACCGGCGTCGGGCCGACCCCCGCGAGCGTGCAGCCGACGATCATCGGGGTCGTGTTGGTCGAGACGGCCATGCTCGTCCAGACCATCGTCACGTCACCGGTTCCCAGGTTGATCTGCCACTGGAACGTCGCCGGGTTGGTCGTGAGGTACTCGAAGACGCCGTCGAAGGTCACGTAGTAGATGCCGCCGACTTCTTCGGTCTTCACTTGGCCGCTGCCGGCCGCGATCGGGTTGTAGTCGCGCCAGTTGTACCAGGCGAGGCCGGTGGCCGTCGCCGTGGCGGCGAGCGAGGCGGTCCAGGCGTTGCCCTGGTTGCCGACCGAGGCCGCGGTCAGCACGCCGTTCGACGACACGCTCCAGATCGGCGCAGTGCCACCCGGAACCGGCGGCGCGATCGACGGCGTGAAGTTGGCGACGACGTCGTCACCGACGGCGACCGGCGTCGCGGCGGGGGTCGGCGGCACGAACAGCGCGGTGCCCGCGCCCGGCAGCCACTGGGCGACGTAGCCGCTGCCGGTGAAGAGGAACTGCAGCGCGTTGTTGTCCAGGGCCGCCTTGGCCGCCGGCGTGCCGGGGAACTGCTCCATCAGGTTGCTGTTCAGGTTCGGCGCCGTGTAGTTGTGGCAGCCGGTGCCGAAGGACTGGTGGTAGGCCGCCGACAGGTCGCGGATCTGCAGCGCCGTGATGTGCGGTGCCAGCACGTTGGTCGCGATCGGGTGCGTGCCCTCGATGAGCAGCCACAGTTCGGCGGCCGAGCTGTAGGTGAACGTGCCCGTGCAGTGGCTGCCGAACACCGTGTCGGGCGACGCCACGGCCGGGGCGTTGTCGGGGTCGGCATCGAGTGGGCCCGACAGCGGGCCCTGCGTCAGCGAGCCGAGGTTGGTGACCAGGCCGCCGTTCAGCGTCGCGGTGCCCAGCGCCGAGCTCAGCGTCATCACGCGGTCGTAGAGCACGTTGGTCGGGCTGCCGGTGCGCTGGTCGGTGAACCACACCTGGATCGAGTAGTTGCGGCCCGGGACCAGCGTCGCCAGGTTGTCGATGCGGATGCCGCCCCAGCCGGTCGGGTTGGCGGCCGCGACCGACTGCATCGCCAGCGACGTGCCGAGCAGCTTGTCGAACTCGGGGTCGCCGGTGGTCGAGTTGTTCAAGCCGCCGGTGATGAAGCCGGCCCAGCCGGTGGGCTGGAAGCCGCTCGCGAACGTCACGCCGTTCACGGTCGCCGTGGTGGGCACGCCGGGTTGGTGCGCATTGCCGGCGAACACCAGTGCGCCGACGACGCTGACGTCGGTCGGGGCGAGACTCGGTTGCACAGGGCCCCAGTTGATGGTCTGCGCGCTGACGGCACAGGCGAGCAAGGCGCTGGCGAGAAGGGAGCGTGACGAGGTAGCTGGCATGTTGGCGTGACGATGGGTTGGCATGGGAGGACGGTGCAAACCGTCGGCAGAGGCGCGGATGCTAAGCCCGGCGAGTTGACGCAGCGACACGAGCGCCACCTGCCATTGACCTGGTGACAGGAATGGTGCGGCGACTCGATGCCGCTTGCGGCGCGTGGAAATCGCAAGGACCGGCGCGGTTGTCCCAAGGATGTGACCGACACGCTCGGTGAGCAACGAGGACCTTGGGATGCGGATCCACACTCCGCTGGAGCCCGTGTGCAGCGCATCGCTGCCCGCTGAACCCGTCCGGAGTCCCCCAATGCACCTTCGATCCATACCGTTCCCCTTGCCCCTCTTCTCCTTGTTGTCGGCGTTGCCGCTGACAGCCCAAGCTCCGGTCGGTGCCGATGACCCGACCGCCGCGGTGGTCGCTGCCCAGGTCGCCACGCGTCCGTCGACGATCGAATCCGGCGTCGAAGGTGGCCGGGCACTGGCTGCGCCGGCGGCCCGGGCCTCGTTCCGGACGCCGATCCACACCGCGCCCGACGATCCCATGGGTGGCGCCTACGGCACCTGGGCGGCCGGTGCCGACTACAAGGTCGGGTTCGCCGACGTCGTCACGTTCATTCCGTATCTCGGCCGCGACTACCCGGTGGTGCAGCAGCTGCGCTGGCAGACCCTCGGCGTCACCGCCGGTGACCAGAGCTGCCTCGGCGGCGAGCAACCGGTGACCTGGCACGACGACTTCCGCTTCGAGTACCGCCACGGGGCCGTGGTCGAGGCCTACGACGTGCGGCACGAAGGGCTCGAGCAGACGTTCGTGTTGGCCCGGCGGCCGGCGAACGGTGGTGACGTCGTCGTGCGCGGCCGGCTGCACACCGGGCTCGCCGGCACGCTGCAACCGAACGGCTCGATCGACTTCGCCGATGCGCAGGGCCGGTCCATCGTCAACTACGGCGCCGCCACGGCGATCGACGCGCGCGGCAGCAAGCTGGCGATGAAGACGGCGTTCGAGGCCGGTGTCGTGTCGCTGACCGTGCCGGCCAGCTGGCTCGCCGACGCCGAGTTCCCGGTGGTCATCGACCCGCTGCTGGCGCCGTCGACGCTGTGGACCGGGATCGCGCCCGCGGAGTCGCTCGACCTGGTTCGCGACGACGGCAGCAACCAGGTGCTCGAGACCTACTGTCGCTTCGTCGCCGCTGCCGACGCGGACGTCTGGGGTCGGGTGTATCCCGACGGCTGGGGTGCCGGTGGTGCTGGCACGCTCGTCTTCACCGACATCACGGCGGCTTGGAGCACGCCCGGTGTCGACTGCAGCGTCTGCGGCCCGCAGGACACGTTCGTCATCGCGGTGTCGCGTGAGTTCAACCCCGGTGCGTCGATCCGGGTCTGGGCGCAACCGACCTCGACGGCGACCTTGGTGACGACCGTGTTGTTCGCTCCGTCATCGTCGGCCCGCATCGACTGGCGGCCGGCGGTCGGCGGCGTCCAGGCGTTCAACGAGAGCGGTGGCAGCGCCGTCGGCACCAGCAGCCTCGTCGTGTTCCAGCGCGACGCCAGCGGCATCCCCGGCACCAACACCAACGAGAGCGAGATCTGGGCCCTGTCGGTCGACTGCTCGGTGACGCCGGCGGTGCTCGGCACCGAGTACCAGGTCGCCTCCCAGTTCGCGGGGCGCGACTCCGAGCTGCCGGGCATCACCAAGATCAGCGAGGGTGGTGCGACCACCACGTGGGTCGTCGCCTACCAGGAGTACAACAACATCCTCGCCAACGACGACTGGGACCTGTTCGCGCGTCGGGTCGACGTGAACGCGGCCGGCGCGACCGAGTGGTTCCCCGAGACCTCGGGCGGCAGTCACCGCCTCGCCCCGAAGATCGCCGGTCAGGACGGCCGCTACTGCGTGTTCTACCCACGCGTCGAGCAGTCGCCGCTGACCAAGATCAGCGGCTACGCCGGCACCCACGTCGATTGCGAGCGCTTCAACTGGCCGGTCGGCGGCTCGATCACCAAGCTGCCGGCGACCTTGCTGGGCACGGCGATCGGTGGCACCCGCTATCTGCGCGTCCACGGTGCAGCCCATGACTCGGACACCAACTCGTTCTGGACGGGCCTGTGGCACGCGGACGGCGCTGGTTCGCGCAGCATGTTCGTCGACCGTGTCGGCCACCAGGGCGGCAGGGTCGAGGGTGTCAGCATCCTGCCGGGTGCCATCGACTTCGTCGACGGCGGCATCGACTACGACGACGACGGCAACAACTTCGTGTTCACCTATGGTGAGGACAACCCGGGTGCTTCGAACCCGATCCGCGGCAACGTGCTGACGTTCCCGGCCGAGACGCCGCCGTCGGTCGGTGGCCTCGGCTGCAACGCGGTGACGCTCACGTGGAGCGCGACCGACGTCGACGGCACCACGATCGCCGACAACGACCAGCAGATCGGGCATCAATACACGCGCCTCAGCGCCAGCGGCGGCCCGGCCTCGGGCTTCCACCTGATGTATCTGTCGCTGGACCCGCTGAACGTGGTCGTGCTGAACCCGCTGATCACGCCCGGCTGCCGGCTGCTGGTCGACGTGTTCGGCCCGGGCTACCTCGGCCAGGTCAGCGACTTCGGCTCCTCGGTGTCCTGGAACATCCCGCTGCCCGACTCGCTGCCGGCGCTGACGCTGCACTGCCAGGACTGGATCTACGACCTGTCGACGAACCTGCTGACCAGCAGCACGCGGTTGACGGTCCCGCTCGAACGCAACTGAGCCGACAGGCTTGTCCGGGGCTCGATTCCCGGCATGCTGCGGCCGCTCGTGGCGCCACCTCGCGCCGCGGGCGGCAGCCCATGCGCATCCTGCACACCGCCGACTGGCACCTCGGACACACGCTGCGCGACCATTCGCGGCAGGCCGAGCACACGCACTTCCTGCGCTGGCTGGTGGCGACCGTCGTCGAGCGCGAGGTCGATGCGGTGCTGATCGCCGGCGACGTGTTCGACGCCGCCAACCCGCCGCCGACGGCGCTGCGGGCCTGGTTCCAGTTCCTCGGCGAACTCAAACGCGCGCGGCCCGCGGTGCAAGTGGTCGTGATCGCCGGCAACCACGACTCGGCGCAGCGGCTCGAGGCCCCGCGCGAACTGCTCGATGCGTTCGACGTGCGCATCGTGGGCACGCTGCCGCGCGGCGAGGGCGATCGGGTGCGCGCCGACGAACTGCTTGTGCCGTTGCGCGACCGCAGTGGCGCGGTGGCGGCTTGGTGTGTCGCGATCCCGTTCCTGCGCGCCAGCGACGTGCTGGCGCAGGCGCCGGTCGCCCCGGTGTTGCCGAGCGGCGGCGACTACGTGCTGCCGCGGCCCGGCGGCGAGGATGCCGACACGGATCCGCTGCTGGACGGCATGCGCGCGCTGCACGGCGCGTTGTTCGCCGCCGCGGCCGCGGTGCGGCAACCGGGCCAGGCGCTGGTGGCGATGGCGCACGGCTATCTGGTCGGTGGTGCGATCAGCGAGCTCAGCGAACGCAAGGTGCTCGGCGGCAACCAGCACGCGCTGCCGCTCGACCTGTTCCCGAGCGACTGCGCCTACGTGGCGCTCGGCCACCTGCATCGTCCGCAACCGCTCGGTGGCCACGACCACGTGCGCTACAGCGGTTCGCCGATCCCGCTGTCGATGCCGGAGCGCTTGCACGCGCACCACGTCGTGTTCTGCGACCTCGACGGCGAGCGTGTGGCGAAGATCTGGTCGCTGCGGGTGCCGCGCCTGGTGCCACTGGTGCGATTGCCGGAACACGGTGAGCTCGAGCCCGACGCGGCGATGGCGGCAGTGCAGGCGCTGCCGCCGCGCGACCCGCAGGTCACCGACGAGCTGCTGCCGTTGGTCGAGATCGCGGTGCGGCTCGTGCAACCGTCGCCGCAACTCGCCGAACGGCTGGCGCGTGCGATCGCCGATCGGCACGCGCGGCTGGTGCGGGTCGAGACCGTGCTCGCCGGCCGCCGCGAGGACGGCGCCGCGGCGGTCGATCGCCCGGCCGAACTGTCGTCGTTGTCGCCGGAGGACGTGTTCGTGCGTCGCTATCGACGCGACCACCAGGGCGACGTGCCGGCGCCACTGCTGACCGCGTTCCGCCAACTGCTCGACCAGGTGCAGCACGAGGGCACCGCATGAAGATCCTCGCGATCCGCGGCCAGAACCTCGCCAGCCTCGCGCGCACGTTCGAGGTCGATCTGGTGCACGGGCCGCTCGGCGGCACCGGCCTGTTCGCGATCACCGGGCCCGTCGGCGCCGGCAAGAGCACGCTGCTCGATGCGCTGTGCCTGCCGCTGTTCGACCAGACGCCGCGGTTGCGCGGCCGCGGCGGCCCACTGGTCGGCGACGGTGACGACCAGGACGACTGGTTGCGCGCCAACGACCCGCGCTCGCTGCTGCGCCGCGATGCCGCGGAGGGGTTCGCCGAGGTCGACTTCCGCGGTCGCGACGGCCGCCGCTATCGCGCGCGCTGGGCGGTGCGGCGCGCGCGCCGCCGCGCCGATGGCCGCGTGCAGGAACAGGAACTGTCGCTGCGTGATCTCGATCGCGACACCGTGGTCGCCGCCGGCCGCCGCAGCGAGGTGCTGGCCGCGATCGAGCGGCTGCTCGGCCTCGACTTCGACCAGTTCTGCCGTTCGGTGCTGCTGGCGCAGGGCGAGTTCGCCGCGTTCCTGAAGGCGCCCGCCAACGAACGCGCGCGGCTGCTCGAGACGCTGACCGGCGCCGACATCTATCGCCGGCTGTCGCGCGCCGCGCACGAGCGCGCGCGCGAGGCGCTGGCCGAGC
The DNA here is from genome assembly GCA_025459175.1 of Planctomycetota bacterium. Classification (GTDB taxonomy): domain Bacteria; phylum Planctomycetota; class UBA1135; order UBA1135; family UBA2386; genus UBA2386. Next base: position 22,735 of record JALORC010000008.1, on the reverse strand, counting down.
TCGATCGCGTGCGCGCGCAGCTCGAAGCGCAGGCGCCGCTCGATGCCGCGGCGCGGGCCCAGCTGGACGGCGAGGTCGCCCGGCTCGGCAGCCAGCTCGCGGTCGAGCGGGTCGCGATCACGCTCGCCAATCAGTATCTCGCCTGGTACGCGCGCGCCGAGCAGTTCCGGCAGCGCGAGAGCGCGGCGGTGGTGGCGTTGCAGCAGGCGATCGCGATCGACACGGCGGCCGAGGTGCGGCGCGTCGAGTTGCAGCGGCGGCAGCGCGCGCTGACGGTCGTCGCGCACTGGGAACTCGCCGAGCAGACGCGGCTCGCGGCGGTGGCCGCGCACGCCGAGTGCGAACGTGCCGCCGCGGCGCTCGCGGCGGCGCAGGCCGCGGCGGCCGCGGCAGTGCCGCCGTGGCAGCAGGCGCAGAACGCGGTGTTCGGCGCGCTGCCGGCCGAGCCGCTGCCGCCGCTGGCGCAGGATCCGCTGCCGTGGCTGCCGTTGCTGCAGCAGGTGTTCGCGGCCGGCGCGGCCCATGCGGAGGCGACCGGAAGGCTGCCGTCGCTGCGGCGCGAAGTGGCGGCCGCGACGGAGCTCACCGAGCAGATGCAGGCGGCGGTCGTCGTCGCGCAGACGGCGGTCGCGACCGCGCGCACCCAGCTCGGCGCCGCGCAGGCGGCGATCGATCTCGACTCCGCGACCCGCTTGCTGACGCAGCGCGAGGAGTTCGATGCGCGCCGCGAGGCGGCTCGCGCGGCGTTGCGCGCCGCCGAGGTCTGGGACTCGCTCCAGCAGGCCACCGCCGCAGCCGAGGTCGCCGTCGCGACCGCCGGTGCCGAACTGGTCGCTCGGCAACGCGGCCTGGTGACCGCGCAGCAGCGTGCCGCCGGCAGTCGCACGATGGTGGCGCAACGGCGCGAACAGCTCGAGGCGCTGCGTGCGAGTGCGCGCGCGGCCGCGCTGCGCGAGCACTTGCACGACGGGGCGCCGTGTCCGCTGTGTGGTTCGCTGGAGCATCCGGCCCCGGTGGTCGCCGACGACGCGGCGCTCGACATCGCCCAGCGAGCGCTCGCTGCGGCCGAACGCGGGGCGCTGGGCCTCGAGCAGGAGCTCGCCGATGCCGGTGCGGCGGTGCGCGCGGCCGAACGCGAACGCGAACGCGCCGAGCTCGAGCTCGTCGCCGCGCGCGCCGAGCTGCCCGCTGCGGCGGCGGCCTGTGCGGCCGCGCTGACGGCCGCGGTCGGCGGTGGTGCCGCGGCGCCGTGTGCGAATCCCGCGACGGCGCGCGCGGAAGCGGCGGCACGACTCGAAGCGGCGAAGCAAGCGCTGGCCGGCACGGCGCGCGCGTTGACCGAGTTGCAGGGGCGCCAGCGCGCGCTGCAGCACGCCACCCTCGAGCTGGCGACGGCCGAGGCCGAGCTGCAGCGGCGGCAACAGGCAGCGCAGCAGGCGACCGAACGCAGTCGGCGCGCGGCGGAGGCGATGGCGGCGCTCGACCGCGAACTCGCGACGGCCTCTGCGCGGCGCGCCGATGCGCTCGCGGCGTTGGTGCCGGCCGTCGCCGGCCTGCCGTTCGGGATCGAGCGCGTGCTCGCCGGCGGGGCCGCGGCGATGCAGCAGCTGCAGACACTGCCCGCGCTCCGCGACCGCATCCTGCGCGCCGAGCAGGCCGTCGCCGCGGCGGCAGCCCTGCACCGGCAGGCGGTGGTGAGCGCCGAGGCGGCCGTTCGCGACGAGAAGCAGCAGGCGCATGCGTTCACGCGCGCGCTGCGCGCCAACGAGGTCGACGCCGACAGCGTCGCGGCGGCCGCGCAGCGCGGTGCGCAAGGGCTGTCGGCCGAGGCGCACGAGCTGCGCGAGCTCGCCGATGCGGTGACACGCTGTCGGGCCGAACTGGTGGCGATCGCCGGCGAACGGCAGCGGCACGAGAACGAGTCGCGGCCGACGCTGCGTGACGCGGCCGATGCCGAGGCGGCGTTGGCGGATGCGCAGCGGCAGGCCAGGCAGACGCAGGAAGCGCTCGACCAGGCGCGCGCGCGCTGCGGCGCCGACGACCTGATCCGCCGCCAGCGCGCGGAGCTCGGGCCGCGGCTCGAGCGCGCCGAGGCCGAGCACGTCACGTGGCGCGCGCTCGCGGACCTGATCGGCAGCAGCGCCGGCGACGCGTTCGCGGTGTTCGCGCAGGGGCTGACGCTCGAGCTGCTGCTGACCGAGGCGAATCGCCGGCTCGGCGAACTGGCGCGGCGCTATCGACTGCACAAGAACCCCGGCGGTGACCTCGACTTCGTCGTCGTCGACCTCGACCTCGGCGGCACGCGCCGGAGCCTGCAGAGCCTGTCGGGTGGCGAGACGTTCCTGGTGTCGCTGGCGTTGGCGCTGGCGCTGGCGACGTTGGCGGCGCCGAAGTCGCGGGTCGAGACGCTGTTCCTCGACGAGGGCTTCGGGTCGCTCGACACGCAGGCGCTCGAGATCGCCCTCGGCGCCCTCGATTCGCTGCAGGCGACCGGCTGCCAGGTCGGCATCATCTCGCACGTCGACGGCATCGCCGAACGCATCGGCGCGCAGGTCGCGGTGGTCCCCGAGGGTGGTGGCCAGAGTCGGGTGGTGGCGCGCGCGCGATAGGGGCTGACTCGCCAGCGACCGGTGGATTTCCACGATGCGCCGCGAACAGCGGCCGGGGCGGCGTCGCTCGAACGGCTCCGACGCGCGAGCGCCGGGGCGCACGGCATCCGTCGTGCGCCGGCCGCACCCCCTGGATCGAACGATGAAGACACTGCCCTTCCTGCTGCTCTCCTCCAGCCTGTTCGGTCAGGCGCCACAAGCCGAGCCGCGCATTCCGCGCGAGCCGTCCCGTGGCGAGATGCACAAGGCGCCACCCGTTCCAGTGGTTCGGAACGCACCGGCGACGACCACGGTGGCCCCGCCGCAGACCACGGACGCACCCGGCAAGCCATTGCCGGCCGGCGTGATGGCGGCGTTGATCGCCGACCAGCAACACGAGGTGCTGTTCGACGTGCCGCAGGAAGGTGGCGCGTTGTGGGCGCTCGGCGCCGACTACAAGGCGAGCTTCGAGGCCTCGCAGTGGACGTTCATCGCGCGGCCGACCGCCGCGGCCGAACGGCTGCAACCGCTGACGTTCCGGCTCGCTTCGGCGCAGGTCGGGGGCAAGGAGCTGCCGCTGTCGGCCGGACCCGCCGCCGAGCGGGTCGGCAACCTGGTGCACCTCGCGCGGGGACCGGTGGTGGAGACACTCGATCTGCGCCCACGTTCGATCGAGCAGACGTTCACGTTCGCGTCGCTGCCGCAGCGCGGCGAACTGGTGCTCGGTATCGCACTCGACACCGAGCTGGTCGGGCGTCAGCAGGGTGAGGGCTTGCGCTTCTCCGGCGCCTGGACCGACGTCGGCTACACCGGTGCGGTCGCGATCGACGCCGACGGCGATCGCATCGCCGCCACGACCCGGCTCGTCGACGGCCGCATCGAGATCCGCGTGCCGGCCGCGTTCGTCGCCACGGCCAGCCTGCCGCTGGTGATCGATCCGTTGATTTCGTCCGGCATCGCCATCAGCGGCAACGTCGACGTCGGCAACCCCGACCTCGTGTATGCGCCGACCACCAACGAATGGCACGTCGTCTTCCAGCGCAGCTTCGGCGCCGGCAACTGGGACTGCTTCGTGCGGCGCATGGATGCGTACTTCGCCCCGCTCGGCACCGTGATCGCGATCGACATCACGACCAACAGCTGGACGCGGCCGCGGATCGCCCACCTGCAGGGCAGCAACGTGTCGATGGTGGTCGGGGAACTGCGTCTGCCCGCCACCGCGGTCAAGGTCAGCGGCCGCATCCTGAACAACGCCGGCACGGTGACGACCGGCCAGTTCGACATCGCAGCCGTTGGTCGCGACAGCCTCGTGCCCGACGTCGGTGGCGATCCGTATCCGGCCGTCGGTGCTGGCTACTTCACCGTGGTCTGGCAGTTCGCGTTCTCGGCCACCGACCATGACATCTACATGCGGCAGGTGACCTACACCGGGACCCTGCGCGGGACCGGTCCGACGTCGGTTCAGGCCAGCGGCGCGTTCGAGGCCAATCCGGCGATCTCGAAGTCGGACGGCGCCGGTAGCTCCTCGAACCAGCGCCACGCGATCGTCTACCAGCGGCGAGTCGGCACCGCCGACTGGGACATCTTCGGCTCGTTCTACAGCTGGGACGGGGTCGTGCAGCCGGTCTCCTTCGCCGACAACTTCCCGATCGATGTCTCGAGCGCGTCGAACGTGCTGCCGAGCGTCAGCACGCCGAGCCGGCCCGACTCCAGCGGCATTCGTCGCTTCCTGTGCGTCTACGAGAATCCGTCCAGCAATGCGGGCGACATCGAGATGACGGCGTTCACCAACACCGGTGTCGTGTTGGCGCGCGACAACCTGGTCGACGCCGAAGGCTCCTTGCTGCGCCTGGGCTGGCCGCAGCGGGCCCCGTCGGTCGATTGTGACGGCACCCGCTTCGCCGTCGGCTACCACGAGAACTTCAACAACAGCCCCACCGATCTCGATACGCGCATCACCACGGTCTCGGTCGGGCCGAACGAGTTGTTCGCGATGGACGGCGCGGCGCCGGGCGCCACCGGCTCGCCCGAGTTCGCGGTGCAGATCGCGTCGAGACACTCGTCGAGTGGCGTGCAGGACCAGGGCTATGCGACGGTCAACGACCGCGACACCGGCCTGACGTTCGTCATCGAGGGCGACACCTACGCTTCCAACCCGACCAGCCTGCGGCTGCTGCGCTCGACCGCTTGCGGCAGCGGCGCCGTCCTCAGTTCCATCGGGGATCCGGCGCCCGGCAACACGGTGACGATCAACCTGACCGCCAGCACGCCGATCGCCGGCTTCTCGGTCGGCACCGAGAACAACCTGTCGCTGCCCGGCTGCTCGTGCATCGTCGGCGTCGACAGTTTCCTGGTGCAGCTCGGCCCGGTCCTGACGATCAACGTCCCCGACAATGCCGGCATCATCGGCGCCCGCCTGTCGGTGCAGGGCTGGCGGCTCGGCACGCCGGGCTCGTCGTGCCTCGCCGACATCCACCTGAGCAACACGATCGACCTGTTGGTGCGGTGAGTTTCGCGGGGCGGGCGAGGAACCTGCCGCGACGCGTCGCTAGGCTTCGGCGCAGCCATGGACTCCTCGCCCTCCGCCCGCGGCCTGTCGCTGCCGACCAAGATCCTGCTCGGCCTGTTGGTCGGGGCCGCGACCGGGGTCGCCCTCAACCTCGCCTACGCGCCGCCGCTCGGTGGCGCGCCGACGGCTGCCTGGCAGAGCGTGCTGTGGTGGGCCGATGGCGTCGTCAAGCCGTTCGGCGACCTGTTCCTGAGCCTGCTGTTCATGGTCGTGGTGCCGATCGTGTTCAGCTCGCTGTTCCTCGGCGTCGCCGGGCTCGGCAGCGTGCAGAAGCTCGGCAGCCTCGGCGGCCGCACGCTGCTGTGGTTCCTCGCCACGACGACGTTCGCGGTTTTGCTCGGCATCACGCTGGTGGCGGTGTTCGAACCGGGCAAGGCGGTGTCGCCGGAGGTCGCCGAACAGATCAAGCAGCAATACCTCGGCGATGCCCAGGCGCGCATCGCGCAGGGCGCGCAGGCCAAAGGCTGGATGCAGATGCTGGTCGACATCGTGCCGCGCAACGTGGTCGGGGCCGCCGCCGACAACGGCAAGGTGCTGGGCCTGATCTTCTTCGCGCTGATTCTCGGCGCGGCCTCGATCCGCACCGCGCCGGAGCGCACGCGGGTGCTGCGCGAACTGCTCGAGTCGATCTACGAGTTGTGCGTGCGCGTGCTCGGCTGGGTCATGCAGCTGGCGCCGTTCGGGGTCGCTTGCCTGATCTTCCACGCCACCGCCAAACTCGGCATCGACGTGATGAAGCTGGTCGGCTTCTACTTCCTGACCGCGATGGGCGGGTTGGTCGTCTACCAGCTGGTCGTCATCACGCTGCTGGCGAAGGTGTTCGCCGGACTGTCGCCGGGGCGCTTCTACCGCGGCTGCCGCACGCTGATCGTCACCGCGTTCTCGACCTCGTCGTCGAACGCGACGATGCCGACCACGATCCGCACCGCGACCGACGAGTTCGGGGTGCCGAAGGAGATCGCCGGCTTCGTGATGCCGCTCGGCGCGACGATGAACATGAACGGCACCGCCTTGTTCGAGGGCGTCTCGGTGCTGTTCCTGGCCCAGGTCTACGGCGCCGACCTGTCGCTCGGCCAGCAGCTGCTGGTGGTCGGCATGGCGGTGCTGACCGCGATCGGCGCCGCCGGTGTGCCCGGTGGCTCGCTGCCACTGCTGGCGGTGGTGCTGACGCAGGTCGGGGTGCCGGCCGAGCTGCTCGCGCTGATCCTCGGCGTCGACCGGCTGGTCGACATGACGCGCACGATCCCGAACGTCACCAGCGATCTGGTCTGCAGCCTGTGGCTGGCGCGGCGCGAGGGGCACGTGCTGAAGGCCTGAGCCGCGGGACCGACGTCCATGCAGATCCCCGACTACTGGGCCGAGGCCCGCTCGACCGGGCTGGTGCGCGGCAAACCGCGCGTGGTGCGTCGATTCGGCTGGTCCGAGCATTCGCAGGCCGAGGCCGAGCTGCGCGCGCAGCAACGGGCGGCCGCGGCGCTGGCGGAGCTGCAGGCCGGGCGCGAAGTGGCCCCGCGCGAGACCAAGCTCGGCTACGGCGTGCAGGGACTGCCGATCCGCGAGCAGGTGCTGGCGCGCCACGGCGATCTGGTCGTCACGCGCAACAGCTATGGCGCGCGCTGTCTGAACGAGCCGGACGTGCTGTTCGCCGACATCGATGTGACTTCGCGGTTGCCAGGGCCGGTCGAGATCGTGATTCGTTTCGCGCTGGTGCTGCTCGGTGTGTCGGCGGTGAGCGTCGCCAGCTACTGCTACTGGCACGGCTGGCAGCCGCTCGGCTGCGCTACGTTGGCGGTCGGGCTGGTGCTGATCGCCTTGCTGGCGGGGCTGGGCGAGCGCTGGCGGCGTTTGCCGAGGCGGGTCGCCGCGAGCCAGCAGCAGCGGCTGGACTCCCTGCGAGCCGTCGTGGCGGCGATGCCCGGCGCGCGGTTCACGGTCTATGCGACGCCGGCCGGGTTCCGACTGCTGGCGCTGCATCGCCAGTTCGCGGCTGCCAGTGCCGAGGTGGCGCGCCTGTTCGAGGCGCTCGGCGTCGATCCGGCGTTCGCCCGCATGTGTGCGCTGCAGGATTGCTTCCGCGCCCGCGTCAGCGCCAAACCGTGGCGCATCGGGGTGCGGCACGTGCGGCCGCGCCCCGGCGTCTGGCCGGTGCACCCGGATCGCATCGCACTGCGGATGGCTTGGATCGACGACTACGAGGCGGCGGCGGCCGGTTTCGCGGCGTGTCGTCACCTCGAGGAACTCGGCACGGGTGCAGCGATCGAGCGCTGCCTGCAGGTGCAGCGCATCCACGACGAACTCAGCGGCGCGCGCAGCGGCAAGCCGATCGCTTGACGCGTGGCGCGGGCGTCACGGCCCGCACGGATGCTCGGGCTGGTCGATCACGTAGCCCATCGTGCGCACGCGGTCGGGCAGCACCGGCACCAGCAGCCAGCCGGTGCAGCGGTAGCTCACCAGCAGTCGCGGCAGCCCGCGCGCCTCACCCGGCGCGAAGCCGGGATGGGGGGCCGGGGCGCGGTGGCCCGGTGTCAGCAGGTGCCACACAGGCCACGACGGGGCGGCGCTGCAGCCGAGCAGGAACGGGCTCGGCTCGATGCTGGCCGCGACCGGCATCGAGCCGCGGTCGAAGCAGGTGGTCTGGGCGGGCAGCCGCAACGCCGGCAAGGCCAGCGGCAGCAGCAAAAGGCAGGTCGGAATCAGGCGTGGGAGGTTCATGCCGGTAGTGCACCGGCGCCGCGTCGAAACGACCGCGCGGCCGCGGAATCCGCGGCGCCGCGTTCAGCCAGGCGGCAGCTTGCCGTGCGAGCCGTCGCAGAACGGCTTCTTGCAGCTGTGCTTGCAGCCGCACCACGCGACCTTGCCGGGCTTCGTGACGACCTCGATCTTCGGCACCATGCCGGTGCCGGCGTGGGCGCCGTCGCAGTACGGCTGCCGCTTGCTGAGGCCGCACGAGCACCACGCGTAGGTGCCGGGCTGCACGTCGAGCACGTACGGCGCGCGCGACGGGATCTTCGGTTCGCTCACCGCGACCTCACTTCTTGACCGCGTCGAACGCGATCTTCTTGCCGTTGTCGTCGAGGCTGTTCCACTTCGCCTGGCACTTCTCGCAGCAGAAGGCGACCTTGCCGCCCATGAAGTCGGCGGTCGGGCTGGTCGCGTCGACCTTCTCGCCCGACATGATGCAGACGTCGGCGAGCAGGCCCGGGTTGTTCGTGCCCTTCGGGGTCGAGTTGCAGCCGGCGAGGGCGAACAGGGCCGCGGCGGCGGCCAACGAGCGCAGGATGGTGTTCATGCCGGCAGGATGGCGGCGGTGGGGGGCGGGTTGCAAGCCCGGTTTGGTGCGGCCATTCCCGTTCGTCGTCCGACGTGGTGTCATGCACGATCTCCTGTCCCTGTAACTCCGGTGGACCTCATGCGTATTGCGCTACCCGTCTCGCTGCTGCTCGCGTCGGCGAACCTGACCGCCCAGGTCGGTGCCGTGCCCGGCACCGACATCCGCATCTTCGACGTCGGCTCGCCGACCATCTACGGCCGCCGTGGCCTCGCCTACCCGAACGGCGAGATCGCGATGGCGGTCGGCCACTCGATGTGCAACACCGGCACCGTGCACCTGCCATGGGTCGGCTGGGTCGGTGGCGGCTCGGGCAGCGTGATGCTCGACACCTATCCGAAGATCGCGTTCCTGATCGCGCGCGAGAGCGGCGGCCGCATGGTGCAGATCAGCAACAAGGGGCATCTCAAGCACTCGCGGGTCGCGTTCAACTTCAATGGCGGTCCGTGCGGCGGCTGCCAGAGCGGCCCGAGCCAGACGTTCCGGATCGGCTGCTACGACGTCTACAGCACCGGCTTCAACGGCAACCAGTTCAACCTGGGCCCGACCGCCGAGATCGATCCGTGGCTCGGCAGCTGGAATCCCGTCGGCAGCTACTTCGATCGCGGCGATCCCGCGGTGGTCGGTGCCGCGGCGACCGACGGCATCCAGTCGCTGACGAGCGCCGGGTTCGATGCGTTCAAGAACCGCCTGCTGGTGCGCGAGCAGGAGCTCGCGGTGCCCGGCGCGAAGTTCTTCGGGCAGGCCCATGTGGTGGCGAAAGGGGAGCCCGGCAACGTCCGCGGCAACAACTTCGCCAGCCGGCAGCTCGGCATCACCTGGGGTGGCAGCTCCTGGTCGCCGACGTTGGGCCTCGCCCCCGCGGTGCAGGGCTCGGTGCTGCAGCAGTGGACCGGCGCCAGCGTCACCACCGCCAGCAACGGCAGCGACGACGGCCACTTCGTGATCGGCGTCAAGGTCACCGGGCCGGTGAACGGGCTGTGGCACTATGAGTACGCGGTGCACAACCAGGACAACACACGCGGGGCCGCGGCGCTGCGCATCCCGGTCTGTGCGACGGCGCGGGTCCAGAACCTCGGCTTCCGGGACCTCGACACCGATTCGCTGAACGACTGGACCAGTAGCCGCAACGGTGGCGAGCTGTCGTTGCTCGCGACGGTCGACAACCCGCTCGACTGGAACACCATCTACAACGTGTGGTTCGACAGCGACGCGGCGCCCCAGCCCGGCAATCTCGTCATCGACGCGGCACGCATCGGTCCGGGGTCGCTGCAGATGTCGGTGCCGACCACGGTGCCCGGCCTGCTGGGTACCGAGTATCTCGGCGTCGGTTGCGGCAATGGGGCCCCGTCGCTGTTCGCGAACGGGGCGCCGGTGTCACCGAACCCCGGCTACGCGCTGCAGGCGCTGGTCTCGGCCAACGGCTTCGCCGTGTTCGCGTTCGCCGGGCAGACCGCCAACGTGCCGCTCGGTGGTGGTTGCACGCTGTTCGTCGACGACACGCAGCTGCTGGCGCTGCACCTGGTGCAGGCCGATGCGGGCGGCGCGGCGAGCTGGCCGATGCCGATCCCGGCCGGCCTCGCGCCGACGGACCTCGCCGCGCAGGCGTTCGAGTTGGTGTCCGGGGGGCCGGTGCTCGGGCTGCTCGCCGCGAGCAACGGTCTGCGCATTCGCGGCGCCGCCAGCGGCTGCCCGTAGCCGGCGCGGGCGCTGGCAATGCCGGCGCCGCCGCGCTCCACTGTGCCGATGAGCATGAACGCCGCGGAGCGCATGAACCTGATGCGGTTCGTGTGCTCGTTCGTCTGGACCGACCTCAAGGTGGCGCAGGCCGAGCGCGACCTGGTGATGCGCATCGCCGGCCGCTTGTCGCTGACCGAGCCCGAGGTCGCGCAGGTCTCGGCCTGGCTGCGCACGCCGCCGGACGTCGAGGACATCGATCCGACTTCGATCCCGCGCGCGCACCGGCAGCTGTTCCTGCAGGCGGCCGAGCTCGCGGTCAAGGTCGACGGGCGCGTGGTGCCGGTCGAGGCCGAGTCGCTGGCGCTGTTCCGCGAACTGCTCAGCGATTGAAGCGCGCGGTGGAGTCGGGCCGCGTCAGTGCGCGGCGCGGTAGCGATCCCACATGCGCTCGGCGAACGGGCTCCACGACCGCGTCCAGCTGCCGGCGGGTTCGGTCTGCACGTGGCGATCGACGTAGTCGAACAGCGCGTCGTTCGCCCAGTGCGCGCGCAGGCCCATGATCCGCGTCGCCAGCACATAGCCGAGCCACGCGTTCGCGGTGCAGCAGCGGCGGTAGGGATCCGCGTCCCAGCTCTTCTGGTCGAGGCTCGGATCGTCGGCGTGGCGCTGGCCCCATTCGGCGAGGCCCAGGTCCTCCGCGCGGTAGCCGCCGTGGCCGCCATTGACGACGCCCGGTGCGGTCTCGCGGACCACGAACGTCTGCACGTCCTCGGCGAACGCGTGCGGATACCGTCGCAGCGTCTGCCGCAGCGTCTCGTCCTGCAGCAGGGTCGCCGCCAACAGCAGCGGGAACTTGCGGCCGCTGCCGCTGCCGCCGTCGGCGATGAAGCGACCGCCGTTCTGCACGATGCCGTGGCAGTCGATGCCGAGCTGCACCATGGCGATCACCAGCGGCAACTTGTCGGCGGGCGCGGCCTCGAGCTGCAGCGCCAGCGCCGCCTGGCCGACCAGGTCGGCGAGCTCGCGGCCGTAGCCGGGCATGTTCGCGCGCGGGTAGGCGAAGCGACCGGTCCAGCCCGGCAAGTGGTCGAGCCACGGCCGCGCGAAGCGTTCGGTCAGATCGCCGAGCGATGGCGCCCCGTGCACCGGCTGCAAGTTGGCGAGCCGGCCGAGGTCGAGCCGGTCGGTGGTCCAGCGACAGGTCTTGTCGGTGCCGCAGTACGGCGGCCGGAACGCGTTCGCCGGCGGTGCGCTGGCGACACAGGTCAGCACCGCGGCGGTCTCCAGCTGCGGCATCGCGCCCGGCGCCGCGACGCTGATCGTCGACACCAGCGAGGTGCCGGCGGCGAGCTGCAGCGGGTGCTCGCGCGTGACCTCGAACGCGACGTTGGCGGCGGGGTCGAAGCGCGCGGCCGCGTCGTCGCCGAACATCTTGTTGTCGTAGCCCTGCCGCAGCGAGGTCGGATCCGGGTTCAGCATCGAACCGTTGCCGATGCGGCCGTTCTCGCCGCGACTCGGCGGCGTGATCGCGACGATCTCGACCGGGCCGAGCACCCACCAATCGCCGTTGGCGAACTGGCCGCACTCGACCGGCCGCGCGAACGTCCACGTGATGCCGTGTTGCTCGATCGTGGTGGTGGGTCCGGGGACCGCGGGGGCGGTCGGCGCTGGTGCGGGATCCGCGCTCGCGGCGGCCGCGGCAGTGGTTGCCGCCGGGGTGTCGATCGGTGTGCCGATGACCACGCCGTCGCTGGACCCGACCTGGCTCCAGTTGCCGGCCAGATCGCGCGCGCGCACGTTGGTGAACAATCGCACACCCTGCGGCAGTGCTCGCGCCCCGACGTCGCCGCGACGGAAGCCGGACACGGTGGTCCACGGCATCACGTCGGTAGCGCCCGGGCTGCGACCGAGGCTCCATTCGTAGCTGACCGGCAGCCGTTCCGGGTCCTCGAACGGGTCCCAGTTCGCGGCCAGCCGGAGGCCGCTGTCGAGTTGATCGACATCCTCGGCTGCACCGTCGCGAACCTGACCGGTGGCCGGAGCGGCGTCGAGTTCGCGGTGGTCGCGATCGCCAGCGCAAGCGCTCAGCAAGCAGCTGATCGCAACCGCAGCGAGGCTGCGGGAAGCGGTGCGAGACGGGAAATACGGCCCGGCGCTGGTAATACCGGGTCCTCTGGTGCCTGCCGACATCTGGCCGGCCACAGTAGCCAGCGGCGGCAGCCGCGCGCTGGCGATTTCCGGGCGCTGCTCGGGCCCAAGGTGGACGCCCCTTGTTGCCGAAAGAACGACGCAGCCGGCGCGGTGCGCGGCCGCGGGGGCGCGGCTAGCATCTGCCGCCCGCGCGGGCCGTCGGGCCTGGCTCGGCGGATGCAACGGACCGTGACGGAATGATCGCAAGACGCGCATGACCAAGAACCTCGCCGACGAACTGCAACGCACCGCTCGCCAGGCTCTGGTCGGCATGCAACCGATCGCCCAGGGGGAGGAAGCCGGTGGTCTGCCGTTCCGCCGCCTGCTCGCCGCCGCCTTCCGCGCCCGCTACCTGGTGTTCGCGACGACGCTGTTCGGGGTGCTGGTGGGCACGTTCCTCGCCATCACCACCGCCAACACCTACGTCAGCGAAGGCAAGTTCCTGTTCACGTCGGCCGGCGCCGAGAAGACGGTCGTCGACTCGACCGGCGCCGCCGAGAACAGCCAGGAAGCGATCGCGACCGGCGCCAGCTACGTGCTCGAGTCCGACGACCTGTTGCGCAAGGTCGTCGACCGGCTCGGTCCGCAGCGCATCCTGCAGCCGTACCAGCCGGGCACCCCCGACGACTCGGGGCCGAAGGCGCTGTTCTTCCGCATCCAGCGCGACTGGAACGCGACCAAGGAAAGCGACTGCACGCCCGAGGAGGCGCAGAAGCGCCTGAAGCGCACGATCGCCGTCGAGCGGCCGCGCAACACCGGCGTGCTGCTCGCCCGTTGCACCGCCAACAACGCCGAGCTCGCGCGCGACATCCTGGCCGCGTTCATGGACGAGGCCGTGAAGTGGCACATCGAGAAGTACGACGACCAGAAGGCCTACGAGGTCGCCAAGAAGTCCTACGAGGACAACCAGGTGGCGCGCGACATCGCCAACCGGGCGCTGCACGACTTCCTGCTCAACAAGGCCAAGGTGGCCAAATTCGACGAGGAGAAGGCGCGGCTCGAGAAGGCCGAGGTCGAGGCCTCGATCGAGCGCGACAAGGTGATGCGCGAGATCGAGGTCAAGCGCGGCAACCTGGCGCGCCTGCAACAGGCGCTCGACGTCGACAAGTCGATCCCGACCACGATCCGCGTCCGCCAGCGGCTGGACACCACCGCCAGCGTGCGCACGACGCTCGAGGGCGAGCTGGCCAAGATCACGTCGGAACTGGTGCGGCTCGAGGGCAGCGGCGACCGCGACGAGCGGCGCAAGAACGAGCTCGAACGCACGATCCGGGGCCTGAAGACGCAGATCGCCAGCCTGCTCAAGGAGGCCGCCGATGCGCCGGAGGTCGAGGCCTCGATGCTGAATCCCGAGTTCCAGAAGGCGGTCGAGTCGCGCGGGGTGCTGCAGACCGACATCGCCGGGCTCGAGACGACGCTCAACTACACCGGCCAGCAGGCGGCCAAGAAGCGCGAGGAGCTGGCCAAGCTGCTCGATCTGGAGCCCGAGTTCATCCGCCTGCGCGACAGCAAGAGCGCTGCCGACAAGGCGGTCGAGACCTCCGAGGTCACCTGGGAACAGGCGCAGCGCAAGCGCCTGCTCGGCCTCGGCAACTTCAGTTCGTTGAAGCCGTTCCAGGACGCGTCGCTGCCGCTCGAGAAGGAGGGGCCCAACCGCGGCAAGCTGCTGCTCGGCGGCCTGATGGTCGGTCTGTTCCTCGGCCTCGGCATCCTGGTGCTGCGCACGCTGCCCGATTCCGTGGTGCGCACCCGCGAGGACCTCGAGCAGGTCGAAGGGCTGGCGGTGATCGGCGTGATGCCGCGGCTCGACGGCAAGAACCTGAAGCGGCACGAAGCGCTGCGCGAACAAGGCTGGTGAGGAGACGACCATGGCCACCGTGATCCAGAAGCAGGACCCGTCCAGCCGTCGCTCCGAGCTGATCTCGACCGAACTCGGCCACCTGTGGTCCAACCTGATGCAGCGCGGCGTCGGCGACGTGCACCGCACCGTCGGCTTCTGCGCGGTCGGTGACGACGAGGGCTCGAACACGCTGGCGGCCAATCTGGCCCTGTTCCTCGGTGCCAACGGCAAGCGGGTCGCGCTGATCGAGGCCTCGCTGCGGCACCAGGCGCTGGCGGCGGTGTTCCAGGCGCCGGCGGCGCCCGGGCTCGCCGAGCTGCTGGCCGGCAAGGTGCAGCTCGCCGACGCGCTGCGGGTGCAGGTCGCGACCGGCGTCGACCTGGTGCCCGGTGGCCAGACCAACGACCCGTTCTGGGCGTTCGGCGGCGACCGGCTGCGGCCGTTGCTGCAGCAGGTGCTGGCCGAACGCGACCTGTGCCTGGTCGACGTGCCGGGCCTCAATCGCGCGCCGGAAGCGAGCGCGGTGGTGCGCTCGCTCGACGCGATCGTGCTGGTGGTCGAGGCCAATCGCCATCGCGCGGCGGTGATCCGCCGCAACCTCACTTATCTGCGTTCGCTCGGTACGCCGGTGCTCGGTTCGGTCGTCAACGAACTCGTGCACGAAGTGCCGACGCTGGTGCAGAAGCTGCTGTAGCCCGCCCGTCGGTCGGCGCTACAACGCCTCCGTGGCTGCCGCCGTCCCAGTGCTCGCGATCGATGCGTCGGAGTGGTTTCGCGCCGCGACCCTCGCCGCCCACGTGAGCCCGCGCCACTGGCGCCGCTTGCCGGCGCGCGCCGAGATCGCGATCCGCAACGCGTTCGCGCTGCTGCCGGCGGGCACCGTGGCCACCTGGTTCGTCGCCGCCGATCTCGCGGCGCGCGCGCCCGAGTTGCTGCGCGAACTGGTCGCCGCCGGCCACGAGCTGGCGTTGCTCGCGGTCGGGCCCGAGGCACTCGACCTCGTGCCGGTCGAGCAGCGACCGCTGTTGCTGCGCCGCTGGCAGCACGAGCGCGCCCTGCTGTCGGCCGCCAGCGGTCGCGAAGTGCGTGGCTTCCGGGCCGGATTCCTGGTCGACAGCGGCGCGCCGTGGTGGCGCGCCGAGCTGCCGGCGCTCGGCTTCGCGTGGGACGCGACGTTGCATCGTCGGCCAAGCCGCGAAGAGGTAGTCCGGTTGGCACCGTCGCCGGGCGTGGTGCTGCCGATCGAAGCGCCGTTCGATGTCTGGCGCCTCGACGCCGACCAGCCGCAGTTGGCCGGGCTGCCGCGGCGCGCGTTCGCGGCCCACTACGGTCGGTTGCGTGGTGCCGCCGACGAACTCGCCCGGCGGGTCAACGCCGGCAGCGGCACCATCGCTGCGGCCCTCGGCCTGCCGCCGCCGCCACCGGCCGTCGCGATGTCGATACCGGCACCAGAGCCCGTGGCGGAGCCCGCGGCCGACCGGCCGCGGTTCGCGGTCGTGGTGCCGTTGAAGGACGAAGCGGCCGGGCTCGAGTCGCTGTTCGTCGAACTCGACGCGGTGCGCGGGCGATTGCGCGATGTGGTCGCGTGCGAGTTCGTCTGCGTCGACGACGGCAGCACCGATCGCACCTGGGAACTGCTGCAGCTGCAGGCCGCATCGCGTCCGTTCGTGCGGTTGGTCCGGCATCCGCACAACCGCGGGGTCGCGGCCGCGATCCGCACCGGCTTGCAGGCGACCGATGCGGCGCTGGCGGCGTCGATCGATGGCGATCTGTCGTACGACCCGCTCGAACTGCGCGCGATGCTGGCCCCGGTGCTGGCCGGCCATGCGGACGTCGTCACCGCGTCGCCGTATCACCCGCGCGGCTCTGTTCGCAACGTGCCGGGCTGGCGGCTGTCGTTGTCGCGCACGCTGTCGTTGGCCTACCGGATGCTGCTGCGATCGCCGATCCGCACCTGGACCGCGTGCTTCCGCGTCTATCGCCGCAGTGCGGTCGCCGACCTGCCGCTTCTGCACGAGGGTTTCCTCGGCACCGCCGAAGTGCTGGTGCGCGTGCTGCGCCGCGGTGGCACGGTGGTCGAGCATCCGTGTGTGCTCGAGGCGCGCCTGTTCGGGTTCTCGAAGATGAAGGTGCTGCGCACCATCCGCCAGCACCTCGGCCTGCTCGTGCAGGTGGCCACCGGCCGCGTGCACTGACGCGCGCGGTGGTGCCCACCGCGTTCGGGGCGGTTGCGCCGGGTGATCGGAAATCGATGCAGCACGCGTGCGGCTCCCTGCTAATCCGTGTTGCATGGATGCCGTCGATCGGCAGTTCACTCGCTGGCGCGACACCGGCGATCTCGAAGCGCTCGCTGCCGTCTACGACACGGCGGCGCCGGCGCTGCTGCGGCTGGCGTTACATCACGTGCGGCAGCCGGCGACCGCGGAAGATCTGGTCCAGACCACGTTCCTGGCCGCGATCCACAACGCGCGCACCTACGACCCGGCCCGCCCGCTGCTTGGTTGGCTGGTCGGCATCCTGGCCAACCAGGCGAAGTGGTTGCAGCGGCGCGAGGGCCGGGCCATCGACGCGGGGCGGCTGCACGGTGCGGCGCCGCGCGATCCGCTGGCGGCAGCGGCGGCTTCGGAGTTCACGGCGCAGTGTGACGCGGCGATCGAAGGCCTGCCGGAGGCCTACCGACCGGTGTTGCGCCTGCACCTCAAGCACGAGCTGCTGGCCGCGGAGATCGCGCACGTGCTCGGTCGTCCGTCCGGCACGGTGCGCAGCCAGATCACGCGCGGGCTCGAACTGCTGCGGGCGGCGCTGCCGACCGGAGTCGCGCTGACGGCATTCGCCGCCGTGTTGCCGGCGCGCGGTCTGGCTGCGGTGCGCGGCGAGGTGCTCGCGTCGGCCAAGTCCGTTTCGCCGGTGGCGGCGGCAGCCGTGGGGGCTGCGGTCGGCGCCGGGTTGTGGGGGAGCATCGTGATGCACAAGCTGCTCGTCGGAGTCGTCGCGGCTGCGGCCGCGGTTCTGTGGCTCGCGCCGTGGTCGCGGGCGGTGGTCGATGCCGGTGGCGCGCGGCAGCCGGTGGCGGGTCAGGTGGCTGCGACGGCGGCGGCCGACCATCCTGCTGCCGCGGCTGCGCCGACGTCCGGGGCAGCGTCGATGGCTGCCGCGACCGAGGCGCGACTGCCGCATCGCGTCGACGGCTCGGTAGCTGCGACGTGGTCGCTGACCGGGCTGGTGTCGACACCGCCGGGTGCCCCTGGGCCGATCGTGGTGCGGGTCGCGGCCCGCTTCTGGGACCAGAACGACGAGCTCGCCGAGGTCGAGATCGGTCCCGAAGGGCGCTACCAGGTGGACCTCGAAACGCTGCGCGCACTGGCCCCATCCGACCTCGATCAGGTCGGGCTGGTCGTCGCGGTCGATGCCGCGGGCCGCGGCGGCGTGGAGCACGAACTCGAGCTCGTTCATCGCGACCCCTCGCGTGCGATGCAGATCGAGTGGAACGTCGAGCTGGCGATGGCTGCGACCGTCAGCGGCCGGATCCTGGATCGCCTGCGACAGCCGGTGGCGGCGGCGACCGTCGTGTTGCAGGGTGCCGATGGTGGCCAACTCGCCGTCGGTGAGACTCGCCGCGACGGACGCTTCCGGCTGGCGACCTCGACCGCGGGCAGCGGTCGCGTTCGCGCCACCCACGAGTCGGCCGGCTCGGCGCTGCAACCGTGCGATCGGGTGATCGGGGTCGATCGCGACCTCGGCGACCTGTGGTTGGGTTCGGCGCACCAGCTGCAGGCGCGGTTCGTGTTCCCGGACGGCCGGCCCGCCCCCGGTGTGGAGGTGAACTTCGTGCCCGAGGGCGAGGACGGGGCCAGGCTCGCGTCGGTCGTCACCGATCAGGACGGCGCCGTCGCGGTCGCGACAGAAAGCCTCGAACCACGCTGGCTCGAGGTGTCGACGCTCGGGCCGGACCTGCGTCGCGAAGTGATGCCCGATGGTGCGTCGATGACGGTCGTGCTCGACGACCTCCGTCAGCTCCGGTTCGTGTGCCGCGACGCGCAGGGGCGGCCGCTGCGGGCCATCAGTGCCGAGCTCGCGGCGTGGCGGGCGACGGTCACCAACGAGTCCGGTCCGTTGCGCCTGGCTGGGAAGATCCCGCGCCAGCCGGACTGGGAAGCGGCCCTGTATCTCGATTCGTTGCTGGCCCCTGTCGGCACCTGGCTGCTGGTCAGCGCCGAGCACCGCGACCTCCGTGCCCAGGTGCTGCTGCAGGTTGCACCGGCGCCGAACATCCAGGAGGTGTCGATGGTGCTCGCGCCAAAGGAACGGAGCAGCGAGCTGCTCGTTCGTCTGGTGGCGCACGACGGTCTCGATGTCGGCACCGTGAGTGCGCGCCTGGAGCCGCTGCGTCTGGGCGACCCCGAGGAGCATCGCGTCGAACTGGCGGCGGTGGCCGATGGACTCGGCGCCCGGCTGCATCCGGGGCGCTACCGGTTGCGGTTGTCGCCCGACTACGGCAGCCCGATCCCGGGTTGGTTCCAGGCGATCGAACGCGAGATCGACCTGGTCGCCGGTCAGGTCACCGAGATCCGCGCCTCGGCCGTAGTCGGCGGGCGACTGCGGTTCGTGTTCCATCTACCGCCGGGTGACGACCAGCCGATCCGCAGTTGGCGGATCACGTCGCCGGCGGCGTGGCTCGGTTGGCCGGTCGATCCGGAGATGCTGATCACCGCGAGCGGCGATCATCTGACTGCCGGCGCACCTGCGGGGCAGCCGCTGCGGTGGCGGCCGCTGCTACCGCCCGGTCGCCACGAAGTGACGATCGCCGCCGAGGGCCATGCCGAAATCGTGATCGGTGTCGAAGTCACTGCGCGCACGACCACCGACGTGCACGTGCACCTGCAGCCACGCTGACCCGCGGCAGCGGCGCCGCTACCGCAGCGTCGGCACCTGCCGCGGCCGTCGGCACAGTTCGCCGACGTAGCCGGGGCGCAGCAGTGTGCGCAGCGCCGTCGCGTACAGCTTCACGCGGTGCGGCTTGCCGAGCAGCGCCTTGATGCACCAGGCGACGAGCCGCAGCACCATGCCGAGCACGAGACAGAACCGCACCCACTCGGTGGCGAGGCGCCCGTGCCACGCGGCGTGGTAGAGCAGGCAGCTCTCGCGGAACGCCGTGAACGTGCGCACCGCCGACTGCGCCGCGCTGAGCCCACCTTCGTGCACGAACGCGGTGCTCGGCAGGAAGCGGATGCGGTGACCGGCCTGCCGCACGCGGGCGCAGAAGTCGGCTTCCTCGTAGTACATGAAGAAGCGTTCGTCGAAGCCGCCGACCTGCGCCAGCACCGCGCGGCGGAGCAGGAACACGCAGCCGCTGACGCAGTCGACGTCGCTCGCCTGCGTGGGCATCGTCGGGGCAAAGAACCGGCCGAGGAACAGTGCCTGCGGCAGGTAGTGACCCGGTCGGTGCGCCGGCCACGTGCTGACCTGGGTGTGACCGTGTTCGTCGGTGATGCGTGGGCCGAACACCGCCGCCGCGGGCTCCCGTTCGGCCTCGGCGACGAAGCGACTCAGGTCGTCCCAGTGCGCCTCGGCATCGGTGTTCAGCAGCAGGATCCAGCGGCCGCGCGCCGCTTCCAGCCCGCGGTTGACGCCGTAGGCGAAGCCGCCGTTCTTCGGCTGCGGCAACACGATCGCGGCCGGGAACGCCGCGCGGGCGGCGGCGACGCTGTCGTCGGCGCTCTGGTTGTCGATGACCAGCACCTCGAACGGCAGCAGCGGCGAATGGAACAGCCGCGCGAGCAGGGCCAGCAGCAGGTCGCGGGTGTTCCAATTGACGACGACGATCGACAGCAGGGGGTCGGAGTTCATCGTCGGGGCGTGGCGAACGGCATCGCGAGCATGATGCATCGGCGATCGCGCGCTGTCGCCATCGGGTTGGTCGGGTCCGGGCGATGCCAGCGGTGGTTGGGCGCGCCGGCAGGGATGGCGGTCAGCGGTGGGTCGGGGCGCGTGGCTGCAATACCACCTCGATCGTGTTCGTCGCCGCTGGACCGGTCAGGTCGACGACCAGACCGCACTCCGGTGCGCCGAGCAGCTCCATCAGGGCTTCGGCGGTGGCGGGCCGGCGGCGCCTCAGTCGCTCGACGTGGTCCCGCAGCGCCGCCAGTTTGCGCATCACGATGGCGGGATCCGTCATCGCTGGCCCCTGCCGACGCCGGCCAGCATGGCCTGCCTGTAGCGCTCGGTCGCGGCTCGCAGCGCTGGTTCGAAGTCCAGATACTCGCCGATCGACTCGGCGCGGAACCGGACGAACTCACTGCGGTCGCCAGCGAGCTGGATGCCAGCGCGAGCGACTTCGTAGCGGCAGATCGTCGACGCCCGATCCAACCGCACGAGGTCGACCTCGCGACCAGCGGCCCCCGTGAGCTCGGCCTGGAACCCGAGTTCGTCGCCGAGCGAGAGGTCCGGATCCACCGGGATCCAGCCGATGTCGATGTCGCTGCCGGCGTGCATCTGATCCTTCGCCGCCGAACCGAACAGCACCACCAGTCGGGCTGGTGGGCCGGCCGCGATCGCCGTCGCGAGTCGTTCGGGATCGAAGGTCATGTCAACCCGATGCTAGTCGCCGGGGGCTGGTGGGCCAAGGTCAGCGAGGGGCAGCATGCAGCGACAGCTGGTGAGGGCAGTGCAAGGTGCGTGGCGGCGATGCCAGCGAGGGCGCGGCGCACGCTGTCCGCCGGGTGGGCGGCGAGGTGGTACTCTTCGGACAGGAGAGTCCATGCCCGATCCACGCCGCGTCTTCGTACCGTTCGTCCTCGCCACCGGGCTCGTGGCGCAGCTGCAACCGGCGGCCGTGTTGCAGCTGCTGCAGGTGCGAGCCGGCAGCGTGGCCACGGCGACGCCGCCGGTGGGCAGCTCGGTGTGGGGTGCGATCGATGTCCCGGCCCAGGCCACGAACGGCCGCGCACGCTGGGCTGCAACGCACGCTGCCGACGAGTTCGCGTGGCTGGTGCAGTGGTCGGTGCGCGCCGAGGCCTGGGGCAGCGGCAACGCGGTCGGCGACGCCGGCGTGCGCTACGAACTGCACGCGCCCGCGCCGGGCATGGCACAACTGCAGGTCGGCTGGTGGACGACCATCGCCGGCACCGGCGCGGTGACGTGCAGCATCGATCTGCACGACGACGGCAGCGTCGACGCAAGCGGCGCTGCCGTGCTGCCGGTGGTGTTCACCGGTGCGCCGCTGGTCGTGCGGGCGCGCGCTGTGGCGACGGCGAGCGCCGGTTCGTGGCCGATCGGTTGGGGTTCGACGCTGCCCTACTCGGGCAGCGCCGACGGACAACTGTCGCTGCTGTTGACGCCGACCGGCGTGCAGACGGCGGTCACGCAGCCCGCGTGCGGTGCCGCGTCGCCGACGCTGCAGGTGGCAATGGACTTCGCGGGTCAGCTGCGGTGGTTCGGGGCGCTGCCCGATGCGAACGCTCTCGGCCTGTTGGTGCTCGGCCTCGCGCCGTCGCTGCTGCCGTTGCCGTGGTCGCCTGGCTGCCCGCTCGGCGCGGCGCCGGATCTGGTCTGGTGGCAGGCAGCGAACGGTGTCGGCGCGGTCGAATGGAGCCTGCCGGTGCCCGTCGCGGTGCGGCCGGTGGCTCTGCAAACGCGTCTGTTGGCGCTCGAGCCGGCTTCGTGGTCGGTCGTCGCCGCGCCGGCGCTGCGGGTCGACCTGCAGTGACGGCGAGCGGGCCACATCAGTCGCCGAGCAGCGGCCGCAGCGCGGCGATCAGCTGCTGCGCCTGACGGAACATGCCGAGGTCGTTCGGGTGCGAGCCATCGGTGGTGCCTTCGTCGTCATCGCCCAGCAACGTGCCCCCGGCCAGCAGATGCAGATTCTCGTCACCGCCCTGGCGGAGGCCGGCGAACGCGTTCTGCAGCGCGCGGCGCCGTTCGTCGTGAGTGCGCCTGCGTTCGCCGTCGAACCACGCGTTGCCGAAGGTGCGGTCCTCGACCAGCAGGATCGGTGTCTTCGCGTGCCGCGCGCGCAGCTGCTGCACCAGCGGCGCCGTGCGTTCCTCGACCAGGGTCGTCGACATGTTGGGCAGGCAGTCGACGACGAACACCGCCGGATCGAGTTCGGTCAGGAACTCGCCGACCTCGGCCTCCATGCGGCCGTTGCCGGAGAAGCCGAGGTTGATCACCTCACGATCGAGCGCTCGCCCGACGATCGCCGACCAAGCCATGCCCGGTCGCGAAGCGCAGGCGCCGTGCAGGATCGAGGTGCCGTAGCAGGCGATCGGCTTGCGATCGGCGGCCCGCGCGGCCATCGGTGCCACGGTGGCGCCCGCGGGCACGCCGACTTCGAGGCGCGCGATGCCGTTGTAGAGCGGCAGGTAGAGCAGGAACTGCCGCGGTGTCTCGGTCGCCGGCTGGTCCTGGAACAGTGCTGCCGTGACCTCCTGCTGGCCGGGCCGCGTGACCTGGATCCAGCGCCAGCGCGCGCCGTCATGGCCGTAGAGGTCGACCCCGCTGACGCCGGTCGCCGGCATGTGCGCCATCGCCAGGCGGTCGCG
>JALORC010000163.1 GCA_025459175.1 Planctomycetota bacterium | reverse complement strand
GTCGAGGTCGGTCGACGCGAGCTTTGCGCGCAGCCCCGCGAAGGTGATGTTCTCGCTCCAGAGGAAGTAGGGCCGCCCGTTCGGATCGTCGAGGTCGATCGACAGCGGCTGGCCCATGGCCAGAGCTTCGCCAAGGCGGCGCCGGCTCGCAATGTGGTCCGTTGGGGACCTGGGGTCCGGCGGCCGGGGGCGGTGGCGGCTGGCCGGGCCGGGCACAGCGACTTTCGGAGAAATCCCTGCACGTTGCCGGCGCGCTCGTCGCGTGAGGGGGCGTCGGCACCCAGCCGATCGAACCAACCTCACGACCGATGACCACCATGCCTTCCCTCCTCACCCGTTCCCTCCTGCTGCTCCTCTCCACCTGGCTGCTGTCGCTGCTTGCCGTCCCGACCGTGGCCCAGACGCGCGCGGCCAAGGCCCCGCCGGCGGTCGTCGACCAGCTGCCGGTCGGCAGGGTCTGGCGCGGCACCGAAGCAGGCGGCACGCGACTGACCGTCAAGGTGATCGCCCGCAACATCGCCGCTAAGACCGCGACGCTGCGGCTCCTCGCCGACGGCGGCTGGAAGTTCGACGTCGACGTGACCACCGACAAGACCGGCAGCACGTTCCAGGTGCGCGATGCACGGCGCGTGGATCAGCCGGTGCGCATCACTGGCGAGAGCGGCCGCGGCCGCGCGAGCAAGTCAGAGATCGCGTTCCGGCTGATCTGGACCTACGACCGCGGCCATCGGCACGGGCAGAACCAGTGGGCGATCCAGGCGCGGTAGTGAGTCGATGGGCAGAGCCGTGCCGCGCGTTGACGCCTCGCGGCGCGCACTCGTCCCGGCTGCGGCAGCCATCGTCGCAGCCCTGGACCAATTGGCGATCGTGAGCGACGGACCACCGACGAACGCCTGCGCGCAGAAAATCTCTGCCCGCGCCCAGCGGGGCTGTCGCTCGACGGCGCATGAACCGACGTTCCAGCGCCCTGCTCACCGGTCTCCTGCTCGCCCCCGCCACCGCCCAGATCCAGTGGTCGGCGCTGCCCCAGAGCCAGCCGCCGTCAAGGCGGTTCTCGGCCGGGATGATGACCTACGACGCACTCCGTCATCGCGGCGTTCTGTTCGGAGGAGATTCCGGAACCGGCCCCCACCTCGCCGGGACGTTCCTGCTCGAGGTGACGACAGGGGCGTGGTCCGCGCTGCCCGTCGGCCCAGCACCCACGGCGCGCGCATACCACTCGATGACGTATCACGCGGCGACTGATCGGGTGATCCTGTTCGGAGGCCGCCTCGGCTCCTCCAATGGCACACCCAGCAGCGAGACCTGGTCCTTCGACGGCACCAGCTGGACCCAGCTGCTCCCGCTGAACACGCCGTCGGCACGCTTCGGCCACAGCGCCGTCTACGACTCCGTTCGACAACGCATCGTGCTGTTCGCGGGTCGCACCGCAGTCGCACACACCGCAGACGTCTGGGAATGGAACGGCTCGAACTGGCTTCAAGCGGCAACCACGGCGGCGTTCCCCAACAACAACGTGCGACGCCAGGCAGCCATCGCCCATGACCCGGTCGCGCAGCGCACGGTCATCTTCGGTGGGCGAACGGACGCGACGAACTCCTTCTTCGACGGCACGTTCGTCTGGGACGGGCAGGCGTGGACCGACATCACCGGCCCCGTGCGCCCGTCGGGTCGCACGGGCTCGATGGCCTACGATCCGGAGCTCGACCGCATCGTGCTGTTTGGCGGAGCCACCCAGAATGGCATCGCCAACGACACATGGTTCCTGATCGGCAACACGTGGGTGCAACAGTTCCCCGGTGGTCCGATCACGAGCCGTAGTGGATCGCCGATGTTCCACGACCCGGTCGGCAAGCGGCTCGTGCTGTTCGGTGGTGCCGGTCCGTCGGTCGCCCTCAACGACCTCTGGCAACTGCGCGCCGCGCAGCCCGCGAGCATCACGCCGTTCGGCACCGGGTGCCTTGGCAGCGCTGGCATCCCGAGCCTCGGCGCCGGCGACCATCGGCTGCCGTGGCTCGACGACTCGTTCTCACTGCGCGCCAACCAGCTCGGCACAGCGGCCGGCGGCGGTCCGTCGCTGGCGCTGCTGGTGTTCGGCTTCAGTGACCAGATCTGGAGCGGGATCCCGCTGCCGCTCGATCTGTCGCTGATCGGCCTCAGCGGGTGCACGATGCGGGTCGCGTTCGACGTCCCTGAAGTGTCGTCTCACACGGGCTCGCTGACCAAGACACTGAGCCTGCCGAACAACCCTGCGCTCGCTGGACTCGCGTTCTTCGCCCAGGTGCTCGCGATCGACCCGGCAGCGCCGAACCAGTTCGGCGGCGCGCTCAGCAACGCGGTGCGCATGCAGATCGGCCAGCGGTAGCGGCGGCGCCGAGATCGACCAGCAGACCGGCACCGTGTTCGTGCCGATCCCGAGCGCCGGATAATCTCAGGTTTGGCGCGCCGCAGTGCCCGCAGCCGCCCCGTCCGTCGCTCGAAGGACCATGAGCAACAACGACCCTCGCTGGAATCGCATCAAGGACCTGTTCGCCGCGGCCCAGGCCGTGCCCGAGGCCGAGCGCGAGACCTTCCTGCGCGAACGTGGTGCGGGCCGCGACACGGTGCACGAGGTGCTCGATCTGCTCGGTGCGCACGTGGCGACCGAGGAGCAGGCCGGAGACGCGATCGGGCCCTACAAGCTGCTCGAGAGCCTCGGCGAAGGCGGTTTCGGCACGGTCTGGATGGCGGAGCAGCGCGCGCCCGTGCAGCGCCGCGTCGCGTTGAAGGTGCTGAAGGCGGGCATGGACAGTGCCCAGGTGCTGGCGCGCTTCGAGCAGGAACGGCAGGCGCTGGCGCTGATGCAGCACCCGAACATCGCGCAGGTCTACGACGCCGGCACGACACCACGCGGCCGGCCGTTCTTCGTGATGGAGCTGGTGAAGGGGATTCCGATCACCGACTACGCGGCGCGCGAACGGCTGTCGCTGTCGCAGCGGCTGGAGCTGTTCGTGCAGGTCTGCCGTGCGGTGCAGCACGCGCACCAGAAGGGCGTGGTGCACCGCGACATCAAGCCGCGCAACGTGCTGGTCGCGACCGTCGACGGGAGGCCGATGGCGAAGGTCATCGACTTCGGCATCGCGAAGGCGACCTCGGGGCGGCTGACCGAGCGCACGCTGTTCACCGAGCACCGGGCGATGATCGGGACGTTTGAGTACATGAGCCCGGAGCAGGCGGAGGGGCTGCTCGATGTGGATACGCGCGCGGATGTGTACTCGTTGGGGGCGCTGTTGTACGAGCTGCTGACGGGGAGCACGCCGTTCGCTGTCGACACGCTGCTGGCGGCGGGGGTCGGCGAGATGTTGCGCACGCTGCGTGAGGTCGATCCGGAGCGGCCGAGTGTGCGGGTCAGCAGCAAGGCGGGTGCGGGCTGGGCGGCGCGTGGGTCGACAGGCGGGAGCGAGCCGAAGGAACTGTTCGGGTCGCTGCGCGGCGATCTGGATTGGGTGGTGATGAAGGCGCTCGAGAAGGATCGGGCGCGGAGGTACGGGAGCGCGGGCGGGTTGGCGGCGGATCTGGAGCGGTATCTGGCGGGTGATGCGGTGGAGGCGGTGCCGCCGAGTCTCGGGTATCGGGTGAAGAAGTTCGTGCGGCGCAATCGCGGGCTGGTCGCGTCGGTGGCGGTGATCGCGGGCGTGGCTGCGGCGGCGCTGACCTTCGTGCTGCTCGCGGAGCACGAGTCCGCAATCGCGCAGTGGGGCGGGCAGCTCAACAGCCACGGCAGCCGGATCGCGACGGCGATGAGAATGGCGGACGACCGGTCCTACGACAGCGCAGTCGCCGAGCTGGATCGCTGCCCAGAGGAACTGCGCGGCTGGGAGTGGCGGCATGCTTCGGTGGTGGTCGAGGAGGCGCCACGGCTACTGGTATCGCCGGCTCCAGTGGCCTGGACGATGGCGCACGACGGGGTGCACGTGCTGTGCTTGGAGAAGAGCCCACCGAAGCTTGTCGTCTACGACACCCGCAGCAGGGCGAAGGTGGCGATCTATTCGTTGCCGAGCGAGGGGCCTGAACGTGTGACGGCCATCAAGGATGCCGCGATCATCGACGGCTCGAAAGAGACCTCGGAACCCGGAAAGACCAATCCCTGGACAGTTTGTGTGCATCTGCCGAGCGCCAAGGTCCATGCGATGCCTCAGGACTCATGGCTGGATGCGGGACCGAACTATGCGACAGTCACGAAGGTTGAGGGCGGGAAGCTGGTTCGAATCCACGACGTTGGGACTGGCAACCTGATTCAAGAGCACCATGTTGACTGCAGGGAAGTCAACGACATCCAGTTTCTGCCTTCGGGCAGGTGGATGATCTACAAGAAACCTTTGCCTCCAGACTCCGAGGAGGGACATGCTGCTCAGCAAGGCAATGCAGTGATGGTCGACCTAGCATCTCCAGAAAGACGCATCAATGCCCCGGACCTGCTCTGGCCCAACCCCCATGGAGGCCTTCACCTTGGCATGGGTAAGTGGCTCTTCGACGATCAGCAAGGTGTCGTAAGCAGGGCCATCCCGTTCCACATCACGTATGTTGATTCCTACATCAACGATGTGACCGCCGTTGCCAGGAATGGAGATCGATTCGACGCTATCAACCTGAAGAGCTTGGAGATCATGGTCAAGGATGTGCCGGTTAGCGGGTTTTCCGGCACGAGAACCTACTGCGACGTAAAGGGGCACCGTTGTCTGGAATACTATAGAGGCGACATCTCAGGCTCATTCGCCGTCGAGAACGGCGAACGCCTTGGGGCAGAGCCTGGTGTGGATCGCGACCTGATGGCGCAGTGCAACTCCCTGCACTGGATCTCGGACCATTCTGCCGGAATCGAGGTTTCCGCCGCCCGCCCACCCTATACCAGCCTCCCCGAGGCCAACGAACCCGTCCTCACCCTCCGCCCAGCCGAACGCAACGGCTGCTACGCCATCCGCGCGACCTCCGCCACGCTCGACACGCTCTTCTGCCCCGACACCGGCGTCCCGCACCGCTACCCGCACACGACCCCGATCCACCGCGCCGCCGCCAGCGGCAACGGCCAGGCACAGCTCCGCCTCCACCAGGACGGCAAGCTCTTCGTGTCGCCGGCCGCCAGCGCCGACGCGTTCGAACTGCTCGCCGCCATCACCGCCGACGCCCTGGCCCTCGACCACACCGGCGCGAACGCCGCCCTGCTGTCCGGCGACCGCATCCTGCACCTGCGCGTCGTCGCCGGCAGCCAGCCGCGCACGATCGCGCAGCTCGAACCCAACGAACCGACCCCGGCGATCGCCGTGCACGAGCACCGCATCGCCGTCGGCCGGCACGACGGTTCGCTGTCGGTCCACGACGCCCGCAGCACCACGAGCACCGACGGCCCCACCTCCCCGTCCCCGATCACCCACCTGTCCTGGAGCCCGGACGGCACCCTGCTGCTGATCGGCACCAGCGACGGCGCCGGCACCCTGCTGCGCGCGAGCGACCTGCGCCGCACAGCCCAGCTCGACGGCCACCGCGACGCCATCAACGGCGCGTCGTGGAGCCCGAACGGCGATCGCGTGTTCACCTGCGCCAAGGACCGCACCGTGCGCTGCTGGCCGACCGCGGTCCCATCCGTCGAGCACGTGCTCAGCCCGCTGCTAACGCTGAACGAACCCGAGATCGCCGGACACCCAACCACCGTGCTGATGACCCCGGACGGCGAACGCCTCGTCTGCGGCTACGACGACGGCTCGGTCCGCGTCTGGGACTCGGTGCCGTGGAGCGAACGGGCGAAGCACGTGCCCCCGCTGTTCCCGCTGTCGCCGAAGTAAACCTCGCCGCGCCTGTGGCTCCACCCCGCCGGCGCCGTGCACGCCAGACTGCTGCCTGCTGACTGCCAACCTCCCGAGGCCCGCCATGACCGACCCTCGACCACCTGAGCCCCAACCACCCGCAGTGCCACCACCCTCTCCAGCCCCCCAGCCACCAGCCCCACAGTCGACCGAGACCCTGCTCACCCAGCTCTACGCCCAGCTCCGCGCCGAGGCGCAGAAGCAGATGGCCCGCGAACGCGCGAGCCACACGCTGACCGCGACCGCCCTCGTGCACGAAGCCTGGCTGCGCATCGCCGGCCCGCGCGAGATCCCGTTCGAGAACCGCCCCCACATGTACAAAGCCGCCGTCGAAGCCATGCGCCACGTGCTCCTCGACCACGCCAAGACCCGCGGCCGCAAGAAGCGCGGCGGCGGCAAGCGAACCAACCAGTCCATCGACCTCGACGCCCCGCTCGACGTCGCCAGCGACGACAAGCTCGATGACTTCCTGCTGGTCGACGAAGCGATCGAACGCCTGCGCGCCAAGGACCCGCGCGCCGCCGAGATCGTGCGATTGCGCATCCTCGGCGGCATCTCGGTCGCCGAGACCGCTGCGCTGCTCGGCATCTCCGAACGCACAGTGAAGACCGACTGGGCGTTCGCGCGCGCCTGGCTCGCGCGCGACCTGGCCAAGCAGGACGGCGAACAGTGACTACCGCACGGTGACGGATCCCGTGCGAAGCGCTGCCCCGCCGGGCGCCACTCGTCGCTTCCTCGGCCATGCGCCACAGCAACTCCTGCCTGCGATCGCTCACCCTCTCCCTCGGCCTGCTGACGCCCATCGCCATCGCGCCGGCCCAGATCGGCTGGACCCAGTGGACCTCCGGCACCGGAGCAAACAACCACTGGTATCTCGCCGTCTACGTGCCCGGCGGCATCAACTGGAACGACGCCCGCACCGCCGCGCAGTCGCTCGGCGGCGACCTCGCCACGATCACCTCGGCGGCCGAGAACACGTTCGTGTTCCAACGCATCGCCAATCCGATCTTCTGGCGCGTCGTCGCCAACCCGACCCGCATCTTCGGTCCCTGGCTCGGCGGCTTCCAACCGCCCGGCTCCGCCGAACCACTCGGCGGCTGGACGTGGGTCACCGGTGAGACCTGGGGCTATTCGCGCTGGGCCAACGGCGAGCCGAACAACTTCCAGGGCCTGCAGGAGGACCAGCTCCACTACTTCACGCTGGGCACCAACCCGAACTCGCTGTGGAACGACTTGCGCGGCACCTCACTCGTGCCCGGCTTCGTTGTCGAAGCGACCACCCCGCCGATCGCCGCCTATCTGCCGCTCGGCACCGGCTGCGCGCCGATCGGCCAACAAGCCCCGACCCTCGCCCCGGCCATCGCCGGCGTCGACCTGCCGCGCCTCGGCACGACCTCCAACCTCCGCTTCGACGGCCTGCCGCCGACGAACCAGCTGGCCGTGATCGGTGTCGGCACCACCAACCGCTACGCGCCAGCGGGCAGCGGCGCGGTGGCCTTGCCGTTCGCACTCGACAACCTCGGCTGGACCGGCTGCAGGCTGCTGGTGGCACCGGAGACGACGTTCGCCTACGCGGCGACGGGCTCGTTCGACCACCCGGTCACGATCCCGCTGGCGCCGAGCCTGCTCGGCCAGGCCGTGTTCTTCCAGGGCCTGCGGCTCGCTCCCGGGAACGTGGCGCTGACCAACTCGATCGCGGCCTACGTCGGCCCCTGACGCCCCGGATCGCCGAACCCGACCACGTCCCCACCGCGTTCCTGCGATACTCCCAACACCACGATGGCTCACCCTCTCTCCCTGCTGCTGGCCGCGCTCGGCGGCGCCGCGGTCAGCCTGTTCTTCGCGTCGGACCTCTGGCAACCGCCACCGCCGAGCCTCGCCGGCACCACCGCGAACGACCCGGGCGAAGAGGTCAAGCGACTCGGCGCCGAACTCGCCGAACTGCAGAAGCGCCTCGCCGAACGCGACTCCACCGACTCCCGCACCGCCGCCACACCGGCGGTGCCGCCGCCGGATGCTGAAGCGACCATCACCCCGACCGACCTGGTGATGCTCGAACGCATGCTGCGCGAGCTCGGCGAACAGCACGGCAGCGGCGTGCTGCGCCGCTACTACACCACTCGGTTGCCAGAACTGGCCGAACTGCTGATGCGCGTGTGGGTCGAGACCGGCGCGCCGCAGCTCGCGTTCGTGATCCTGCGCGACATCGGCGTGCACCTGCAGGGCATCCACCGCGCCTATCCCGGCGTCATCGTCAAGAAGCTCCGCGAGGCCAACGACCCACTCGCCCACGACGCTGCGCTGCTGGCGCTGCGCATCAACATCGAGGACGGGCGGGTGATCGCCGACCTCGCCAAGCACGATCCGCAGAGCGCCCTCGATGCACTCGATGCCCACGAACGCGCGAACGCCGGCGACCCCAATGTCGCCGCGTCGCTGCGGGACGAACGCTGTCGCCTGCTGATGGCGTTGAAGAACATGAAGGACGCGCTGCCGCTGTTCGACCAGCTGCTTGCCGAGGGCAACGCCGACGAAGGCCTCTGGCAGCGCCTGCTCGAACTCGATCCGGCCGCCGCGGCGAGTCGCCTGCAGGGCCTGATCGCGAAAACCGAACCCGACGAAGCGTTCGGCCTCGAGCTGCAGCTGGCCAAGGCCGTGCTCGCGGCGGGCGACCGGACTGCCGCGCGCACCCAGCTCGAAGCTTTGCTGCAACGCAACCCGGATCACGGCGGCGTCGTGGAGCTGCTCGCCAAGGTCGATCAGGCCGCGGCCGACGAGTTCCTGCAGCGACAGGTCCGCGAACGACCGTCGCCGGTCACGTGGGCCAACCTGGGCCGCCGCCTGCTGGCCGCCGGCAAGACCGGCGAGGCCCACGAAGCGATGTGGAACAGCTTCCTCGCCGCGCCGAACGACCTCGAGAACCAGATGCGTGCGATCGCGCTCGCGCCCGAGCAGTTCGCCGAGCGCATCGTCCAGCACGTGCGCCAGAACAGCCGCCAGCTCGACGGCTTCGACGAACTGCTCGGCGACGTCGGCGAGGTCTACTGGCGCGCCGGCCAACGCGACCGCGCGATCGCGGCCTGGCGCGAGGCCCAACAGCGCGACCCGGGCGACGGCGAATGGCGCTACAAGCTCACGCGGGCCACGGCCGGCCGCGATCCGCTCGGTGGCGGCCGTGACCAGGAATGGTGGATGGACCAGGACGGCTGAGAGCGAGACGCCGCGCGCTTCAGCGCGGCACGCGGCGCAGCTCGACCTCGGCGGCGATGTGGCCGAACGCCGACCAGCCGGCATCCTGCACGATCGCCTCGAACTGCCGCCGCGCGTCGGTGCGCGCACCGAGCACCAACGCGTGGTGCGCGAGCCCGAACGCGAGCGCGCTGCCGGCACTGCCCGGCCGAGGCTGCAGTTCGGCGCGCTGGCGCTTGCCGGCGTAGAGCAGGCACAGCTCGTGATAGGAGCGGTTCTCGACCACGTCCATCGTCGCCGGGATCGACGCCACCACCGCCTGCGCGCCGGCCCGGTCGCCGAGCCGCATGCGCACGCACCACAGCCAGTGCGTGACGGCGACGCGCGACTCGTCGTTGTCGACCACGGCGAGGCAGCGCAGCCACGCGCGTTCGGCCAGTTCGAGGTCGCCGGCGAGGAACAGCGCGAGGCCGAGGTGGTAGTGCACGTTGTAGTGCAGCGTGCTGTGCGGCGGCCGGCCCTCGACCGGCTGGCCGTCGGGCTCGACGACATCGGGCTCCAGGCGACAGGCGAGCGCGGCCCGCTCGAGATCCCACGCCGCCCGGCCGAACTCCCGCAGCGTGATCCAGCGATGGCCGCGGTGCCGCAACACGAACGGATCGCCGGGGTGTTCGGCGAGCGCTTCGTCGAGCACTTCGATCGCCTCGCGATAGCGTCCGAGATAGCCCAGACGCCGCGCGACCCAGATCGAGCTCTCGCGGCCGGGGGCAGCGAGCGCCGCCTGCTGCGCGGCCAGCAGGTCGGCCTCGAGCTGCGCCTTGCGCTCGGCGGCGAGCGGCGGCGCATACAGCGGAACCCCGGCCAGGCTCCGGCACTCGGCGCCGTGCGGCAGGCCCTGGCAAGCCGGCAGCAGCATCAGCGGCAACAGCAATGCAACAGAGCGCGTCATGCGTCCTCCTGCGGCCAGGTGATCTCCGTCGACAGCAGCTTGCCGTCGTCGGCAGCAGCCAACAGCAACGCACCCTGCGCGCCGAGCGCAGCGAGCCGCGGCCACAGTTCCTTCGCCTTCGCTTCGCCGAGCACCAGCAGCGCGGTGCCGAGCGCATCGGCGAGCGCCGCCGAGCCGGCCAGCACCGAAGCGCTGACGACGCGGTGCTCGGGGTTGCGGCCGGTGCGCGGATCGAACACGTGGTGCATCAGCTTGCCGTCGACGAGCAGCGAGTTGCGATAGTCGCCGCTCGTGCACAGCGCCCGATCGCGCAACGGCAACGCCACCAACGGCCGGTCGCCGCCGTGCACGTCCGAGGTCGGATCGACGACCCCGATCCGCCACGGTTGTCCTGGCGCCTTCTCACCGCGGCAGGTCACTTCGCCGGTGACCTCGACGTAGAACTTCGTCACCGCGATCGTCGGCAGCCGCGCCGCGATCGCGTCGCAGGCGGCGCCGGCGGCGATGCCGTCGAGGTCCAACGTGACGTCAGGGCGGGCCTTGGTGAGCTTGCCGTCGCGCAGCGTGACCGCCCGATAGTCGACCAGGGCCCGCGCCCGGTCGAGCGCCGCCGCATCCAGCGGCGCGTTGCCGTCCTGCTTGCGTGCCCGATACAGATCGCTGAGCGGCTTCACGGTCGGATCGAACGCGCCGTCGGTGGCCGCCGCCACGTCGAGCGCCATCTTCAGCACCGACGCGAATCGCGCCGACACCGCCAACGGCTCGGTGGTCGCCTGCTGGTTGATGCGCGCGATCTCCGAGTCCTTTCTCCAGTTGCTGAACGCGAGGTCGAACGACGCCAGCTCCGCCTCGACCAGCGCCTGCACGGTGCCCTCGGGCACGTTCCCGACGAACTTGACCTGGTAGGTCGAGCCCATCGTCGGCCCGTGGATCTCGTGGATCACCGGCTCCGGCGCGGTGACCGGCGCGCGCGAACAACCGACGAGGGCGACAGCACCGAGCAGGGACGAGAGCCGAGCACGCATTCGAGGGACGATAGCAGTCTGGCAACCGCGCCGAGAAGCAGAAGGGGAGGGGATCCATGCGCGGCCCCCTGCCGAGCGACGGGGTCCGGCGGTGGCAGCCCACCCGCAAGCCGCCTGGCCCGCACCAGCACCGGGACACGGGGACTGTCCCAGCCACCGTGGCCCGGACGCTGATCTCCGACCGGGCCAGAGCGACGGAAGACCGCGGGATCCGGTCACGATCACGCTCCGGCTCTTGCTTCTCTCACGTCTGCACCGCATCATTGCGGAATCAACATGGCGACCGGGGCGAACACGCGGCGGAGCAAGAAGGCCAAACACGAAGGTGCCCCTCTGCTGCCGTTCCGCGCAGCCCACGGCGGCCGCCGCGCCGGTGCCGGCCGCAAGCCGAACGGCGATCGCGCCGGCGTGCCGCACGACACCCGCAGCGCACTCGCCGCCCGCTTCCCGGTGCACGTGACCGTCAAGCTCCGCGAGCACCTGCCACCGTTGCGCCGCCGCGATGCCTATCAGGCACTGCGCGCGGCCTTCGCCGCCGGCTGCGACCGCAACGGCTTCCGGCTCATCCACTACGCGGTGCTCAACGACCACCTGCACTTCGTCGTCGAGGCCACCGGCCGCA
>JALORC010000007.1 GCA_025459175.1 Planctomycetota bacterium | reverse complement strand
GCGAGCCGATTCCGCTCCCCGCCTGACCCCCGCCAGCGACCCTGGGGGTGGCCAGTCAGGGCGATGCGGTTTGGCGCGAAACAGCCTTTGGATCAGTTCCGTCAGAATCCGACGAGCAGCGTCACGCCGTTGCTGGCGGACAGATTCAGCGGGGTCGCCAGCGTCAGCCCGACACCCTGCGCGGTGATCGCGGAGTTCACCAGGCTCGGCGTGTTCGGCAGCGGCAGCGGGTAGATGCCGACGCCGCCGACCACGGGGCCGGTCGCGTTCAGACCGATGTCCAGGCTCGAGTAGGCGAAGCAGCCCGGCATGCCGATGCCGGTCAGATCGATGCCCGGCAGCGCGCTGGTGCCGAAGGCGACGAACGCGATCGGCGAGATCGGCGAAACGCCGGTCACCTGCAGCTCGAACGTGCTGTTGCCGATCGCCGGCTGGCCGACGTTGACGAGCCCGAGGCCGTCACAGCCGGTGCCGAACGAGGTGGCGTTCGCCAGCGGCGACAGGTCGAGCGTGAAGGCCTGGATGCCCTGGTTCGAGTTCATCGCGTAGACGACCGCGGTGTTGCCCGTGACCGCACCGAAGGCGACGGCACCGGTGCCGTTGACGTTGGCCGTCAGCGTGCCCGTCGTGTTGTTGCCCTGCACCAGCAGCGCCGGCGAGGTCGGGTCGGTGAGATCGAACACGCTCAACTGCGACGAGTTCGAGTCGAGGACCGCGATCACCGGCCGGCCGCCGACCACCGCGTAGTCGAGTGCGCGACGGGCGAGGCCGCCGAGCGGGATCGATGCATTCAGCGTCGCCAGCGCCGTGGTCCGGTCGAACGCGGTCAGCCGCGCATTGCTGCCCTGGTTGCCGATCAGCGTCGTGGCGTCGACGAAGGCGAGGCTGAGCCGGTAGTCGTTGCTGCTACCGGTCGTGCCCGGCACCGACAGGAACGCCGTCGAGGTGTTGGTGCTGTCCACCGAGCCGACGACGAAGTTGCTGGCGCTGATGTTGTTGCTGCCCGCGGCCGCGAACTGCACGGACGTCACGAGCCCGCCCTGCACCGCGAACGAGTCCCCGGTGCGCGCGAGCCCCGAGAGCGCGTCGTACGCGACCACCGGCGGCGTGGTCTGGCCGAGCAGTTCGTTGTCCCAGCGATACACCTTGAAGTTGGACGTCGCCGAGATGCTGAGGTTGGCGACGTAGATCGAGCCGTCGTCGGCGACCCCGGCCTGATTGATCGTGAACTGACCGCCGCTGATGCCGGTCGGGTCCAACGGGGTGTTGAGGTCGGCGCCGGTGGTGCCGGACAGGATGCGGATGTTGTTCGAGATGCCGCCGACGTTCTGACGCGAGACCAGCACGAGGTTGCCGGTCAGCGGGTTGAAGGCGAGACCACGCTCGGTGTTCAGGGTCGACAGGTAGGGGCTGGTGCCGGGTGCGAGCCAGCCGCTCGTGCCGAAGCCGGGCAGTGGCGTCAGCGTGGCTTGGGCAGTGGCCTGGCAGGCGAGGGCCAGGATGGTCGCGGTGCAGAGCAGGGTGAAGGATTGCTTGCGCATGGAGAATCTGGTTCGGAAGGAAACGTGGGTCGCTCGAACGAGCGGCTGCGTCGATCGTTGTCGACTGCATCGCGGCCGGGTGGCCGCAGTCCGCGCCCACGAGCGGGCTGCGAGTGTCGCCGTTGGCCGCCGCTGCGTCCATCCCGTGGACGAGGAGCTCAATGCCGGTCCGGCGCAACCGAGGGCGAGACGCCCCACGCCACGGCGCCGTGCGCGACCGCGAGCTGTCTCACGCCGAGGCGCCGATCTCCTCGTAGACCGTCGTGCGTTGCACCGGCTCGTATCCGGCCTCGCGGATCAGGTGCGCGATCTGCTGCGGATTCAGCGCCTGCGGCTCCGTCGTGCCGGCGTCGTGCGTGATCTTCTCCTCGGTCACCGTGCCGTCGATGTCGTTCGCGCCCCAGCTCAGCGCCGTCTGCGCCGACTCCTGCGTCAGCATGATCCAGTAGGCCTTGATGTGCGGGAAGTTGTCGAGCATCAGTCGGCCGACCGCGATCGAGCGCTGGTCGAGGTGGCCGGTGGTGACATGACCGAAGTTGGCGAGGTCGGTGTGGTACGGCCAGAACGCCAGCGGGATGTAGGCCATGAAGCCACCGCACTCGTCCTGCAGCTCGCGCAGCTTGATCAGGTGCGTGACGCGTTCGTCGAGGCGCTCGATGTGGCCGTACAACATCGTCGCGTTCATCTTGAAGCCGGCCTTCTGCACCTTGCGCGCGGTGTCGAGCCAGCCCTGCGGCCCCTGCTTCTCGCGGAACACCGCCTTGTGCACGCGATCGACCAGCACCTCGGCGCCGCCGCCCGGGCACGACCCGAGGCCGGCTTCGCGCAGGTCGGCGAACACCTGCTCCTCGCTCTTGCCCGAGATCTTCAGCATGTGGTCGATCTCGACCATCGTGAACGCCTTCACGTGTATGTCGGGCCGCGCGCGCTTCGCCGCGCGCACGACGTCGAGGTAATACTCGTACGGCATCGTCGGGTGGATGCCGGCGACCATGTGCACCTCGGTGACCGGGCGGTGCAGCTGCTCGCGCACCTTCTCCTCGACGATCGACGGCGTCATCAGGTAGGCGCGCTCCTCACCTTCCTTCGCCGCGAACGCGCAGAACTTGCACGAGTAGATGCAGATGTTCGTGTAGTTGACGTGCTGGTTGATGTTGAAGAACGTCTTCTTGCCGTGCATGCGTGTGCGCACGCGGTGGGCCATCAGTCCGACCGCCGCCAGGTGCGGCGTCTCGTAGAGGCGCACGCCGTCCTCGAACGACAGCCGTTCGCCGTTGCGGACCTTCTGGTCGATGTCGCCGAGGCCGGCCTTGTGGATCAGCTGGGTGGCCAGGGATTCGTCGAGGTGGGCGTAGCGGTAGGCGTTCATGCGGCGGGGCGGCAGGTTAGGCCGGGTGGGCGGACGGTTGAAGGGCAACGGTGGCGACGGCGGCGAATTCCTCCGGCCGCTGCGGGGGCCCGAGCTGCGGGCGCTTCGTTGCCGGCGGCGGCGGCGATGCACCGCGCCGGCTCGATGTCGCGTTCCGGTCGCAGGTTCGCGCCGCCCCGCGCGCATGGGTAGCCTGCGTCGTCCATTTCGCCCGTCCGCGCCACCGTCGGCGCCTTGCCCCGCCGCGAGCCCCGCCCCGTGTGGATCGTCCAGTTCGCCCTCCGCTACCGCTACACGGTCGCCGTGCTGGCGATCCTCGTGCTGCTGTTCGGCCTGCGCGCGGCCCGCTCGATGTCGACCGACATCCTGCCCCGCGTCGACGCGCCGGAGCTGATGGCGGTGTGGACGTATCCGGGGCTCGATGCCGCCGAGATGGCGGCCAAGATCACGTCGTTCGCCGAGATCGCGACGCTGAACAACGTCGACGACCTGCAGGAAGTGACGTCGGAGACGTCCAACGGCGCGGCGCTGGTCAAGCTGCGCTTCCAGCCCGGCGTCGACATGGCGATGGCGCAGGCCCAGGTGGCGTCGGTGTCGCAGACGATCCTGCGCCGCATGCCGGCCGGCGCGACGCCGCCGCTGATCGTGCGCACCAGTCCGTCGAGTGTGCCGATCGTGCAGCTCGTGGTCGCGTCCGACCAGCTGACCAGCGGCCAGCTGTTCGACTACGCGCGCCTCAATTTGCGGGCGGCGCTGCAGAGCATCCCCGGCATGCGCATCAGCCTGCCGTACGGCGGTGCCTCGCGGCAGGTGATGGTCGAGATCGATCCGGCGGCGCTGATCGCGCACGGCATCACCGCGGCCGAGGTCAACGCCGCGGTCGCGCGCCAGAACCTGACGCTGCCGTCGGGCACGCTGCGTGAAGGCGCGCGCGAGCTGCCGATCGAACTGAACGCGAGCCCGGAGACGATCGCCGCGTTCCTCGACCTGCCGCTGCGGCTGGGCGGCGAACGGGCGCTGCGGCTGCGCGACGTCGCCGACGTGCGCGACGGCGAGGCGGTGACGACCAACATCGCGCGCCTCGACGGCCAGAACGCGTGCCTGGTGGCGATCCTGAAGCTCGGCGCCGCGTCGACGGTCGACATCGTCGACGGCATCCGCGCGCGTCTGCCCGAGATCCGCGCCTCGGCGCCGCCCGGCGTCAGCGTCGAGCCGATCTTCGACCAGTCGGTGTTCGTGCGCGCGGCGGTCGGTGCGGTGCGGGCCGAGATCCTGCTGGTCGGTGGCCTGGTCGCGTTCGTCGTGCTGCTGTTCCTCGGTTCGTGGCGCGCGACGCTGGTGGTGCTGACCTCGATCCCGCTGGCGCTGTTGTGCTCGGTGATCGGACTGTCGCTGGTCGGCGCGACCTTCAACCTGATGACGCTCGGCGGTCTCGCGCTGGCGATCGGCATCCTGGTCGACAACGCGTTGGTCGAGATCGAGAACATCGAGCGGCAGGTCGGTCTCGGCAAGGATGTGCACCGCGCGATCCTCGATGGCGCGCAGGAGGTCGCGTTCCCCGAGTTCGTGTCGACGCTGTCGATCTGCATCGTGTTCCTGCCGATCTTCCTGCTGCAGGGCACCGCCGCGGACGTGTTCCGGCCGTTGGCGCTGGCGGTCGTGTTCGCGATGGCGGCCAGCTATCTGCTGGCGCGCACGTTGGTGCCGTCGCTGGCGTCGGTGATGCTGCCGCGCGAACTGCAGCAGCGGGCCGCCGCGGCGGCAGCGGGCGTGCAACCGCGCGGGCTCGGTCGTGTGCACCATGCGCTCGAGCACGGCCTGCAGCGCCTCGCCGGGTGGCACGGGCGCCTGCTCTCGGCGTGCTGGCGCCGGCGCTGGCTGCTGTGGTTGCCGGCGCTCGCGGTGCTCGCACTCGGCAGCTTCGCTGTGCTGCGTACCGGGCGCGAGTTCTTCCCGGTGACCGATGCTGGCTTGTTGCGGCTGTTCGTGCGGGCGCCGAGCGGCACCCGCATCGAGGACACCGCGGCGCGCATCGCCGACGTGCAGCGCGAGATCCGCGCGCTGATCCCCGCCGACGAACTCGGCTTCGTGGTCGAGAACCTCGGTGCGCCGAGCCCGGTCAACCAGGCCTGGGTCGAGACCACGTCGATCACCGCCGCCGACGGCGAGGTATTGATCCAGCTGCGCGGGGAGCACGCGCCGACCGCACAATACGAGCAGCGGATCCGCGCGATGCTGCGCGAGAAGTTCGCGGAGCTGCGCACGTTCTTCCGCCCTGCCGACGCGACCAGCCAGACGCTGGCGGCAGGTGCTGCGACCACGTTCGAGGTGCGTTGCATCGGCCGCGACGTGGCCGGCAACCTGGCGTTGCTGCGCACGCTGCAGCAGCGGTTCGCGGCGGTCCCGGGCGCGGTCGACGTGCAGCTGCGCGAAGTGCTCGACCAACCCGGCTACGCGCTGCGCATCGACCGGGTGCGCGCGGCGAGCTTCGGTATCGACCCGCAGGCGGCGGCCACCACGGTGCTGGCGGCGCTCGGCAGCGGCGGTTCGGTGTCGCCCAACGTGTGGGCCGATCCGCGCGCCGGCACTTCGTACGACGTGCAGATCCTGATGCCGCCTCTGCAGCTGACCAATCTCGATGCGCTGCTCGATCTGCGCGTGCGCCCGGCCGACGGCTCGCCGCCGGTGGCGCTGCGTGCGTTCGCGACCGCGGTCGAGAAGCGCGCGCCGGCCAGCGTCTCGCGCACCACGCTGCTGCCGACCGTGAGCCTGGTGGCCAACGTCGCCGGCCGCGATCTCGGCGCGGTCACCGACGAGCTGCAGCCGTTGCTCGCCGAAGCGCGACAGCAACTGAAGCCCGGCAATCGGCTCGAACTGCGCGGTCAGGCGGCGCTGATGCTGTCGGTGTTCGCCGATCTGCTCGGCGGTCTGTTGCTGGCGGCGGTGCTCGTGCTGTTGGTGATGGTCGTCAACTACCAGTCGTGGGCGCTGCCGTTCGTCGCCATCAGCGGCCTGCCGATCGCGGTCGCCGGCGCCCTGGTCGGGCTGTGGCTCACCGGCACCTGGCTCAGCGTGCCGGCGCTGACCGGCATCATCATGGTGGTCGGCGTGTCGACCGCGAACAGCGTGCTGGTCAGCAGCTTCGCGCGCGATCGCTGGGTGGCCGGGGACACGGCGATCGAGGCCGCGCTCGCGGCGGCCCGTACGCGGCTGCGCCCGGTGCTGATGACGGCGCTGGCGATGGTGCTCGGTGTGGTGCCGATGGCGCTCGGTCACGCCGAGGGCGGCGAGCAGAACGCGCCGCTCGGCCGCGCGGTCATCGGCGGTCTGGTGTTCGGCACGGTCGCCTCGTTGTGCGTCGTTCCCGTCGTGTTCGCCTTGGTCTGTCAGCGGCTCCGGCCGCCCGCATCCGCATGAACGCTCTGCCCGCACTGTTCCGCAGCACCTGCATCTGCCTGTTGTCGTCGTTGCCGCAGCTCGCCGCGCAGGCGCCGGCCGCGCCTGCGACCCCGAGCGACGTGCGGGTGGCCTTGCCGCAGCCGATCACCGCCGACCAGCCGGTCGACGCTCCGGGTCGCACCGAACCGATCGAGAGCGCGCGCATCTTCACCCGCGCGACCGGCATCGTGCGCGAACGCCGCTTCGACATCGGCGATCGGGTCGCCGCCGGCGACGTCATGGCGGTCATCGACGTGCCCGAACTCGATCGGGCACTGGCCGCGGCGGCAGCGCAGATCGAACTCGGCAAGGTCCGCCAGGCACTCGCCGAACTCGAGGCCGAACGGGCGACCCAGCTGGTCGCGAGTCAGGCGTTGCCGATCGAAGAAGCGCAGCGACGCACCGCGGAGCTGCAAAGTGCCGGCGCCGCGTTGCGCGTCGCCGAGGCCGAGCTCGCGCGTTTGCAGGTGCTGCAGGGCTTCGCGACCGTCACCGCGCCGTTCCCCGGGGTGGTCGCGGCGCGCAACTTCGACCGCGGCGATCGGGTGCGCGGCGACAACGCCGGCGCCGAGGGCTGGTTGTTCGAACTGGTCCGGCTCGACGAACTGCGCTTCGTGCTGCCGGCAGCGCCCGAACTGGCGCTGCGGCTCGACGGGGCGCCGTTGCCGTCGGTGCGCTTCCGCGAGTTCCCGGGCCGCACGTTCGCGGCGGTGGCGGTGCGCACGAGCCGCGTGTTCGACCCGGCTACCGGCACGATGCGGGTCGAGCTGCGGCTGCCGAACCCGGAACTGCTGCTGCCGGCGGGGCTCAGTGGCGCCGCGTGGTTCACGCTGCCGCCGCTGCCGGGCGGCTTCCTGGTGCCCAACAACGCGCTGCAGCTGCGCGCCGGCCAGCCGACGCTGGCGATCGTGCGCGACGGCCGCATCGCACTGCTGGTGGTGACCACCGGTCGCACGCGCGGGCTGCAGGTCGAGGTCGCGCACGCCGAACTGTCGCCGACCACGCCGGTGGTGGTGAACCCGAACGCGCTGCTGCGCGCCGGGGATGCGGTGCGCATCAGCGAGCCGGTGCCGTCACCGGCCGGCGCGCGTTGAGCGCGGCTGCCTGGACCGGCTGAACGGGGTGGTGATCGGGCGGCAAGCTGGCTCGGGTGGGTTCCTGGTGGTCCGGGACTGCAGCTTCTGTTTCCGACCCCCTCGATTCAGCCCGTTCTGGTGTCATGGCTTGCGCCCTACTTCTCGGTTGTCGTTCTTTGTCCCGTCGTCTCCCTCTGCTCCCCTTTGGTGGCTGGCTTGGTGCACAGGGAAGTACGCATGGACAGCGCCGGGATGGCTCCCCGCATTCGACTGCGCACTGCTTCCTTGTCGGCGCTGCCCTAGGTCATTTACCACGTTCTCGGCCGCTCCCGGCGGCGACCGTGCCGGACTGCGGCAGCCGGGAGGGGTAGCACGATGCAGCCCCTGACCTATGCTCCGTGCCGGGCCCGGGCTGCCCGTTCTCACCGACCATCCGAACGGAAGGAACCACCATGAAGCGCTGGCCAGTTCTCCTCTGTCTCCAAGTCCTCGGCACCGCACTCGTAGCACAACAATTCACCGCTCGGCTCGATGCCAACCTGCCGGTCCAAGCTCGACTGGGCATCTACCAGCAACCACCGTTGCCGACGATGCCGGGGCCGGCGACTGCAGCCAACACGAGGCCGGCCGGACCAATCACCGCGAACGGAAGCGTTGCCGACAGTGCTTCCACGGCGACCGGCACGGTCACCGCCACGACAAGCTGGACCGTGCCGACCGCGACCGCGCTCGGTTGCACGATCAACTCCAGCTTCCCGACCCCGATCTTCGGCACCCTCGGCTTCTTCCCGTACTACGGGTTCTTCGACACCGATGTGACCCTGACGATCGACGGTCCGGCGGGTCGGTGGGGCAATGTCGTCGTCTCGTTCGGCGTCTATCGCAACGAACGCGCAACTGTCGACATCGGCTTCGACGGCAGCATCGAATGCGACTCGACCTCCGGTGGCACCCTCTCGTTCCATGGAGGCCTGTCGCGCGAGTGGCGGGTTCCGGTGCAGCTGACCGGCTCACCGCTGCCGATTCGCATCCTCGACACCCACGACACGACCACCACCGGTCTGCCGACGCTCTCGGAGTTGGTCGTCACGTTCGTGCCATGGGTCGACAACTCGACCAACCTGGGCTCGACGTGTGGGCAGAGCTCGACCGGCTGGATCGGCTTCACGGCCACCCAATACCAGTATGCGCT
The DNA here is from genome assembly GCA_025459175.1 of Planctomycetota bacterium. Taxonomy (GTDB): domain Bacteria; phylum Planctomycetota; class UBA1135; order UBA1135; family UBA2386; genus UBA2386. The sequence continues at coordinate 84,796 of JALORC010000007.1, read as the reverse complement.
GGGACTGCACGGGGGCAGCGCAGGTGCTGCCGCCACGGCGGTGGCGCGTGGCTACGGGCCGTTTGCAACGTTCGTGATCGGCACCCAGGCGGCTCGCTTGCCGATCGGCTCGATCGGCCTCGGCTTTGGCTGTGACGATCTGATGTCCAATGTGCTCGTGACCACGAGTGGGCAACTGTCGACACCGACGCCCAGGTCCTTCCTGTGGTCGCTGCCGATCCCCCCGCTGCCGCCCGGACTCACCCTTTTTCTCCAGCACGTGAGCATGGGCACGGACCCAATACCCTTCCAACTGCACTTCGGCATAACCAACCTGGTCGAGTACCGAACCTGAGCGGACACGGGTCGGCCTGCCGACCCACACCGCGAGCGGATGGGCGGGTCAGAACGCGACTCCACTCGCTGCTCGGCGTGGACTCAAGGAGTCGCCTCCGTACCTCCACGACGGCCGGCTGCAGGAGGCCGCGCGATTGCCGCCAGGCACACGGCGTCGACCATGTGCAGGGTAAGCGGCCGACGGGACGGAGCCCACGCTGCTTGACGCGAGGCGGGGCGAGTCGCGCTATGCAGTGGCGCAGGTCGGCGGCGCGAAGCGAGCGGCCTGGTTGGCCGGCAACAGGTCGACGATCTTGTTGGCCGGATGCGTAGCCACCCTGACGAGCACGTCAGCGAGGTAGGCGAGCACGTCGAGCTGGGAACGCCTACAGCACTCGACGACGGTGTAGATCACCGCCGCGGCACGCCCACCTCGCATGCTGCCGGCGAACAGCCAATTCTTGCGGCTGGTCAGCGCGATGGCCGGATCGCCCGCGATGGTCGCTGGGAGCCGCTGGTGAAGGGGCCACTGTGCGCGCTTCGTGGTGCCGGCGTGTCCGCCGGAGAAGAGGCTCGTCGTGACCGTTTGCGTCCAGGACCTGGAGACGCTGACACGCGCCGACGTCGACCCGAGTGCCGGCCCGATCGAGTTCCAGGTGCAGCGGGCGGCGGTGCCCTGGGTGAGGATGCGGGGCATCGTCGTCGATCCCGCAGGCAAGCCGCTGGCCAACGTGTTCGTGAGAGCGAGCGATGGCAAGGACTCCCAGGATCCGGCGCGGCTCGGCACGACCAGCACCGACGGCAGCTTCGAACTCGGCCCGCTGCCACCCGGCAAGTGGACCGTGACGGTGGCAAGTCCCCTGTATCCACCGGTGAGCAACGGCCCGCGCGAACTGGGGGCGACGCGGTCTGGAACCTGGGTACGGTGGCGTTGGTGCAAGGCAGCACCGTCGCAGTGCGCGCCCCTGGCGACCTCGCCGCGGTGCGTTTCGTGGTCGTCGACGCCACGGGCCTCGTCGCGGACAGCTTCTCGATGTTCGGGCCGACACCGCTCCAGTCGAATCCACTGGCGCCCGGCGACTACCGACTCAAGGTGATCGCCCCGACCGTTGCGGCCGATGCGGTGCCGTTCGCCATCAAGGCCGGGACACGTACGGAGGTGTCGGTGCAGTTGCAGGCAGGCGTCGTGCAGCCAATCGTGGTGGACACCGAGGCGATGCCGACCACACCGCCCCGCGTGCGATTGCGTGTGTATCGCGGCGCGGAGCTGGTCGCCGTGCGCACGTTCCCCTTCCAGGCGGGCAGCCGTGTCGTGGAGAGCTTGTGCCTGCTGCCGGGCGACTACCGCCTCGCCGCCTTTGACGGCGAACGCGAGGTCACGACCGCGACGTTCACCGTCGGCTCTACTGCGGGAGCCCCGGTGCAACTCCTGTTGCGTTGACGGGGGGCGCCGCACCGGCGGCTTCGATTCGGGGCTTCGGTTGAGCGTTCGCTTCCACGTGCTGTGGCTGGACGGTGCGTGCGGCTGGGAGCCAGGCCGCGGTCTAGTGGCGTTCCACGCGCAGGGGGAAGTGAACGACGCCGACTTGCAGCAGCTGGTGCCGCGCATTGCCGATCGGGTCCTGCGAGCGCTCCGCAAGCGGGGAAGTGGGGGGACGCGGACGCAGCGGCGGATGGTGGCGATGGTGTCGGCGACGAGTTGCTCCCCGGTCTCGCGGCCGCGGCGGGGGCTTCAGAACGAGCCGATCGTCAGAATCAGGGCGTTACTGCTGGTGTTCTGGACGATCGACAGGCTCGCGTTGAATTCGAGCAGCACGAGTTGCTGGTGCAGCTGGATACCGGCGATCGCCACGCTGTCAGGGATGGCCAGCTGCGTGTTGATGGTGCCGACGCTGGAGAGCGCCAACGTGGTGAGGTCCGGCGTGACCAGCAGACGGCAGGCCTGTGGACTCGGCAGCAGCAGGCTGGCCAGTGGGATGCTGAGCGGGTTCAAGCCGGTGGTGACGACGACGAATGCCGACCACGGAATGGTCGTGCTACGGGCCCGGAACGTCGTGCCGGTCCAGGGCAGGTTGACCGCGGTGTAGGTGTTGGGGCCGCCCGAGCCGGGGCAGGCGGTGCCGGAAGGGACCGCCGTGGCGGGGCAGTCCGTCATGTAGCTGACGAGATTGGCGGAGATGCGGCCCCCGGCGGTTGTGAAGCCTCCGCCCACCACGAGATTCCCGTTCGGCAGCACGGTCAGGGCATTGGCGGCGCCGTTCAGGCCGCCGCCGAGATCCGACCACGTGCTGCCATCCCAGCGCGCGAGGCTGTTCACGCCGGTGCCGCCGGCGTCCGTGAACAAGCCGCCCGCCACGAGGTCGCCGCTCGGCAGCGCCGTCAGGGCACGGACATCACCGTTCATGCCGATGCCCGACAACGACCAGGTACTGCCATTCCAGATGGCCACGTTCTGGCTGCCAGGCAAAAAGCCGCTGCCGCCGGCTGCGAGGTCGCCGTTCGGCAGCACGGTCAGGGCATTCACAAATCTGTTCATGCCGCTGCCGAGCGCCGACCACGTACTGCCGTTCCAGAGCGCGATGTGGTTCGCGGCGATGCCGCCGGCGGTCGTGAAGCCACCGCCCGCAACGAGGTCGCCGTTCGGCAGCACGGTCAAGGCATTGACAGCGCCGTCCATGCCGCTGCCCAACGCCGACCACGTGCTGCCATCCCAGCGCGCAATCCGATTCGCAGCGGTGCCGCCGGCGGTCGTGAACCAGCCGCCGGCCACGAGGTCGCCGTTCGGCAGCACGGTCATGGCATTGACAGCGCCGTCCATGCCGCTGCCGAACGCCGACCACGTGCTGCCATTCCAGCGCGCAATGCGGTTCGCGGCGGTGCCGCCGGCGGTCGTGAACCAGCCGCCGGCCACGAGGTCGCCGTTCGGCAGCACGGTCAGGGCGTATACACTGCTGTCGAAACCGAGGCCGAGCGCCGACCAGGTGCTGCCATTCCAGCTGCCGATGCCGCTCACGGCGTTGTCGCCGGCGACCCAGAAGGCGCCGCCCGCCACAAGCTCACCGTTCGGCCGCACGGCCAGGGCGTTGACAGGGTAGTCCGTGCCGCCGCCGAGCGCCGACCAAGTGCTGCCGTTCCAGCGCGCAATGGCGCTGGCGGCAGTGCTGCCAGCGGTTGAGAACCAGCCGCCCGCCACAAGCTCACCGTTCTGCCGCACGGCCAGCGCTCGAACCTCGCCGTTCATGCCGGTGCCGAGCGCCGACCAAGTGCTGCCATTCCAACGCGCAATGCGGTTCGCGGCGGTGCCGCCGGCGGTCGTGAAGCTGCCACCCGCCACGAGGTTGCCGTTCGGCAGCACGGTCAGGGCTCTGACACCGCCGCCAATGCCGGTGCCGAGTGCCGACCAAGAGCTGCCATTCCATCCCGCAATTTGGCTCGCGAACGTGCTGCCGGCGGTCGAGAACCAGCCCCCCGCCACGAGGTCGCCACTCGGCAGCGTGGTCAAGGCAGTGACCGTGCCGTTCACGCCGCCGCCGAGATCCGACCAGGTGCTGCCATTCCAGCGCGCGATGCGATTCGCGGCGGTGCCGCCGGCGATCGTGAAGCCGCCCCCCGCCACAAGGTCGCCGTTCGGCCGCACGGCCAGCGCATGAACACCGCCGTTCATGCCGCTGCCGAGCGCCAACCACGTGGTGCCGTTCCAGCGCGCAATCCGATTCGCGGCGGTGCCGCCCGCGGTGCCAAAGCTGCCGCCCGCCACGAGGTCGCCGTTCGGCAGCACGGTCAGGGCGAGGACCGAGTTGTCCATGCCGCTGCCGAGATCCGACCAGGTTCTGAACACCGGGTCGTAGGCGGCGATGTTGCTCGCGAACCGGTTGCCGGCCATCGCGAAGCTCCCACCGACGACGAGCAACGGGGTCGCTGGGCCAGCGCCATCCGGATCCCAGGTGGTCATGGCGCGGATCTCGCCCGGCAACCCCGAGGCATCTGCGACCCCGAGCACTCCGTCCCCGGGAACCCACTCTGGTTGGCACTGTGCCATCGCCGACGAAGCGCCGAACAAGAACGAGCACGAAATCATGGAGCTGCGCAGGCGCGAACAGAACCTGGAGAGCAGACCATTGGTCGGGGAGTCCATGATGGGTGCCGATGTGTGCATGGCGAAGGGTCGAGAACGCGTCGATCGGTCGAGACAAGCTGAGGTCCCGGCTCTGCGCAAACCGACGGCGCCACTCTGCCGCACCCGCACGGCAGCGTCCAGCCGTCCCCCCGGCACGATGCGGGTCGAGTGGCGGCAGGGGCCCGGATGGCCTTCACGGGGCTTCTCATGGCGCAGGGATTGCTGTTCATTTCACTGGCCCGCCCGACCTTCCTCCGTCTCCTGTCGGGCTTCTCCTCATCCAGGTGTCTCCATGCTGATTCGAATCGCAGTGGCGTCGTTTGCACTCGCAGTCGTTGCATCTGCGCAGTCCTTCCTGCAAATCAACCCAGCCATCGGTGCGCTGCAGTACCTCTGGGTGCCGGCGCCGGCAGCGAACCCGGTCGGCTTCTTCATGGACATGACGGTGACCAATCCGATCACGATCCAGGGGCTGACCTTCCCGACCTACACCCCGGTCGGTAAGGCGTTCACCGTCGACTTCTACACGACGAATCCGGGCCTCACGACCTACGTCGGCAACGAAGTGACGCAAGGCAATTGGACGCTGCGCAGCTCCGCCAGCGCCACGGTTCCGGCTTCGCCGACGACGCCCAACATCTGCTTCGGCGCCGGCGTCCAGCTCAATCCGGGCACCTTCGGTGTCGCCATCGTGGTCCGCGACGCCAACAACCTGTTCAGCGACCTCGGACCGCAGACGATCAGCAACCCCGACCTCAGCGTCACGGTCGGCGCCGTCAGCGCGCAGGCCTTCACGGTCCTGCCGTCGGCATACGGCACCACCGCGTTCCACTTCAACGGCACCTTGTTCTACACGCCGGGTCTGGTCACCGGCTCCTGCGCCACGCGGACTGCGTCCGGGCGGGGCTGCAACGCGACCGCCGGCAGCTTCTACCAGAAGTGGTCCACCAACGCCGCGATGTCGGCCGCGCTCTCCAACCGCGCCTTGTCATTGATCAACACCGGCTCCGGTTACCTGCTCGTGCCCGGCACGACGCCGTTCATCGCCCCGACGGCAGCCGCCACCAGCCTGCCGCCCAGCAACAACGGCGACGCTCTCGTGACGTTGCCGAGCCCCTTCAGCCTCAGCTACCCCGGTGGCTCGACTTCGCAGCTGGTCATCAACACGGACGGTCACATCTCGACGGTGTCGAACTTGCCGTTCCCGGGCAACAACTACAACTTCATGCCCTACGCCAAGGGCATGCTGGACGCCGTCAATCCGATCTGGGCGGTCTGCTGGCACAACTTCAACACGACCGAGCTGAACAGCGGCCTCATCAAGTGGGAGGTCGTCGGCAACCTGTTCGTCGTCACGTGGGACAACGTCGAGAGCTTGCCGGGCACGGCGGCGACGCAGAACCCCAACCCGTGCACTTTCCAGGCCCAGTTCGACCTGATCACCGGCAACGTCGACTACGTGTACGGCACGATGACGACGATCGGCGGCAGTCAGTCGTACGATGAGTCGATCATCGGCTGGTCGCCGGGCGGCCCTTCGCCCGACGTCGGCCCGATCAACGTCGCGACCCTGGTGAGTCTGTCGCTGACGGTGCCGGAGACGCTGGGGCTGGAGTTGGCCGCCTCGGCGGCGCCGCTGCTCGGCACCACGGTCGATCTCGTCACCAGCAACCCGAGCAACTCGGGCGTCGGTGTCAACTTCGTGAGTCTGGGGCTGCTGCCGGCTCCCGGAATCGACCTGACGCCCCTCAATGCACCGGGTTGCTTCGCCTACGTCGACATCAACACCAGCATCGGCAACCTGATCTCGAACATCCCGCTGCTGCCCCCGCTGACCATCAGCCTGCCGGTGCCGAACACCCTGTCGCTCGCCGGCCTGGCGATCGGCAGCCAGTCGGTGTGGCTCGACGCCGTTGCCAACGGACTCGGCCTGTTGACGTCGAATGGCGTCAGCCTCACGCTCGGCACGTTCGGATTCTGAGTCGGATCGCGGGGTCGCGACCGCGACGTTCCCCGTCGGCGCTGCCGCGGCAGCCTCGGTGCAGCTCGGGTTGCGCTGACGGGGGGTACGGGGCCGGCAGGATGGCGCGATCGGCGCCGGGCGGTCCGGACCGCAGCGCTGGGGAAACGCCTACCTGGCGCAGGGGAAGTTCGTCTCAAGGACGGAATGGCGGCGGGGCCGATGAGCGGCGCGGAGAGAGCGCCCATGCGATGTATCGTCGTCGATGATGAACCCACCGCCCGACTGCATCTGCGCCTGCTCCTCGAGCAGTGGGGGCGCGTGGACGAGGCCGAGAACGCCGCGGTGGCCTTGGAGCAGATCCGTGAGGCCGTGAAGGCGAACGACCCGTACGGGCTGGTCTGCATCGATCTCACGATGCCCGGGCCCGATGGCATCGAGGCGATCGCGATGATCCGCGACGTCGATCTCTACATGCGCAAGGGCCAGCACACGGGCATCGTCATCGTGTCGGCGTCGCAGGACACCAAGGACGTGCTCGGTGCGTTGCGGAACCATGCCGACGACTACCTGGTGAAGCCCGTGACCCCTGCGAAGCTCGCCGAGACGCTCGGTCGGATCACCACGGGCCACGGGGGTGGTGGCGCATGAAGGGCGTCATCTTCATCCTGTTCGAGGAGTTCGTGACCGAGAACTGGGGCGCCGAGACGTTCGAGGCGCTGCTCGACGACTGCCCGCATCTCGCGAAGGAACCGATCGTGGCGCCGCGGACCTACCCGGATGCCTGGGTGGTCGACCTGCTGATGGCTGCCTGCCGGAGGCTCGGAGTGACGCCTGCCGATGCGTTGCGTGCGTTCGGTCAGTTCTGTTTCGGCGGCCTCGTCTCGCGCTATCCGGGCTTCCTGAAGGGAGTGACCGACGCCAAGTCCCTGCTGATGTCCGTGCATCAGATCATCCATGTCGAGGTCAAGAAGCTGATGGAGGGCGCGGTGCCGCCCAACCTCTTCTACGAGGACCTCGGACCCGAGGACCTCGTCGTGCACTACGAGTCGAAGCGCGGCCTCTGTACCTTGATGGAAGGCCTGCTGAACGGGCTCGGTGCGCACTTCGGCACACCGATCGAACATGCGCAGACCGCGTGTACGCATCGCGGCGACGCGCGCTGCACGTTCCGGATCCGCATCCCCCTGCTCGTCGGCAAGCTGTGAACGAGGCGCTCTGGACGCGGCGGCTGGAGCGTGAGAAGGCGCGCAACGCGGTGCTCGAGCGGCTGATCGAGGACAAGACCCGGGAGCTGTTCTGCGCCAACGACGAGTTGCGCAAGCAGAACGAGACCTTGGAACTGCGCGTCGCCGAGCGTACCGCGAGCCTGCGTGAAGCGCTGGCGGCGGCGGAAGCGGCGAGCCGCGCGAAGTCCGAGTTCCTGGCCCAGATGAGCCACGAGCTGCGCACGCCGCTGCACGGCCTGAACGGCACCATCGAGATCCTCGGTCGCTCGAGCCTCGATGCCAGCCAGCGCCGCTGGATCGATCTGTGCCGCGAGTCCAGCCAGCGTCTGCTGTCGGTCATCGGCGACGTGCTCGACTTCTCGCGCATCGAGTCCGGCAAGATCGAGCTGGACAGCGCCGCGTTCTGTCTGCAGGAACTCGTCACGGCGGTCAGCAACTCGTTCGCGGTCGCGGCGCAGCAGAAGGGCCTGAAGCTGCAGGTCGAGCTGCCGACCGGTGCGCGCACGTTCCTGCTCGGCGATGCGCTGCGGCTGGGCCAGGTGCTCGGCAACCTCGTCGGCAACTCCGTCAAGTTCACCGCCAAGGGCGAGATCCGCGTGCGGGTCGACATCGCCCCGGCCACGGCCGGACGGGCGGAGGTGCGCTGGCAGGTGACGGACACCGGCTGCGGCATTCCGGCCGACGCGTTGCCGCGGGTGTTCGACGCGTTCGTGCAGGCGGAGCCAGCGGTGACGCGCCGCTTCGGCGGCACCGGCCTCGGGCTGTCGATCGTCAAGGGCTTGTTGGGCGCGATGGGCGGCACGATCCAGGTGCAGTCGAAGGTCGGCACCGGCACCACGTTCACGGTCGTGACCACGCACGACGTCGTCGCGGCGCCGGTTGCTGCCGCGCAACCGGCCGCCATCCGGAATGCGCTGCAGGGCGTGCGCGTGCTGGTCGTCGACGACCAGCCGGTCAATCGCGCGATCGCCGAAGCGATGCTGGTCGAGTGCGGTTGCGCGGTGGAACTCGCGCCGAGCGGCGAGGACGCCTTGGACATCGCGGCTTGCGCCCAGTTCGACGTGGTGCTGATGGACTGCCACATGCCGGGCATGTCGGGTCTGGAGGCGGCGCGTCGTCTGCGTCAGTCCGGGTTCCGCCAGCCGGTGCTCGCGGTGACGGCGGACATCTCGCCGGACAACCTCGCCGCGATCGCGACGCACGGCATGCAAGGCACGCTCGGCAAGCCCTTCCAGCAGCAGGAGCTCGTGCGCACGATCGCGGACGTCGTCGGGCGGTCGTCGGCGCCGACTCCCGCCAAGGCGGCGGCGCCGGTGCGCGCGGCGCTCGTGTTCGACCTCGACGAAGCCATGAAGAACGCCAATGGCTCGCGGGCCATGCTCACGCAGTTGGTGAAGTTGTTCCTGCAGCATCTGCCCGAGAGCATCCAGAGCCTGCGCATGGCCCTGTTGCGCGGGGATGCGGCGGCACAGCAGAAGGCGGCGCACGCGCTCAAGGGCTCCTCGGCGATCGTCGGTGCGAACGAACTGCGCGCGCTGACGAAGCGCTTGGAGGGCAACGGCAAGGCCGGGATCGCCGAACCGCAGGCGCTCGCCGAACTGCTTGCCACCGCCACGGCGTGCACGGCCGCGCTGCAGGCGTTCCTCGACAGCTCGGGCTGACGGCGCGGAGCTGCTGCCGACATGCAGGCGCAGCAGGTGTTCGTCCGGGCGGGAGGATGCCGTTTAGTGACTGCTATAGCGGTCACTCATTGCTTGAACGTCAGCTATAGCCGATACTCCGTGCATGGCTGGCAAGACCCTGCCGATCCCCGCGGTGCGCGCGCTGCAGAAGCTCGGCCGCGACCTGGCCCTGGCGCGCCGCAAGCGCCGCCTGTCGACGGCGGACATGGCCTCCCGCCTGTTCGTCAGCCGCGACACGCTGTGGCGCCTCGAACGCGGAGACCCGACCGTGGCGATCGGCACGCTCGCGACGGCCGTGTTTCTCCTGCAGTGCCATGAACGCCTCGCCGACCTCGCGGCACCGGCCAACGACCTGGTCGGCCTGCAGCAAGAAGAAGCGCGGCTGCCCCAGCGCATCCGCCGCATCCCGCGGAGAGCCTGATGGCGATCGAGCTGCACATCGAGGTCGGCAGCTCGCCGGTGCGCGTCGGCACATTGCATCCGGCGGATCGCGGTGCGACCGTGGCGTTCGAGTACGAACGGTCGTGGCTGGCCCGCCGCGATGCGTTCGCGATCGACCCGACCGCGCTGCCGCTGCAGCCCGGAGCACGGCATGGTGCCGGCTTGTTCGGTGCGCTGCAGGACTGCGGCCCCGACCGCTGGGGCCGCGTGCTGATCGAACGAACGGTCCGCAAGAAGGTGCTCGAACAGCGGCCGTTCCGCGACATCGACTATGTGCTGGCGCTCGCCGATGCGTCGCGCATCGGCGCCCTGCGCTTTCGCAATCCGGATGGCCCGTTCCTGGCCGCCACGACCGGGCGCCTGCCGCCGGTCGTTCGCCTCGCGGCGCTGCTGCGCGCGACCGATGCCGTCCACCGCGACAGCGAGACCGCCGCCGACCTGCGCTTCCTGCTCGGCGAAGGTTCACCGCTCGGTGGAGCGCGCCCGAAGTCGGCAGTGGTACTGCCAAACGGTGCTTTGGCGATCGCCAAGTTCCGCAAGCCCGACGACACGCGCGACATCGCTGCTGGCGAGATCCTCGCCTTGTCGCTCGCCGCAGCGGCCGGCATCCACACGGCAGCGCACCAGCTCGTGCCCGTCGGCCGCAGCCACGCGGCACTGATCACGCGTTTCGATCGACGTGGTCCGGAGCGACTGCCGTTCCTTTCGGCAGCGAGTCTGGTCGGTGCCACCGAACGCGACGGCGGTTCCTATCTCGCGATCGCGGAAGCGATTCGCCGCTTCGGCGACGACGTGCACGCCGAACTGAACCAGCTGTGGCGACGCATGGTGTTCTCGTTGCTGGTCAGCAACTGTGACGACCATCTGCGCAACCACGGCTTCCTGATGCACACACCGGGCCGCTGGAGTCTGTCGCCGGCATACGACGTCAATCCGGTGCCGGAGGTCGATCGTGGCCATGGTCATCAGACGCCACTGAGCGAGGGTTCCACCGACTTCTCGATCGAACACGCATTGGCGATCGCCGAGTCCTTCAGGCTGTCGACCGCGCAGGCCAAGGCGATCCTGCGCGAAGTCACGACCGCCGTCGATCGCTGGCAGCAGGTCGGCAAGCGGCTGCGGCTGCCCGCGGCGACGCTGGCCAGCTATGCGAGCGCGTTCACGAATCCGTGCCGCGACGAGGCGAGGCGACTGCTCGGGAGCGCGTGACCGCGCTCGAGCCGACGGCTCCGCCCACAGCTGGAAGTCGGCGCGACCGCGTTGCCGGTCGGGCCCGCTGGACGGTGCCGTGCACAGGCGGCCGGATCGCCGGACCCGTGTGATCCGAGGCACCGCCGCGTGCATTCTCTGCACCCTGGCGACGAGGCCCCGCCGCTCGCAGCGGTGCCCATCCCGGCCGAGTTCGGCGGGCACCACGGGATCCTGAACCACTTTGCGACCCCGCGACGACCTGACCATCGAGTGAACGGACATCCTGACAACCCCGAAGCACTGTTGCGGGAACGCGCGTGGCTGGGCGCGCTGGCTCGGCAGTTGGTCCGGCGCGGGGAGCTCGCCGACGAGGCCGCGCACGATGCGTTGAGCGCCGCCGTGACGCAGCCCGGGCCTCGATCGGCTGGCGTGCGCGGCTGGTTGGCCGCGATCCTGAAGCGCCAGCTCGCCGGCCGGCGGCGCGCCGACCATCGGCGCTTGCTGCGCGAACACCTGGCGGCGCGGCCCGAAGCGGAGCCCTCGGTCGCGTCGACCGTGGTTCGCTTCGAGGCGCAGCGCGCCGTCGCCGACGCGGTGCTCGCCCTCGGCGAGCCGTACCGGACCGCGGTGTTGCTGCGGTTCTGGGACGGCTTGTCACCGGGTGCGATCGGCAGACAGCTCGGGGTGCCGGTCGAGACCGTGCGCACTCGCTTGAAGCGCGGGCTCGGCATGCTCCGCGAACGGCTCGACCACGAGCACGGCGGCGACCGGCAGGCGTGGCTGGTGCCGGTGTGGTTGGCAGGCCGGAGAGCGGGATCCGCGATGGCCTACTGGTGGATGGGAGTCTTGCTGATGACGACGATGCAGAAGCTGTTGGTGGGTGGGGTGGTGTTGGCAGCCGCTGCCGTGTTGTGGCTGTCGATGCCGTGGCTCGCCCCGTCCGGCCAGGTGCCCGTCGCCGCGGTGCACGAACCTGCATCGGTCGCGGTCCAGCAACGCATCGCTGGCGACGCCGCGGTTGCCGACGAGAGCGAGGCCCGGATCGATCGCGTCGTCGTGGCGGCGGCTACCCCGCCGACCGGGTTGCTGGTGAAGGGTCGGCTCGTCGATGACGAGACCGACGCGCCGTTGGCCGGGTTGCCGGTGCGCTTGGTGCGCTGGCCGCGCGGCGTCGAACCGGAAGTGGAAGCGGTCAGTGCTGCCGACGGCGAATTCGTGCTGGCCGGTCCGCGCGCGACGGAGCCGGCGCCGCGAGAGGTGTTGGTGCAGGTCCCGGAGTATGCGCTCGCACTCGTGCACGCGAACCCGGCCCGCGAGGCAGAAGGCGCGCAGGAAGTCGACGTCGGCGCCATCCGGCTGGTGCGCGGCACCTTGTTCTCGGGGCAGGTCGTCGATCCGGACGGCCGCGGCGTGCCCGGCGCGCAGCTGCTGTTGCCGATGGTGTCCTCTGGCTATGGCGGCGGCTGGGGCCCGCAGAACATGCTCGAGCGATCGGTGCACCTCGGTGCCGGCGAGCCGGACGGCAGGTTCCGGCTGCTGCATCCGGTCGCGCCCGGCATCGACCACGGCAACCTGTTGTTCGCCGTCGCCCCACACGGCATCGGCTGGTGTCGCATCGAGCCGTCGAAGCAACGGCGCGACGTCACCGACCTGGTGCTGCGCTTGCGGCCCGCGGGTGCCCTGCGGGTCGCGGTGGTGATGCCCGATGGCCAGCCAGCCGCAGGGGTGATGGTACGAGCCATGCCTCGCTTCGGACCGATCGGCATCGACAAGGACGGCTGGCGGCTGGAAGTCGCTGCCGACGAGCTCGCGGGGGAGCGCTTCCGCGGGCGGACGGACGAGCGGGGCGAACTGCAGCTGCCGCACCTGCCCATCGGCGAACCGAACCTGCTGCTCGATCGGCGCGCCGACCAGCGCCGCTACGAGCTGTGGGTCGAAGCGGACGGGTTGCCCGAGCAGCCGCTCACGCCCGTCGAACTGCAGCCGGGAGCCGAGACGCGTGTCGCGGTGCACCTGCTGGCGTCGCGCCAGATCGTCGTCACGGCCCTCGTGCGCGACGATCTCGGCGCTCCGATCGCGGACGCCGTGGTCACGTGCCTCGCCGCGGTGGCGCGCACCGACGCGAGTGGTCAGGCCACGTTGTCGGTCGAACCGCGGCCGGAGCTCGGGGTCTGGGCCAGCCGCGCCGGCCATTGGCGGCAACATGAGTCGATCGAACCCGGCACGGCCAGCGCCGCCGGAGTGACTCTGGTGCTGCCGCGCGTGCGCCCGCTCGAAGGCCGCGTCGTCGATCAGCGCGGCGTGGGGGCGGCCGGGATGAGCCTGTTCGTCGAACAGCGCAAGGTCGGCTCCACCGATGCCGAGGGCAGGTTCCACATCGGCGAGTTCCCGCTGGGGCCACGACGCCTGATCGTCGCCACGGCGGCAGGCATGGATCCGCAATGGATCGGTGAGCAGGCCCCAGAGACGGTCGATGCCGAAGCGGGGCCGGTGACCATCGTGCTGCAGCGGCGGCTCGGCAGTGTCGACGTGCGCGTCGCCGTCGTCGATGCTGCGACCGGCAGTGCGCTCGAGCCGCTGCAGTCGCGGCTGTCCCTGCGCAACGAAAAGCATGGCGACTACTTCCTGACCAAACAGGTCGAGACCGAGCGCGGCGTGATCACTGCGAAGGGAATGCCGGCCGGCCGCTGGCGGCTCGATGTCGTCACCGCCACCGGCCCCCGCGGCTCGCTGGTATTCGATGTCACCGAGGGTCAGCCGGCGACCGATCTGCGCCTGGAGCTGCAGGCCCCGGGCACCATCCTCGGGCGACTTCAGTTCGGCAGCCTGACGGTGCCGGCGAACGTCACGCTGCACGTGGCGCACGCGACGCTCGATGCGACCGCGTTCGTCCAGTTCCGCTATCCGGGCAGCTGGCGCCCCTGTGCGGAGACGCAGACCGTCACGGGCAATGAGTTCGGCGGCACCGGCCAACTGCGTATGCAACCGCTGCGCAACGCGTCGTTCCGCCTCGATGCCGTCGACCCGACCGACGAGCTCGTGTTCCGCGTGCTGGGCGAAGGGATCACCGGCGAGGCGACCCTGCGCATCGAGCCGGGGCAGACGCGCGAGCTCTCGATCGAAGTGCGAGCGAAGGCGACCACCGGGCGCTGACGTGGAAGCCGCGCTACGACCGCGGGTGAAGACGACGCGCATCGACGTGGTAGGGCGCCGAACTGCAGATGGCAGCGTGCGCGCGATGCGGTGTCGATCTCGCGGCTGCGCCGAAGGCGAGTTACCCGTGGGGCGCCCTCGGCTATGGCACGGCAAACCGGGAACTGCCCCATGAAACCACTCGAAACCGTCTTCGCCTTCGTTGCGTGCCTGTCCCCTCTCGCCGCGCAAGCGGTCACGGCGTCGTTGACCGCCTTGACGCCTGTCACCGTGCAGGTGTCGGACGGCGCATCGACCGACTCGAACAGCTGGCCGGCCGGCCCACTACCGAACTACGTGTTCAGCGTTGCGGCGTCGCTGACCGGCTCGGTGTACGGTGCCGCGGCGGTCGGCTGGTCGGTCATCTCCGGTGACAGCGCCTCGGTCGTGCGGATCACGCATGAGATCGTCAATCCCAGCGGCTCGACCAGCTTCAGCGGCCGGGCGGGTCCCAACGAGTTCTTGGTCGAGTTCGCGGCCGCGGTTCCCGTCACGGCAAACCTGCGGCTGACACGCTGGGCAGATCTGAGTGCCGGTGCACCTTGGCCCAGGGTCCAGGTTGACTTCGGCAATGACGGTGTGATCGACGTGGCGGATCTGTCCACGACCCAAGGAGCCTCGCTCGTGCCTTCGTTCGGCCCGCAACCGCTTCGCGTCCGGCTCATCGTCGATGCGAATCTCGGCAGCGAGTTGATGTCCTCCACCGTGGTCGGAGTCGTCCTCACACCCGAGAACAACCTGACGATCACGCCAGTGGTTGCCAGCTGCAACCCGGGTGTGCCGGCGCCGCCGCCGTTCGTGCAGCCTTCGTTCCAGAATCGCGGCATCGACCTGAGCCTCGCACAACAGTTGCTCGAGCCTTCCCTGCTGGTCCTGGGATTCGGTGCGCAACCGGTGCTGCTGTCGCTGAACGCGTCGCTGCCGTGCATCCTGCTGCCGACTCCGGACATCGTGATCTTCGAACCCTCAGGCATCCGCAACGTGCCGCTGCCGGCGAGCCTTCGCCCGCTGACGTTCTTCGTCCAGGGTGTGACCCTGGCCGCGCCCGCGTGGCTGACCACGGATGGGTCCGTGGTCACCGCGTTCTAGTCGCCGGGCGCGAGACTGGCGCAATCGCGGCCGAAACGGGCTACCTCTCGGAACCTTGCCCGGTGGCTTGACTCAGGACTTACATACAAGTAAGTAGTCGTCCATGACGCAACATGGACTCTCGTTCGCGCAGAAGCGACTCCTCGTTCTCGGTGGCACCAGCGGCATCGGCCTGGCCGTGGCCCGGCAGGTCGTCCTGGCCGGCGGCAGCGCCGTGCTGGTCGGCCGCCGCGTCGACAAGGCGACGGCCGCCGCCGCCGAGCTGGCCAGGTTCGGGCCGACGACGGCGTTCGCCCACCCGCTCGACGACCGCACGGCCCTGCCGCGCCTGCTCGCCCGCCTCGACGCCGAGGGCACGTTCGACCTGCTGGTCAACGCGGCCGGTGTCTTCGCCCCGAAGCCCTTCCTCGCCCACGGCCTCGACGACTACGACCGCTACCTCGAGATCAACCGTGGCACGTTCTTCGCCACCCAGCACGTCGCCAAGGGCATGCAGGCGAAGGGCGGCGGCGCCATCGTCAACATCGGCTCGATGTGGGCGAAGCAGGCGGTGGCGGCGACGCCGTCGTCCGCCTACTCGATGGCGAAGGCCGGCCTGCACGCATTGACCCAACACCTCGCCATGGAGCTGGCCGCGGCCCGCATCCGGGTCAACGCGGTCTCGCCCGCCGTCGTCGAGACGCCGGTCTACGAAGCGTTCCTGCCGAAGGACCAGATCGCGCAGGCGCTGCGCGGCTTCGATGCCTTCCACCCGATCGGCCGCATCGGCAAACCGGACGACGTCGCCAGCGCGGTGGCGTTCCTGCTCTCCGACCGCGCGAGCTGGATCACGGGCGCGATCTGGGACGTCGACGGGGGAGTGATGGCCGGCCGCAACCAGTGATTCGGTGGTCGCCCGCGCGCGACCGGGTAAACCATGGTGATGGCCGAACGGAGCAGGTCACCCGCGAAGGGCGACACCAAACAACGCATCCTGCAGCTGGCGACCGAACTGATCCGGGCCCGCGGCTGCCACGGCTTCACCTTCCACGACGTGGCCGCCGAGCTCGGCACGAGCCATGTCGCCGTGCACCACCACTTCAAGACCAAGGCGCTGCTGGTCGACGCCGCGGTGCGCGCCTACACCGAACGCTTCGTCGCCGAACTCGACGCGATCACCCGCAGCGAGGCCAGCGCCGACCAGCAGCTGCGGCGCTACGCCGAGCTGTTCGAACCGGCGAGCGACGACGACGACCGCATCTGCCTCTGCGGGGCGCTGGCCGCCGAGATCGCGACGCTGCCCGACCCGGTGCCGGCGTCGGTGCGCGCGTTCTTCGAGCAGAACGAGGTCTGGCTGGCGAAGGTCCTGGCCAAGCGCGTCGGCGGCCGGCCGACGACCGCGCGCGTGCAGCAGCTGGCCCGGTCGTTCCTCGCCCTGCTCGAGGGCGCGATGCTCGGCGCACGCACGTTCGGTGATCGGTCGCGGATCCTGTCGGCGGCGCAGCTGTGGCTCGATTCGTTGCCCGCCGACGGACGGTGACGACGGATGGTGACGACTGGCGACGAGCCGCGGCGGTGCCGACCCACGCCGCATACCGTCGGCGAACTTCCGCAGAATCCTGATCCTGCCCGCCGCCCGCCGACGCTTCCCGCGGCATGCCACGCCGGAGACTGCTCGAACTCGCTTGCTGCGCCGCCTGGGCCGCGGCGACCGCCGTCGGTCAGCAGGGCCCGACGTCCGCGCACTGGTCGCTGTCCCCGCCGCGGCTGCCGGCGGTCCCGGCGGTCCGGCAGACCGACTGGCCGCGCCACGACCTCGACCGCTTCGTGCTCGCCCGGCTCGAGCAGCAAGGCCTCGCCCCGTCGCCGGAAGCCGACCGGGCGACCCTGCTGCGCCGCGTCAGCCTGGACCTGACCGGCCTGCCGCCGACGCCCGAGGAACTCGCCGCGTTCCTCGCCGACCCGGCCCCCGATGCCTACGAACGCACCGTCGACCGGCTGCTGGCCTCGACCGCGCACGGCGAACGCATGGCGACGCTGTGGCTCGACCTGGCGCGCTACTCGGACACCAACGGCTTCGACTTCGACAGCGACCGGCAGATGTGGGCGTGGCGCGATTGGGTCGTGCGCGCGTTCACCGAGGACATGCCGTACGACCGCTTCACCGCGGAACAGATCGCCGGCGACCTGCTGCCCGATGCGACGCTGTCGAGCCGTATCGCCACCGGTTTTCACCGCAACCACGCCGTGGCCCCGGACGGGGACGGCCAGCCCGGCGAGTTCCACCATCAGTACATCGCCGACCGCACCGCGACGTTCGCGACCACGTGGCTCGGCCTGTCGGTCGGCTGCGCCGAGTGCCACGACCACAAATTCGACCCGATCACGCAGCGCGACTACTACGGCCTCTACGCGTTCTGGAATCGCATGCCCGAGAAGGGCCTGCAGCGCCACGGCAACGCCGAGCCGTTCTTGCGGCTGCCGACCGCGGAGCAGGGCGCCCGGCTGCTCGAGCTGCAAGGCCAGGTGGAGGAGCTGGAGCGCCAGCTGCAGCAGGGGCATCGCGAACGTGCCGACGCGTTCGCCGCGTGGGCCAAGCAACGCAGTGTGCAAGACCAACCCCTGCCGGCCCCGCGCTGGCACGAAGGGCTCGCGGGCGAACGCCGCAGCCACGCCGAACGCGGCGGCCTCGGCACCGCCACGTGGATCGACGGTGTGCGCGACCAGGCGCTGCAGCTCGACGGCAAGGATGCCTTCGTGCACGTGCCGCAGCCGATCGAGCTGCGCGCCGAGGCGCCGTTCACGGTGTCGGCGTGGATCCGCCTCACCGACGACGCGAGCGTGCAGGGCGGTGCCATCGTCGGCAAGGTCGACGAGGCCGCGAAACGGCGCGGCTGGTCGCTGGCCGTCGACGGCCGCCGCCTTGCGGTGCAACTCACCGGCGGCGAGCAGGACAGCCTGAGCCGGACGGCGCGCGACGAACTCGCGTTCGACACCTGGTACCACGTCGCCTGCACCTACGACGGCTCGCGGCAGCAGAGTGGGCTGCAGCTGTTCGTCGACGGCGTGCCCGCCGCGACCCCGTCACGAGCCGCGGCCGCTGCCGATGCGGCCGCCGCGAAGCCACCGCAGCCGTTGGCCGGCGACCTCGACAACGACGGCGCCCTGCGCATCGGCTGCCTCGACGGCCAACCGTTCCATGGCGCGATCGACGAAGTGCGCGTGCACGACCGCGTGCTGACCGCCGCCGAGCTGGCGGCCCTCGCCGAGACCGACGTGTTCGCGGCCGGTTTCGACCATGCCTGGCAGGAACGCCGCGACCTGCTGCGCCGCCTGTTCGCGGCGCGCGGCGACGCAGCGCTCGCGGAACTCGCGGCGCAACGGGATGCCCTGCGCAGCCAGCACAGCGAACTGCTGGCGGCGGTGCCGCTGGTCTCGGTCGCGGCCGAGATGGCGATGCCGCGCCCGACGCACCTGCTGCTGCGCGGCGACTACCAACGGCCGGCGGAACACATCGAGCCGGCGATCCCGGCGGTGTTCGGTGCGTTGCCGGCCGACGCACCGAAGAACCGCCTCGGCCTCGCCCGCTGGCTAACCGACCAGGACCATCCGCTGGTGGCGCGCGTGCACGTCAACCGGCTGTGGCGCGTGTGCTTCGGCCACGGCCTCGTCGAGACGGTCGACGACTTCGGCACGCGCGGCGAGCGGCCGAGCCATCCGGAGCTGCTCGACTGGCTCGCCCGCACGTTCGTCGACGGCGGCTTCCGCCATCGCCGCCTGCTGCGCCTGCTGGTCACGTCGGCGACCTATCGGCAGAGCAGCACGTTGCCCGCGGCACTGCGCCAGCTCGATCCCGACAACCGCTTGCTCGCGCGCGCCTCGCGCTGGCGGCTCGACGCCGAGATGCTGCGCGACCAGTCGCTCGCCACAGCCGGCCTGCTCGACCGCACCATCGGTGGCCCGGCCGTGATGCCCTGGCAACCGGCCGACCTGTGGCCCGAGCCGTCGCCGGTCGCCGCCCGCCATCGGCGCGGCCTCTACGTGGCGCAGAAGCGCTCCGTGCCGTTCGTGTCGCTGCAGCTGCTCGATGCACCGGGGCGCGAGACCTGCGTGGCGCGCCGCAACCGTACGACGACGCCGCTGCAGGCGCTGACGCTGCTCAACGACCGCAACTTCGCCGAAGCCGCGCGCGTGCTCGCGCAGCGCCTGCTCGCTGGAACGGGCGACGACGCCACGCGGCTGCAGCACGGCTTCGTGCGCTGCGTGCAGCGCCCGGCGACGGCGGCGGAGCAACAGCTGCTGCTCGACCTGCTGGCAGCACAACGGGAACTGTTCGCCGCGGACCCGGAACTCGCCGTGGCCGCCGCCACGGTCGGCGACGCTGCGGGCACGCCCGGGCTCGAGCCGCTCGAACTCGCCGCCTGGGCCGCCGTCGCCGCGGTGCTGCTCAACCTCGACGAACACCTGGTGCGCTCATGAACGACGGCTTCGCTCCAGCGCTGTCGACGCCACTGTCGACGCCACTGTCGCGCCGCAGCTTCCTGCGTGGTTCGGCCGGCCTGCTCGGCTCGCTGGCGCTGCCATTGCAGCTCGGCGAACGGCCGCGGCCGCACTTCGCCCCGCGCGCGAAGCACGTGGTGTTCGTGTTCCTGCTCGGCGCGCCGTCGCAGGTCGACCTGTTCGACCCGAAACCCAAGCTGCAGGAACTCGACGGCCAACCGATGCCGCCGAGCCTGGTCGCGGGCCAGGCCGTCGACCAGTTGAAGGGCCGCAACCTCGTCGCCGCCGGCTCGCGATTCCGCTTCCACCGCCGTGGTCAGTGCGGCATGGAACTCAGCGAACTGCTGCCGCACCTCGGCCAGCACGCCGACCGGCTGGCGTTGGTGCGGTCGATGACCAGCACGATCATCAACCATCCGCCGGCGCAGTCGATGCTGATGACCGGCTCGGGCGAAGCGGGGCGGCCGAGCTGCGGCAGCTGGGCGTCGTACGGGCTCGGTTCGGGCAACCGCGACCTGCCGGCGTTCGCGACCATGCTGTCGGGCTTGCCGCCGGGTGCGCCGCCGCCGCCGGTGCAGCTGTGGGGCAACGGCTTCCTGCCGGGGGAGCACCACGGCGTGGTGCTGCATGGCGGGGCCGAAGCGGTGCGCTTCCTCGACAACCAACCCGGCACCTCGCGGCGAGGGCGCGAAGCCCAGCTCGAGACCCTGCAAGCCCTCGACCGCTTGCGTCAGCAGGGACACGGTGATCCCGCCACCGACGACCGGATCGCCGCCTACCAGCTCGCGTTCCGCATGCAGGACGTGGTGCCCGAGGCGGTGCGGCTGCAGGCCGAGCCGGCGGCGACGTTGGCGCTCTACGGCGCCAAGGCGGGCGAGCCGTCGTTCGCCGCCAACTGCGTGATGGCGCGGCGTCTGGTCGAACGGGGCGTGCGCTTCGTGCAGCTCGTCGACGACGGTTGGGACCACCACGGGCAATTGGTGCGCAACCTGCGTCAGAAGGCCGGCGAGGTCGACCAGCCGATCGGCGCTCTGCTGAGCGATCTGCAGCGCTGCGGTCTGCTCGACGAGACGCTGGTCGTCATCGCCGGCGAGTTCGGTCGCACGCCGATGAACCAGGGTGGGCAGAGCGGCGACCGCTACGGCCGCGACCACCACGGCAAGTGCTTCAGCATCGTGCTGGCCGGCGCCGGCGTGCGCGGCGGCACCGTCGTCGGGGCGACCGACGAACTCGGCTACCAGGTGGTCGCCGATCCGTTCACGGTGCACGACCTGCAGGCGACCATGCTGCACCTGCTCGGCTTCGACCACGAACGGTTGGTGTTCCGCCATCGCGGCCGCGATTTCCGGCTGACGGACGTGCACGGCCGGGTGATGCGACCGGTCGTCGCCGGCTGAGACGCGGCAGCTACTCGACGGACACGGCGACCAGCCGCAGTTGCTGCACCATCGGCTCTTGCTCCGGTCTCAGCGAGGGCCAGACGTCGGGACGCTCCTGCGCGCCAACGCTCGGGGACGGGTCGTGCAGCTGGTTCTCCGGCACGATCGCGCCGACTTGCACGACGATGCCGATCGTCGCCAGCCGCTCCGCGGCCAGCACCTGCCAGTCCGCCTTCACCGGTGATATGGTGTCCTTGCAACCGTCAGGCGCAAATAGTCGTGTTCTTCATGAAGCGTTTGAGCATTGTTGAGTCTTGGTGGTCCGCCGTTCTGTTGTGCGGTTGCGTCGCACAGTCGAACACGGAGCCAGTTGACTTGTCAGCCCCCCAAGTCAGTGAATCTCCCTGGTCAGTGATTCGGCCAGTGCTGGGCGCTCCATTTGGACAGGTCGTGGTCGTGGAGGCCGAGGTGATGCCGGATACCTTCGGGAAAAACCGCCGCCCGCCACAGCTCCGAATTGTTCGTGTGAACGATTCTGTGCTTTCAGAGGAGGTGATGATTCGCTGGTCGTACGGTGGATGGTCCGCGGAGTCCGAGAAGCGTACGACGAAGAATGGAGTGTTGCTGGAGCCGGGCGCGTCCTATCGGCTCCAAGGATATGAGGTGGGCCAGTTTACTGGGTCGCCCCCTAGTGTTTATGATGTCCTCTTGGACGACTTCGGACCTCCACAGGGCACGAATTTTGGCTTCAATCCGGTGTTTCGTGTTTTGACGGCTGTGCAAATTGACGCGGTTCGTCCGAGAAAGTGAGGGGAAACCGGTGTTCTAGGGCCGCGCTCGCAGTCTCGCGGCTCCTTGGAATGCGTGGAGTCGGGGCCTGCTGGGTGGGGCGTGCGCAGGCGGCAGGATGGCGGGACCCGGGTCGTCCGGGACCGCAGCTTCTGTTTCCGCAAACCATCGCCGCGCCGGCGATCAGCCGAGCAGCGTCGGGTTCGCCCGCCACAACGCGAAGTTCAGCGCCGCGGCGAACGTGACCCATCCGAGGTAGGGGAGCAGCAGCGCACCGGCGAGCGGGCGGACGCGCCAGAAGGCCACGAGCGTGGCCAGGATCAGCCCCCACAGCACCAGGATCTCGACGAACGACGCGGCGCCGAGTTGCCATGCGAAGAACAGCCAGCTCCACAGACCGTTCGCGACGAGCTGCACGACGAAGAGGCCGAGCGCCGCGCGGGTCGGGCGCACGCGCCGCTGACCAGAGACCAGCCACGCCGCTGTGGCCATCGCGCAGAACAGGATGGTCCACGCCGGCCCGAACAGCCACGCCGGTGGCGCCCAGGCTGGTTGCACGAGTTGTCCATAGAACGTCGGCGCCTCGGCCGAGGCGAACGCACCGACCGCTGCCGCGGCGAAGCAGAGGAGCAACCAACCGACGAGGGCGAGGACGTTGGCGATCATGTGGCTGCAGTCAGGGGGTGCGATTGGCGGCGCATTGTCTTGGACGCATTGCACGAACAACACCAGACAAAAATCGACCTCGATGGGGTGCTGGGTGCCTGGTGCCCTGATCGCTGCAGAGCCGCCGCCACCGGCGGGCGCGCGCTGATCGCGGCAATCCGGACGAGCAGCCCCGCAAAGTTGAAGCCCCGCGCGTTCGCGGTCAGCATCCGCGCATGCATTCAGCGTTGACCGATCTGCAGCGTCGACTGAGCGCCGAGGGACTCGACACCGAGCACGTGGTCCGCGCCGGGGAGGCGATGGTCGAACACCTGGGTGCGGGCGACCCGGGGCCGTGGTTCGCGGCGCTCGAGCGCTACGTGCGCCAGGTCACGCGGAGGGAAGGCATCTCGTTGTGGTCGGTGCTGCACTTCGTGGTCGGCCCGCTGTTGCCGGTGGTCGGTGTGGACCTGCCCGCCTTCGAACGTGCGCTGGCGGCGCTGGGCAACCTGTTCGTCGTGCGCGAGGACTCGCGGCTCGAGCAGCACGGCGTGCGCGCGGCCGCCGAAGCGCTGGCCGGCCGGCCGGCCGCGTTCGCCATCGTCGTCGCGGGTGCCGAGGCCCTGTTGCGCGAAGGCTTCGACGCCGGCTGGTTCGTGCAGGTCCTCGGGCCGGCGCTGGCCAAGGCGGCGCCGGACGACGGCGCGTTCGCCGCGCAGTGGCAGGCGCTGTTGTCGTTCGCGCAGCAGGTGAATCGCGGCGACGTGCACGTCGGTTACCCGCTGTCGGTCGGCATCGCGGCCTTGCTCGAACGCGCCGATGCGTCGGCGCAGCCGTCGCCGCTGTTGAACTGGCTCGCCGTGCTGCAGCCGCTGGCGCTGACCGCTCGCCGCGAGGCGTATGCGCTGTTCGAGCACTCGTTACCGGCACTCGCCAGCGGTTCGCTCTCGGCCGACGACGTCGCCGACGCGCTGCGGCTCGCGCTGGCGATGTTCGACCACGGCCTGCACCCGACCGCGACGCTGCAGCAGGTCTACGAGCCGCTGCAGCTCGACATGGCGACCCGGTTGGCGAATGCCGGCGTCGACCCGGCGCTGGTGATCGGCAACGGCGCGCGCTGCTTCGCCCAGCTCGGCTGGCTCGACGACGCCGGCGATCGTCTGTGCCGGCTGGCGATCGAACTGCATCGCCGCAGTCTGCGGCAGCTGTTGTTCCAGGACGGCCTCGACGTGATGCCGTCGATCGCGCAGCAAGGACAGGCCGAGGCCGCGCTCGAGCTGATCGAGGCGATGGTCGCGCGCGATCTCGAGCCGGGCGTGCTGATGCGCTGGAGTCTGCCGCGCACGTGGGCGCAGTTGCGGCCGGACTGGGCGCTGGCTGAGTTGCTGGCCATGGCGCGGATGCTGGTCGAGCTCGGCATCGCTCCCGAACCGGCGGTGAAGTGCCTGGTGCGCCCGCTGGTCGAGATGGCCGAGCGGGCCAGTGACGTGCGCCGCGCGAGCGAGGCGGTGGTCGCGTTCGTGCCGCGGTTGCCGACCCTCGACGAGGACGCCCACGAGCAAGTGTTCCGCGCCCTGGGCGAGCTCGCCGAGATCGGGCAGAGTCCGCAGGGGT
The DNA here is from genome assembly GCA_025459175.1 of Planctomycetota bacterium. Classification (GTDB taxonomy): domain Bacteria; phylum Planctomycetota; class UBA1135; order UBA1135; family UBA2386; genus UBA2386. The sequence goes on along the minus strand of JALORC010000007.1, from coordinate 60,674 downwards.
TCCTCGACCTGCTGGCGCTGTTCCACGGACTATGCGCTGCCGTGCCCGCGAACCAGACCGCGCTGCTGCCGCTGTGCTCGGTCGCGTTGCCGGCCGCGGCGCGCGCCGCCAGCGGGCGGCCGTGGGTGTTGGCCGCCGCGCTGACTTCGGCAACGCGTCTCGTCGGCGAAGGTCGCCAGGACGAGGCGATGGTGTTGCTCGAGTCCGGGGTCGGGGCCGCGATCGCACTCGGGCCCGACGACCAGGCCGGCTTCGCGCGCATGCTGGCGCTGGTCGAAGAACGTTACGCCGAGCTGCCGCCGGCACTGGCCGCGCCGGCGTCGACCGCGGCCTCGATCCTGGCCGGCACCGACGTGCCGCGCCTGTCGGAGGCGTTGGCGATCATCGCCGCTGCGAGCCAGCGGCACGGCGCGGCGCTCGAAGCGATCGCATCCGCATTGCCGGACCTCGCACGCATGGCCGAGCCGATGGCCGGGCTCGGCATGTTGATCGACACGGTGGTCGCGATCGCCGGCGAGCAACCGGATGCCGTCGAGTTGGTCGCGGTCGCCGCGCGCAGCTGCCGGACCGCCGCCGACGGCCGCAGCGCGTTGCAGGCGCTGGCCCGCTCGCTGCACGACCAGCCCGAGCGACGGGAGTCGCTGCATCGCTTCGCGCGTTGCGCCGGCGTCGTCGCCCCCGCGTCGCTGGCGTCGCTGCTCGCCCTCGTGCATGCGGCCTACGCACGCTGCCGCGAGCCGCGGTTGCTCGGCGACCTGTTCGTGAGTGCGCAGAACGAAACCGATCTGCGCCGGATGTGCGAGGTGCTGCCGCCACTGCTGGTCGAACCGGGCCCGGGCCTGCTCGACGGCATGCATCACGCGAAGGCACTGATCGGGCGCTGCCGTTCGGGCTGGTCGCGCCTGGTGTTGCCGGCCCTGGCGACCGCCAAGGAACGGGCCGGCTCGCTGTTGCGGGTGTTGGCAGCGATCCCGTCGCAGTATGTCGAGGCCGACGAGGACCTCGCCGTGGTGCAGCAGCTGATCACGCAGTTCGGCGTGCGCACGATCGACATCGTCGCCAACCTGCTGACGCCGGCGCTGGCGCGCGGCGTGATCCCCGCGCTCGCCGCGCACCACGAAACGCTGCTGCGCTACCTGCGCGAGGTCGGGTTCGCCGACGCCGACGTCTACGCGCGCTTCGTCGCGATCCTCGATGCGGGCGAGCCACACGAGGTCGAGCCGCAGATCGCGGCGCTCCGGGCGGAAGTGGCGGCGATCACCGATGCGATCCGGAGCGGTGAGGTATCCGCCGCGCAGCGCCAGCACCCGATGTTCGGCATCGCGTTGCAGCGGGTGTTCCCACCGGCGGTCTCGGCGACGCGACAGGACTACGAACGTCTGATCGCGCGCATGCCGGACCGGCCGCAGGACGTCACGGCGTGGTTCGCGAACGGCGACCGCGGCAGCATCGAACTCCGGGTCGGCGGGTGGCAGCTCGGCACCGATCGCGAAGGCCTCGACGTGTTCGGCTGGTGCGAACGGGTGCTGCCGACCGCCGCCACCGCGCAGTTGCCGTGGCCGGAGCTCGGCTGGCGGTTGCTCACCGCGTGGACCGAGGATCGCCTCGCGCGTGCCGGCTGCAAGCACGAGCTCGTGCAGCAGCTGCTGGCGCTGCTGCCCCCGACGTCGCTACCGACCGCGGCCTACGGGTCGGCCGGGCAGATCCTCGCCATCGTGCAGTTGGCGTCGGATCGGCTGGCGTCGGCGGTCGAGCAGGCGTTGGTCGCCGCCCAGGCCGAGGACCCGGCGCGCTACGAACGACTGGTGCGGGCCAAGCTGCATCCGGTGCCGCGCGTCGGTCCGGGTCTGCAGAAGGCGATCGCCGCAGTGCTGCAGGCCGCGGCGGCCGGCACCGTCGCGACGGCGGAAGCCGAGCGGCGACTGCGCGCGCAGCTGCAGGCGTTCGAGCTGCCGGACGCGCCGCTGGCGGTGTTGCGGGCCGATCCGTCGCTGCTGCAGCGTTTGTCGCCGCGCGAGGTGGCGCTCGAGCCCGGCAAGGAGATCGGTCGGGTGCACGCCGAGCTGGTCGGCCAGGAACTGGCGGCGATGAACGAGGTGGTGGCTCGCGTGCTCGAATACCGCCCTTCCAGCGAGGTGCTGCGGCTCGACGCGGTGGTCACCAAGCGATCGGTGCACGCGCCGATCGGCTACTGCACCGGTGTCTGTGTGGCGCCCGACCTCGACCTGTGGCAGACGCCGGGCTTCCTGCACCTCGCGTTGTTCGAGGGTGGGGTCTGCCGCGGCGGTGTGCACCTGCTGGTGGTCGAGGAGAAGGGGCGGCGCCACCTGGTGCTGCCCGGCATCAATCCGTCGCTCGTGTTGCTCGAGCAGGTCGACGCGAGCGTGCTGCTGGCGGCGCTGCTCGAGTATGCGCGCGGCCTCGCATCGCGGGCCGGGCTGGCCGGGGTCTGGGTGCCGACCGCGCCCGTCATCCACTCCAACCGTGCTGCGATCGGGCAGGCGCTGCGCGCGATGGGGCTGCCGACGCGGCGCACCGTGGGGCACGCGTTCAGTCATTCGCCATACGCGTACCACATCGACGAGGTGTTCGTGGTGTGACCGCTGGCGGCGGGCGCTACAGCGGCTGCAGATCCTCCAGGATCCTGCCCATCGCGACTGCCCTCACTGCCTTGCTCAGCGGATACGTCTCCTTGCCGGCATGCACGATGTCGAGGCGATCGAGCCGCAGGTCCGCCAGCGCGATCGCCGTCGACTTCGTCGTACCGGGCGCGTCGGTGTGCTTGAACTCGAAGCCGTAGCGGCGGCCGCCGCGGACGACGAGCAGGTCCAGCTCGGCGCCGGCATAGGTGGACCAGAAGAAGCACTCGTCGCGGCTGGCGCCCAGCCGGCGGACCACTTGCTCGAGGGCGAATCCCTCGAAGGATGCGCCGAGTTTCGGGTGCCGGTCGAGATCGTCCTGACGACGCAGTCCGAGCAGCGCGTGGAGGAGGCCGGTGTCGCGAAAGTAGATCTTCGGCGCCTTCACCTGCCGCTTGCCGAGATTCTCGTGCCAGGGCTGCAGCGTGCGGATCATGAAGGTGTCGACCAGCAGCTCGAGGTAGCGGCGCACGGTCGTGTGCGCTGTGCCGAAGCTGCTGGCGAGCTCGGATGCGTTCCAGATCTGCCCGTGATGATGCGCCAGCATGGACCAGAAGCGCTCCATCGTCGCCCCCGGCACCTGCGAGCCGAGGCCGGGCAGGTCGCGCTCGAGGTAGGTCTGCACCAGGCTGCGCCGCCAGTCGAAGCTCCCCTGGTCGCTGCGATCGAGGAACGCCAGCGGGAAGCCGCCGCGCAGCCACAGCTTGTGCCAGTGCTTCTGCCCCACGTCGGCGAGGGAGAACCCGGCGAGCTCGTGGAAGTAGATGCGCCCTGCCAGACTCTCCGACGACTGGCGCAGCAGATTCGGCGAGGCACTGCCGAGAACCAGGAACCGCGCTGGCTTGCGCGGGCGGTCGGCGAGTACGCGCAGCAGTGGGAACAGATCCGGACGCCGCTGGATCTCGTCGATGACGACGAGGCCGCGGCGTTCGCGCAGGGTCGTCGATGCGTCATCCAGCCGTCGTAGATCGGCAGGATCCTCCAGATCGAGAAAGGTCGGCGGGATGGACGTCGTGGTCGCGAGCTCCCGCGCCAGGGTCGTCTTGCCGACCTGTCGCGGCCCGAGAATCGCGACCACCGGGTAGCGGCGGAGTTGGCGGCGAAGGGTGCCGAGGTCGTCGTCGCGCGTCAACACGGTCCTTGAATAATGAGCGATCGTCGCTCAATATTCAAGGATTGGGGGGAAGCTCAGTCGCGGCCCCTGGCTGAGCGCTCAGAAGCCGATGTACTGCTCGAGCGCGTTGCTGACGACGAAGCCGAACGCGTTGGTCGAAGGCGCGTAGATCACCGCCTGCTGGAACAGCCGCGTGCCGAGCGTGCCCGTGGTGGTCGGGATCGCGAACGGGAACGTCAGCGTGCTGGTGGTCGTGGTCGCCAGCGAGGTCGCATCCAGGCTGGTGAGCGCCCAGCAGTGCGGCGCGCCGAGCGGGCTCAGCTCGAACGGCAGCGGCAGCGCGCCGAAGACCGAGGCCGACAGACCCGTCACCAACAGCCCGAGGCCCGCGGCCGGCACCGGCGACACCGTCATCGACAGGTTGGCGCCGTTGGTCGGGCGCACACGATTGTCGAGCCGCGGCACCGAAGAGCCGGCGCGGCAGCCGGCGCCGTAGCGCCACTGCTCGCCGATGTAGCCGGCGAACATCACGCTCTCGAGTTCGGCGAACACCAGCTGCGTCGTGCCGTTGACCGGGCCGAGCGTGCTGACGCGGATGCGGTTGCCGAACGTGCCGGCGGGTGGCGTGACCACGGTCGCCCGGTTGATCGGCATGCTGGCGCTGGGCAGCAGGTTGGTGCCCCAGACCTCGACGCCGTTGTCCCACACGCCGACGCGGTAGTTGCCGCAGCTGATCGAGCTGCCGCTGTGGGTGACCGGCCACAGCCGGATCGTGTCGACGCGGTGGCGTTCGCAGGCCACTTCCAGCCACTGGTTGGCAGCGGCGGTGCTGCGCCAGGTAGCGTTGCCGGGCTCGTAGCCGTTGATGCTGCCGTCGATCGCGCTGATGGCGGTGCTCGCGTTCGACGACGCGGTGGTGGTGCCGTAGCGAGCGAAGTTGATCTCGCGGCCGGTGCCATGGCGGATCACCTCGACCTCGGCGAACTGCAGGACGTTGGTGCCTTCGGCGTTGACGCCGACATTGCTGATGCGCACGGCGGTCGCGTTGACACCCGGGCCGGGGATGCGCACGCGCAGGTAGTCGCCGTCTGGCACCTGGGAGCCGTCGGTGTGGAAGCTCTGCTGGAACACGACCGTGCTGCCGTTCATCACGTCGACGCGGAACGCCGACAGGCGGTTGCCGCAGCAGTCGGAGCGGTTCCAGATCACGACTTCGTTGACGAGGCTCGGGCTGGCGAGCACGACCTGCCACCACGCGCCGGGGACGTTCCCCGTCACCGTGCACGAGCTGTTGTACCAGTAGCCGTCGCGGTTGCCGTCGATGGCATTGCCGGGTTGTTCGCCGAAGCCGAGGAAGCTGGACTGGGTGGCGGTGCCGCCGAGGGCGACGTTGACGTCCTGGGCGACGGCGGTGGCGGCCAGCAGGCTGGCGAGGAGCAGGGGTTGAAGGCGGGTCATGGTCGCTGGACAGCGAACCGGGGTCGGAGTCCGTTCGCGGTCAGGCCGTGATTTCCGGCGCTGGCCGATGGCGTTGGCCCAGGTGGCCGAGGCCGCTCGCAGAACATGCGTAGCGGCCTCCTTGCTTCATGCACGCGACCGCGTGCGGCGAACCCGGCGTCAAGTGGGCTTCGCCCGCTTCTTCTTGCCGGCGCCCTGCTTCGGACCCTGCTTCGGCTTCGGGTCCTGGGCCTCGAACGCGGCCGACGGCTGGTCTGCGTATGCGTCGTGGTGCGCCGATGTCGGTGCGGGCTGCTGCAGGGGACGCGTGGTCGCCGGCAGCGCGGCAAGCAGGCTCGCGCCGACCAGCGCGAGCAACAGGAGTCTGGGGATGTGGAGATGGTTCATGCTCGTCGAGCGACAGATCGCGCCGGCAGGGGCAGGGATTTCTGTGTGCCCCGCCGCGGCCCGTTCGCGTTCCTCGTCCTCGGCGAGCATCCGGTCGGCATCGCCCCGTTCGCCCCTTGCCAACTCCCACCTTGCCGCTACCTTCCCGCCCTCCCCGAGAGGCCACCATGCAACGCATCTGCATCGCTGTGTCCGCCTCCCGGTTCTCGCGCGGCTGAACAGCGCGCGGCGGCCGGGTTGAGCGTCGAGTCCTGATCCAACGGGACTCCGTACCCACATCGGTTCCATTCGGGCGTGCGCGAGCACGCCATGTGACCAGCAGATGCATTCGTCGAATGACCGCGGCGGCCGGTCCTCCCAGAAGGCCCGCCAACTCTGTGCCCAGGTGCACGACGCACTGTCGTACGCACTGGGCGATTCCTCCGATCCGATCCTGATGGACCTCGAGCTCGATCACGTCGAGCCGATGCCCGACGACCGGCACGTGCTGGTCGTCGTCTCGGACCCGCGCGGCCACGGCCTGGTCGCAACCCTGGCAGCGCTTGATCGCGCGCGCGGCTTCCTGCGCGAAGCGGTGGCCGAACTGGTGCACCGGCGCCGCGTGCCACAGCTGTCGTTCACGGTGCTGCCACCCGGAGGTGCACGATGACCGTCGTGCACCGCTGGTTGGCGGAGCCGTTGCCGAAGGACGTCGCCCAGGCGCTCGAACGGCTCGCCGCGGCACCCGGAGTGGCGCGCATCGCGGTGATGCCGGACGTGCATCTGTCCGAACACGTCTGTGTCGGCACCGTGCTCGGCACCGCCGATCGCCTGTATCCGCAGGCGGTCGGCGGCGACATCGGTTGTGGCATGGCGGTGGTGCGGCTCGAAGCCTCGCGCGAAATGCTCGCCGATGCAGAAGCTGCCGAACGCGTGTTCGCGGCACTGCGCGAACGGGTGCCGGCGATCCGGCACCACGCGGCGCGCGATGCGCCGCTCGGGGCGCTGTCGGATCCTGGCCTGCAGCGCACGATCGCGCGCGAGCTGCGGGTCGAGTTCGGCACGCTCGGCCGCGGCAATCACTTCCTCGAAGTGCAGGCCGATGAGCACGATCAGTTGTGGCTGATGGTGCACAGCGGCTCGCGCGCGCTCGGCCCGGCGGTGCGTGATCATCATCTCGCGCGCGGCAGCGCTGGCGGCAGTGCGCACAAAGGGCTGGTGTCGCTGTCGGTCGACGGGTACGGCGCCGACTACCTGCACGACCATGCGCTCGCGGTCGCGTTCGCGCGCGCCAACCGCCGCGCGATCGGCGAGGCGGCTGCGGCTGCTCTACGGCACGCGCTCGGCATCGAGGTCGACTGGGGCAGTTGGCAGGACGTCGTGCACAACTTCGTGCGCGAGGAAGTGCATGCCGGCGAACGGCTGTGGGTGCATCGCAAGGGCGCGTCGTCGGCGCAGGCGGACGAGTTCGGCGTGATCCCTGGCTCGATGGGCACGTGGTCGTTCCATGTCGAGGGCCGCGGCTGTGCGGCGGCGATGTGCTCGAGCTCGCACGGGGCCGGGCGCAAGCTGGCGCGCGGCGAGGCGCGGCGGCGGGTGCCGGTGCGCGAGTTCGAGCGGTCGCTCGGCGCGGTGTTCTACGAACGCGCCCTCGTACCGCGCCTGTGCGACGAGGCGCCCGCGGCCTACAAGGACATCAGCGCGGTGATGCGGGCGCAGCGCGAGCTGGTGCGCATCCTGCGGCGGCTCGAACCGGTGCTGGTCTACAAGGGGGCGTGAAGCCTGCCGCGCCCCGGCGGATCGGCAGTCTTGCCTTGCGGGGCCGGTACGGGCGCCGGCGCTGGCTTCGGGGCGGCCACGGCGAGGCAGCGCATCACTACCACGATCGCCTGTCCCGACTCGGTGTCGACGCTGCACACGAGCACGCTGCCTGCTTGCATTCGCGCGGCAACGTGCAGCGGCTTGCCCGGTGCCTCGGTGCTGCCCGCAACGTCGCGCAGCAGATCGAACGCGATCAGCACGGTCGTCGCATCGAGGGGCACCAGTTCCCCTGCGACCCGTTCCTTGGCGCTGGCGCCTTCTGCCAGTGCCTGCAGCGGGACCGTGAACGGCGTCAGCGCCGACACCGAGAACTCCGGCAGGTTGCGCAGCGTCCCACCGGCCGCCGTGGCCGCGCGGCCGAGCACACCGACCGCCACCTCGTCGAGCGCACGGCTCGCGCTCGGCACGAGCCCGCTGCGTTCGGCGACTGCGGTCGGCATCGTCAGCACCGACAGCTGCAACTGCGCGCCGACCGGCTCCGGCTTGATGATCTGGAGCAGGGAACCCTCGACGGCGAGCTTGGCTCCGGCCGGATAGCGCGCCCAGAGCGTGCCGGCGGTCACGGCCAGGGTCAGCGGCTGGCAACGATCGACCTGCTCGAGTTCACGCAGCAGTGCCAGCAGCCGCTTGTCGGCGGTGCCCGCGCCGGGTTCGCGGTCGGCATCGAAGCGCGTGAGGTCCGGCATCCGGAAGGCGCTGGTCACGGTGGTCGGCTTAGCGTCTGGTGCTGCAGGCGGAGCTGGCTCCTGGGCAACGCAGGGGATGGTCATCAGCAGGGCCAGGCCGAGCGCCCCGTGATTGCGTCTGGCCAACAGCCACCGAAGGCGCGATCGGATCATCCTCATTCGCCGCGGCATCGTCGCCGTGCCGAGCACTCTCGTCCAGCCACGGGCCGTCGGCGCAGTGGCCCTGGGCGCTGCTCGAGGGCGACCACTTGCGCGACGTGGTCGGTGCTCGAACCAGCCTGGCCGATGACGAGATACTGACCGTTCAGGGTCGCACCGAGCAAGGTCACCTTCCGTGGCCTCCCCGAACGCGAGTGGCGTTTGTCGGCAGAGAGACTTTGCGGAGGTGTGTTGACCAAGGCGATGATCGATGTGCCGACGTCGCTCGATGCGGTGGAGGTCGCGCTCGCTCACGATCCGTGAGGGCCGCGACAGCGTTCGGGACACGGCGCACACCGAATCCCGCGCCGCGGCGCATGATGGGGCCATGCTCGTGCTCTACCTGGCCGTCAATGCCGTGCTCTACGGCGCGTTCTCGATCTGGTGCACCCTCGCGCCGCGCACCACCGCTAACTGGCTCGGCCTGTCGACCACCGGTGCCGGCGGCGAATCCGAGTACCTCGCCGTCTACGGCGGCCTGCAGGCGGGGCTCGGCGTCGGCTATGCCCTTGCCGTCTGGCTGCCCGAGACGCGTTGGACCGCGCTGTTGTGGTCGGTGGCGCTGTACGGAGGTCTGGTGGGCTGGCGCAGCCTCGCTGCCGTGCGGCTGGGCTTCGGGGCGCTCGGCAACGCGCGGTTTGCGTTCGGGCTCGAGGTCGTGTTGCTGCTGGCGGCGGTCGTGCTGCTGTGGCGGCGCGGCGGTTGATCGGCGCAGTCCGCGGCTGACTCGGCCGCGGTGAAATTCCTCGGCGGCCGACCCGCGACGCGGCGCTCACTTCGTGCGGCAGGGGCTGGTCGGTTGCCGGGCAGGCAATACCTTGATCCGCCTGCCCGCCCCGGCACCACCCACCCATGCCAGCAAGATCCACGCTCGCGGCGTTCGCGGTCATTGCCGCTGCCACCGTTCTCCAGGCCCAGGACCCGGCTGCCACTTCGGTGCGCCTGCGACTGGCCTCGTTCGACCCCGTTCGCACGCAGCCGTCGTTGCCGGGCGAACTCGTCGCACCGGCTGCGACCCGCAGCTGGATCGTGCAATTCACCGCCGCGCCGACCCAGGCCGACCGGGATGCGATCGCCGCGCGCGGCGGCCAGGTGCTCGGCTATCTGCCCGACAACGCTCATGTGGTGCGCATCGAGGCGCGCGCCGCCGCGCGTCTGCGGGACCTGCCCACCGTGCGTTGGGTCGGGGCCTACCAGCCCGGCTTCCGGCTCGACCCGCGGCTGCTCGGTGACGGTTCGCTGCAGCGGGCCGAGGCCGTGCGCTACAACCTGGTCGTCGCCGACAAGCGCGTCGACAAGCCGGCGCTCGCCGCGCGGCTGCAGGCGATCGGCGCCGCGATCGTCGACGAACACACCGGCAGCCTGCTGTTCTCGGCGATGTTGACCGGCCCGCAGTTGGTGCTGGCGGCGAGCTTCGACGAAGTGCTGTGGATCGATGCGTGGACGCCGTCGGAGCTCGACGTCGACAACGCTCGCATCCAGGGTGGTGCCGACTTCATCGAGACGCAGGGCGGCTTCACCGGCGCCGGCGTCAACGCCCACATCTACGAGGGGCTCGAGGCGACGCACCCCGACTTCACCGGCGGCGTCGTCAACGTGCGCAGTGGCGGTGCTGCCGACACGCACGGCCATGCGACGGCCGGCATCGTGTTCGGCAACGGCACCAGCAATCCGGCTGTGCGCGGTTTCGCGCCCGACGCCGGCAAGTTCTACACCAACTACGGCTCGGTGATCGGCTCACGTTGGCAGGTCGTCTCCGACCTCGTCAACATCCACGCCGTCAGTCACACCACGGCGTCGTGGGGCGGCACCTTGACGACCGAGTACACCTCGGTGTCCGCCGAGGCCGACGACATCGTGTTCGATCACGACATCCCGTGGACGCAGAGCCAGAGCAACGCCAACAGCCAGAACTCGCGGCCGCAGGCGTGGGCCAAGAACGTGATCTCGATCGGCGGCGTGCGCCACAACAACAACGCCAACCCGCTCGACGACAGCTATCTGGCCGCGGGTGCCAGTCGCGGCCCGGCCGCCGACGGGCGCATCAAGCCGGACCTGTGCGCCTACTACGACAACATCGGCACCTCCGACCTGACCGGTGCGGCGGGCTATTCGGGCGATGCCTGGTCGGGGGGCTTCGGCGGCACCTCTGGCGCCACCCCGATCGTCGCCGGGCACAACGTGCTGGCGATCCAGATGTTCACCGACGAGTCGGCCACGCCGGGCTTCGGCCGCTTCGGCAACGCGCTGCGCAATCCGGGCGGCAGCCGGCACAGCAATCGCCCCCACTACACCACGCTGAAGGCGCTGCAGATCGCCGGGGCGCGGCCGTATGCGTTCACCGCGGCCAGCACCGACAACCGCCGCGAGCACCAGGGCTGGGGCTTCCCCGATCTCGCGAATCTGTGGAACAACCGCCGGCGCATGTTCCTGGTCGACGAGACCGACGTGCTGCAGCAGGGGCAGCTGCGCGAATACGAGATCACGGTGCAGGCGGGCACGCCGGCGCTGCGCGTCGCGATGACCTACAACGAGCCGGCCGCGATCCCTGGTGCCACCGCGACCTTGGTCAACGACCTCTCGCTGTGCCTGATCGCGCCGGACGGCACGGTGCGCTGGGGCAACGCTGGACTCGAGGCCGGGATCTGGTCGGCGGTCGGCGGTGTCGAGGACTCGGTCAATCCGCTGGAATGCGCCTTCGTGCAGAATCCCGCGGCCGGCACCTGGCGGGTGGTCGTGAAGGCGACCCGCATCGTGATCGATGCTCATGTCGAGACGCCGGCGGTCGATGCCGACTATGCGCTCGTCGTGCTCGGCGGCACCGGCCAGCCGAGCTCGGCGCCCACGCTCGCGCTGGCGTCGTTCACCAGGTTCGGCCAGGGGTGCGTGGGTTCGGTGGTGGCACCGTCCGTCTGCGCGCAGCTCAACCCTGCCGGCGGGAGCTTGAGCGGCGCCGTGCGCACGCGCGAGTACGGCTACACCGTGCCGAACGCCGGCACCTTGCAGGTCAGCGGATTCGACTTCTATACGCGTTCGACCGGCGGCACGCAGGTGATCCCGGCGCACATCTACGCGTCGGTCGGTGGCGTCCCGGCGGTGTTGCCGCTCGCGTCGACGACGCTGACGGTCGGGCCGACCGCCGGCTTCTACCGCGCGACGTTCGCGGCCCCGGTCGCGGTGACCGGCACGTTCTACCTCGGCGTCGACACCTCGGCGCAGACGGTCGTCGTGTCGCAGATCGCGTCGGGAGCCGCCGGCACGGCGCAGTTCCGCAATCCTGGCACCGGTCCGTGGCAGGGCCTGTCGACGCTGATCACGCGGCCGTCGTGGCGGGTGTTGTGTGTGGGCGGCGGGCAGAACCTGGTGCCGGCGCTGGGCAACCGCGGCCTGCCGCGGTTCGCGGCGTCGTTCGATGTCACGCTGGCCTCGGCACTGCCGGCGACGTTCGCGGTGTTGGTCAGCGGCAGTTCGGATGCGAGCAGCCAGGGTGTGCCGCTGCCGGCGGCGTTGCCCGGGGCGCCGGGATGCAGTCTGTTCGTGTCGTCGGAAGTGCTCGACGCGCAGCTGGTCGCCGCGGACGGTACCGCACTGCGTTCCATCCAGGTGCCGTCGAACGCCAGCCTTGCCGGCCTGATGCTGTTCCACCAGTGGGCAGTGCTCGACCCTGCCAATCCGCTCGGCATCGTGATGTCCGACGCCGGTCGCGCGACGTTCGGACTCTGAACCGGCGCGCCTGCACAGACGCTGACGCGACGCGGACCCGGTGCGGCAGCGTCATCCGAACCTGCGCGGTGGGAGTCGTGGTCGCAGCTTCGTAGCTGCGCCCCTCCATGCGCTTCTTCGCCTCGATCGCTGTCCTCGCCTCGTCCTGGTTGCCCGCGCAAGGCAGTGCTCTGCCCTACGGCACTGCCTGCACGCCATCAGCCGTCACCACCTCCGGCCACGCGCCGAATCCAGGTGCCGGGCAACTGCTGCTCTACGAGGCGAACCTCGCCGCCGGCAGCCTGCCGTTCGTCGTGCTCGGCCAGTCGGCGACGACGTGGGGGGCGACGCCGTTGCCGTTGGCACTCGGCAGCCTCGGGCTGCCGAGTTGTTCGCTGCTCGCGGAGCCGCTGGTCATCGAGGCGGCCACCGCACCGGCCGGTGCCGCGGAGTATGCGCTGACGGTGCCGGCGACGCCGGGCCTGGTCGCCTCGACCTGGTATGCGCAATGGTTGAACGTCGGCGATCCCGCCCTCGGCGGCGCGCTGCCGCTGACGTTCTCGCAAGGGGTCGCGCTGACACTCGGCAGCGTCGTCGGCATGCCCGGCTTCACCCTGGTCGGGAATCCGACCGCAGTCGGTGGTGCCACCTGGACCTATGTCGCGACCGTCGACGGCATCGCCTACGACCTGCGCGGCAAGCTCTACAAGCCGAGTCAGCCGCCCGCGGGTGGTCACGTCAACTACCCCGCCGTCGTCATCAGTCATGGCTTCGGCGGCAACGTCAACTCCTACTCGTCGCAGATCGCGGCCACGCTGCGCAGCTTCGGGCTGGTCTGCATCATGACCAATCTGACCCATGCCGCGAACGTGCCGCTCGGCGCGCCCGGTCTGGCGACCGACGTCGGCGCCAGCGCCGCGAACGTGCTGCGCAATCGCAAGTGCCTCGATCTGCTGCAGAGCCTCGGTTACGTCGACCTGCGTCGGGTCGCCGCGCACGGTCACAGCATGGGTGCGTTCGCCACCGCGGCGCTGGTGGGCACGCACCCGCAGCGATTCCTGGTCGCCTCGCACACCGCCGGTGGCATGAGCACGCAGCCCGGGGCCGCGGCGACGTCGCCGGCGCAGGCCCAGGGCATCCAGGTGCCGTACCAGATGCATCACGGGGACGCGGACACCGTGGTGCCGCTGGCGCTGGATCAGCAGTTGGCCGCGCAGCTGGCGGCGAACCCGACGGTGCACGAGTTGCTGGTGTACGGGGGCTACACGCATGCGCAGATCGCGATCGATGCCGGCATGTTGGCGACGGTGCGGGGGTGGTACCAGCAGCACGGGCTGCTGCCGTGAGCGGAGTGGGGTCGCGCGCGGCAGCGCGCGGTTCGCGTTCGGGCTGGAGATCGTGCTGCTGCTGGCGACGATCGTCTTGCCGTGGCGCCGCGGTGTTGGATCAGCTCCGGCGTGTCACGAGCCGAGCGACGGTTGGCCATGGTGCGCGCCGCGCTTTGCGGTAGACCTTCGCTGCCATGGTGCCCAGACCTTTCCAGGTGCTCGAGTCGAGGTTCTTCACCAAGGACGACCCGCGCGAGGACCGGTATGTGCACTGGTCGCGTGTCTACGAGTGGCGCTACGTGCTCGACATGCTGCGCAAGTATCGCCCCCGCACCGTGCACAACACCGCGTGCGGCGGCCTGAACTCGGGCGATTGTCTGCACCTGACCTTCTGCGCCGATGTCAGCGCGCTGTGTCCGGACGCGGTGCATTCGGATCTGTGGGGCGGCGGCTATCCGGGAACGGAGACCAAGCCGCCGGGCGACCGGTTCGAACACCACGACATCACCGAGCCACACGACCGCACCTTCGACTTCGTGCTCAACGTGTCGACGATCGAGCACCTGCCGAGTGACAAAGTCGTCAGGACCCTCGACAACCTGCTCGGGCAGGTGGCGCCGGGTGGACACCTGATTCTGACCTTCGACTTCCCCGACATCGACCTGCAGCAGATCGTCGACTACTTCGGAGTCATGTTCGAGACGCCGACCGACTATGTCACCAACGGCCGGCTGGCGTTCGTGCTGGTGCATGTCGTCAAGTCCTGACGGAGGGGCGACGCTGAGCTGCCACTCGCCGCACTGACCACGCCGAGGGGCACCGGCGCCCCGTCGCTGTCGGCGTCCGGGTGTGGAGTCGCGCCATTCGCTGCCGCCTTGTCCGTGTGGCCTGTCGTCGGCGAGCCCTGGATCGTCGGACCGGCGCCGATCGCGCAGAATGGTGAGGTCGCCGGCGGCTCGGTGACGTTCTGCCACCATGACCGCGTTCTCCGCCGACGATCTGTTCGCCCACAGCGATGCCCTGCGCCGGCTGGCGCGCGACCTGGTCGCCGACGAGGCGCTGGCCGACGACGCCGTGCAGCAGGCCTACGTGGTGGCGCTCACCCGGCCGCCGCGCGAACTGAGCTCGCTCGCCGGTTGGTTGCGCGCGGTCGTGCGCACCTGCTCGCTGGATCTGCTGCGGCAGCAGGGGCGTCGCCGCCGGCGCGAGCAACAGGTCGAGCCGCCGCTGCCGTTGGCGCCGGACGAAGCGGCGGTGCGGCTCGAACTGCAGGCGGCGATCGCCGCCGCGGTGCGTGGACTCGGCGAGCCATACGGTTCGGTGGTCTGGTTGCGTTGGTTCGAGGGGCTGTCGCCGAGCGAGATCGCGGCGCGTCAGGGCGAACCGGTGAAGACGATCAAGACCCGTCTCGGCCGCGCGCTGCAGCTGCTGCGCAGCAAGCTCGACGGTCGGCCCGGCGGCCGCGACGCGTGGCTCGCGGCGCTGGCGCCGCTGGTGCAGCTGCCGGTCGCGAGGACCGGTGCTTCGGCGGCGGTCGCTGGCGGTGGTGCTGGTGTTCTGGTGCTGCCGAAGCTGTTCGGCGCGGTGTTGGTCGCCTGCGCAATGCTCGTTGCGGGTGTGTGGCTCTGGCGCAGTGTGGCGATACCGACGGATGCGGCAGGCTCCAAGGGGATTGCGGTCGCTGCCCGAGCCGGCGAGGTCGGTCGTGCGGCGGGTGCGTTGCCGAGCGCGGCATCATCACGCGGGCGCACTGACGCCGCGGCGAAGCGGGCCGATGACGTCTCGCCGCAGCGGCGTGAAGCAGAGCCGCTCGCCGCCAGCGGCCCGAGTGTGCAGTTGCTGGTGCGCGGCATCGATCGCGTTCCGGTTTCGGACGTCGATGTGTTCTACGGCATGCCGGCAGCGGTCGCCGCGGCCGCCGCCGCCTCGGACCTCGAGGTCGGGAAGAGGCTTCGGCTGACCTGGGACCCGGTCGGTTGGTATGGCACGTTCGGCGAACGCGTGCGGACCGACGCCCGCGGCATCGCGCAGTGGGCGTGGTCGGACCGCCAGGGCACCGATCGGTTCTGGCTGTGTGTCGTGCAGCACGGCGGCGACTACGGCGAGCTGTGGTTGTCGCGTTCGGCGGCACCCGAGGTCGTGCACGAACTGCAGCTGCAGCGAGATCGAAACTGCGCAGTGCGAGTGCTCGATGCGCAGCATCAGCCAGTGGCCGGAGTACCGGTCGCAGCAACGTTCCGGGCGCGTGAAGTGGACGGGCGTCGCGGACGCGAGGAACTGGGGCAGACCGACGACGATGGCTGGGCGCAGGTGCGGCATGTGCAGACGTGGAGCGACCGCATTGCGCCGCGTGGCTCGGCGCTGCCGGCGGCGATCACGATCGATCTGCCAGGCATCGAAGTCGCGCAGCAGATCGATGCCGATGCGTTGCCGGAGCAACCGATGGTGCTGTTCCTGCCGCCGAGTGGTTGGCTCCGGATCACGGTGCTCGATGCCGCAGGGGCGCCGGTCGTGGGTGAGAAGTGGGTGCTACGCGAACACGAAGGTGCGAGCGATCGCGCGTTCCGTGTGACCACCGACTCCACCGGAGTCGCGGACTTCCCGCGCGTTGCGCTCGGTCGTTCGTGGCAGGTCTACCGCGATGGCGTTCCGCCGGAGTCGCCACCGATCGTGATCGGACCGAGGGTGCCGGGAGAGCGGGTGGACGTGCACCAGCAGCCAGATCCGGTGCCGGTGTTGCTGGGCCGGCTCGTGCAGCAGGGACAGCCGCTCGCTGCCACCGTGGTCACGATCAAGGCGACTGCGGCCGGCCGCGAGCTGCCGAGCTTGCGCGGCACCACCGACGGTGACGGTTGCTTTGCCGTGCCATGCAGTGCTGGTTGGCGCAATCAGCGCCTACAGGAACTGCGCATCTATCCGTTCGCTCCCGCGGAAGGCGATACGGGCACCTGCGCGACCTGGCGCGGCGAATGCGACCTGACCGCTGGCAGCCACGAACTCGGCAGCCTCGTGCTCGAGCCCGAGCCGATCGTCGTCGCGGGCCAGTTGGTTGCACCCGCTGGTGTGCCGTTGCCACCCGATGTCGATCTCCGGGTAGAAGTCGCGACGGAAGCTGCGATCGAGGCGTGGCGCTTCGTGTCGCTGCGGGGCCGGCTGCGTCCGGATGGCGCCTTCGCACTGTTCGGCAGTGTGCCGAGCGGGGCGATGCGGCTGGTCGTGACGACGGCGAACCGGTTCGTGCCGGTGCCACCGCGGCGGTTCCGCGCCGGCGATCGGGACCTGCGAATCGAACTACAGCACGGTGGTTCGGTGCGTTCTTCCGTCATTGCCGAAAGTCGGATCGCCGCGTCCTGTCAGGTGCTGCTGCTGGTGCCCACGAACGCCGAGCACTCACTGACGGGTGCCGGTCTCTTCAGTTCCGAACTGGATGCGCGCATGGCACGTGAGTCAGGGTTCGTGAGCCACGCGCCGTGGGAGAAGGAGTTCGTCTGGCCCGCGGTGGCCCCGGGCCGCTACCGGGTCGAGGTCTGGGCGCGCGGTCTGCATCGACCTCTGCACGTGGTCTCTGATGTCGTCGTCGCCGACGGCCAGCGCAACGCCGAACCTCGCTTGCAGCAGATCGCTGTGCCCGGCATACGCACCATCGTGATCACCCTGCCGCAGGCTACGACTGCTCGGCGCCTGCCGGAGAGAATCGGGGTGGGGGTGATCGGGGTGCTCGAGGGTGACCGCCCCGCGGATCTGTGCTGGCAGGTGGAGAACGCCACGGTCATGTTCGCCACCGTGCAGCCGCTCGATGTGCTGGTGCGGCTCAACGGGTTTCGCGACCGCATCGTGCGCGGAGTGGTCGCCGACCAGGCGATCGAGCTCGAACCGGGGATCCCGGTCCGCTTGCGCGCCGAGGGCTACCAGGTGCCGGCCGGTCACACGCTGCGACTCGAGCTGACCGCGGTCGACGACGTGCTGGCGCGGGCACAGCCGCAGCTCTACTCGGCGGCCGCTGGTGGTTCGATCCCCGGCTACCAGCGCATGAGCATGGCGGCTGATTGTGCTGCGGGTGCTGCGTCGCTGCAGCTGCCAGCGCCCGGGCGCCATCAGCTCACCGCCAGCCTGCGCGATGCCGCGGGGGCCGTGAGCGCCCTGGCGCTCGAGCCGGCGGAACTGGTGATCGGCGCCGCCGGCGGCACGTTCGAGGTGCAGATTCGCGGGGCGCGATAGTCGAAAGTTGTTGCCAGAAAGGATGTAACGATTGCCGGTGCAATTCCGCTACATCGCGGGCATTTTGTCGTGCAAAATGCCCACCATGTATCGGAGGAGCCTCGAGCTGCCGGTGACCTCGTTCTTCCTGTTCGGCCCGCGCGCCACCGGCAAGACCACCTGGCTTCGCCAAGTGCTGCCATCGGCACACTGGTGCGACCTGGTTCCGAGTGAGACGTACATCCGCTATCTGCGCGAGCCGTCGCTGTTCCGTCGCGAGGTCGAGGCGCTCCCCGCCGACACATGGGTGGTTGTCGACGAGGTCCAGAAGGTCCCCGCCCTGCTCGACGAAGTGCAGGCGCTGATCAGCTCGCACGGCAAGCGTCACCGGTTCGCGCTGAGTGGCTCGAGTGCGCGCAAGCTGAAGCGCCTCGATGCCAACCTGCTGGCCGGTCGCGTCGTCAATCGCGGCTTCTTTCCGCTGACCATGGCCGAGACCGGGTTCTCGGTGACCATCGACGAGATCCTGCGCACCGGCTTGTTGCCAGGGGTTCGTGGCGAGCCCGCGGCTGCCGAGGACGTGCTCGAGGCGTACGCGGCCAACTACGTGCATCAGGAGATCCAGCAGGAAGCTCTCACCAAAGACCTGCCTGGCTTCGCGCGCTTTCTGCGGGTCGCGGCGTTGCTCAACGGGCAATCGGTGTCGGCCAACAACGTCGCCAACGAAGCGGCGGTGGCCAGGACGACCGTGCAGCGGTACTTCCAGATCCTGGTCGACACGCTGATCGGCGTCATGGTTCCAGCCTGGCAACCGCGTCTGAAGGTCCGCGAGGTTGCGCATCCGCGCTTCTACTTCTTCGATGCCGGGGTCGCGCGCGCCGTGGCCGGACGCATGCGTGCGTCGGTGCACGAACAGGAGCGCGGCGCATTGCTGGAGACCTGGGTTCTGCACGAGTTGCGGGCGCACATGCAGTTCGCGCAGACCGGCGGCGAGGTGCAGTGGTATCGAACCGGAGCCGGCGCCGAGGTGGACTTCGTCTGGCGCGGGCCGCGTCATGCGGTCGGCATCGAAGTGAAGGCGAGCGAGCGGTGGCGCGGCGAAAGTGGCGCAGTGCTCCGTGAGATGCTGGCCAAGCAGACGATTCGCAGTGCGTGTGCCGTGTATCTCGGCGACCGGGCCCTGAACGATGGCGGCATCTTGGTGCTGCCGGCCAAGCAGTTCGCGGAGCGGCTCGGCGAACTGTTGGCCTGAGCCACTCGCCGCGGGCTCAGAAGTGGATCGCTTCGCTCGACGTGCCGCTGCCGCCGAGCAGCACCAGCATGCCATCCGGCAGCACCGCGGCCACATGGCCGGCGCGCGCGACCGTCATCGGCGCCTGATCGGTCCAGGTGTTGGTCGCCGGATCGAACGTCGCGACCGCGGCGAGCGTGACCGCGGCCGACACCAGACCCTCGGCGCCGCCGCTGACCAGCACGCGGTTGTCGGGCAGCCGCACCGCGGCGTGGCCGGTGCGCGCGCGGCTCATCGTCGTGCCGAGCCACGCATTGCCGATCGGGTCGTAGAGATCGGCACCGGCGATCGACGCCGCGTTCGCCGCGTTCAGCAGATCCGGCACCAGCACGCCGCCCGACAGCAGCACGCGACCGTCGGCGAGCGTGACCACGTTGTCCTGGTGGTAGGCGCGGCCGTTCGGCATGTTCGGCGCGTTCGACCAGCTGTTGGTGGTCGGGTTGTAGAGCTGGGCCTTGTTGGTCGAGGTCAGTGCGATCGGGATGCCGAACAGCAGCGACACCTCGATGCCGCCTGCGATCAACAGCCGGCCGGTCGACAGCCGCGTCAGCGACGGCACCAGCCGGCGGCCGCCGATGTTGGGACCTGCGGTCCACGTGTTGGTCGTCGGGTTGTAGATCTCGGTCGTGTTGAGCACGGCCGTGATTGCCGTGGTCAGGTCGGTGAAGTTGGTGGTGCCACCGACCACCATCACGCGACCATCGGCCAGCGTCGCCGCGGCGTGGCCGGCGCGCAGCCCGGTCAGGCCGGCGACCGCGGTGAAGGTGTTGCTGGCCGGGTCGTAGATCTCACAGGCGGTGGTCACGCCGGTGCTGTCGACGCCGCCGGTGAACAACACGCGGCCGTCGTTCAGCGTCGCCGCGGCATGGAGTGCGCGCGGCGTCACCATGGTCGGGCCGGCTGCCGCGTCGAGCGTGCGGAACTGGAAGAACTCGGTGGTGGCGCCACTGACCAGCAGCAGGTCCCCGGCGCCGCCGTTGCGCACGCGGTTCCAGCACGCCGTGGCGCCGGCGCGCGCGACCAAGAGCGGACTGGTCAGCGCCGAAGGGATGCCGGCCTGGCCGACCTGGGACGTCACCGGATTGCTGAGCTGGTCGATGGTCGTCGTCATCCCGGGGAACGTCGCTGCCTGCCAGCGCAGCTCGGCGCCCTGGAACGAAGGGCTGTTCGGCAACAGCGTCGACAGAGTGCCGGTGCCGGTCGGGCTGGTCAGGAACACCGCGAGGTTGCTCAGCAGGTCGATGCCGACCTCGAGCGCGCGTGGATCGGTCGGGTCGAGCAGCGACAGCGGCGTGGGGCCGGCGGTGAAGCTCGGGATCACGAGGCACGGGTAGTTGGCCGGTGCATTGCGGACCTGCAGGTCGAGGTCCTGGCCGAGCGTGCCGGCGGTGACCTTGTCGAGGTGGAAGCCGTACTGGGCGGCGAGAGGGGACGCGGCGGCGAGCAGGCTCGCCAGCAGATGGTTCTTGCGCATGGGGTTCATGGTGCGGAGTGGCGCTGCACTTGTCCTTCATCATGCAGCGGGGACGGCCTGGCCGGATTCTGCGGTGATGTGGCCGCGACAAGATTGCATCCTTGCGGACCGCCGTCTGCGAACATGGCGCCGATGCCAGCCGAACCGCTCGTCCGCCTGCGTGCCGTCCACAAGTCCGTGCGCGAGGGCGGCACCGTGCGCACGGTGCTGGCCGGTGTCGACCTCGACATCGCGCCGGGCGAGGCGGTCGCGGTGCTCGGGCGCAGTGGTTCGGGCAAGTCGACGCTGCTCAACCTGATCGCCGGCATCGACGACGTCGATCGCGGCTCGGTGATGACCTGCGGCGTCGATGTCGGTGCCGCCGACGAACGTGCGCGCGCCACGTTGCGCAGCCAGCAGCTCGGCTTCGTGTTCCAGGCGTTCCACCTGCTGCCGACGTTGACCGTCGCCGAGAACATCGCGCTGCCGCTCGAGCTGGCCGGCGTGAAGCCGCACGACGCGGCGCCGCGCGTGCAACGCATTCTGCAACGGGTCGGGCTGGCCGATCGGGCGCAGGCGTGGCCCGACGTGCTGTCGGGTGGCGAACAGCAGCGGGTCGCGGTGGCGCGCGCGCTGTGCGGCGAGCCGCGGCTGTTGTTGTGCGACGAACCGACCGGCAACCTCGACGACCGCGCCGCGGTGCTGGTGCTCGACCTGCTGCACGAGCTGCGGCGCGAACACGGCTGCGCGCTGGTGGTGGTCACGCACAGCGCTGCCGCGGCCGCCAGCTGCGATCGCCGCGTGCGGCTCGAGGGCGGTCTGTTGCACGCCGAGGCCGGAGCCTCCGCATGAAGCTGTTGCTGCGCTGCGGACTGCGCCATCACGTCCGCCATCCGCTGCAGTCCCTGCTGACGTTGCTCGGCATCGCCGCCGGCGTGGCGCTGCTGGTCGCGATGCAGAGCGCGCAGCGCACGGCCGAGCGGGCGTTCGATCGCACGCTGCAGACCGTCGCCGGCACCGCGACGCACACCGTGACCGCCGGCCCGAACGGCATCCCGGTCGCCGACTACGCGGCGCTGGTCGGCGCGGTCGGCAGCGAGCGCATGGCGCCGTCGGTGCAGGCGATCGCGCGCGCGAGCGAACGCGCGGAGCGCACCGTGTTGCGCGTGCTCGGCGTCGACCCGTTCGCCGACGTCGGCCTGCGGCCGTGGTCGGGGGCCGGGCCCGACGCGGCGCTGCCGGTCAACGCGCTGGTCACCAGGCCGGGAGCCTTCGTGGCGACGCCGGCCTTGCTGCAGCGGCTCGAACTGCGCAGCGGGGCGGAGCTGCCGATCACCGTCGGCGGGCGGCCGTTCGCCGCGCGCTGCGTCGGTGTGCTCGAAGTCACCGGTCCGGTCGCATCCGGACTCGACGACGTGCTGCTGGTCGACATCGCGACCGCGCAGGAATGGAGCGGGCGACCCGATCGCATCGATCGGCTCGATCTGCGGCTCGATGGCATCGCCGATGGCGAGCCCGCCGTCGCGCGCGTGTTGGCTGCGGTGCGCGAACGGCTCGGCCCGGCGGTGCGCATCGAAGCCGCCGGTGTGCAACAGACCGGTCTCGCGCAGCTGGCGCGCGGCTTCCGCATCAACCTGACCGCGCTGAGTCTGCTGTCGCTGGTGGTCGGCGCGTTCCTGGTGCACGAGACGATGCGACTCTCGGTGACCGCGCGGCGGCCGTGGTTCGGCGTGTTGCGCGCGCTCGGCGTGCAGGGGCACCAGCTCGGCCGTGTGGTCGCCGGCGAAGCGCTCGCGCTCGGGCTGATCGGCAGCGCACTCGGAGCCGCGCTCGGCGCATTCGCCGCCGATGTGCTGCTGGTGCCGTTGGTGCGCACGTTGAACGACCACTACGCGACGTTCTCGCTGCAGCACGTGGCGCTCGATCCGTGGTTGATCGTCGCCTGCATCGCGATCGGCGGTGCGGTGGCGATGCTGGCCGGCCTCGGGCCGGCGTTCGCCGCGTCGCGCGTCAGCGCGCGCGATGTGCTGGTGCCGGCGCGCGCCGCCGCGGCGGCGAGCGCATCGCCCCGGCGCGCGCTGCGTTGGACCTTCGGGCTCGGGGCGCTGGCGACGGTGCTGTTGCTGACGGTCGGCGATCGCCTGGTGCAGGGTTACCTCGGCGTGCTGGCGCTGGTGCTGGCGGCGGTGGCGGCGGTGCCGATGGCGATGGGGTGGTTCACCACGGCATGTGGCGCGCTGCTCGGCCGCAGCGGTCCGTTCGTGCGCTACGTGGTGCGCAGCCTCGCCGCGGCCCGCGACCATCTGGCGCTGCCGATGGCGGCGATGGTGCTCGCGATCGCGACCACGATCGGCATGGCGACGTTGGTGACCAGTTTTCGCGACAGTGTCGACGACTGGCTCGGTCAGGTGCTGCCCGGCGACGTGTTCGTCGCGGTGCCGGGTGGTGTCGACGAACGCACGCAGCCGCTGCTGCCGGCGATCGCCGCAGCGCTGCCCGGCACACCGGGGGTCGCGGCCGCGACCAGCTATCGGCGCACGATCCTGCCGGTGCGCGGTGGCCGCGTCAGCGCCGACGAACGGATCGACATCGTCGGGGTGCAGCCGACGCCGAACTGGTCGCGCTCGTTCCCGCTGCTCGACGGCGGCGCCGCCGCGCGTGGTGCGATCGAACGCGGCGACGGCGCGTGGGTCTCCGAGCCGCTGGCGTTCCGCTGGGGGCTCGCCGCCGGCGGTTCACTGCAGGTGACGACCGCGAACGGTTCCGTCGAGCTGCCGATCGCGGCCGTCTATCGCGACTACAGCAACGAACGGGGCGAGATCATCGTCGGTGGGGCCTGGCTGCAGCGCCATGCGCCGTCGCCGATCACCGCGTTCTCGTTCGAATGCGCAGCCGGCGGCGACCCGATGGTGATGCTGGCGGCGCTGCGCGCGCGCGCCGCCGCGGCGGGCGACCAGGCGGTGGAGTTCCGCGAGCAGCGCGAGCTGCGTTCGTCGTCGCTGCAGATCTTCGATCGCACGTTCGCGATCACCGGCGTGATGCGCTTGTTGTGCCTCGCGGTCGCGTTCATCGGCATCTACGCGGCGTTCGCGTCGCTGCAGCTCGAACGGGGGCGCGAGATCGGGTTGCTGCGGTGCCTCGGCGCGATGCCGTCGCGGATCGCCGTCGTCGTGCTCGGGCAGACCGCGCTGCTCGGGCTGTGTGCGGGGTTGCTGGCGGTGCCGCTCGGCGCGCTGCTCGGGCAGGTGCTCGCGCACGTGATCAATCGGGTGTCTTTCGGCTGGTCGCTGATCGCGGTGACGGTGCCGTTGCGCGCGGTCGTCGAGGCCGTGTTGCTGGCGGTGTCGGCGGCGGTGCTGGCGGGATTGCAGCCGGCGTGGCGGTTCGCGCGCATGCGGCCGGCGGCGGCGTTGCGCGAGGCGTAGTCGCGGGACCCTTCGGTCAGGCCGGGCGCTCCGCGATCGACAGCAGCCCGTGGCGACGCCAGCCGATCGTCAGCAGCCACGTGTGCGCCTCGGTGACCGGGCAAACGATGGCTTCGATGCCGCGCACCACGATCGTCTCGCGGAAGCCGTCGAACCACGGGGCCGACGTGAACGTGTCGATCGCCTGCGGCACCGCCACCATGCGGCCTCTGGCCGCATGGTGGCGTGCATTGCCCAGCACGTAGCGCAGCGCGTTCCGCACTTCGCGCGGCGACCGCAGGATGTGGTCGTGATAGCGATCGGCGAACACCCGCCCGCACCGTTGCCACAGCCGATTGAGGGTGCGCGCGATGCGGATCAGCAGCCCCTGTACGCCGCGCGACAGCGACGTGCGGCCCTTGGCCTCGACGACGAAGTGCAGGTGGTCGTTCAACACCGCGTAGTGGATCAACCGGAATCCGTTGCGGTCGCAGCCGGCGGCGAACGCGGCGCGCAGCGCGGCATACGCATCGCGGCGGCGCAGCGGTGGCAGGTGCTCGCGGAGCTTGACGGTCACGTGGACCGGGAAGCGGGCGGCGAGGGCCTCGCGGGCGTCGTGCGACACCCCGGCGCGGTCGCCGTTCGGCTTGCGGCCGGCACCGGCGCGGCGCCCGCCGTGGGACGCGCGGAACGGCAGCAGCTGGGCGCGTGGTGCCTTGGTCGGCTTGCTGCGGTGTGTGCTCGCCGGGGTCGCCATGTTGATTCAGCAATAATATGGATCATGAGTGTTGCGCGCAAGGTCATGGTCTTGATTCGCGGCTCGATCACCCTGGTCGCGGCAGATCTTCTGTGGATGGTGGAGCTTTGCCCGAGGCGTAGCGAGCCGAGCTGCACTACTCTGTGCCAATGGCGTGGGTGGTAAGTGCGGCCGCGGCAGCCTTGATCCTGTTGTTCGCCATCTTCGTGCTCTGGCTGCTGGTCGGCGCGCTGCGCTCTCCGGCGCCGCCGATGGTGCAGGATTCGCTGGGTGCCGGGGTCGCATCGAGGCGCCGGCAGCGTCCCAGGCCGCGGCGTTCGCCGGCGAAGTTGACGGTGGCGCTGCTGTTGTCGCTGATGGCGCTGGCGCTGGCCTTGTTCGGGATGGCCTCCGACATGGAGCCGCCCGAGGCCTACCAGCTGGCCTGGCTGATTGCGCTGCCGGCCGCCGCTGCGCTGGGGGCGAGCGCATTGCTGCTGGTCTTGTTGTCGCTGCCCAGGGATGCGCGCACTGGGGCGGAAGAGCCGCTTGCCTGGCTGTTGGCCCTGGGCGTGCTCGGCATCGGCGCCTGCTACGGGCGCCTGCTGCTCTGACATGGCCGGCGATGGACGGGCTCGGAGCAAGCAGGCAACCTCGCTGCTATCTTGAAGGGCATGTGGCAGATCAGCGCGATCGCGGCCTTGTTGATCGTGGCCTACATCGGCTACCTCAGCAGCTTGCTGCTCCATGCGCCGAAGCCGCCGGTTGCGCGCGGTGACGAAGGACAGGGCGTCGGGGCCGCCGCGGCAGGTGGGGAACCGCCGCCGCTGCCGCAGCGATCGCTCGGCATGGTGGTCGTCGGTCTGGTGCTCGCGCTGGTGGCGGTCGGCGTCGCGCTGCTGGCGGCGATCTTCGATCATGGAAATGACCGTTACGCCTTCCTGTGGATGGCCGCCTTGCCGATCGCCGGGGCGCTGGTGGGGATCGCCCAGCTGTTGGTATTGCTGTCGGTGCCGAAGGAACTCCGGTCGCCGTCGATCGAGCCGTTCGTGTGGTTGCTCGGCCTCGGGCTGCTCGGGATCGGCGCCTGCTACGGGAGTCTGATCCTCTGATGTTTGTCGCGGCCGCGGGGTCGTTCCCCCGCGCATGCAGGGCGAAAGGAGGGCGCGTGTCCGATGGGGCCGACGTCTCAGGCACGATGGCGGCGCCGAAACGATGGTCGGCAACCTTGGGCGGGTAGTCGTGCAGCGCATGGCGAACGCTCGGGACAGCGCCATGCAGGGGCCCCCCTCTTGTGGCCGCCCACCCATGCCGATATGGGTGCCCATATGAAGACCACCGTCGACATCGCCGAGGACCTTCTTCGCGCGGCCAAGGCAGTTGCCGGGAAGGAGCGAACGACGCTGCGAGCGCTGCTCGAGGAAGGCCTCCGCTGGGCACTCGACAAGCGGAAGCGCCGCCAGGCCTTCGAGCTCCGTGATGCCAGCGTCCGCGGCAAGGGCGTACAGCCCGGCGTGGTCGAGGGCGACTGGTCCACCTTGCGCGACAGCATCTACGAAGGGCGTGGGGCGTGATCGCCGTCGACACGAACGTCCTGGTCTACGCCCACCGCAGCGACTCCCAGTGGCACGATCCTGCCGCAGCGGTGCTGCAGCAGCTGGCGGAAGGCAAGGCCGCATGGGCGTTGCCGTGGCCCTGCGTTCACGAGTTCCTCGCCGTCGTCACGCATCCGAAGATCTACGCGCCACCGTCGTCGCTCCCGCAGGCGCTCGACCAGGTCGAGGCATGGGCGGAGTCACCGAGCCTGGTCTGGCTCACCGAAGGCGAAGGCCATTGGGAGACCCTTCGGCAGTCATTGCTCGCGAGCAAGGTGAGAGGGCCTCAGGTTCACGACGCTCGCATCGCCACGCTTTGCCTGCGACACGGCGTGCGCGAGCTGTGGACGGCGGATCGTGACTTCTCCCGCTTCCCTGGCCTGCGCGCCCGCAATCCTCTGCTCGACTAGGCCGGGGCCAGTCGCATCCGAGCCCAGCAGGTGCCAGTGGCGAACCCGAACAGCACGATCGCCAGCCACTGGTGCCACGACAGCCCGCACGCGATCGGCGGATGCTGGCGCCAGAACTCGAGCAGGAAGCGCACCACCGCGTAGACCGCCAGATACGCCAGCAACCGCACGTCGCCGGCTCGCCGCGTCTTGGCCGCCCACGCCAGCACGATCGCGGCACCACCGTGGAACCCCGCTTCGACCAGCTGCACCGGCCAGCGCGCAACCCCGGCCGCATCGACGGTCGCCCACCAGCCCGCTGCGCAGGCCGAGCCGGCGCAACAACCGGCGGTGAAGCAGCCGAGCCGCCCGCAGCACAGCGCCAACGCGAGCGGCAGCGCGAAGTCACCGCCGGTCGCCGCGCGCACGCCGAGTCGCCACTTCGCGAGTTCGACGCCGAGCCAGCCACCGAGCAGCCCACCGAGCACCGTGCGACCGCCGAGCGGCAGCGTGTCGCCACCGAGGCTCGCTGGTGCAGGCGCACTCCAGCCGAGCAGATCGGGCGGCAGCTGCAGCCCGTAGGCACCGACGATCGCGCCCAGCAGTGCGCCGATCCGCACCAGCTGGCGTTGTTCGGCCGGCAGCGTGTTGCTGCGCGGTTGCCAGCGCAGCGCCAGCAGTGCCAGCAGGAAGCCGATCAGCACCCACACGAAGTAGCCCATGCGCGGCGCTCAGAGCGACGGCGCGGTGCCGTGGCTCGCGGCGATCCGCGCGCGCAGCGGCGCCAGCACCTCGGCCTCGAGCTGATCGCGGTAGAACAGGTTGAACGTGTCGAACGGGATCACGCGCTTGCCGTCCGGGTGCGCGATGTGCACGCACGACTTGCGCACGCTGCGCAGATCGAGGTCGTGGCGGTCGAGGAACTTCATGATCACGACGCGGAACACGTCCTGGTAGCGCAGTGGCGCCTGCGTCGCGAGCTTGACGCCGGGCAGGCAGCACAACAGCCGCGCGATCGCCGCCGCCGCACCCTCGGGGCCGTGCGCGGTGCTGAACGCCTTCACCATCTCCTGCTGCATCGCCGCGTCGCGTTCGTAGGCGATCGTGTTGCGGGTGCCCGCCAGCAGCACCTCGGCCGGCACCAGCCCGGTCAGCGGCGTGATCGGCGAACGGCCGTGCGGCTTCTTCAGCGCGTACGCCATCGCCAGCGAGTCCGGGTGGCACGGCACCGGGATCAGGTCGGCGGGCGAGAAGTGCGGGAACTGCTCGAGGATGCGCCGCCGCACCTCGCTGAGCGTCAGCCGGTGCGCGTCGTACTCGTAGCCGTCGTTGCGGCCGGCGTCCTGCACCGGCTGGAACGTGACGCCGCGCACGCAGCGCTGCTCGAGCGCATGGCGCAGGATGTCGCCGAGCTCGTCGTCGTTGCTGCCGCGGCGCACGGTGACGACCAGCGTCGTCGACAGATCGAGCGCGTTCAGCTTCGCCAGCGCGCGCTCGCGGATCGTGCGCAGATCGGCGCCGCGCAGCGTGCGCAACGCCGTTTCGCGCCGACTGTCGAACTGCAGGTAGATCTCGAAGCCCGGGCCGTAGCTGGCCAGCCGCTCGGCGAAGCCGTCCTCCTGCGCGATGCGGATGCCGTTGGTGTTCAGCATGCGATGGCGCACCGGTCGTCGGCGCAGCGCGTCCATCACCTCGAAGAACTGCGGGTGCAGCGTCGGTTCGCCACCGCTCAGCTGCACGATGTCGGGCTCGACCTCGTTGCGCACGATGCAGTCGAGCATGCGTTCTATGGTCGGCAGGTCGCGCCAGGTCGTGCGTTCGGGCCCGCTCGCCGCGTAGCAGGTGGGGCAGCGCAGGTTGCAGTGGTCGGTGATCTCGAGCACGACGAGGCAGCCGTGCTGTTCGTGTTCGGTGCAGATGCCGCAGTCGTAGGGGCATCCGTAGCGGTGCGCGGTGTTGGGCTTGGCGACCTGTTCCGGTGGCTTCAGGAACTTCTCGCGCCCGAGCCGCCAGTAGCCGACGTCGTCGGCGAGCAGCACCCGCTGCGCGCCGTGCTGCGGACAGCGCTTCAGCAGCCAGACCTTGCCGTCCTCGATCACTTCCTTCGCTTCGACGGTGATCAGGCACACCGAACAGAGTGCGGTGGTCGCGCCGTAGAACAGGTAGGGCCGGACGCGATCGGTCATCGGCACAGCATCGCCGTGGCGGCTCGTGCCGTCGAGGCTCGGGGCAGAGGGGCCGTTGGGGTAGAGGCGCGCCCGGTTCCATCGGGATCCAGGCCGGCGCGTTGCCTGCCGTGCGACCTCTTGTCACGATGTCGCCCATGACCTGGTTCGAGCGTCTGACGGGAGTCCAGGAGATCGACGCCGAACACGTGCGTGCTCACCTCGAGTGCGACGGTCCTTGGATCCGGTCGCGCGGCAACGGCCGGCGGCTGCGGCACGGCAGCCTGTCGATGCCGAGCCTCGCGGAGTTGCGTGCGCGATCGAAGCACGGCGGGTCGGGGCAGCTGCGTGTGCGCCAGGTGGTCGGCGACATAGGCGCGCTGCACGCGGATCCGGCCAATGCCGGGGCGCTGTTCCAGGTCGCGTCGCAGTTCAATCTGCTGGAGATGGTCGACCCGGGACGGACGCCGGAGGACGGGGTCGGCTGTTACGAGGACGATCACACCCAGGGGCCCGCCTGTGCGATCGCCGCCGGCGCAGCGACCATCCATCGCAACTACTTCGTGCCGGTGCAAGGAGGCCTCGGCCAGACCGCGCAGCGGCAGATCGACTGCAGTGCCGAGTTGGGTCTCGCGCTGGGCAATCGCGACGGCAGCGCGTGGCGGATGCAGAACGGCTATCTGCTGCCGACGCCGGCTGGGCTGGCCGCGGTCGTGGCTCGACTGCGTGCGGTCGACGATGCGGAGCGCGACCGACTGCGGGGCCTGTTGCGCATCGGACTGCATCACGACACCGAGGTCACCCTGCACGAGCGTGGCCATCTGGTCACGCAAGCGTTCTGTTCGGCGCTGCCGATCGCCTACTCGGGCCTGTCGGCGCCCGCCTGGGAACCGTTCGCGCGGTTGGTGCTCGAAGCGGCCTACGAAGCGACGCTGCTCGCGGCGGCCGAGCAAGTGGCGCACGTCGGCGGCAAGCGCTGTTTCCTGACGCTGCTCGGAGGCGGCGCGTTCGGCAACCCGGTGGCCTGGATCGTCGCTGCTGCCGCGCGGGCGCTGGAGCTGCATCGGCAGCTCGATCTCGAGGTCGTGTTCGTCAGTCATGGCGCGCGACACCCGGCTGTCACCGATCTGGTCACGAGCTGCGGCGGGTAGGAGGGTGGGGCCGATGCCCCCTCGGCTGCGATTGTCGGCCGGTCCCTTGTGCTGGCGCTCGGCACGCATTCGCCTGCCAGCATGATCATCCCCGCGAACGGTCCGCTGCCGCCGCACGGCAGCTGGCGCTGCTGCGCCGGGCTCGTGCTACTGACCGGCTGCGCGGTCCCGGATCCGACGGTGTTCGACGAGACGCTGCGCGCTGCGACGTTCGACCACCATGCGCGGGCGATCGCGCTGCAGCTCGAGACGTCGCGCGCCGACTGCAGCGAACAGCGCCTGCGGGCCGCGTTCCGCGCCCGGGCGCTGGCGGCGACGACGCCGGCCGAGTTCCGTGCCGTGCTCGTGGACCTGCTGCTGTCGCTGCAGGACCCACACGCCGACTTCGAACCCGCGGACCAGCCGTGGCAGCAGGTGCGACTCGGCAGCCGCACCGTGCTCGACGACGCCCAACCGGAGTTCGCCGAAGTGGTGCGCAGCGACGGCAGTTGGTGGATCGCCAGCCGGCCGCCGCTCGCGACTGCGTCGACGGAGCTCGGGCCGCGGTTGCTGGCGTCGAGCGGCGACCCGGCGGTGGCGCCGCTGTGGCAGCGCCTCGAGGCGATCGACGGCCGCACGATCCGCAGCCGCAACGACGCACAGTTGCTGCTGCGTGGACCGCTGCTGCAACCGGTGCAGGCGACGGTAATCGGGACGCAGGGCGAACGCACCACGCTCGAACTGCCGCGCAACGCGCTGCGCACGCGCGGCGGGCCGAGCCTCGCGCTGATCGTGCCGCCGCGGCAGCTGGCGGTCTGGTGCGATCCCGAGCTCGCCGCCAGGCCGGCACCGAGGATCACCGTCGGTGCGCCGGACCTGCGCGACACGTTCGCCCGGTCGCGAGCTGCGAGCTTCCGTGGTGGCACCGTGGTGCAGCCTTGCAGCGGCTTCGGCGCCGGCCGCGACCTGCAGGTCTGGCGCGACGGGGCCGTCGGGTTCCTGCGCCTCGGGTCGTTGGAGTTGGCAGGGGACCTGAAGGTTGCGTCCCGCGCGATCGAGGACGCGATGGCTGGCCTCGCCGGTTGTGACACCCTGATCCTCGACCTGCTCGACAACAGTGGCGGCAGCTGGGACCTGATGGGCTACGCCGCCAGCTACTTCCTGCCCGCATGGATGCAGCTCGTGCCGCACCGCGGCGAGCAGCGCACGCGTCGCGATGGCTGGTTCGTCTCGACGATCGAGGTGCTCGACGCCAGGTTGGTGCGCGCGGCCGTGCCGGAGCTGCGCCCGCGGCGGTTGTTCGTGCTGGTCGACCAGTGGACGGTCAGCGCCGCCGAGATCCTCGCCGCGGTGCTGCGCGGCAAGGCCGGCGCGACGCTGATCGGCGAAGCCACGGCCGGCGCCGAGACCTGGATCCACGAGGTCCCCGGGCCCGACGGTTCGCGGCTCACCTTCGGACTGCCCGGGGGCATGTGCGACGGCTGTGAGGGCTTCCAGGGGCGCGGGCTGCGGCCCGATCGCGAGGTGGCGCTGGCCAGCGAACGCTTGCACGCGGTCGGCCTGGAGATCGCGCGCCGCGAGCACCGCCGCGCCGTGCGCGCGGCTGCGTTCGCGGCCGCGGGGTTGGATCCGGAGCTCGTGCTCGAGCCGTAATGAGCTCGGGGCCGCCGTTTGGTTCGCTGGCTGTTCAGGAGCGCGAGGTACGACGCTTGCTGGTCCGTGCTCTGAACTCACCGTGTTCCCTCCCATGCCACCAATCGCCACGAGTTGTCTGTTCGCCGCTGTCGCCGCCGTCGGGATTCCGGCGCAGACCACCTTGCTCGTCGGCGCCAACGGCTTGCCGGACGTCGCGGCTGCCCTGGCGCTCGCCGCGCCCGGGGATCGCATCGATGTCGAGCCCGGGACCTACCCGCCGTTCCAGGCGGCGGTCGGGGTGACGATCCGTGCCATCCAGCACAACACGGTCGAGATCCGTTCCAGTCCGATGGCTCCACCGCAACTGCTGACCGCGAACGTGCCGGCTGGGCAGGTGCTGCATCTGGTCGGCCTGCGCCTCGGCCAGCCGTTCGGTGTGCTCGGTGGTCGCGTCACACTCGATCGTTGCGACTGCCGCAGCTCGACGACGCCGCTGCTCGTCAGCAACGCCACCGTGCATCTGCAGGACTCGGAGGTGTTCACCGGCCTCTCGCTGCCGACGCAACCGGCGCTGTCGATCACCAACTCCGACCTGACGGCGATCGGCACCTGGTTCGATTCCTCGCAACTCAACACCGCCCCGGCTCCGGTGATCGATGCGAACGGCGCGCGACTGCACATGAGTCATTGCACGGTCCGGCTGCAGGCCTTCGGTCCCGTCTCCGGGGCTGCGCTGCGATTGCTCGGTGGTTCGCAGGCCTGGTTGTCCGACAGTGCGTTCAACCTGCTGATCTCGCCGACGAGCTCCTTCTGCGCGGTTGCTGGTGTTGCTTCGACCGTGCGGATCGATCGTTGCACGGGTTGGCAGACGACGAATCCGGCCTGCCTGGTGCCGGCGGCCGGCGCGACCTTGGTCGGCGTCGATCGCTCCGGGCCACTGTCGCCGGGGGGGACGTTCGGGTTGGACTTCCGTGCCCAGCCGAGCGGTTTCGTGCTCGTCTTCGCGAGCCCGCAGCTGGGTACGGTGAACTGGCAGCCGATCCTCGAGCAGCCGTCCTGGCTGGACGAGACGCAGTCGTTCTCGACCGAGCTGTTGCTGACCGATGCGGTAGGGGCGGCTTCGGTCGCGTGGCAGTTGCCGGCGAGTCCGGCGATCGTCGGTCAGACCCTCTGGTTCAAGGGGATCAGCGGATTCACGTTCCCGCTGCAGGGCAGCCCGGCCGTCGGCGGCGTCGCGCGCTGAGGTCGGCAGTCCCGGCGCGTCGGCGCGCGCTACTTGCCGACGCCGAACACGTCGCGAAGGGCTTCGCGGACCTCGTGCCGCGAACTCAGGATGCGGTCGTCGTAGCGATCGGCGAACACCCGGCCGCGGCGCGACCACAGCTTGTTGAGCGCCCTCGCGATGCGGATGCACAGCCCCTGCATACCGGTGGCCAGGTACGGGCGGCTCTCGGCTTCGCAGAGCAGGTGCAGACGGTCGGCCTGGACCGCGTGGTGCAGGAGCCGGAACGGGCCGCCGAGGTGGTGTTCGACGGCAGCCGCGCACGCGGCCCGCACCACGTCGAGCGCGGGCTTGCCGTGCAGACGAGGCAGGCCGGCATCCAGCTTGATCGTGACATGCACCGGCCAGCGTGCATCGACCGGTTCGCGCGGGCGGTGATCGACGCCGGGCTGGCCGGGGATGTTCGGCTTGCGACCCGCACCGGGACGGGCACCGCCGCGGCCGGAGCGGGTCGGCGGCGGTGTGGTGGTGCCCTTGCCGTTCGCGCGGCGGTTGCTCGCGGTCTTGGTCGCGGCGGTCCGGGGCCGGTCGGCCGTGGAACGATGCTTGGAGGTCGTCGCCATGTTGATTGCGCAGAGCTACGGTCGGTCGGCGCGGGTTGCAAGCCGGCGGCGTCGGCGACTCCGCTGCGGTGACCTCAGCGGTCGCTGGCACCAGCCGGCTTCGGCGGCGCCTGCACCCGCCCCGCGGCCAGCGCATCGGCGATCTTGCCCGCCGCCACCACCTTGGCGGTGACCTTCGCGCTGGCGACGTCGATCGCCACCACGTGATCGGTCTCGCCGTTGGCGACCACCAGCAGCTGCGTGCCATCGGGCGAGAATGCGATGCTGGTCGGCTGCGCCTTGGTGCCGAGCTGCGCGCTCACATCGATCGTCAGAGCCTGCTGCGGGTCCTTGCTGTCGTGGAGCACGACCTCGCCCGACAGCGGGCACGACACCGCGACCTTCGCCCCGTCCGGCGATGCCTTCACGCGCAGCGGGAAGCCGGGGCGCTCGAGTTCGTGCAGCACCTGCAGCGTGGTGCCGTCGACGACGACCAGCTTGCCGGCGCGGTTGCAGCCGACCCACAACCGCAGCTCCGCGCCGGCGCCGGTGCACGCGATGCCCTCGGCGCCGACCGGCAGCGCACCGTGCGCGCTGGTGGTGCCGGTGGTGAGATCGAAACGCGTCACGCCGCCCGGCATCACGTGGCTGACGAAGCAGCTGCGGTGGTCCGGCGCGAGCGCCAGCATGTGGTTGGTCTTGTGGGTCAGCGGGAACGCTTCGACCACGCCGCTGTCGGCGTCGATGCGCAGCAGCTGCGCCGGCACCTCGGTGGTGGCGACCGCGGTCGTCGTGGTGCCGAGGAACGCGAGGTCGTTCGGCCGCTTGCTCGAGCCGAGATCGATGATGCGATGGCGCTTGCCGGCCGGCAGATCGAGCACGAACACGCGGTTGTCGGCCGGCTGGTGGCCGGGGCCGGGGCCGCCGTAGGCCGAGCCGAGCGCCCAGCGACCGTCGGCGGAGATTGCCAGTTCGTGCGCGCCGGCGCCGGCGTCGTAGCTGTGCAGCGGCTGCAGGTCGGGCAGCGACAGCAGGTGCACCATGTTGTCGCCGCGCGTCGAGTAGATCGCGGCGGCGATCGTCGGGGGCGTTGCTGGCTGCGGTGCTGGCTGGGTTGCCGGTACTGGCTCGGCGGGCGGCGGCTGCTGCGGGCGGACCGGGAACAGAGCGAGAACGACACTGGCGGCGGCGGCGATCGGCATGGCGCCAGATCTACGGCCCGGGCCGGTCCGCTGCGGGCGCGTCGCCGAAAACACCGTGGAACGTCTGCATCCCGGGCGCCGACCGTCTGCGAAGATCGCGCCGATGCCTGCTGCTCCCTCGCTGTCGCCACTGCTCCGCGCTGCGGCCGCAGCGTTGTCGCTGCTGGCGGGTTGTGGGCACAGCCCGGTCGGGCCCACCGTGTCCGGCCTCGGTGTCGCCGAGGTGCTGCGCGGCGACGGCGACAGCATCGCCGGCTTCGCGCGCGCGACCGCGCCGCCGCAGCTGCAGTTCCCGCGCGATCACGGCCCGCACCGCGAGTTCCGCACCGAGTGGTGGTACGTGACCGGCAACCTCGCCAGCGACGCGGGGCGGCGCTTCGGCGTGCAGCTGGTGTTCTTCCGCCAGGCCTTGGCACCGCAGGGCACCGCGCCGCGCGCGGGCACGTTGGCCGCGAACGAGGTGATCCTCGCGCACGCGGCGGTCACCGATGTCGACGGCCAGCGGTTCTTCGCCGACGAACAGCTGGTGCGCGGCGCCGGTGGCCTCGCCTATGTGCGCGGCGCCGGACCGGAGCAGCCGTTCGCGATCGCGTGTGGCGACTGGTCGGCGCGGGCGCGGCCGGACGGCGACGGCTTCCTGCCGCTCGAGCTCGTCGCCAGCGGCGGTGACTTCGCGTTCGAGTTGCAGGTGTCTCCCGGCAAGCCGGTGGTGCTGCAGGGCGATCAGGGGCTGAGCCAGAAGAGCGACGAGCCCGGCAACGCGTCGATCTACTACTCGATGCCGCGGCTGCCGATCGCCGGTCGTATCACGGTTGCCGGTGCGGCACACGCGGTGCGTGGCGAGGCGTGGCTCGATCGTGAATGGAGCACCTCCGCGCTCGGGGCCGATCAGCTCGGCTGGGACTGGTTCTCGTTGCAGCTCGACGACGGTACCGAGGTCATGTGGTACCGCCTGCGGCGACGCGATGGCGGCAGCGATACGTGGAGCCGCGGCTGCTTCGTCGCGCGCGACGGCACCGCGATCCGGCTCGAGCCGCGACAGGTGACCGCGACGCCGGTCGGCACATGGCGGGCCAGCGACGGCGGGGCCAGCTATCCGGCGGCGTGGCGGCTGGTGGCGCAAGGGCCGGTCGCGTTCGAACTCGAAGTCACGCCGCTGGTGGCCGATCAGGAACTGCGCTTGCTGGTGCGCTACTGGGAAGGTGCGGTCGGCGTACGTGGCACTCGGGACGGGGCGCCGGTGACGGGGCGCGGCTATCTCGAAATGACCGGTTACGTGTCCCCGCGGTGACGCGGGCGACACCGCGCCAGCTGGCGAACGGTGCGGTTTGCGCGCTGGACTTCGTTCGCCGGCCCACGGATCATCGCCGCGCCGCATGGTCCTATCGACGCCGGTGACCGGAGCAGAAGGAGAGGCCGTGGCCGGCTCGGCGCCTGGTCTGCGCCAGGCGGCGGTGCGCGGCACGCTGCTGACGATGCTGTCGGTCGGGGTCGGCCAGGGACTGCGCTTCGTCAGCAGCGTGCTGCTGACCAGGCTGCTGTTCGAGGAGGCATTCATGGTCATGGGCATGGTCAACGCGACCGTGCAGGGCCTGGCGATGTTCTCCGACGTCGGCTTCGGCTTGCGTATCGTGCAGAGTCCGCGCGGCGACGACCGCGACCTGCTCGACACCGTCTGGACGCTGCAGGTGATCCGCGGCGTGCTGCTGGCCGTGTTCGCGGCGGCGCTCGGCTGGCCGTTGGCGATGCTCTACGCCCATCAGCCGCTTGCTGCCGAACTGGTCTGGCTGCTGCCGGTGGTCGGGCTCGGGCCGCTGATCGACGGCTTCCAGTCGACCAAGCCGCGCACCGCGATGCGGCACATGCACATGCGCATCGTGACGATCGTCGAGATCGTCGTGCAGGTGCTCGGCATCACCGCGATGCTGCTGCTGGCCTGGTGGCTGCGTTCGCTGCTGGCGCTCGCGATCGGTGGCGTGATCCAGGCCGCGATCGGCTGTCTGCTGAGCCACGTCGCGTATCCCGGCCAGGGCAACCGCTTCCGCTGGCACCGCGAGAGCGTGCGCGAGGTGATGACGTTCGGCAGCTGGATCCTGCTGAGCACCGCGGTCTGCTTCCTCGCGCTGCAGGTGGACAAGTACGCGATGCCGGGGCTGTTCCAGGGCGATGTCGCGGGCGTCTACGTGATCGCCGCCAACCTCGCGGTGCTGGCGCCGATGGTGATGGGGCGGATCCAGTCGAGCATCAGCTTCCCGCTGTATGCGCGGGTGCTGGACCGGCGGCTGTCGCTCGAGGAAGCCGTCGAACGCGCGAAGCCGCCGGTGCTGGTGCTGGGCGGCTTCGCGATCGCGATGTTGCTGGCCGCCGGTGGCTCGCTGGTGCTGTGGGCCTACGACAGCCGCTACTGGAGCGCGGCCGCGATGCTGCCCTGGCTGGCCATCGGCGCGTGGTTCTCGATCATGGAAGGCAACTACGGCGCCGCCTTCCTGGCGATCGGCCGCAGTCGCTACATAGCGATCGTGCAGATCGTCAAGGTCGCCACCTACTGCGCGCTGCTGTGGCCGCTGTCGGCCGCCTACGGCATGCACGGGGCGGTGCTGGCGATGGCTGCGTCCGACCTGATGAAGTTCGCCGCGACCGCGGTGCTGGCGAGTCGCACGATCAGCTGGCGGGTGCTCGGCAGCGATCTGCGGCTGTCGGCGTTCGTCGGCGCGGTGGCCCTGGTGGTCACGCTGGTCGGCGATCGGCTCGCGGCGTGGAGCGAATGGCCGTCGCTCGTCGATCTGCTGGTCCGCGCCGCGATGGTCGGCCTGCTGTTCCTGCCGCTGCTGCTGCGCACGCTGCGTCAGGTGCGCGGCCGCTCCGCCTGAGCGGCGGCGCCGCCGCTACTTCACGGTCTTGTTGAACGCGAGCCACTTCTCGTTGAGCGCGCGCCAGGTGCCGTCGACCAGCGGCACCGCCGTGTTGTTGATCTCGACCAGCATCGCGTCGCGCCACTGGTAGCTGCGCGTGTTGAGGTCCTTCTGCTGGTCGGTCGTGAGGCCGATCGTCGACACGTTGGCGATCGGGTTCGGCCCCAGCTTGCCGTAGGCCTTGGCGATCGCGTGCACGTAGTCGACGACCTGCGTCGGCTTGCCGAACGCCTGCTGGCCGTCGTGCAGCCAGAACCACCGCACCAGGCGCGAGCACTCCGGCGTGTAGCCCCAGACATCCTCCTGTTTGCCGTCCTTCGGGCTCGGTTGGATGCTCTCCTGGACGATGTCCCAGATCTGCGGCAGCGGCTGTTTGTTCTGGCTGTAGTACTCGATGCGGCCGCGCTCGACGTCGCCGACCGCGAACTCGTACTTCTTGCCGTCGAACGTCGAGCTGCGCAGGAACTCCCACAGGCCGTTGTCGAACCAGCGCGGCAGCCCCGGCAGCACACCCGGGTCGACGTCGTCGAAGATCTGCCACAGCACCGCGCGCGCGGTGGGGCCCCAGCCGGCCGGTCCGCCGTTGTCGCGATCGTTGACGACGCAGAGCTCGCGGCGCGTGCTGTCGTACTCGCGGGAGTCGCCGCGCACGATCGTCCAGGCGGTCCAGTGGTCGACGCTGTCGAACACGCGCAGCACCGCCGGCAGCGGCGCCTCCTTGCACAGCTCCGGCATCTTCTTGGCCAGCCATTCGCGCGCCGCCTCGGCGGCGGCGGTGGCCTTCTTCGTGAAGGCCGGGTCGGCGCTGCTGAGCACCGTCCAGTACTTCGACTTCGAGATCTTGTAGCCACCTTCGGGCGCCTTGCTGGCCGCGGCGACCAGTTCCTCGGCCCACTTGCGCCGCGCGGCGGTGCGGGTCGCCGCGTCCTTGGTCGCCCACTCGGCATCGGCGAGCCACGGCGGCAGCACGCGCGGCTGCGGCACGCGGGCCAGGGCCTCGATCGAGCCGAGCGCGGCTTCGATCTCCTTCTTCACCTTGTCGGCCTGGTTGGCGAGCACCTCGATGCAGAGCGCCGCCTCGCCGTCCTCGAGCGGCATGGTCTGGCCGAACAGCAGCCGTTCGCCGGGCAGCTCCTTGCCGGTGATGC
Organism: Planctomycetota bacterium; assembly: GCA_025459175.1. Taxonomy (GTDB): domain Bacteria; phylum Planctomycetota; class UBA1135; order UBA1135; family UBA2386; genus UBA2386. The sequence continues at coordinate 22,281 of JALORC010000007.1, read as the reverse complement.
GTTTGCCGTCGAGGCCGGCGGCCTTCTTGACCTCCTGGTCGACGGTCTTCGCGCCGAGACCGCGGCGCGCGAAGTCCTCGAGCCCGCGGAACGGCGTCGTGCGCGGCAGGCCGTCGACGACGTCCTTGCCGGCGTCCTCGCCCTTGCCGAACACCATCACGCGCAGCAGCGGCGTGTGCGATCCTTCGCCCTTGCTGGCCAGCGCGCGCGGCGCCGCGAACAGGCGCAACGTCGCGCCGCGGTCGCCGGTCGCCGGCAGCTCGACCCAGCCCTTCGGCGGCGCGAACGACAGGCCGGCGCGCGGTTCGGGAAGCCCCTTCTGCGCCGCGAGCGGCGCCAGCAGGGCGAGGAACGGGACGAGGGCGAGGAGCGGGCGGTGCATGGCAGCCGCGATCATGCCGGGCCGCGGCCGGGTCGGGAAGCGTGCCCGCCGGCGGAGTCGTTCAGGCCTTGGCGACCGCCGCCGCCCAGCGGGCGCGATGGGCGGCGACCGCGGCGGCCGCCATGCCGGGCACGAACGCGCGCTGCTCGCGCCACGCCGCCGCGAGCGCGTGCTTGCTCGGCCACAGCCCGATGCCGAGCCCGGCCAGGAACGCGGCGCCGGCTGCCGTCGCCTCGAGCTGCTGCGGGCGGCGGATGGTGACGCCGAGCACGTCGGCCTGGAACTGCATCAGCAGATCGTTCGCCGCCGCACCGCCGTCGACCCGCAGTTCGCGCAGCGGCCGGCCGGCGTCCTGCTGCATGGCCTCGAGGATGTCGACGTTCTGCAGCGCGATGCCTTCGAGCACGGCGCGCGCGAGGTGCGCCTTGGTGGTGCCGCGCGAAAGACCGGTGACCAAACCGCGCGCGTCGGGCCGCCAGTGCGGTGCGCCGAGCCCGGTGAACGCCGGCACCACGACGACGCCGCCGGCGTCGGGGACCGACGCCGCCAGCGCCTCGATGTCGTCGCTGCGTTGGATCAGGCCGAGATCGCGGAACCACTGCACCGCGGCACCGGCGACGAACGCCGAGCCCTCGAGCGCATACGCGAACTCGTCGGCCAGCTGCCACGCCACCGTGGTGATCAGGCCGTGGCGCGACGCGACCGGCTCGGTGCCGGTGTGCAGCAGCAGGAACGCACCGGTGCCGAACGTGCACTTCGCGTCGCCGGGCGCGAAGCAGGCCTGACCGAACAGGGCTGCCTGCTGGTCGCCGGCGATGCCCGCGATCGGGATGCCGTCGGGCAGGCCGGGCACGCCGCGCGTGTGCCCGAACACGCCCGCCGACGGCCGCACGTCCGGCAGCAGCGCGCGCGGCACCGCGAACAGCGCGCACAGTTCGTCCGACCACGACCGCGTGTGCAGGTCGAACAGCAGCGTGCGCGACGCGTTGCCCGGTTCGGTCGCGTGCACGGCGCCGCCGCTGAGCCGGTGCAGCAAGAACGTGTCGATGGTGCCGAACGCGAGCTCGCCGCGTTCGGCGCGGGCCCGCAGCCCGCCCTGCTCGAGCAGCCACGCGATCTTGGTCGCCGAGAAGTACGGATCGATCGGCAGGCCGGTGCGGGCGCGCACCGCGTCGGCGTGGCCCGCGGCGAGCAGCCGCGCGCAGTGCTCCGCGGTGCGGCGATCTTGCCAGACGATCGCGCGGTGCACCGGAGTGCCGGTGGCGCGTTCCCACAGCACCGTGGTCTCGCGCTGGTTGGTGATGCCGATCGCGGCGAGTTCGACGGCGGCGAGATGCGCCTGCGCCAGCGCGTCGTGCACCGCCGCCAGCACTGATTGCCAGATCGCTTCCGGATCGTGTTCGACGAGGCCGGGCGCCGGATAGTGCTGCGCGAAGTCGCGGTCGGCGCGGCCGCGCACCTGCAGGTTCTCGTCGAGCACCAGCGCGGTGCTACCGGTGGTGCCCTGGTCGATCGCGAGGACGGCGCGCATCGCGAGGTTGTAGCGCGCCGTTGGCGATCGCGCCCGCAGCGGTTGCTACCCTCAGTGCCCGACCAGCGCGTAGTGCGCGTTGCTGGCCACCAGCGAGGCCGGGTTCCAACCGGGGTCGAGCGACAGCCCCTGGCTGTAGAGCGCGATGCCGAGCAGGGTCAGATTGTTCGGCATCATGCCGTTCCAGGTCGCCGTGCCGTTGCTGCCGACCACCGCGAACAGCACGTCGGGGGTCACGTGGCCGAAGCACCCGGTCATGCCGATCACGTCGAGCGGGAACGCCGGCACCTGGGTCAGGCTCAGGATGACGACGCCGAGCTGGGTGCTGGCCAGGTTGAGCAAGCGCCGCAGGATCGGCTGTCCGATGCGCGCCGCGTCGCCGGTCAGCAGGACCTGGCCGTTGCTGCCGACACACCCGAGGCCGATGCCGTCGGTGTAGGCGCCGTAGAGCCAGGTCTGGCCGGGGCTGCCCGCACCGCCGTGGCGAACGGCGCGCCGGCGCGCACTATCGAACGTCATCGCGACGTCGGCCCCGGCCGGTGCACTGGTCGGCTGCAAGGTCCACGTGACGCCGTCGAACTCCCAGGTGTCCGACAGCGTCGTGCCCGCCGCATCGATGCCGCCGAACAGGATCGCGACCCCGCGGTTGCCGTCGTAGACGAGGCTGGCGCTGCGCCGCGCCGGCGGCGCCTGCGGCACCACGAGCTGCACCCAGTTGCTGCCGCTGTAGAGCCAGGTCTCGTTGTTGGTGCCGGTGCTCGGATCGAAGCCGCCGAACACGACGCTGCGGCCGAGCCCGCCGTGCCAGCACATCGCGTGGTTCTCGCGCGGCGACGGGGCGGTGGTGGTGACGATCTGGGTCCAGTTGCTGCCGTCGAACTCCCACGTGCTGTTGCCGGCCAGCGTCTGGCCGCTGCTGGCGCCGCCGAACAGCACGGTGCGATTGCGGATGGTGTCGAAGCAGGCGCCGTGCTTCCAGCGGCCGCCGGGCGAAGCGGTGGTGGTGACCAGCGACCACTGCGTGCCGGTGAACTCCCAGGTCTGGTCGTCGGCCGGGCCTGTGGTGCCAGTGCTGGTCCAGCCGCCGTGCAGCACGAAGCGACCGCGGGTGCTGTCGTGGACCAGGATCGCCTCGCGGCGTGCGCTCGGCGCGGTGGCACCAGTGTTGACGGCGTACCACTCGCTGCCGGCCCACCACCAGGTAGCACCCGACAGCGCGCCGCTGTTGTCGCCGCCGAACAGATAGACGTCGCCGGCGGAGCGGGCCGCCATCGCCGCGCCGGCGAGCGGTGTGGTCAGGTTGACGGCCTGGGCGGGAACCCACTGACTGAGTGCGGGGGCCGCCAGCAGGCAGGTGGCGACGAGGAAGCGGGCGCTGGCGTTCGGCATGGCAGAGAGTCGAACGGAATCGGCGACCGCGACCCTTCACGAAGCTGCGGGGAGCTGGCGCGGGAGCTCGAGAACGTCACTCGCTCGCGCGCTGCTGCCGCCGCGCGTCGATGGCGCGCCAGAACCACCACAGCAACACCCCGATCGTCACCAGCAACCCCGCCCCGGGCCGTTCGCCGCTCCGCACGATCAGCAACGCGGCGGCGCAGGTCGCCAACGCGGTCAGCAGCGTCAGCAGCAGTACCCAGCGCCGTTCCCGGTCGGGGAGCCGCAGCTGGCTGCCCACTGCGATCGCGATCACGAGCACCGCGATCAGACCCGGCGGCATGTCCGCATAACGCAGTTCCCAGGCATTGCGGCCGTAGAGCCACGGCAGGAACGTCGCCAGGGTCACGGTGGTCGCCCCGATCGCGGCCGCCTGCAGGCTGATGCTCGGTGGCGGAGCCGTCGCGGCGGCTGTCGGGTCCGTCTTGCCGTGTGCGGTGCCGCGTTCGGCGCCGTCGCGGCCGTGCACGAACTGGTGCCATGCCAACGCGCCGAACGTCGCACTGGCGAGCCACACTCCGAGCCCGGCCGCGATCGAGTCGCTGGCCGCCGCGCCCACCAGCCACACGCAACAGTAGCCGAAGCCGGCCAGGGCCAGCGCCGGCGGCAGCCACCGCTCCACGGCGTGTCCGCGTGTGCGCAATGTGCCGAGCGTCGCGATCAGCAGCGTCAGCGGCAGCAGCAGCCACGCCGGCACGCCGAACATCCTGGCCGTGAAGGCGTCGGACAGCGGCTGGTTCATCAGCCACACGAGATGGTCGAGGCTGTTCTCGTGGCCGGGATCCCGCAGCTCCATCCATGGCAACAGACAGGCCACGAGCACGACACCGCTCGCCAGCCAGGCGGGCCAGGTGGTGGCGAGCGCGCGCTGCAACGTGTCGGCGCGCAACCGAGGTGGCGTCGCGGTCCGGGGCTGGTGGCTCGTCGGCAGCGGCGGCGCTGCGCTCGGCGCCGTGGTGTTCCCCGCCGTTGCCGTCGCGGTTGCCGTTGTCGCCGCCGCGGCGGTCGGCTCGCTCGTGCGCGTCGCTTCGACGTCGCGCTTCACGTCCGAAGCCGCCTGATAGCGCTCGGCGGGATCGTTCTCGAGCGAACGCATCACCACCGGATCGAGCGATTGCGCGGCCGGTGCCTTCGCCGACGGCGGTTGGAAGCGACCGATCGGCAGCTGGCCGGTCAGCATCTCGTAGAGCACGACGCCGAGCGAATAGAGATCGGCGCGGTGATCGACGAGGTGCGAGCACTGGATCTGCTCGGGCGCCATGTAGTGCGGCGTGCCGACCATCTGCGCACTGCGCGTCAACGGCAGTGGATCGGCGCCGGCGCCGGTCAGCTTGGCGAGGCCGAAGTCGGCGATGTGCACATGGCCGTCGCCGTCGATCAGGATGTTCTCGGGCTTGATGTCGCGGTGCACGATGCCCTGGTCGTGGGCGTACTGCAGCGCATCACACAGCTGCGGCACGTAGGCCAACACGTCGCGCGCGCCGAGCCGCCCCTGCAGCAGCAGGTCGCGCAGGCTGGCGCCATCGACGTATTCCATGACCAGGAAGAAGAACGTGCCGGCGCGGCCGAAGTCGTGGATGCCGACGATGCCCGGGTGGCGCAGCCGCGCCAGCGCCCTGGCTTCGCGCGCGAAGCGTTCGGCGAAGCTCGGCTCGGTGCCGAGGTCGGGCAGCAGCACCTTCAGGGCGACCAGCCGATCGAGCCGCGTGTGCCGGGCGCGGTAGACGGCACCCATGCCGCCGCGGCCGAGCAGTTCGTGCAGTTCGTAGTCCGCGAACAACGGCTGCAGCTCGGCGATCGCCGGCGGCGGTGAGCCGGTCCGCTGCGTGGTCGCGCGCGGCGCCAGCGCCAGGTCGAGCAGGCAGCGCGGGCAGTGGCCGTGCTGCTTGCCGGTCGGCAACGGCGTCTGGCAGCGCTGGCAGGTGGCGGGAGGCACGGCGGTTGGTGTCGGGGGCATGGCTCGTGCGGCCATGACCCGGGTGCCTCGGATCGTTACCGGTCGGGCCGGGGAAATCTCGCGGTGTCGCCGGTTCAGCCGTCGCCGGGGCCGGCGACCGCCTGCTGCAGCGCGCGCAGTTCGTCCTCGAGCTGGTCCGGGTCGGCGAGGGTCTGCAGCACCTCGTCGCGGATCAGGTCGCGCAGCCGTCCGCGCAGCCGGTGCAGCGCGACCCGCACCGCACCTTCGGTGGTGCCGAGCCGGGTCGCCACGGCGGCGTGCTGCGGCGCGTCGTCGGTGCCGAGCAGGCTCGGCTCGAGCGCCGTCAGCAGTGCCTGCTTCGCCGGGGCCACGTGTTCGGCGCGCAGGCGATCGGTCGCGCGCGCGAGCAGCGCCAGCGCCCAGCGGCGTTCGAACGCGGCCTCCGGGCTGTCGCGTTCGTGCTCCTCGACGCGGTAGCGAGTCTCGGCATCGTCGAGCGACCACAGCGTCACTTCGCCGCCGCGCCGCGCCGCGGCTGCCGCGCGGTAGCCCTTCGCGACATGGTGGCGGAACGCACCCAGCAGGTAGTGGCGGAAGCGGCCGCGTTCGCGATCGGCGTGTGCGAGGCCGTGGTGCTGCAGCAGCTCGGCGCAGAACGACTGCACCTGGTCGCGGGCGTCGTCGTCGCTGGCACCGCTGCGCCGCGCGAACGCATACAGCGGCAGCCAGTAGGTGGTGCACAGTTCGCCCAGCGCCTGCTGTGCCGTGGCCCGATCGCTCGAGGCGCTGCGGGTGACCAGCGACCAGCGCGTCGAGTGGAAGGCGGGCGAGGTCATCGGCGACGGGTCAGGATGTAGCCGTGCCGACCGACGGTCAACCGCTTGGCGGTTTGGTGCGGCGGTTCCGGATCGCGTCATGCGGATGCGTCGCAAGACCAGGCAGGACCAGCGACTCTGGCCAAACCGACCCGCGCCACCCGGTTGTCGGGCCTCGACACGTGGGCCATTGGGGTTAGTTTGCCGTCTTCGCCCGGTGCGCCTACCACGAAGGGAGTCCCATGCTGTGCCGTCGTCTCTGCGTTGCCTTGTCGCTGCCTGTTGCCGTCGCGCTCGGCCAATGCCAACCGGATTGGGGCATCGACTTCGGCCTGCCCGGGGTCGATGGCCTCGTGCGCACTTCGCTGCGATGGGATCCCGACGGCCCGGGTCCGCGACCTGAGTGGATCGTGCTCGGCGGTCGGTTCACCTATGCGGGGCGAAAGCAGGTCCGCAACCTCGCCGCCTGGGATCCACAGGCTGGTGTGCTGCACGACCTCGCCGGCGGTTGCAACGGCGAAGTCCATGCGCTGGCCAGGCTGGCGACCGGCGAACTGGTCGTTGCGGGCGACTTCACGTTCGCCGGATCGATCCCGGCGCGCAGCATCGCGATCACCAACGGGCAAACTTGGAGCCCGCTGGGCCTCGGGGTCGACGGCACGGTGCTCGCAGTCGCGGTGCGCAGCAACGGCGACCTCGTGGCTGGTGGCGCGTTCCCGACGGCCGGCGGTATCGCCGCGAACAACGTCGCGATCTGGAGTGGCGGATCATGGTCGACGATCAATGCGCCCAACTTCGGTGTGCGCGCGATCGCAGAGGACGCCACCGGCGGGCTCCTGCTCGCCAGCTCGACCATCTCGCGCTGGGACGGCATCTCGCTCCAGTCGCTGGGCACGCCCCCACTTTTTCTGTCCATCCATGCGATCCTGATCGCGAGCAATGGCAATGTCGTGGTTTGCGGCCAACACTCGGGCGCAATGGTCAGCAACGTCGCGATGTGGAATGGTTCGACGTGGACGCAACTCGGCACCGCGGTGCAGGTGGTGCCAAGGGCGCTGCAAGAACTTCCCAACGGCGACATCCTGGTCGCCGGCACCAGGCAGGTCACTGTCAATTCGATCCCGATCGCGCGGTGGAACGGCACCGCTTGGACGACCGTGGCAACGATCAGGTCCGGGCTGACGCCACCCTTGGAAGAGGGTCTCCACACTCTGTGCAGTCTCGCGAACGGCGACCTGATCGCCGCCGGCAACTTCATCGCCGTGGAGGACGTGGGCGCACAAAGCGCTGCGGTCCTCGCCGGTGGCACGTGGCGCCCGCTCCAAACAGGTATCGACGGCGCCGTTCACGTCGTGCGGGCCGTGCCCAACGGTCAGCTGTACGTCGGCGGCAACTTCTTGAACTTTGGCGGCGTGGGAGCCCGGCATGTCGCTTGGTTCGACGGCAGCAGCTGGCAAGCGCTCGGCGCCGGCGTCAACGGTCCGGTGAAGGACCTCGCGGTGCTGCCCGACGGCGACCTCGTCGTCACTGGCACCTTCACGGCAGCGGGTGGTTCCGCCGCCGAGAACGTCGCTCGCTGGGACGGCACGACCTGGCACAGTTTGGGTGCCGGACTGCCGTTCTACTTCGGTGAGGCCATCGAGGTGTTGCCGAACGGCCGCATCGTCGTTGGCGGCTCCGGCTTCGGCGGCACAGCGAACTTGGTGGAGTGGGATGGCAACTCCTGGACAACCTTCGGCAGCGGCTCGGGTCCCGCCTCGACGGTTTACGACCTCATGGTGATGCCCAACGGCAATCTCGTCGTTGCCGGGATCTTTGGCTTCGTCAGCGGGTTGCCCATCGCGAACCTCGCCCTGTGGAACGGCCAATGGTCGAGCTTCGGAGGCAGTTTCAACGGGCCCGTCTACGACACCCACCTCGACGCACAGAACAACCTGATCGCCTGCGGGATCTTCACCTCGGCACCCGGTACCCCGGCAACCGGCATCGCGCGCTGGAACGGCACGGCTTGGAGCGCCTTTGGCGCATCGACCTTCGCCAACGCCGGCACCAGTTTGCCCAATGGCGACATCGTCATCTCGGCCGTGATCGGGGCCGACCTGCTGCGCTGGAACGGGTCGTCGTGGACGCCGCTCGCGGACATCGACGGCAGCTACGTCAGTGATGTGCAGTTCGCCAACGGCGAAGTGCTCGTCGTCGGTGGGCACCGGGTCCAGCGCGCCGGCATCGAGTCGCGCTACCTGACGCGCCTGTCGACGCCTTGCCCGGCGATCGTCATCACCGCAGCCACCGGTTGTGCCAGCTCGGGCGGCAGCAACCTGCTGCAGGCGAGCGGCCTGTGGGTCGGCGGCACGACGACGGAGACCGGCAGTGGCCTGCCGCTGGCTGCGTTCGTGCTGGCGGCACGAGGTGTGTCGGTGACTTCGGTGCCACTCGGCCTCTTGTTGCCCCAAGGTGCGCCGGGTTGCAACCTCGGCGTCGTCCCGGAGCAGGTCGAACTGCTGTCGACCAGCAGCGGCTCGGCCAGCAGCAGCTACACGCTGCCCAACAACCCGGGCCTGGTGGGATTGCAGCTCGTGTCTCAGTGGGTGCCACTCGAAATCGGCGCGAGCCTCCAGATCGTCACCGCAACCAGCACCAACACGGTGTTCCAGTACGTCGGCAGCTTCTGAAGGCACCCGAGCGACAGGGCGATTGCATTCGTGCTCGTCGTGCCGTCCAGCCGGTCGCGCTAGCCCGGTTTGGTGCGCGGCGCCGGCGCCGCGGCCGGCATCACCACATCGAGGTCGATCGTGGTCGGCGCGCGCCGCAGCAACGTGCGCACCCCCGGCAACGGCACGTCCCAGTCGAGTTCCGCCTCGAGCCGGCTGCAGCCCTTCGCCTCGGCGCGCCACCACGTCACCGCCGCGCGTTCGTCGACCAGCGACAGCGACAGGAAGCTGGGGCATGGCGGCAGGAATGCGAGCTCGGTCGACACCTCGCCGCCGCGGGTCGCGATCGGCGTCTCGAGCAGCCAGCCGTCGCGCGCGATCTTCTGCTTCCAGTCACCGTAGTGATCCGCCGCCAGACCGGCCGCGATCATCTCGTAGGCCAGCACCGTCGGCGCTGCCGAGCCGTTGCTCCTGGTCACCCGGCACAGCGAGTTCACGTGGTAGTCGCCGCTGACGATCAGACCGCGCAGGCCGCGCGCGCCGGCGGCGGTGATCTCGTCGACCAGCCGTTGCCACTCGGCCCGGTTCGGCGCCGCGGTCCAGGTGTCGAGCAGGTCGTCGCGGGCCTCGTCCTGCAGCTTGGCGGCGAGGTTGGCGCGGTCGGCGATGCGGTAGAAGATCGGCACCGACGACACCAGCACGTAGTAGCGACTGCGGCTCGCCTGCAGGTTCGTGAACCACGCGCGCAGCGCCTGCCACTGTTCGTCGCCGAGGATGCTCGGGGCCGTGATGTCGCGGCAGGTGCGCTGGTCCATCACGAACACCGGCACGCCGTGCCACGTGAGCTGCTGCCACAGTGCGGCCTGTGGATCCGCCGCCGCCGTGCCGAGCGCGCGCGGCCCGCGGCGAACCTGGTGCTCGACGTACGCGGCGCGGAAGTGCCGGAAGTGGCTGTCGCGGTAGACGTGTTCGTCGCCCTGCGAGCCCCAGCCGTCGCGGATCTCGTGGTCGTCCCAGGTCATCACCGACGGCAGCGCCTGCAGCGCGCGTTCTAAGCTCGGGAACGACCAGTGCGCGCGATACATCGTGTCGAGGAAGCGCGGCAGCTCCGAGGCGGCGACGCGCGGACGCGGCTGCGCTTCGACGGTCCACGCCGACATCGGATGGCGTTGCTGCAGCTTGCCGAAGGCGTGGTAGTCGCCCTCGACATAGATCTGGTCGCCGACGCCACACAGCCAGCTCGGCTTCGGGATGCCGTCGATGCGGCCCTCCGCGGTGGCCTGCAGCAGCTGGCGCATCGCGACCAGCGTGCTCGGCGCACCGCTGCGGCGCTGCATCGGCTCGCCGGGATTCACTGCCACGCCCCCCGCGATGACGTGGAACGGCTGGAAGTCGCCGACGAACAGCGCGCTGCTCGCCGGCTGCGGCGCGTTCAGCCGCACCGCGTCGGGCGGCGCCACGGCCAGCGTGCGCACCGGCTCGCCGTCGGCGACGAACTGCACCGTCACCGCACCGTTCGTCGGCGGGCCGGGCGGCAGATCCTCGGGCTCGATGTCGACGACCGCGGTGTGGTACGGCGGCTCGAGCACGACCGTGCGTCGCCGTTCGCCGAAGTGCGCCTCGCGGCACGCCGGCGAGCCCTTCAGCCACACGCGGGCGGGACCGGTGAACTGGCCGCGCTCGATGTCGAAGCGGGGGAAGGCCGCGTGCGCCATGCCCGGCAACGGCTCGTGGTCGAGCTCGGCGCGGTCCGGCACCTGCGGCAGGTTCTTCGGCACGACGTTCGGCGCGAGTTCGAGCACTCGGCAGCCGACCAGCAGCAGCGCCGTCGCGCCGGCGAGCAGGCCGCGGAGCGAACGCCAGTGGGGCGAGGTCGGCACGATGGCCGCGCCGGCTACGCCTGCACCGAGGACACCACGGCCTTCTTCTCGCCGATCGGCTTGCCGAAGCGATCGGTCTCCGGCGTCGCCACCGGTTCGTACAGCATGTTGCGCCGCTGTGGCACGAAACCGGCGTCCTTGATGTGCCGCTCGATCTCCGGGATCGACGTCGGGTGCGTGCAGCCGGCCGAACTGACGACGTTCTCCTCGAGCATCGCCGAGCCGAAGTCGTCGGCGCCCATCGACAACCCGATCTGGCACGTCTTCATGCCCTGGGTGACGAAGCTCGACTGCACGTGCGGCACGTTCTGCAGGTAGAGCCGCGACAGGCTCAGCGTGCGCAGATACTCGGCGACGGTCGCCTTCAGGCCGCCGCGGTCGGCGAGCAGTTGCGGGCCCATCGCCGTGTTCTCGGGCTGGAACGTCCACGGGATGAACGCGGTGAACACGCCGCTGCCGTGCGCCTGCAGCGTCTCGTGCTGCAGCTCGCGCACGCGCGTCATGTGCTCGATGCGTTCGGCATCGGTCTCGACGTGGCCGAACATCATCGTCGCGGTGCCCTTGCCGCCGAGCTTCGCCCACTGGCGATAGACTTCGAGCCATTCGTCGGTGGTCGCCTTCTTCGGCGCGATGATCTGGCGCACGCGCTCGACCAGGATCTCGGCGCCGCCGCCGGGGATCGACTGCAGGCCGGCCTGCTTCAGATCGACCAGGATGTCGCGCACCGGCCGCTTCTCGAGCTTGCTCAGGTGCGTGATCTCGGGCGGGCTCATGCCGTGGATCCAGACCTGCGGGTAGCGCTGCTTCAGGTCGCGGAACAGCTCGGCATACCAGTCGGTCTTCAGCTTCGGGTGGTGGCCACCCTGCAGCAGCAGCTGGATGCCGCCCTTGCTGATCAGCTCCTCGACCTTCTGGTAGATGACCTCGCGCGGCAGGATGTAGGCGTCTGGATCGCCGGGCCGGCGATAGAACGCGCAGAAGCCGCAGTCGGTGACGCAGACGTTGGTCGGGTTGAGGTTGCGGTCGACGATGTAGGTGACGCGCACCTTGCCGTCCGCGTGCGGCGGGTTCAGCCGCATCCGCACGTCGTTGGCGAGCAGGCCGAGCGACGGCTGGTCGAGACCGCGATACAGGGACAGGGCTTCGGCGGCGCTGAGCGGGCCACCGGCGATGGCCTTCTGGCCGAGGTCGCGCAGCAGGATCGGATCGACGGAGTCGGCGGGCCTGGACATAGGGGGTGGAGAAGGTAGGCGGCGGTCGCGCGGTCCGGAAGGGTTTCCGCCGTCGAGGGCGCGAACGGGGGCTTCGCCGGCGAATTGCCACTGGACGCAGCCGGCGTTGGCAGCGGGCGGTCGCCTCGCCCGGTCCCGGGCGGGCAGCGGGCTGGTTGCCCAGCGGTTCCAGGGCTGGGGGCGCCAGGTGCAAACGTTGCGTTACGGTCGGAGCACCCAGGACTATGGTGTCAGCCATGTGGAAGACCCCTGCCCCGTTGTTGTTGTCGGCGTTGCTGTCCCTGGCCGCGTTCGGCTGCAGCAGTTCGAACGGCCCCGCCGTGATGGCCTCGGCGACGATCGGCCCGGCCGGCGGGGAACTCGTGGTCGCCGACGGTGAGCAGGCCGGTCTGAAGCTGGTCGTGCCGGCCGGCGCCGTCAGCGCGCCGACCGAGTTCCGCATCGTCCAGGTGACCCGCACCGCGCCGATCGGGTCCTCGACGCCGGCTGTTGCTCTGATGCCCGGCGAGCCGTTCCGGATCGAACCGGAGTCGCTGCGACTCGACCAGCTCGGCACGCTCGAGGCGCCCTACCGGCTGCAGGCGATCCAGAACACCGCGGCCGGCAACGTGCGGTTCGAGCAGCTGCGCGACGGCATCACCCGCATCTACGAGCCGGCGACGGTCGACATCGTCGCGGGTCGGGTGTCGATGCCGATCCGCACGTTCGGGCGCTACCAGGTCGTGTTCGGACCGCGGGCGCAGAACGTCGACGAGTATCGGCCGGCGCTGGACTCGGTGGTCGCGCTCGAAGGTGGCTACTCGTTCGCCGTCGAGCCGGTGCCGGACTTCGCGCCGGCGGCGTTCCGCACCGGCACCGCGCAGCGCTGGCGCATCCGCGGCCCGGGCGTCGACGACAGCATCTACGTCGACGGTGATGTGTGGCTCGGCCGCGAGTCGTCACCGCCAGGCTGGGTCGAGGTCTGGGCGAACCGCGCGTTGGTGTGGCAGGACCTGCGCGGTCAGCAGCCGTTCACGGTCACCACGCCGATGACCGTCAACAGCCCGGTGCAGGGCAACTCGAGCTCCGGCCTGATGACGGTGTTCGGCACCTGGAACTGGTCCGAGCCGCGCTTCGTCGGCCCGCGGCAGCTGTTCGACGTGCTGCAGCTGTCGGTGTCGCTGGCGTGGGACCGGCAGGACATCGGCACCGGGCAGCGTTCGTACCGGTTCCTGCTGGCGCCCGGGGTCGGCCTGATCGCCCTGGTGCAGGACGGCATCACCTACGCGCGCCCGGTGCTGTAGCGGTTGCCGGGGCCGCGGCCGCGGCTTCTGATGCGGCGATGGCGAGCCGCTACACGTTCTTGGTCGACACCTACGCGACCGAGATCTTGAAGGTGCTGTCGGTGTGGGCGATGGCGACCGACGCCGATCTCGACCGCCGCCCATTGGCCGGCGATCGCCGCGGCCGCACGCTGCGCGAGCACATGCTCCACCAGTGCCAGAGCGAGCACGGTTGGTTCGGGTCGATGTTCGGCATCGTGGCGCCGGGCGAGGTGCTGCCGCCGGAGCCGTCGCGGCAGGCGTTCCTGCGCCACTACGCGGCTGCGGCCGAGTTCCGGCGCGAGGCGCTGGCCGGCAAGGACGATGGCTGGTGGGAGGCCGTGGTGCCGTTCTTCGAGCTGCAGCAGCCGCGCACGTGGATCATGACGCGGCGCATCGCGCACACCGCGCATCATCGTGGCCAGCAGACGGCGTTGCTGCGCATGGCCGGCCGCGAACTGCACAGCACCTACGGGCCGACCGCGGACACCGGCGGGCTGGCGAAGGACAAGCCGCCGGTGGTCTACGCGTATGACGACGTGGCGACGCTGTTGGCGGGGGAGGCGAGCGGCGGCCGCAAGCGCGCGCTGCCGCCGGCGGTCGCGCGGCCGGTCACCGAACGACCGGAGGTGCGCTGATGCCCGCTCGCCGCACCCCGGCGCGACCGGACACCCCGTGTCGCAAGCTCTGGAATCTCAGTGACACCACCGCGGCCTGGCTCGCCGACGAGGGCATCCACACGCACGGCGATCTGGTCGGCTCCGACCTGATGCAGCTGTGGGCCCGGTTGCGCGCGCGGCACCCGCAGGTCACCAAGCTGATGTTCCTGGCCTTGGCCGGTGCGGTGCACGACGTGCACTGGCGCCACGTGCCGAGCGAGCTGGTCGAGGCCTTCGAGCGCTGGCGCGCCGGCGCCGCGGTTTCGCCGCCCGCGCGTCAGCGGGCGCCGCGCAAGGCAGCGCCCCGCCGACGACCACCGCGGCGATGAGCACCCGGGCAAACGACCCGCCGGCCAGCGGCGGGGGTCCCGACTCCGTAGTTTCGCTCCCGCCGGCTCGCCGGCATCGTCACCGCCTCCTGCCCATGATCGTGAACCAACGCCCCTTCGTCGCGAGCCTGCTGCTCGCGTTCCTCGCCCCGGCCCTGCTCGCGCAGGCGCCGCAGCCACCGGTCGCCAAGCGTGTGCCGCACGAGCAGACGTGGCACGGCCGCACGTTCGTCGACGAGTGGTTCTGGCTGCGGCAGAAGGACAACCCCGAGGTGCGCTCCTACCTGCAGGCCGAGAACGCCTACACCGAGGCGATGACGGCCGCGCAGCAGCCGCTGCGCGAGAAGCTGTACGCGGAGATGGTCGCGCGTGTGAAGCAGACGGACCTCAGTGTGCCGGTGCGCGACGGTCGTTTCTTCTACTACTCGCGCACCGTCGAGGGGCAGCAGTACCCGATCTCGTGCCGCAAGCCGGCGGCCGCCGACGGCAGCTTCGACGACCAGGCCGTCGAGCAGGTGCTGCTCGACCAGAACGAGATGGCGAAGGGGCTCGCCTACCTCGGCCTCGGTGCGCAACAGGTCAGCGACGACGACCAGCGGCTCGCCTACACGACCGACACCACCGGCTTCCGGCAGTACAAGCTGCACGTGAAGGACCTGCGCTCCGGCGCGATCACCGCCGACCTCGCCGAACGCGTGACGTCGGTCGAGTGGTCGGCGGACGGCAGCACGCTGTTCTACTGCACCGAGGACGACGTCACGAAGCGCAGCGACAAGCTGTGGCGGCTGGTGTTCGGCAAGCCGCCGGAACTGCTCTACGAGGAGACGGACGAGCTCTACGCGATCGGGCTCACGCGCACGCGCGACAAGCGCTACCTGCTGTGCGGTTCCGGCAGCACCGACACGGCGGAATGGCGCGCGCTCGATGCGAGCACCGCGAACGGGTCGTTCGCCGTGCTGGCCCCGCGGCAGAAGGGGCACCGCTATCAGCCGGAGCACCGCGACGGTTCGTGGTTCGTGACCACCGACCAGGGCGCGGTCAACTTCAAGGTCGTGCAGGTGCCGGTCGGCGCGTTCGAGCTCGCGAAGGGCAAGGAGATCGTGCCGCACCGCGCCGACGGTCTGGTCAGCGGTTTCGACGTGTTCGCCGATTTCGCCGTCGTCACCGAGAAGGCCGCGGCGCTGACGCGCTTCCGCGTGCTCGACTTCCGCAGCGGGGAGTGGCGCGACATCACGTTCCCCGAGGCGGTCTACGCCGCGTTCCCCGGCGGCACGCCGGAGTTCCGGTCGACGACGTTCCGGATCGGCTACCAGTCGATGGTGACGCCGTCGTGCGTCTACGACTACGACCTGAAGACGCTGACGCGCACGCTGAAGAAGCAGACCGAGGTGGTCGGCTACGACGCGAGCAAATACCGCACCGAGCGGCTGTGGGCGAAGGCGCGCGACGGCGTGCGGGTGCCGATCTCGATCGTCTACCGCGCCGATCGACAGAAGGACGGCAAGGGGCCGCTGTGGTTGTACGCGTACGGCTCCTACGGCAACGCGATGCCGGCGACGTTCTCGAGCGACCGCATCAGCCTGCTCGACCGCGGTGTCGCCTATGCGATCGCGCACATCCGCGGCGGCAACGACCTCGGCGAGCAGTGGCACAAGGACGGCATGCTGATGAAGAAGAAGAACACGTTCTTCGACTTCATCGACTGCGCGGAGTTCCTGGTCGCCGAGCGCTGGACCGCCAAGGACAAGCTGATGATCGAGGGCGGCAGCGCCGGTGGTCTGCTGATGGGCGCGGTCGCCAACCTGCGGCCGGACCTGTTCAAGGCGGTGCACAGCGCGGTGCCGTTCGTCGACGTGATGAACACGATGATGGACGCGTCGCTGCCGCTGACGGTCGGTGAGTACCTCGAGTGGGGCAATCCCAACGAGAAGGAGGCGTTCGAGTACATGCTGTCGTACAGCCCGTACGACAACCTCGAGAACAAGGCCTACCCGGCGACGTTGGTGACGACGAGCTTCAACGATTCGCAGGTGATGTACTGGGAGCCGGCCAAGTACACCGCCAAGCTGCGCGCGCTGACCGGCGGCAAGGCGCCGCTGCTGATGCAGTGCAAGCTCGAGGCCGCCGGGCACGGCGGCGCGTCGGGGCGCTACGACCGCTGGCGCGACAAGGCGTTCGAGATGGCGTGGATGCTGAGCCAGGTCGGCATCGACCAGTGAGGTGCCGAAGCGCCCTTCGCATCGGGCGCCTCGGCAGACCTTGAATGCAGGCGGCCGCCGGAGAAGCTGGCTGCGAAGGGTGTGAGCTGTGCAGTGCCCGCTGCACGGCTGCACCGAGCAGGTGGCGAGGCCCGTCCAGCGGAGCCGTGAACCATGACAGATCCAGAACCTGTGGAACTGCGCACCGAGCATGCCGAGAGGCTGATTGCGCCAGGCGCGACGAACGTGGTCAGGCTGCCGTCCGGACGCGCGTTCGATCCGCGGCGTTCGCGTTGGGAGGGCGTGCTCGACGCCGAGGAGCTCGACTACTGCCGCACGCATGGCATCGAGCTCGCCTACGACTGTGCCCAGATCGGCTGGGTTGCCGCCGCCTGCGTCGATGATGCGCCGCTGCCGTCGCGCGACGAGCGGGTGGTCGACCTGGCTGCGTATGCCTCGCCCGAAGCGGACGCGATGCGCATGTTGCGCACCCTGTCGGCGCAGATCGAGATGGCTGCCGCCGTTGCCGATGCCGCGGCCGCTGCCGTGGCCATCGACAGGATCCGCGATGCCGCCAGGGCGCAGCTCGCCGCCTGCCGTGCGCGCCACGGCGTCGTCATGGCGAGTCGTTGTCACCTCGTGGTGCAGGCTCGGCTCGCGCGCGTCGAGGCGCCACGCGCCGCGCCGGCGGCGGTCGGCGACGAGTTCTCGTTCCGGCCATGGGCGAGAGCGGATGCGCCGCGCTACCGCAGGATGCTCGACAACCCACGCCTGTGGCACTACCTGCCCGAGAGCTATCCGCAGCCGCTGACCGAGGCGACCGCGTTGGCGTTGATCGAGCTCGGCAGCATCGACACGCGCCAACAGGCCTTCGCGATCGTGCGCGACGGCGAACCGATCGGTCAGTGCCTGCTGCGCCTGCACGATGCGTTCGCCGGCATGCGCACGGCCGAGGTCGCCTACTGGCTGGCCGAGGAACACTGGGGCAAGGGCTGGATGAGCCGCATCCTCCCCGCGTTCGTGACGCACTGCTTCGAACGTTTCGAGGTCGAGGTGCTCGAGGCCTGGATTCGTGACGATCACGCCGCTTCGGCCCGCGTCGCCGAACGCGCCGGTTTCCGCCGCGACTCGTTCGCCTTCGAGTCCGAGCTGGCAGCGGCGTTGGCCAAGCCGCGGGCGCAGCGTTACGTCAGGTGTCGCGGCGATGGCGTGGCGGCGCGCAAGGCTTCGGTTGCCGCGGGTGCCGAGGTCGCGGGCTCTCGGTGAGTCCGGGAGCGCTGCTGTCGGCGCCGCGGACCGGGGCCGTCGAGTTCGGGTGAGGGCTCACACCCCGAACGTCAACACGATCCCGGTCAGCACTCCGATCGAGAACAGCATGCCGGCCATCGCGCTCGCGGTGCCGACCGCGCCGGCCAGCAGCGGCCGCCAGCGCCAGCCGAAGCCGCCGCCGAAGATGCAGACGCCGTGCACGAAGTACAGCGACAGGCTCGCGGTGCCGTGGACCTGCGGCGACCAGCGGACCAGCGCCTGGCCGGTGACGGCGGTGACGAGCATCACGAAGCCGGCCGAATAGAGCGCCACGGCGAGCAGTTCGGCGAGGTTGGCGCGCCGACCGAGCAGCAGGCGCGCCACCACCGCCATCGGCATCACGAACGCGAACAGGCCGAGCCACGAGTAGGCGCTCTGCATCAGCGCGAGGTAGCGTTCGCCGGCGAACTCCTTCGGGTCCTGGATGCCGCGTTTGGCCAGGAACTGGAAGTAGGCGTCGGGCAGCTGTGCGGTGATCTGGGCCTTCACCTGATCCTTCAGCGACCACAGGCCGAGCACCTGGGCGGTGGCGCCGAGTGCATAGATGCCGAGCGGCGCCGTGAGCGCCTTGCGCTGGCCGTCGAGATAGCGGCGCGCGCAGCGCCCGGGGCGAGTGGCCAGCTGCCACATCGTCGGCAGGAAGCCGTTCTCGGCACTCAGGAAGCGGGACGCGAAGTCCTGCCACAGGATGCGCAGCGACAGGCGTCCGTGCTGGCGCTGGCCGCACGACGCACAGAAGCGGCCCGGCGAGGGCGCGCCGCAGTTGGGGCAGGCGGCTTCGCTGTGCAGCAGCGCAGGCGCGGTCGGGGCGACGGTCGGGGTCGGATCCTGCATCGGTACGGGCGCGTTCCAGCGGGTGACGAGCGATGGCGAGTGGTGTCAGCGAGCCGGATCACCGCGCCGGCGGCTTCGGCAGCTCGTCGTCGCGCGGCGGCGTGCCCGCCGACTGCGGCACCCGCAGCGGCTGGCGGTAGGTGGTCGCCGCACCTTCGGGCGCGGGCGTGAAGTTGCCGTGGCGCAGGTAGAAGCGGTTGCCGCGCACGCCGGCGCAGCGGTCGCCGCGCGCCTTCTCGCCGGTCTCGTCATGGGTGAAGTGCGCATCGAGCAGCGGCAGCCATCCGCCCGCCGTGGTGCGCACCCAGCCGTTGCCGAACTCGCAGTCGCGCAGGCGATCGCCGTTGGCGCCGTGGAAGTTCTCGGAGAACGAGTAGAGGCCGTGCAGCTGCTTGCCGTCCTTCGGCGCGCGGAAGCTCGCGATCAGGCGCCATTGCTTCTGCTCGGCGAGCCAGAACCAGCCGGTGTAGGTGGTGGTGTCGCCCGTGGCCTTGGCGTGCATCAGGAAGCGGAACGTCTCGCCGAGCTTCCAGTCGTGCTTCCAGTGGCTGTGGCCGCCGGTGCCTTCGTTGCCGAAGTCGCCGGCGTGCACGCCGTCTCCCTTCGCGACCAGCTTGACGCGGTTGTCATCGGCGACCTTGCCGCGATCGACCGCTTCGCCACCGGCATCCCAGACGCTGAAGATGATGCGCCGTTCGGTCGCGGAGTTGACCTGCATGCCGAAGTAGCCGCGGTGCCAACCGGTCGCCATGTAGTAGCTCCAGATCGGGTCGGTCCGCGGGGTGAGCTCAATGTAGAACCACTCGATCGCGTCGCGATGCTCCTTTGGGATCGGGTAGCCGAGGTGCACGGAGGCGGCGTTGCGGCGCTCGATGGTGTTGGCGTGCGCGTTCTCGGCGGCGGTGCCGCTGAGGTGGATGGCGCGCAGTTCGCGCAGCGGTTTGCCGTCGGTGGCGGTCAGTACGATCTCGTGGAAGCCGCGGGTGGTGATCGGGAAGGTGCCGAGGTCGGTGGTCGCGGAGAGGTGGGTGGTGGGGGTCTGGGTGGTGGTCGAGCGGACGGTGGTGCGCAGTTGGGGCGGGGAAGGGTCGGCGGCGCCGGCGTTGGTGTGCTCGAGGCGGATGGTGAGGTCGCCGGTGTGGGGGAGGTGGATGTAGAAGTGGAGCTCGCCGGCGGAGTGTTCGATCGAGCCGTCGTCGCGGCGGTGGGCGGAGTCGGGGTCGGGGTGCGTGTAGCCGGTGAAGGCGGGGAGGGTGAGGGTGGGGGTGGGTGCGGGCGGGGTGGGGGGCTTCGGTTCCTGGGTGCGCAGCTGGGGTAGAAGGGGGACCAGGCAGGCGAGCAGGAGCGGGCGGTGCATCGAGGGACTGTAGGGGGTGGGTGCGCAGCGGCGCGGGTTGTCGCGGGTGTTCGCGTGGGTTCGCGGTTGTTCGGCGGTTCGCGTGTTCCGCCGGTTGCTTGCCTCGGCCCTTGCCGTGCTGGGGGCCGGCGCTACCATCCTCGCTCCCCACGAGGCTGCAGGCCTCACGTCTGGTAGTTGGGTCGGAGCGTAGCGCAGCCTGGTAGCGCACCTGCATGGGGTGCAGGGGGTCGGAAGTTCAAATCTTCTCGCTCCGACCACTTCTTAAGTGCTTGTCGAGAACCCAGTTGGGTGCTCCCCGGCTTCCGCCGGGCGCGTGGTCAGAACTGCCGCGACTCGGGCGTACCGTACGCCTGAGGGGAGTGTCCGATGTTGGTCGAGTCTCGCAAGGTTCCCGCCCTGCAGCTGCACAAGGCTTCAGGTCGGGCCGTGGTGAAGTTGGGCGGTCGCGTCGTCTACCTCGGGGTCTACGGCTCGGAGGAGGCGCAGTCCGCGTATCTGCGCCTGGTCGCCGAATGGCAGGCATCCGGCGGTGTCGCCGCGGTCGAGGTGGTCACCGTTGACCAGGTGATCGCCGGCTACTGGCAGCACGCCGAGGTCTACTACCGCAAGAACGGCAAGCCGACGAGCGAGCTGTCGGTGCTGCGGCTGGCGATGCGGCCGCTGCATGCGTTGTACGGCTCGTTGTCGGCGGCGGAGTTCGGGCCGCTGGCGTTGAAGGCGTGCCGCGAACGCATGATCGATGCGGGGTTGGCCCGCACGACGATCAATGGCTACGTGTCGCGCATCCGGCAGGCGTTCCGCTGGGCGGTCGAGAACGAGCAGGTGCCGGGCGAGGTGCTGCAGGCGCTGCGCGCGGTCGCCGGGCTCAAGCGCGGGCGGTCGCGGGCCAAGGAGTATGAGCCGGTGCGGCCGGTCGATCGTGGGTTGGTCGAGGCGGTGTTGCCGCACGTGGCGCGCCAGGTCGCAGCGATGATCGAGCTGCAGTGGCTGACGGGGATGCGGCCGCAGGAAGTGGTTCAGATGCGCATGGCCGAGATCGATCGTGGCGGGCGGGTGTGGCTGTACCGGCCGCGCGATCACAAGGTCGAGCATCACGGCATGGAGCGCGTGATCCCGCTCGGGCCGCAGGCGCAGGCGGTGCTGGTGCCGTTCTTGTCGTTGGATCCGGCGGCGGCGCTGTTCTCGCCGAGGGTCGCGGAGCTGGAGCGGCGGGCGGCGATGCGGGCGGCGCGCAAGTCGAAGGTGTGGCCGTCGCATTCGAACGGCGCGCGGAAAGTACGCAGGGGGTCGAAGGATCAAGGGCTGCGGGACTGCTACGACACCAACAGCTACCGGCGGGCGATTGCGCGGGGGTGTGCGGCGGCCGGGGTGGCGGCGTGGAGTCCGAATCAGCTGCGGCATGCGGCGGCGACGCGGATCCGGAAGGAGATGGGGATCGAGGCGGCGCAGGCCGTGCTGGGGCACCGGCAGCTGGAGACGACGCAGGTCTATGCGGAGGTCAACCAGGCGAGGGCGGTGGAGGTCATGGAGCGGCTGGGGTAGAGGTTGTCGGCATGGCCGCGAAGAAGTCCAAGAAGGTGAAGCTGCCGCCGAAGTTTGCGCGGGTCATCGTGGCGACTGCGCTCGCGTCGCAGGAGGCGCGGGCGCGGTTCTTCGCGAAGATGCAGGATCTGGAGGAGTCGGGGATCGTCAAGCAGGTGATGCGCTACGTGCATGCGGAGCGCGGGGTCTGGTTGCGCGAAGGGGCGTCTTGGCCGCTGTCGATCCGGCGGATTGCGGAGCTCGAGTTCCGGTTGGCGGATCTGGTTGCGCAGCTGATGGGTGACATTCGGTCGGTGAGTTGGGATGGGTTGCCTGCGCATGTGCGGCCGGCGTTCGAGGCGACCGCGCTGCAGACGGCACAGAAGCTCATGGATGCCGTGTTCGATTCGGGGAAGGACTGGCACTCGCGGCGGGTAGACGTCTTGGCAGGGCTCACTCCGCCCTGTGCAGACCTGGCCAAGTGGCGAGCGGCCAGCGGTGTCGAGGTGGCGAGCAACCTCGGGTGGTGCATTCGCCAGGCGGTGGCAGGGATCGGGTCGAGTCCCTTCCTGCTCTATGCGGTGTCGTCGCAGATGAAGAGGGCGATGCGGAAGCAGGTTGGGCGGCCGGCCCCGAGGGCCGCTGGTGAGCTCCAGGCGGACGACGTTGCGATCCTCGGGGCATGCAAGGGCGGACCACTGCACGCGAAGGAAGTTGCCGTCGCGGCCGTTGTGGCTGGCGGGGCGTTGTCGGAGAGCCATTGCAGCAAGCGGAAGAAGGACCTGAAGACGTGGGGGCTGCTGACGGGAGCGCGACAGTTCGTGTTGTCGGAGCTGGGGCGCAGCTGGCTGACGGAGTTGCAGGCCGATGCGTGACCACGGGTGCCCCGTGACGTGCCCCGAGCCGCGTGGAGCGCGAGCGACGACGT
>JALORC010000237.1 GCA_025459175.1 Planctomycetota bacterium | reverse complement strand
GCATGGACGTGGTTGCCGGAGTCGATGGTTGCCGTTCGGGTTGGGTGATCGTCGAGCGTGCGGTCGGCGGCGAGGTGTCGGTGCGGGTCGAACCGCAGATCCGCCGCGTGCTGCTCGATGCGCGTCTGGCCGTGGTCGGCATCGATGTTCCGATCGGCTTGCTCGACGCCGCGGAGCCCGGTGGCCGGGAGTGTGATCGCCGAGCGCGCGCCCTGCTCGGGGCGCGGGCGAGCAGCGTGTTCTCGCCGCCGGTGCGTGCCGTGCTCGGTGCGACGGACTACGCGGACGCGAAGGAGCGCAGTCGTCGTTCGTCGCGCCACGAGCTCGCCTTGAGCAAGCAGTGCTTCGCGATCGTCGGCAAGATCGCGGAGGTCGACCAGGTCATGACGCCGGCGCTGCAGCAGCGGGTCGTCGAGGTGCACCCCGAGGTGTCGTTCGCGGCGATGCAGGGGGATCGGCCGATGGGGTCGCCGAAGAAGCGGAGTGTCGGGCGCGCCGAGCGGGTGGCGTTGCTGGTGGCAGCGTGGGGTGTGGACGTCGAGGGGCTGGTGGACCGGCATCGCGGGCGCGATGTGCAGGCGGATGACATCCTGGATGCGATGGCGGCATGTTGGACCGCGGAGCGGGTGCGGCGCGGGGTGGGGCTGCGGTTGCCGGAGGGGGTGGTGGTGGATTCGCGCGGGCTGCGGATGGAGATCGTGCGGTGACGGAAGGGCGGTTCGGGGTCGGGGTCGGGGTGGGTGGGGGCTGGTGGCTGGGGGGATGGTCGTCGCGACGATCTTGGAACAGCGGAACGGCCTGCAGATGGCGACGCAGTGGTTCGACCTGGTGCAGCTCGCTACCAGCAACACGTTCCATTGGACGATCGGTGGCGCGGTTCCCAATCTCGACATGGCGTTGGTCGAGGGCAATTCGCAGGGCGCGCGCGGCAACGTCACCAACTACCTCGCGCACGTGCTGCGCTTGGTGGGCCGAGGGGCGCGAGCCCGTGGATGAAGGATGAAGCCAGAGCCGAGGCACGTGGTCCAGGGCCAGTGGTTCGCGCCTCGGTGGGTCCGTGGGGCTGCTTGTGGTAATCGTCGGGCATGGCCGCGCACGTCGAATCCGTACTCCTCACCCACTTCATCGATGCGGATGAGACCTCGTCGGCATACGTCCGGCGATTGGCGGCCCACTACGGCGATCTCGTGCGATACGCATCGCAGGTCGAACCGGGCCGGGCCCTGACCACGCCGGTCCCATGTCGTCGGCGCCCCGGGCGGAAGGCCTGCCGTGGCCTGCTCGTCGCCGGGTGGGAGCGGTCGACGCGGCGGGTGGAATGGCAGTGTCCGCACTGTGGGGCGTGCGGAGCGATCTCGGAGTGGATGGCGACGCCGGCCGATCTGCGGGCCATGCGCCGAAGTGCGCGCGAAGACTTGCGTGAGGTCGCCGTGGCCGTCGAGGCCTTGGCCGTCCTGCGCGACGTCGCCCGCGCGGATCCCGAGCTCGGGCGGCTTGCGTTCTCGGCCACGGTCGGTGCGGACGGGAGTCCGGTGCTGTCCGTCGGCGACGACGAGCGCGAGCGCTACCGGTCCCGGTTGGCGACGGCAGCGCTGACCGCGGGAGGCAAACGGGCGATCGACCTGCTGATGACGATCGTCGACGCGCTCACCGGGTCGCAGGAGCAGCGTGCTCGCGGCGGCGATCTGGTGGAGCTGGACTTCGCCAATCTGCCGGACCTGCTGCAGCAGTTGCTGAGCCTCCCGAACTCGCAGCCACCCGAGTTCCGGTTCACGAACGCCCGCGGTCGGCCGGCGCGCATGCGCAAGCGAAGCCGCGCGCCGGCGTCCACGTTCCAGATCAAGGTGAGCCTGCGCAACGTGCGACCACCGATCTGGCGACGGTTGCAGGTGCCGGCGGACATCCTGTTGCCGAAGTTGCACGCGATCCTGCAGGCGGCGATGGGGTGGCACGATTGCCACCTGCATCTCTTTCGCGTCGGTGAAGAGTGCTACGCGCCGCCAGGCGACTGGGAGCCCGTGGGCGAGGACTCGCGTGAGGTTGCACTCGCCGATCTGGCGGCGGGCGAAGGGGCCCGCCTCGTCTATGAATATGACTTCGGCGACGGTTGGACCCACGATCTCGTCGTCGAAGCGGTGCTGCCGCAGCCGTGCACGGTGCCGCGGTGCGTCGCGGGCCGCCGCCGTTGCCCGCCGGAAGACAGTGGTGGTCCCTTTGGATACGGGGAGTTCGTGGTGGCGATTGGCGATCGCGCGCACGAACGTCACGCCGAGCTGAGCGAGTGGTTAGGGGAGGGTTTTGATCCGGCCGAGTTCGATGTGGTGGCAGCGGATGCGGCGGTCAGGCGGGCGGCGAAGGGGTGGTGATGCAGCTGCAGCCGAACGCGGTCGCACGAGACCGCGAGACGTAGCGAGATCGCGCGCACGTTCGGCGCAGCAGGCGCAGACGCGCTGGCGGCCTGTTCCGGTCAGCGCTTCGCAGATCGGGATCGGCTCGATGCCGAGGGCCCCTGCTTCGGCGCCAGCTCCGCCTCGATCTGCGCCACCGTCGGCAGGCCGGCGCGCCAGGATGGCGAGTTCCGGCACCGTTGGCTGGTCATCGGGCTGCCTTGCCCGGCGATCGGCAACCTTGGTATTGCCTGTGCTGTGAGGGGTTGTGGCTCTGGTGATGGCCCCGTTCTGCTGCGGTCCGAGGTCGTTGCCGAAGTCGGCGGCGGTGGCATTGGTCCGGGACTGGTCCGGGGTGGCGGTGACGATTTTGCCACGGGCGGAGAGCACGGAACCCGAGGGTGAGGGATTGACGTCGGAACGGTGGCTCCGGACCATGCGGCGACCTCGTGTGTGCCCCGGGAAGGGGCATAGCCTCGTCCCATGAGAATCGACGCGATCTACCTCGTTGCGCCCGAGCCGGAGCCGGATCCCAAGCCGGATCCCAAGCCGGATCCCAAGCCACAGCCGCCGTCGATGCCGACGCGGCGGGCGTTCTTGATGACAGCGGGGGCGCTGATGCTTGGGGCTGGGGGTGGTGGCGCGTGTGGGTATTCGATGGGCGTGGCGGCGGAGGCGGCGAGGGCTGCGGACGCTGCGGCGAAGCCGGCGGCGGTGGAGGCGGCGGGGGAGCCGGTGAAGTCGTCGGGGGATGCGGAGTTGGAATACTGGCGCGGGGTGGCGCAGGGGCCGCTCGATGAG
>JALORC010000162.1 GCA_025459175.1 Planctomycetota bacterium | reverse complement strand
CACGAACGCATCGAAGGGCCGATGCTGCTGCGCCGGCTGCCGGCCGGCAAGCTGCGGCTCCACGTCGCGGCCGAGGACTACCTGACCGCGCTGGTCGACCTGGTGGTGCCGGCCACCGGCACCGTCGAGGCGAAGGTCGTGCTGAAGCCGCGTTGAAACGCGCTACGCCGCGTCGCCGACCAGCGTCGGCTGCCGGCTGCGACGCACCCGCCACCACCGCGCCCTGCTCGTCGACGGCGAGCCGGCAGCTGGCGACCTGCGGGTCATGGGTGAAGAACAACCGGCCACCGCGCCGCTGCAGATCGGCGAGCAGCGCGGTCTTCTCGTCGATCAGCAGCTCGGGATAGCGGTCGTAGCCCATCGTGATCGCGCGCCGCACCCACGGCAGGCCCGGGATCAGGTCGGCGCAGAACAGCAGCGGGCCGTGCTCCCCCGCCACCTCGCACAACACCATGCCCGGGGTGTGACCGTGACTGTGGTGGAAGCGATAGCCATCGCCGAGCACGGTGCTGCGGTCGCCGGCGATGCGTTCGACGCGACCGGTGCGTTCGAGCAGCCCCGGCAGCTCCGGCACGAAGCTGGCGCGATCGCGCGCGTGCGGTTTGATCGCCCGCTGCCAGGCCTGCTCCCCGACCACGTAGTGCGCGTTCGGGAACACCAGCGCTGGCGCCGCGCCGTCGCGGTGCGCGGCCATCACGCCACCGGCGTGGTCGAAGTGCAGGTGCGACAGCACCACGACGTCGACGTCCGCCGGCGCGATGCCGATCGCCGCCAGCTGCTCGAGCAGCACGTGGCGGTCCTCCTGCACGCCGAACCGCCGCCGCAGCTCCGGCGCGAAGAACGCACCGATGCCGGCCTCGCACAGGATCGTGCGCGAACCATCGCGGACCACGAGGCAGCGGCAGGCGAGGTCGATGCGGTTCTGTTCGTCGGGCGGCGCCCAGCGCTGCCACATCGCCTTCGGCGCGTTGCCGAACATGGCGCCACCGTCGAGTTTCTGCGAGTTGCCGAGAACGGACCAGAGTCGCTTCATCACTTCGTCTCCACCGGGGCCACCAGCGCCGTGATCTGCTGCGCCAACGGCTGCAGCCTCACCCGCTCCAGATTGCACAACAAAACCACGACCACCTGCGGCTCGGGCAGCACGTACCACATCGTGCTGACGCGCGCCTGCGCGCCGCTGTGCTCGATCACCAGGCGGCCGTCCGGCCGGGACGGGCGGCAGCCGAGCCCGTACTCGACCTCGGCACCGGCCGCGGTGCGCTGCCGGGTCCACATCGCCGTGCGCGAGGCCTCGTTCAGCAGCCGGCCGTCGAGCAGCGCCTGCGTGAAGTGCACCAGGTCCTCGGCACTGGCGCACAGGCCGCCGCCGCCGAGCTTGTAGCTCGAGTCCATCAGCTGGCTGTTCTCGAGCACGTCGCCGTTGCGCACGTAGCCCTGGGCGCGACCGGGGATGAGGCGGCGGCTGTCGTCGTCCTGCAACGACGGCGCGCCGGCCGGCCCGGCGATGCGTTCGCGCAGCACCGCCGCGAACGACTTGCCGGCGCGAGCCTCGACCACCGCCGCGACCAGGTTGAAGCCGTAGGTCGAGTAGTGGTACGCGGTGCCCGGCTCGTGCAGCAGCGGATCGTCGGCGAACCGCGCCAGCGACGCCGTCTGCGTCTCGTAGCGCAGCGTGCTCTCGGCCTCGCCGCGGTAGTGCCGCACGCCGCCGAGGTGCGCCAGCAGTTGCCGCGTCGTCACCGGCCACGGCTTCGCCGGCCACTGCGGCACCAGCGTATGCACGTCGGCATCGAGTTCGAGTTCGCCGCGTTCGGCCAGCTGCAGCGCCAGCACCGCGGTGATCGGCTTGCTGATCGAGGCGAGCCGGTAGACGGTCTGCGGCCGCGCGACGACGCCGTTCTCGACGTCGGCGAGGCCGAATCCGGCGCGGAACGGCAGCGCCGCGCCGACCCCGATCGCACACGACAGGCCCGGAATGTGGTCGCGCTGCATCTGCGCCTCGATCGCGGCCCGCACCGCCGGCTCCCAGGCGGGCCCCTGGGCCGGCGCGAACACGGCGAGGCACGAGGCCGACAGCAGGCCGAGACGAAGGAACTGGACCATGGCGACCATTGGGGCGGGGCAGCCCGGTGGCAGCCTACCCGGTCGGTCGCCCGGCGCGAACGAACGCGCCGAGAAGCCACCGAACCAGCTCGCGCACGGCGCTGACACGCCGCTGACGCAGCGTCGGCGGCGCGCACCTACGCTGCGTTCGTCGCCTGCCGCGACCGACGCCAAGAAGTGACAGCGACCGGTGGCGCCGCCTACGCTGCGCGCATGCCCCCCGCCGCCGCGCCGTCGACGTTGTCCCTCGTGGTCGTTCCCGCCGTGCTGACGCTGATCATCAGCGGTCTGCGCCTCGCCGGTCAGATCAACGAGTGGAACCCCACCGTGTTCGGCCGCGCCGAGGCCGGCGGCGGTGGCGCCTTGCTCGGCATCAGCTGGCTGATCTTCGTGTTCGGGCTGTGGTTCGGCATCCGCCTGCAGCGCGGTGGCGCCGGGCCGCGATCGCCGGCGCGGGCGTTCGGCATCAGCCTGTTCGCGCTCGCGGTGGTGTTCGGCGGCATGGCAGTGCTGAGCAACATGGACTTGATGTCGCTGCCGGACGAACAGCACCCCGGCCAACCGCGCGGCCTGCAGTGGATCCTCGGTCTGATGGGGGTCGGCTGCCTGATCATGTTCGCGGCGTGGGGTCGGGCGGCGCTGGTGCTGCTGGTCTACGGCCTGCTCGCGCGTATCCCGGTCGTGCTCATCACCTGGTTCGCGATGGGCAAGGACTGGAACACGCACTACACGAAGATCCCGCCGTTCTTCACCGGCATCGAGGACGCCGATCGGCTGAGCTTCCTGATCATGCCGCAGATCACGTTCTGGCCGATGCTGACGATCCTGTTCGGCACCGCGATGGCGTGCCTCGGGGCGCTGCTGTTCAGGAAGCGCGCGGCCGCCTGAGAGGGCGAGCCAGCTTGCTCGAGAATGCGACGACGGCGACCTAGAAGCGGCCGAGGGTCGCGAACAGCGCGTTGCTCGAGTTGATGCGGAACAGGCCGCCAGCGGCATCGAACTCGAACTCGACCGCCTGCTCGCGCAAGGTGGCGCCGACCAGAGCCGGGTTGGCAGGGATCGGCAGGGACAGCGTCACGGTTGTCCCATGCAGCGGTGGCACGAGATCGATGACCACGGGATCGACCAGCAAGTTGCAGCCGACACCACCGGTCGGCAGCAGCGATGCCAGCGGCAGCGACGATGCGCCGAACCCGAGCACGCGGGCAACCAGGGATGTCGCCAGCAGACCGCTGCAAGCACTGCGCATGGTGCCGCCGACCCAGGCCGACTCGAGCGACCACAACTGCAGCGTCCCGCCGCTGCCGGTGCACCCGGCCCCGTACGCGGCCACCGACGCCGGACACCCCGAAGTGAGCCACGCGAGGTAGGCGCTGGGTGCGCCGCCGACCAACCCGAAGGAACCGCCGACCGACAGGCGGCCGTCCGCGAGGAACAGCAGCGACGAGACTCCGGGCGCGAGGCTGCCCGCCATCGTCAGGCCAACACCACCGCCGACGGCGCTCCACGTCGTGCCGTTCCAACGCCCGAGCCCCACGGCATTGGTGCCACCAACACTCGTGAAATCGCCTCCCGCGACCACGTCCCCGCCCGGGAGAGTCAACAGCGCGTTGACATACGGTTGCTGGCCGCCGAGAACAATGCTTACCCACGCCGATCCGTTCCATCGGGCGAGGTTGGAGGTGTTGGGCCACGACCCGAACGAGCCGCCGGCGATGAGCTCGCCGTTTCCCGCCACCGTCAGCGCATGGACACCCAAGGAGCTGGGCGACGGCAGGCCGAGGCCGTACGCAGACCAGCTGGTGCCGTCCCACCGCACCACGTTGTGGGTGTAGAGCCCACCGGCCGTGTAGAAACTACCGCCGACGGCAATCGAGCCGTCTGGCAGCTGCGCGAACGCTCTGACTTCCGAGTTATCGAGAGTGCCACCCACCAGCAAGCCGTCGGGCAAGGCATGCAGCGCAGATACGACAAGGCCCGACAAGGGTGCGGCGAAGGGGACCCAGCTCGAACCGTTCCAACGGACCAGCCGAACCGACCCGGACATTCCTCCGGCGATGAGGTCGCCGTTGGCCAGCACCGCGAGTGCCCGCACGCTCTCCGGCAGCCCTCCGCTCAAGGAAGTCCACGAGGCTCCATCACGCCGCAGGACCCTTCCGGATGTGGTGGCGACGACCTGCCGACCGTCGGGCAACACAGTCTGCGCAACGACCGAGGCCCCGACGCCGGCCCCGAGCGAACGCCAGCTGCCGCCAGCAAAGCGCGCAATCGATCGCGCTACCAGCGGGCCGATCGTCGCAAAATCGCCGCCAACGAACAGCTCGCCACTCGGCGCTGCATGCGCGGTGGCCAGCGACGGTGGATTGTCCCCATTGCCGAGCGCATGCCATGTGGTGCCATCGAACCGGGCAAGGTTGTTCACCGGCGTGCCACCCACATTGAGGAACGAGCCGGCGATGACGAGATCGCCGTTGGCCAGCGTATCCAGACCCGTTACCCACGCGGAGGGGGAGAGCGCACCGAACGGGCTCCAGCTCGTACCGTCAAATCGCATCAGCGAGTTCGGACCGGAAGAGTTACTCGTCAAGGCGATCACGTCGCTGCTGCCGGGCACGAGTGCCAGACGGATTATCGTCTGCGCCCCCCACCAACCCATCGCCGACCACGTGCTGCCGTTCCAGCGCGCCACACCGCCCGCCGTGGGGAGGTAGCCGCCGACGATCAAGTCCCCGTTCGGCAAGCGCAGCAGGGCGTAGCCACGGCCCGTGCCGAGACCGCTGCCGAGCGGCGACCACGTGCTGCCGTTCCATTGCGCGATCGAGTTCGCAGGTACGCCGCCCGCGGCGTTGAACCACCCGGTCGCAATCAGGCCGCCGTTCGGCAATGGCACCACTGCGTAGCAGGCCAACGAAACGCCGCCGCCGAGGCTCGACCACGTGCTGCCATTCCAACGCACGATCCCCGGACTGATGGTGCCGTAGGCACCGCCGAACTCGCCGGCGACAACCAGTTCTCCGGTGGTCAGCGTCGCGAACGCGCTGACCGGCCCGTCGACGCCGAAGTAGAGTGACGACCAGGCTCCGGTGACCGGATCGAGCATCGCGACGCGGTCGATGGGCTGCCCACCGGCGTAGCGGAAGTTGCCGCCGACGACCAGCTGGGCCGGAGTCGGGCCCGCGCCATCGGGGTCCCAGGTGGTCATTGCGCCGACGCGACCGTCGGCGCCGGGTATGCCGCCGCTGCTGGCCCAGGCGGTGCCGCACTGGGCAGGCAACGATTCGGTAGCAAGGCGCAGAATGGCAAGGGCGAGCACTGACGAGCGCATGTGACACCTCTACTCTCGACCGGGATGGGTTTGCCACCTCGAGTGAGGTCGGTCCCCGAATCGCAACGAATGGCGCCACCATAGCCGGCGGAGGGCCAATGTGTGAGCCCAGCCGGACCGGCATTCTGCGGCCGGCGTCGAGTTCCTGATGCGAACGCTGCGCTGACGCACTGCCGACCGCGATCAGCCGCCGACCACGAGGTGCAGCGCATCGCTGAGCGCCGCGAGGCCGAACACCAGCCCACCCACTTCGATCGTCAGCCACTGCGCGAACTGCTCGGCGCCGAGCAGTGCTGGCGTCGCCGGCACCGGCACCGGCACCATCGCGCCGCCGGAGCCATCGGTCGCCGCCGCGGCCAGGACGCCGTTCGGACTCGGATAGAGCCGACAGCCGCCCAGCGGCAGATCGCTGCGTTCGCCGGCGAGCAGCAGCAACGCCGGCACCGTCGGCTGCGCCCGTTCGAGCCCGATCGCGAACGCCGCGTTGCCGAGCTGTGGCACGTCGATCGCACGCACGCGGCTCGGCGCGTTGCCATGACAGCCGGTCCCGAAGACCGACGACGCCGCCATGCCGACCGCAGCCAGCGGCAGGCTCCACAGCTCGCGCCCGGCGTCGTCGCGCCCCTGCCACCACACCCGATCGCCAGCGCGCACAAACGCCTGGGCCCACGCCGACTGGCTGTTCGGCGCCACTTCGGCGAGCGGCACGGTGCCGGCCGCGGTGCCGTCGGTGATCCAGAACTCCTCGCCGCGCTGCAGATCTTCGGCGAGGAACAAGACGCGCCGATTGTCGGCCAAGGCCGACAGGGACGGCCCGCGCGCGAACCGCCGGTTGCCCATCGACGACAACGGGCCGGGCAGGATGTCCTTCACGAGCCAGCTGCCAGCGGCGGTGCCGTCGGTGACCCACAACTCGGTACCGGTAGTTGGCTCGGTGGCGACGAAGAACACCCGGTCCGCGGTGGCATGCGGGACGGACCAGTAGAGCACGCCGTCGCCTGGCCCCGGGTGGATGTCCACCACCATCGTGGTGCCGCTGGCCGTGCCGTCGCTGCGCCACAACTCACTGCCGCTGGCAGGCGTCGACGCCGGGTAGTAGGCCACCCCTCCGCATCGCACGGGCGGGCTCGACGGCTGCGGGGTCGAGGCCAGGATCTGCACCGTGCCGGCCGCCGTGCCATCACTGCGCCAGAGACCATTGGCCGCGAACACCAGTGCGTGGTCCCCCAGACCGACCAGCGCCGTGGCGTGAAACCAGCTGCTCAGTTGCACGGTGCCAGCCACCGTGCCATCCGAACGCCACAGCTGCAGTCCGGGGCCGGTGCCATAGCCGAGGAACAAGGCCACATCGCCGACCCGGCAACCGTGAATCACCCCGAGGTTGGGGTGCAACTGCCACGTGCCCGCCGCGGTGCCATCGGTGCGCCACAACGGCCGCGGCGCCGACGACTGCCCTTGCAAGTACTGGCCGAACAGCAATGCCCCATCGAGCGCCACCTGGGCAGTCATGATCAGCGAGCCGGGCCCCGGATCGAGGTCGGCGATCATCGTGGTACCGGCGGCGGTGCCGTCGGTGCGCCACAGCTCCACACCATGCACGCCGTCGTCGTAGAGCAGGCAGGTCTCGGCGCCATGCTGATAGACGACCGCTCCCCAGTAGGTAGGCGACGCACTGGCCGGCGCGAGATGCAGAGGCGTGGTGCCGGCGAGCGTGCCGTCGGTGCGCCAGAGCCCGACACTGCCGGAGTCGCGCCGGCCCGTGAACAGCAGATCCTGCTCGATCGCTCCGGCCGGCACGCAGTTGCCATCGGCGACCGGCAGCAGCAGGTCGGCGGTCGCCTGCAGCACACCGGTGGCCGGCCAGTACTTCCACAACTGATTGCCATGCACCCCGTCGTCGGCGACCAACCACACTTCGCCACCGAGTGCGAACAACTGCGTCGCCAGTGCGATCGACGAAGCCGGGCCTGGCCGGAGATCGGCGAGCAACGCCGCACTGCCACCGTCGGGCAGCCACCACGGTTCGCGACCGTGCACCCCGTCGTCGAACACGAGCAACATCCCACCCGGCGCCATCACGAAGCCCAGGTTGAAACTGCCGGCCATCGGTCCCGTCGTCAGCACGAGGCTGGTGCCCGCCGGCGTGCCATCGGTGCGCCACAGCTCCCACCCGGTGTTGGCCGCGGCTCGCCAGCGATACAGCCAGGGACCGCTGGGGATCAGGCGGAACTCCCACGACGCCAGCGTCCACTGCGGCAGGAACGGCACCGTGCCCGCCGGCGTGCCATCGGTTCGCCACAGGTCGTAGACGAATTGCGACTGCGCCGATTGCGCCTGGAACACGATCTCGTTGCCGAATCGCACCAGATGCCGTGGAAACGAGCCGGCACTGCCCGGCGCGATGTCGCGCAGCGGAGCAGTACCCGCCGCGGTGCCGTCGCTGAAGAACAGCTCGTTGCCGGCGTTCCGCTCCGTGGTCGTGAACACCACGCCGTTGCCGAGCGCCATCAGGTTGCCGATTTCCGCGAACTGGCTCAGGTCGGCGACCATGTTGGTGCCGGCAGGGGTGCCATCCGACACCCAGAGTTCGCGACCGAAGGCGCCGTCGGCGGCCAACAGGAACAGCTTGCCGGCCGCGACCACGATCGCCGTCGGGTTGCTGCCGTTCGGGCCTTGCCAGAGGTCGACCGCGAGTTGGGTGCCGGCAATGCTGCCGTCGCTCGACCACAGCTCGAATCCATGCTGTGGGTCGCGGGCCGTGAACCAGGCCTTGCCCTGGAACTCGACGAATGGCGGCTCGAACGGCACACCGTCGTCCCGCCCCGGCATCAGGTCTCCCAACATGTACGTCCCGGCCTCTGTGCCATCGCTGGTCCACAACTCCCGACCGCTGTCGAACCGGTGATTGGTGAACAACAACCGATTGCCGAGCGCGAACAGTCTCGGCGAGTTGTTGTCGCCGTAGTGCAACGGGAAAGAATGCACGATGCGGCTACCGGCATTGGTACCGTCACCGAAGTAGAGGTGCTGCGACACGCCGTCGTAGCCGCCGAACGACGCGACCTCGCTGCCGACCCGGGTCGCCTGGCCGATGCCGAGGCCTGTCGCCGTCCGCGTCGTGTAGGTCGTGTTGAAGTCGAAGACCCGGGTCTGGGCCACCGCGGTGGCGAGCAACAGCGTGGCGGCGAGGAGCGTGCGCATTGGCCATGGCGAGCCTAGTCGTGCCGCGCGGTACCTGCCATCCGTAGCGGTCCCGATCCCCCTCCCGCGCCAGATCGTTGCCAGCGAGCGCCCGCGGCGGCACGCTGCATCGATGACTGCCGCCGAACTGCCCCCCGGACTGCACCCCGACCAGCGCCTGGAAGCGCGCGTGGTCACCTACTGGGTGCTCGGCGACCTGCTGACCGCCGCCGTGGTGACCGGACTCGCGTGGTTCGTCGGCCGCCCGCTGCTGGCCGAACACTGGCGCAGCTGGTCGGACACCTGGGAACTCGTGCTCGCCGGCGCCTGCCTCGGCATGCTCGTGCTGGCGCTGCTGGTGCCGCCGCTGGCGTTCGCGCGCTGGCGCTACGCCTACCGCTCGGACCTGCTGCTGCTGCGCTACGGCATCCTGTTCGTCGAGGAACGCGCCGTGCCCGTGCGGCGCATGCAGCACGTCGACCTGGTGCGCGGCCCGATCGAGCGCCTGTTCGGCCTCGCCACGCTGGTGGTGTTCACGGCCGGCAACGAAGGCAGCGCGTTCCGCGTGCCCGGCCTGCTGGTGGCCCGCGCGCAGGAACTGCGCGACCGCATCGTCGAGGCACGCGGTGACGGACGCCTCTGATCCGGCGGCGCCGCCGCAGCTGCCCCCGAACGAGCCGATACCGACCGCCGCGGGCGAGCCGGTGCCGGCCGTCGCCACCGACGTGGTGCTGGCCAATGGTCACCTGCACCCGGCGATCCTGCTGCTGCGGCTGCTCGATGCGCTGCGCCAGGTCGCGTTCCTGGTCGTGTTCGGCGTCGTGCTGCAGTCGCCGTGGGTGCTGGCGTTCGGCATCGGCCTGTTCGTGCTGCAGCTCGGCTACGCGGTCGCCCGCTACCTGACGCTCGAATACACGCTGACCACCACCGAGCTGCGCGTGCGCGAGGGCCTGCTCGAACGCCAGGAACGGCGCATCCCGCTCGATCGCATCCAGGACCTCGGCTTCGAGTCGACGATCCTGCGCCGCGCGCTCGGCCTGGCCGTCGTGCTGGTCGAGACCGCGTCCGGGCGCGGCGTCGAGGCCCGTCTCGATGCGCTGTCGCGCGCGTCGGCCGAACACCTGCGCGAAGTGCTGCTGCTGGCGCGCGCGGCCGCCGCGACCTCGCGCGAGGTCGCCGCCGCGGGCGACGGCGCGCCGCTGGCCGCCGGTCAGAGCCCCGAACCCGGCCAACTGCCGCCACCACCGCCGTTCGAGCCCGAATGGGTCGTGCACCGCGCCACCACCGGCGCCCTGCTGCTGCGCGGCATCACCGATCTGCGGCTCGGCGCGTTCGTGCTGACCGGCTTCGCCGCGCTGCAGTTCGCCGATCAGTTCGGCCTCGCGGTGCAGCTGGCGGGTGTGGCCCGGAGCGTCACCGACTGGCTGCGCCAGTTCCCGCCGCTGGTGACCGGCGCGATCCTGTTCGGCCTGTTGCTGGTGGTGATGGCGATCGGCGTCATCACCGCGACGCTCGGCAACCTGGTGCAGTTCCACGCCTTCACGCTGACGCTGCGCGGCAGCGTGCTGCAGCGGCGGTTCGGCCTGCTGACCACGCGCCAGAAGACGCTGCCGCGCGCACGCATCCAGCGCGTCACCATCGAACAGCCCTGGCTGCGGCGGCTGCTCGGCGTCGCGGTCACCAAGGCCGACTCGGCCGGCGGCAGCCGCAGCGACGGCGAGGACACCACCGGCGGCTGGGACGTCGTGGTGCCGTTGGCGCGCATGGCCGACACCGAGGCGCTGCTGCCAGCGCTGCTGCCCGGCATCGAACAGGAGACATTCGGCTGGCAGCGCGGTTCGGCGAAGCTGATCGTGCGCACGGCGCTGCAAGGCGTCGCCCTCGCCGCGCTCACGATCCCACCGCTGTGGCGGCAGACCGGCCCGATGGCGCTGCTGTTGCTGCTGCTGATCCCGCTGTGGGCGCTGCTCGGCGTGCTGGTGTGGCGCAACCTCGGCTATGCACTCGGCCGCGAGTTCCTGTGCCTGCGCCACGGCGTGATCGGCCGCACCACCGCGTTCCTGCCGATCGCGAAGGTGCAGGCCGTCGTGGTCCGTCAGGGTCCGCTGGCGCAGCTGCTCGGCCTCGCCGAACTGACGGTGTTCGTCGCCGGCGGTTCACCGACCCGGCTGCCGGACCTGGTGCTCGCCGATGCCCGTGCGCTGCGCGCGGAGATCGCCGCACGCGCCGCGATCGCCGCCGCCCGCGACTGGTAGCACGATTTTCCGGAATCCGTGCCACCGCGGCGCCGCCCGTGCCACTGACGGGTGTGCACCCATCCACGATCACCATCGGCTGCGGCCTCGTTCACGGCGTCGACGCCATTCCGGTCCAGGTCGAGGCGACCACGCGGCACGCCGGCGACGGCACCCCGCGCCTGCTCGGCCTCGTCGACGCCTGTGTGCGCGAGGCCTACCACCGCGTGCTGCAGGCGTTCTTCGCGCTCGACCTGCCGCCGCCGCGCGGCGTCACCACGGTGAACTTCGCGCCCGCCGCGCTGCGCAAGCACGGCAGCGGCTTCGACCTACCGCTGGCGCTGGCGCTGGCCGGCGCCGCCGGGCTGTTCCCGCCCGAACGGGCGCACGGTCTGTTCGCGTTCGGCGAAGTGAGCCTGCGCGGCCAGATCCTGCCGGCGCGCGGCGCGGTCAGTGTCGGCATCGCCGCCCGCCGCCTCGCCGCGCGCGCGATGCTGTGCAGCCTCGTCGATGCGCAGCTGTGCCAGGTCATCGACGGCCTGCCGCTGCACGGCGCGCCGACGCTCGCCGACGCGATCTTCTGGCTGGCCGGTCGCCGCGAACTGCCGCCGCCGCCGCCGCGTGTTGCCGACCCCGGGGACACCGTTCCCGACCTCGCCGACCTGCGCGGTCACGCGACGCCGAAGCTGGCGCTGTGTGCCACCGCCGCAGGTGGCCACAACCTGCTGTTCACCGGCCCGCCCGGCACCGGCAAGAGTGCGATGCTGCGCCGCCTGCCCGGCCTGTTGCCGCCGCTCGGCCCGGCCGAACGGCTCGCGGTGCTGCAGGTCCATGCCGCCGCTGGCCTGGCGCTGGCCGGTGACCGCAGGCCGCTGCGCGCGCCGCACCACACCAGTTCGGCCGCCAGTGTGCTCGGCGGCGGCGCCGACGTGCGCCCCGGCGAAGTCACGCTGGCGCACCACGGCGTGCTGTTCCTCGACGAACTGCCGGAGTTCCGCCGCGACGTGCTCGAGGCGCTGCGCCAGCCGCTCGAGGACGGCCACGTCACGGTCGGCCGCGCGCAGAAGACCGTGACGATGCCGGCGTGGTTCCTGCTGGTCGCGGCGATGAACCCGTGCCCGTGCGGCTACCGCGGCCATCGCCAGCGGCCCTGCATCTGCACCCCGGCGGCGATCGCGCGCTACCGCAGCCGGCTGTCGGGGCCGCTGCTCGATCGCCTGGACCTGCAGGTCGAGGTGCCGGCGCTCACCGCGGCCGAGCTGCGCGCGCCGGAGGATCCCGCCGGTTCGACCGCCCGGCTGCGCGAACGCGTGCTGCTCGCGCACGATCGCCAGCAGCACCGCCAGCACCACAACGGCATCACGGTGCCGAACGCGCGCCTGCTCGACCGCGCGCTGCAGCGCGCCTGCCAGTGCGACGACGCGGCGCTGCTGGCGGTCGACGAGGTGCTGCGCCACCACCACCAGAGCGGCCGCGGCCGGGTGCGGCTGCTGCGGATCGCGCGCACGCTGGCGGATCTCGACGACCACGACACCGTGCGCGACATCGACGTACTGCAGGCCGCGGCGCTGCGCGGCTTCCAAGCCAGCGCGCTCGGGTGACCAGCCGGTGTCGACGCCGCACGAGGCCCTGTTCCGCAGCACCTTCGCCGTGCCGTTCCATGCCGCCGGCTGGCTGCAGTCCGTGCTGCCGGAGCCGCTGGTCGCGGCGATCGACTGGACCTCGCTGCAGCCGGCCAGAGAGCATGCGGCCGGCCTGCAGCTGAGCGGCTACCCCGCCGATGCGGTGTTCACCGCCCGGATGCTCCACCACGATCGGCAGCTGTTGCTCGTGCTCGAGCACAAGTCATCGGGCAACCAGGTGGGCATCTCGCAAGTACTTCGCTACGCGGTGCACCTGCGCAGCGCATTGCGCGACGCGGACACCGGCTGCGAACCACTGGTGGTGTCGGTGCTGCTGCACCACGGCGACGCTCTGGTCGGCCTCGAAGATCCCGTGCGATCGCTGCAGAATGCGCTGGCGGCAGTGCTGGGACCACTGCAGCCGTGCCTCGGCATCGTCGTCGACGATCTGTCCACCGCCACCGAGACCGAGCTGCGCCGACCGGGACTGACGCCGTGCGCGCAGTTGACGCTGCTGGCCCTCCGTTTCTTGCGCCACCTGCCGACCGCTAAGGTGATCCCGGCCATCCGGCGCTGGGGCGACCTGCTGCGTGCGGTCCAGTGCCAGCCCGGACCACTGCCCGGCAGCGCCGCACTCGAGTCGTTCGCCTGCTACGCTATCCAGGTCACCGACGTGTCGCTCGAAGACCTGGCCGCGGCCTTCACCGAGCACCTCCAACAACCCAACGACATGATCATGACCACCGGTCAACGCCTGCGTTCCCAGGGACACGCCGAGGGACTCGTCGAAGGGCGCGTCGAAGGGCGCGTCGACACGCTGCGCCGCCTGCTGCAAGTCCGCTTCGGCGAACTGCCGCCGGACCTGCTGCATCGGCTGCAACACGGCTCCGAGCCCGAGCTCGAACGCTGGACCGAGCGCTTGCTGGGCGCGAGCTCGTTGGCGGAACTGTTCGCCGAGTGAACCAGGATCGCCCTGGTCAGCCGTCGTTCGGAATGCGAACGACGCCGCGACCGGGCTCGAGAGGCGCCACCGGCGAGCGCGCCGGGACGGGAGTCCGCGCCGCGGTCGAAGTAGAGGTCGCGGTCGACGTCGGCACCACGTCCTGCGGACCGGGGTGCTGCGGCCGCGACCGCCGCGGCGCCGATTGCTCGGCGAGCGGCCCCTGCAGCGTCGGCGCCAGCGCCTGCGGTTCGAACTCGACCGAGCGGCGCAAGAACGTGAAGTCCCCGGCCAGCTCGTCCCACGCCGTCTGCGGCGCGGTGCAGACCAGCACCAGGAAGCCCCCGCGGTGTGGCACCACGTCGACCTCGGCGCGCCAGTTGTCGCCGCCGCGCCGGCCGGTGGCCAGCAGCCGGATGCCGGCGCGATCGCGCAGCATCGTCTCGCTGCGCGACGCGACCCGCAGTTCCGGGTGCAGCAGCGCGAACCAGTTGCCGACCGCGCCGATGGCGGCATCCAGCGTGCAGCCCGGCTCCAGGTGATCGAGCCGCGCCAGCGCGACGCTGGCGCCGTGCGCCTGGCACGCGAGCGCGATCTGCCCGGGCGCCTCGTTCGCCAGCGCGGTCCAGGCCGGATTCGGCACCCACAGGCCGAAGGCGCCGTCGGCCGCGGCGACCAGGGCGCCCGGGATCGTCACCGCGCCGACCGCCGCCTTCATGCTGGCAGCGTTGCTCGGCACGGCCACCAGCGCCGGGCCGGCGATCTCGCGCCGCACCGTGCGCTGCGTGGCGTCGACCCACTCGCTGTTGCGGCCGCTGGGGCCGGTCTCGGCGACCTCGGTCACCTGCATCGACACGCCATCGAGCACCACCTGGCGGCGGCGCCCACCGTCATAGCTGCGCTCGACGAGGTCCTCGCAGGCCGGGTCGAACATCAGCACCGCGTCGAGGCCGGTGCCCGATTGCCGCGCGAACGTGCGCGCCAGCAGCGGGAACGACGCCCCCGTCGGCCACGCCAGGTCGCGCTCGCGGCGGCCGGTGCGGTCCAGGCGCTGCACCTGCAGCCGCTCGCCGCTGACGCGGGCCTCGACGATGCGTTCGTCGACGATGCGTTCCTGCTGCCCGCTGGTGGCGTCCAGCGCCGCCGCCAGACTCGCCAACATCGGCTCGGTGATGCGCTCGCGGAAGTAACAGCTCTGCGGCGCCCGGTTCGCGGCGGCGGTCACCAACGACGTCACCTGGTAACGGCGACGGCCGGACTGGAACTCGTACTCCTCGCTGATCGTGCAGCTGCCGTCCTGGTGCGGGCGCACCGCGGTCGACAGCCAGCCGACCGCGCTGCCGGTGGCATCGTGCAGCACGAACCACTCGCTGCGCTGCGGCAGCGCGGCCGCGGCGGCGACCGCACCACCGGCGCCGCGGCGGATCGCGGCCACCTGCGCGGTGCTCATCCCGACCACCGCGCCGGCCTCGAGCTGCAGTTCGACGTAGCCGTCGACCTCGGCGGTGATGCGGCCGCGCAGCACGTCGCCGTTCTTCAGCTCCAGCACATCGAGGTCCGGCGTGGTGGGCGCAGGATCCTGGCAGAGGACGAACAGCAGCAGCGCGACGGGGTTCATGCTGGTCCGCCTATCGAACGGCCGGTGCCAACGGCTTTACGAGCTGTCGCGAAAACCGACGCGCCGCGGTGCGGCGGCCCGTTCCGGGATCAGGGCATCGGCGCGGGTGCCTGGGTCGAGCGGCCAGCTGCCAGCGCGAGCCAGGCGAACAGCGCGGCGAGCAGCACGCAGGGGCCGAGCAGCAGCCAGCCGGACAGGCCGAGCAGATCGCCCCAAAACCGCCACCACAGATGCCGCCCGCAGCGGTCCTCCCAACGCACCGGGGCCTGGCCCTGCTCGGGACTGGTCGCGGCGACGCCGAACAGGGCTTCGATCGTGTGCGCGCTGCCGTTGCGCGGGTGACCGTGCTCGTCCTCGAAGCCGCCCGGCCGCGAGGCGGCGGCGTAGCGCCAGTTGGCGAGCAACGGCGTGTAGCGCGGCTGCCAGCCGGTGAGGTCGGCCGGATCGCCGGCATCGCCGCGCGCGGCGACCGCCTGGGCCCCGAGCTGCAGCACGCCGCGCACCGGCGCGATGACGCTGGTGACGCTGACCAGCAGCCCGGCCAGCACGAGGCCCCACCACAGCTTCGGCCAGCACCGCCAGGGCCTGGTCTGCGGCAGCGTCAGCACCAGCAGCGCCGTGAGTCCGTGCGTCACGTAGCGCGCGGCCCAACACTGGCTGGCCGCCCTGCCAGCCGCGCGCGAACGCGAACAGGACCAACGGGAACAGGAACAGGATCCAGCCGAGCCAGCGCAGCGCCGGGCGTTCGACGCGGACCAGCGCGAACGGCAGCGCCAACCACACCAGCGGCGAGAACCAGGCCACGCCACGGCCAGCCGCGAACAGGATCTTCAGGGCACCGAGCCAAGGTGGTTCATCGAGCCAGTCCCCTGACTTCGGGTAGCCGGTGTCGAACGGATCGCCGAAGCGCGCCTGGTTGACCGCCAGCAGCAGCACGGCACTCGGCAGGATGCCGAGGCAGAACACGACGAACGGCCGGCCGCGC
>JALORC010000161.1 GCA_025459175.1 Planctomycetota bacterium | reverse complement strand
AGGAACTCGAACAGCGACCACAGGTCGCCGAGGTGGTTCTCGACCGGTGTGCCGGTCAGCACCAGCCGGTGCTCGGCCTGCAGCAACCGCGCCGCCTTGCTGCCCTGGCTGTCGGCGTTCTTGATCGCCTGCGCCTCGTCGAGGATCGCGTAGTGGAACCCGATCTTGCGGCTCGCGAACTCGCTCGCGTCGGCGCGCAGCAGCGCATAGGTGGTGAGCACCAGGTCGCTGCCGGCGAGCTCTTCGTCGATGCCGTCGTGCCAGCGTCCCGGTTGGCTGAAGTCGAGCACGCGCAGCCCGGGCGCGAAGCGGGCCGCCTCGCTCTGCCAGTTGGCGAGCACGCTGCGCGGCGCCACCAGCAGGCTCGGCCGCTTCGCCGGCCGCGCTCTGCCGCGGCGGGCCTTGGTCGCGGTGCGGGTGCCGGCGAGCAGCGCGAGCACCTGCACCGTCTTGCCGAGCCCCATGTCGTCGGCGAGGCAGCCGCCGAGGCCGATCGCCTGCAGGAAGCGCAGCCAGGCGAGGCCCTGCTGCTGGTACGGCCGCAGCGTGCCGGTGAAGCCGTCGGGCGGCATCGCCGGTGCGAGGCTCTGGAACGACGCCAGCCGTTGCCGCAGTTCGGCGAACTTCGCGTCGACCTGCACCTCGCCCTGGTCCTGGCTCGCCAGCAGCGCATCGAGCAGCAGCGCGCGATTGCTCGGCACCCGCAGTTTGCCATCGACGGCGTCGCCGCCGAGCGCGCGCAGCATCGCCAGCCGCCGCAGCCACGCCTCCGGCAGCATGCCGAGGCTGCCGTCGCCGAGTTCGACCAGGCCGTCGTCGCGCAGTGATTGCTCGAGCAACTCGACCAGCGTCGCGTCGTGGCCGTCGAACTGCACGGCACCGTCGAGTTCGAACCAGTCGATGCCGCTGTGCACCGAGCTGCTGCCGCCGCCGAACGCGCGCAGTCGCTTGCCGGCCGCCAGCACGCGCACGCCGTGCGCCTGCAGCGCGGTGGTGACGGCCACGAGTCGTTCGCGCGGCAGCGTGCCCTTGCCGTCCGGGCCGAGCGCGACGCCGGCGCCCACGACCGCGGTGTGCGCCTGGCGTTCGGCGTCCGCATCGCGGCGCCGCAGTCCCTGCGTGCCGGCGAGCACCGGCCGCGGGTCGTTGCCGGTCAGCAGCTCGGCGTCGTAGGCGAACCAGAGCTCGACCGGCAACGGGGCCGCGGTGGACTTCGGCAGCGTCACCAGCAGCTGGGCCTCGGGCCGCGTGGTCGGCAGGTCGGTCAGCAAGCGCCGCAGGAACATCGCGGCGCCCGGCAATCGCGCCAGGCTGCCGAGCAGGCGCGGCAGTTCGTCCGCGGGCAGTTCGATCGGCCCGCGGTGCCGCAGCTCTTCGGCCAAGCCGGCGGCGCCGTGGCAGCGCAGCGTGTGCAGTGCGTGAGGTGTGATCGCGGCGTCGTGGTCGGCGATCGGATCGAGACTGGTCAGGGGCAACAGCTGTTCCCCGCGACTGAAGCAGCCCGCGACGAGCAGCTGGCCCGGTTGGCCCGGTCGCACGACCAGTTCGAACTCGAACGGCGGTCCCTGGTCGACCTCGATCGGCTGCGGTCCGTCCTCGTCGGGACCCGGGAGGCGGAGCACCCGCGCCACCTTGCCCAGTTCGCCGATCACGGTGCCGAGGTCCTCGGCCGGCACCAGGAAGTGCATGCCGAGCTCGATGTCACTGCTGACGCCGTAGAGGCCGTACTCCTGGCTGCGAAAGCGGTCGAGCAGTTCGATCAATCGCCGTTCGGCGGCGGAGGCGCGATGGAGCTGGCTGCGGTTGATGCGGCCGGCGCGGGCGGCGCCCGGCTCGCCGGACTGCTTGCGGAAGCGAACGCGCACGGCGATCGCGAGCGGCCGATCGCGTTCCTGGCCGCGACGAGCGACGACGAACTCGAGCAACGGCGTCTCGGCGTCGTCGGTGACCGCGCGCGGCAGCAGCGCTTCGATGCGGCGTTGCCAGGCCGGGATCGTCGGCGTCGGTGGCGTTGGAAGGCTGGCGCGCGGTGGTGTCGGTGGTTGTCGACTCGCTGGCGCAACCTGCTCGCCGCGGGGGCTCGACCGCGGCGACGACGGTTTCCTGGTCGGCGTCTCCGCTTCGGGCGCCGCATAGGCGACCAGATCGGCTTCGATGTCGTCGATCGCCAGCAGCAGCGCCCACAGGTGCTTGCACGGCAGGGCCCCGAGCGAGTGCGGGCAGTCGCAGCTCATCTCGACGCGCTGGCGATCGCGGTAGTGCCGCAGTTCGACTTGATAGGGCCGCGTGCCGTCGACGGTCGCGCTGGCCGTGGTCTCGGTGAGATCGTGCAGGTCGACGCGCCCCTGGCGGTGGTAGCTGCTGCCCCTCGTGCGCAGCGCGGGCACGAAGCGCAGTTGATGCAGCGTCGAGATCTTGGTGGGCGGCGCCATGTCGTCGTCGATGGCCCCGGGCGGCCAGCCGCGCAGCTTGCCGAGCCGCTGCGTTGGATGGAAGGCTGCGTGCAGAACGCGCAGAACGGGCGGCGCGCGCCGGCTACGGTGGTGCGCACCATGACCGCCGAACTCCGCCTGTTCCGTCAGAATCACGCCGGCGTGACGCCGGCCGGCCACTACTCGCACGCGGTCGCCGCGGGTGGGTTCGTGTTCGTGTCGGGGCAGCTGCCGATCCCGCCCGACGGCAGCAAGGACCCGTCGCTGCCGTTCGCGCAGCAGGTGCGCATCACGCTGCAGAACGTCGAGCGGGCGCTCGCGGCGGCGGGGGCCGCGTTGCGCGACGTGGTCAAGGTCACCGTGTACCTGACCACCGAGGAGCACTGGGCCGAGTTCAACGCGGTCTACGCCGAGCTGTTCGGCGAGCACCGGCCGGCGCGCGCGGTGGTTCCGGTCGGGCCGCTGCACTACGGCTTCCTGGTCGAGATCGAAGCGGTCGCGTTCCAGGGTGGGCGCTGACGGTAGGGAGCTACGGCCCGCCGCGATGCTTCACGGCTCGACGACGGTGATCGCGAGGCCGGTCGTCCGCAGCGTGGTCGTCTGCCCATCGTCCGGTTCGTGGCGCGCGGGGACAGTTGCCCGGATCTCCGACGACGTGGCCCGCCTGGGTTGCTGCGGCCCCCGGGATCAGGAGACGAACACGACGAGTCGGATCCGTTGCGTCCCGAGGTGTCAGGGGCAGACCGCGACGACGGTCGCGTCATCCTCGGCCGCCCCGGCCGCCTGGAGCAGCGCCGCCGGCCACTCGCTGCACGGCCGCGTGCCCACGATCGCTGCCAGGCACTCCTCGGTGACCTCCTTCGTGATCCCGTCCGTCGTCAGCAGGAACGCATCACCAGGCGCCAACGGTGCACCGAGGAATTCGGGCACGACGAAGTCCCTCGCCGCGTTGAAGCCCCTGGTGAGCAGGCGC
The DNA here is from genome assembly GCA_025459175.1 of Planctomycetota bacterium. GTDB lineage: Bacteria > Planctomycetota > UBA1135 > UBA1135 > UBA2386 > UBA2386. The sequence goes on along the minus strand of JALORC010000161.1, from coordinate 8,358 downwards.
TGATTCGGGTGCCCGCGCAACGCGTCCTTGGTGATCGAGCCTGCTTCGAACTGCTCCCACGCGACCGAATGGTCCCTGGTCAGCTGCGTGACTGCGCCTCCGTTCACGAGGTAGCAGCGTGCGTCGCCGACATGGGCGAGGTGTCGCATGCCACCAGCGACGAGCAGCAGCGTGGCGCCGGTGGCCATGTCGCGGTGCTGCGGCGACCGCCCGCCCTCGGCCGCGAGGCGTCGCGCCGCGGCGCGGAAGGCCTGCGGTATGCCGGCGTCGATCCGAGCGCTCAGCTCGGCGACCACGAGCGAGCTGGCCGTGCCCGCACCGCGGCTGCTCCCGACCCCGTCCGCGACGATGTAGAGACCGCGCCGGTCACAGGCGAGGTGATGGTCCTCGTTCTCGAGGTGGTTGCGACCCTTCCTGGTGACGGAGAACGAGTGCATTGCCCGCACCGAGCATGATTCGCCTCGCGGACGAACGCAATCGCGAACCGGGCCGGGGGATTCCGTGGCGGTTCTACCAGCCCGTTCCTGCGTCTTCGCAGCGCCTACTCGATGGTCGTGCTGACTACGTTGCCGAGGCCGAGCCCGGCGCTACCGCTGTGCAGCGCCTGCAGGAACAGCTCGAGGCCGACGATCGCCGGCACGTTCGGCACCGGCAGGTCGATGCGGGCCAGGCCGTCGACGTTCGGCAGCGCCACCGGCCACAGCGCGTCCAGGCTGGCGAGGTGCAGCTGGCCGATCGGCGACGCCAGCGGCGGCGTGAGCCGGGTCAAGGACAGTGCGAGCACGGCGATCTCGCCCTGCGCGCGACCCGGTGCGGCGACGAGCTCGACGCGCAGCGGGCGGCCGATGTGCGCCTCGATCGGCAGCGACAGCTGGCGTTCACGGTTGATCAAGACCGGGCCCAGGTCCAGGTCGCCGTCGCCGTCGAGGTCGATCAGCTGCCGGACCCCGGAGCTGCCGGTACCGAGCGCCTCCGCCGTGTAGTTGCCGGCGCCGTCGTGCCGGTAGAGCGCGTTGCCGACGAGGTCGGTGTCGCCGTCGAGGTCGACATCGCCGACCACCAGGAACAGCCCGGACAGTCCGGCCGGTGCCATCGTCGCGGTGACGTCGACGACGGCGCCGGCGATCACGCGGTAGACCCTCGGGCCGGACGAGCCCGTCGCCACGAGGTCGATCTGGCCGTTGCCGCGCAGGTCGAGCCAGTTGACGCGGGTCGAGGTGCCGGTGGCCGTCGGCAGCAACAGGGTCGCGAAGGTGCCGGCGCCTTGGTTCAGCAGGATGCGCGATGGAGCGATGACGCTGGTGATCGCCAGGTCGACGTCCCCATCGGCATCGGCATCGCCTGCCGAGGCTCCCAGCATGAAGCTGGTGTTCGCCTGCAACGTGGTCACGGCCCCGAACTGGCCGGCGCCGTTGTTCACCGCGTACCTGGTCGTGTCGGGCTGCACACTGACGAGGTCGGCATCACCATCACCATCGAGATCCGCCAGCAGGCAGCTGCCGAGCGTGAACGGGCCGGCGGTCGGATCCAGCGTGAGATTGCCGGTGCCGTCGTTGCGCCACACGCGTGGGTCGCAGACGTCGAGATCGCCGTCGCCGTCGATGTCGCCGATCTGATCGACGCCGTTCACCGCCGCGGTGCCACCGATCCACGGGCGCAGCACGCTTCGTTGCGGCGCGAACCGCAGTTCGATCCCTTCGGAACGCAACAGGTCGGGCCGGCCGTCGCCGTTCATGTCCGCTGCCACCCCTGTACCCAGGTTCGGGAAGGCCTGACGGAACGCACCGCTGCCGTTGCCGAGCAGCAGGTTGGCGGTGGTGCCCTGGGTCACGAGGTCGAGGTCGCCGTCCGCCTCGAGATCGACCGGGGTGACGTAGTTCTGGAGGCCCATGACCGGGAACGGCGCGACCTGAACCTGTTGCAGCAGCCGGCCGGTGCCGTCGTTGCGGAACACGGTGGCCGCTTGCAGGGCCTGCGTGCCGGACAGGGACTGGCCCTGGATCAAGAAGGCGTCCAGGTCCCCGTCGCCGTCGACATCGAACAGGCTGGCGACGAAACCGAACGTCGAGATGGCCGGCAGCGCCAGCGCCGTGGCGTCGACGAAGATACCGTTCTGGTTGATCCAGAGCTTCGGCGTATCGAGGTAGCTGGTGCCGAGCACGTCGGGGTCGCCGTCGCCGTCCAGGTCGCCGGCCACCGAGAAGTCGACCGGTCCGGGCGTGCGCGATGCGGTCTCGTCGACGAACTGCGTGCCGGTGTTGCGCAGCACGCGGCCGCCGACCAGCAGGTCGGCGCGCCCGTCGCCGTCGATGTCGGTGGCGATCGTGCCCGCGGCCGCCGGGATCTGCACCCCGAGGAAGCGCGCCAGCGTGGTGTCGGTGAACAGCAGCGCCCCGTCGTTGCGCAGCGCGTAGTGGTTCACGCCATTCGGCGCGGTGCTCGAAGCGACCACGTCGAGATCGCCGTCGCCGTCGAAGTCGACGGGCACCAGCCCGACCGGGTAGTTGGAGCCGGGGACCGGCACCGTGGCGATCGGCACCAGCGCGAACACGTTCGGCGCCTGTTGCCGGGCGACGGCAAGCTGCAGCGTCGTGTTGCCGGTCGTGCCGCCGTAGCACAACAGGAAGTCGGTGTCGCCGTCGCCGTCGAGGTCGGACGGCGCGACCAGGCCACCGGCGGCGCTGGTCACCTGGGTCACCGGTTGTGGCGGTGCGAACTGCAGGTTGCCGAGGTTGCGCCGCATCGACAGCGCGCCGTTCGAGGTCAGGTCGAGCAGGTCGGGCAGGCCGTCGCGATCGACGTCATAGGGGCGGACATTGGAGGTCAGCGTGACGCGACGGTCCTCGAACTGCTGTGCCCGCAGCAATGCGGGAACCATGAGGGCTGCGGTGAACATCAGCAATCCGGGACACGGCTTGCCGATGGCGAGAGGGGCAGGCATCGGGACTCCTTGGGTAGAGGGGACACAGGGATATGTCCGGGCGCGAAACTGGTAACTGACCGTGGCATTGCGGTTTCGCGATCTCGTGGTGTGCGATCCCGCTCGGCGACCGCGGCAGCTTCCGGGTATCCTGCCCAAGTCGGAACCGCGTCATCGAACGGTGCGTCCGATCGCGGCCTGCTCATGCCAAACGTCGGTTCTCGTTGCCTTCTCGCCGCCTTGCCGATCGCGCTCGCGCCGTCCGCTGCAAGCGCGCAATCACCACCGCCCGCGCGCGGTCAGCGGCTGGTCGAGGTCGCCCGGGCCACGGCTTTCGAGAACCTGTCGACGAGCGCGGCCGGCCAGAACGGCGCGGCTCCGGCTCGCAACGGGGCGCTGTTCGTGCCGATCGTGCGCACGCGCTTCGCGGGGCCCGTCGACGGCGATCGCGGCGCGGTGGTCGATTCCGAGCTCGAGCTGTGGCGCAGCGACGACGGCGGGCTCGGCTGGCGCCGGGCGAACGTCGCGCCGACCGACGGTGACGGCAATGCGGCGCTGATCCCCGACGGCGAGCTACTGGCGTGCCTGTGGAGCGCCGTCGGCGGCCAGACGTTCTCCAGCGTGTTCTGGCAGCGCTACGACCCCCGCACCGACCAGTGGGTCGGCAGTCCGACCTCGATCGCGGCCGGCACCAGTGGCAGCGACCAGTACCACGCCAGCGACCTCGCGCGCACCGACGGCGGCGCGCTGGTCGCCGTGATCGGCAACCACGCCGATGCCAAGGCGCCGGTCTGGAACTGTTCGTGGAGCACCGGCATGCGCTGGCTCGCCGCCGATGCGACCGAGTGGGCACCGCTGGTGCAGGTCAACGTCAACAGCTACGGCTGCTGCGCCAGCGCGATGGCCCGCGGCGAACGCGTCGACATCAGCTATCGCACCTGCCCGTCGGAGGCCGTGCACGGTCTGCGCACCGTCGACGGCCGCACCGGCCGCTTCGAACAGGACACCGACGAGAACGCGGGCAACGAACCGGCCGCCGATGCCTACATCGCCAACGTCGGCGTGCTGTGCCACGATGCCACCGGCGGTCGTTCGTTGCTGCACCTGCTCGGCAGTCATTCGCCCGGCAAGGGGCGCCTCGTGGTGTCGTGGTCGCGCCCGGGCACGGCGGTGCGCACGACGACGATCGCCGACGACCCCATGCTGGTGGCCGGCAACGAGAACCCGCAGCACTTCACGCTCGCGCGCGGTCCCGGCAACCAGGTGTTCGCATACTTCAGCAAGCAGTCGGAGGGGTTCGCGCACCTGTGGCAGTGCGTGGTCGAGGAAGGGGTGCCGGTCGGCGAGGCGAAGCGCGTCGCCAGCGGGGAAGAGGGTGCGTTCGTGAATCTGGCCGGCATGCGCAGCAGCGGTGTGTTCAGCGGCCTGCACGTGGTGACGCTCGGCCGCGGCAGCAAGCTCGGTGGTGGCGTGGTGTCGGTGTTCGGCTCGTGGCCGGCGCGTTCGTTCTGGCAGCCGCGCACCGGTTGATCGCGATCACCGGCGTGGCGGGCTCGGTTCCCGCGGGGCCCCGCGCGGCGTATCGTCCCTGACGAGCCATGTCCGTCCTGGTCCGCATCGACGACCTCACCGCCCCCGAGGTGCACGCCCTGATCGCCGAACACCGCACCGAGATGCGCGGTCAGTCTCCCCCGGACCATGCGCATGCACTCGCGATCGACGGGCTCCGGGCGCCGGACATCACGTTCTTCACCGCGTGGCAGCAGGACCGGCTCGCCGGTTGTGGCGCGCTGCGCGAACTCGACGCGACCTGCGGCGAGGTCAAGTCGATGCGCACGCGCGCCGGGTTCCTGCGTCAGGGCATCGGTCAGGCCGTGCTCGACACGATCGTCGCCACGGCCCGACAGCGCGGCTACCGGCAGCTGTACCTGGAGACCGGCACCGGCCCCGCGTTCGCGGCGGCGCATGCGTTGTACGAGCGCAACGGGTTCGTGCGCTGCGGGCCGTTCGGCAGCTACCGGGCGACGGACTTCAACGTGTTCCTGTCGCTCCTTCTGAGATGAGTGCCGCCGGGGCTCGGGCTTCTGCCCGATCGGTCCGGCGACCTTGGTCTGGGTCCGTTCCTGGATACCATTCCCCGGCGACGAGGTCGACCAAGTCCGTGCCCTGACACCATGCCGCTCGCCAAACTCTACCCAGGAGCGATCGACAACGAGTCCATCCGCGGTCTCGTCCTGCTGTCAGGTGGCGGAGTGCCCGAGCTGAGCCTGGTGCCGGCCGGCGGTCCCCCGGTGGTCGAGTCGATCGTGATCAGCTCCCAGGTGAAGGAGCAGTTGGCGATTCACGGCATCAGCGCCTGGCGGTTCCGCATCGCTGGTCTCCGCCCCGGCGTGCGCTACCGGTTGTCGGTGGCGAACGGACAAGGTCGCGTCACCGAGTTCCAGTGCCTGGATCAGAAGGCGAGCGAGCTCAAGATCGTCGTCGCGAGCTGTTACTACGGCTACCTGAACAAGGGATGGAGCTACCGCGATGTCCTGAACGGCGACTACTGTCGCGGTGCGGCCTTCAAGCTCCTGGTCGGCGACAACCTCTATCTCGATGTGCACCCGCGGCAGCGCGACGATTCCCTGGATGGCGGCTACCTCGAGACCGTCTGGCTGTATCTGCAGTACTGGTTCTACCAGCAGGACTATGCAGAGGTGCTGGGCTCGGGGCCGACGCTGACCACGTGGGACGATCACGAGTTCTGGAACAACTACCCGGCCGAGCAGCTGTGGCTGTGGCGCAGCAAGTCATCGCAGCGCCGCGACTACGAAGCCGCGGGAAGGGAATGCGTGCGGCTGTTCCAGGCGACCCTGAATCCGCCAGGCAAGCTCCCGCCCGCACCTCGCGCGCCGGGGGACCGCGACAACCTCTCGTACGAGTTCGATGCGTCGCCGGTTTCGCTCTTCGTCGCCGACCTGCGCACGGAGCGACAGGACGCCGGGGTCGCCGGCGCGCGCATGATGCCCGAGGCGACGTTGCAGGCGATGGTGCGTTGGGCGCGCACCCTGCAGCGCCCCGGGGTGTTGGTGCTGGGCCAGCCGCTGCTGATCGCGCCCGGCGATTGGACGGATCGCAATCCCCCGGCCTACGAAACCGAGTATGCGGCCATCTGGGATGCGCTCGACCAGGCGTGCTTCGATGTGCTGGTGCTGTCCGGCGACGTCCATCACAGTCGTGTGCTCGAGTTGACCTCGCCGCGTGGCAAGCCTGTCTACGAGATCGTGTCGTCGCCTGCCTGCCACATCCCCGGCGTGGTCTGGTGGAAGTTCGGCATCGACTACGAGCGTCAGGATCGAGGTGGCGTGAAGTTCCCACTCGTCGCCCCGGTCGGCGCGCACCGGGCGACCGTTCGGCATTGTTGGTTCGCGACGGACGTGCCGAACACGATCGCGACCGTGACCTTCCGGCGGCTCGCGAACAGCGAGGTCGAGGTGGGGTGCACCTTCCTCGATCTCGAGACGCGCGGGGTGGCCAGGGCTGTGCCGAGTCCGTGTGGTGCGCCTTCGACGCCGGAATGTGCCGCGCGTAGTCTCTTCAAGCTTCGCCAACGACAGGAGCAACCATGTCCATGATGCGAACGACTGCTGGCGGCAAGTTGAAGGTCAACGAACTCGGGGCCGCGACCGGCAGGCGTCGACGGCCCCGCAATCACGACGAGTTGATCGCCGCTGTCGAGGCCGGGACCAAGCCCGACGATCGTCGCGGTGGTGTGCTGTTCCTCGGGTCCTGTCAGCCGGCCGCGATGGTGTCGCGGCTGGCACAGATTCCGCAGCGCCATGACCGCTCGCCGGGGCGGTGGTCGCACGTCGCACTGGTGCTCGACTGGCCGACGGGTGCGCGACCTGACCAGATCGTGGGGCTCGAGTGCGCGCTCGATCCCGCCGACCCGGATGCCGCCGTGCCGGAACGCAATGGTGTGACGCCGTTCCACATGGGCCGCTACCGCGACAGCCGTCGCTACCCGAACATGGCGTTCGGGGCGCTGTGCAGCGTCCCAACCGGCACCGAATCGGGCGAGAAGAAGAAAAAGGGTCGGGGCAAGGACAAGGAACAGGTCGAGGCCGAGACGAAGGTGGTTGCGGCTTCCCCGAGCGGTGGGCCGCTGATCGACGCCAGCTTCAAGGAGCGGTTGCGGAACGCTGCGCTGCGTCCGGCTGACGACACGTCACGTTACCCCCTCTGGGAGTGGCTGGGCGTCTGGAAGGCCTTCGTGCACGGGGTGGGTGAGAACCCGCTCGGTCGCGGCATCGCGCACCCTGGGGCAGCTTTTGTCGAGTATGTCTACCGCAGCGTCGGCATCGACATGTCGCCGGGCGCACTGTCGCCGAGCACGAGCCCGGAGGTCCTGTGGGCGACATTGCTCTACTGGCACCAGCACCTCGCCGCAGGTAGCGGACGGATCCAGGTGTGGACGTCGATGACCGATCCGGACAATTTGGCCCGCACCGCGAAAGACGTTGCCTTCAACGCTGCGCTGGACGCGTGAGCGCGATGCTGACCAGCACCTGACCGGGGCCGGCGCGAAACGCCACCTGTCACCGGTTGCTGCGCACCGCCTCGAGCCAGCCGTGGCCGAAGCGCTGGTCCGGCTCGAGATAGTGGCCTTCGCTCCATTCGTTCAGCGAGGCGATCAGCAGCAGCGGGTCGTCGATGCCGACCGGCGAACGGAACGCGCGCGCCCGCGCCAGCGCCGCCGCGAAGTGCTCCGGGTGCTCGCCGGTGACCACCGGCCACCACGGGTACTTGTCCGGCCGCTGCGGCCCGAAGTCGGCGCCGCGCGCGCTGGCGTCCCAACCGGGTGCGACCGACGGCATGTACGGCAACCCCGAGCGCTCCGCGAACGACGCCCACTGGCCGGCGCGCAGTTCGGCATACTCGCGATAGTCCTGCGCGAACGGCCCCTTCCAGTCCGGCAGCAGCACGTAGTGTGTGACGCTGTCGAAGCCGAGGTCGCGCACCAGCGGCAGCGTGTCCACGTTGGGCTCGATCGCGGCCAGATGCAGATCGCGATGGCCGTGCTCGCGCAGCCACTGGCGTGCCGCCGCGATCGCCGTGCGCGCGCCGTCCAGACCGAGTTCCTTGACGAAGAACGTGCTGTCGAAGATCGACAGGTAGCTGCGCCCGCCGACGGTCACGTAGTTGGGCCGCTGGAAGTAGTCGGTCGCCAGCATGGCGACGAACTGCACGAAGTCCGCGACGTCGCTCGGCACGAAGCGGCTCGGGTCGAGCACCGGCAGGTCGGCGCGGGTCACCGGCAGCACGCGGCGCGGCATGCGGTTGGCCCACATGCACGCGAACGGTGCGGTCGTGCCGAGCGGCCCCTGCAGGAAGCCGCGGTCGAGGCCCTGTTCGAACACGCGCTTGCCGCGGCACCAGAACACGCCGAACACGAA
>JALORC010000068.1 GCA_025459175.1 Planctomycetota bacterium | reverse complement strand
CTTGCCGTTGCCGAAGACATAGCGCAGCGCGTTGCGGACCTCGCGCGGCGACTTCAGGATGTGGTCGTGGTAGCGATCGGCGAACACGCTGCCACGGCGCGACCACAGATTGTTGAGCGCCCTGGCGATGCGGATCAGCAGGCCCTGCAGGCCGCGGCTGAGTGCTTGCCGACCAGCGGCTTCGCAGATCAGGTGCAGGTGGTCGTTGAGGACAGCGTAGTGGCACAGGCGGAACTGGCCGCTGAGGTTGCGTGCACAGCCGGCCGCGAACGCCGCGCGGAGCGCGTCGTAGGCAGGCTTGCTGCGCAGACGGGGCAGGCCGGCCCGCAGCTTCAGCGTGACGTGGACCGGGAAGCGCTGGGCGAGCGGTGCGCGCGGACGGTGATCGACGCCGGGTTGACCGGGGATCTTCGGCTTGCGACCGGAGCCCGGACGGGCGCCGCCGCGGCCGGGGCGGAACGGCAGCAACGGGGCGCTGTGCTTGCTCTTCGCGAGGCTGTGCTTCGGTCCGTCGTTCTGCTCGCGACCAGCTTGCTGGCGACCAGCCGGCTTCCGGCGCTTCGAAGCAGTTGCCATAGGTTGCGCAGAATTACGATGGTGGAGCTCGGGATGCAACAGGGGGGCTGGGATTCCCCGGTGTTGCACAGCCCTCGCCGATGTCCCGAGGCAGTGGCGACTGCTGCTCGCGGGTCGGGTCTTAGTGGGCGCGCCCAGGCAGGCGATGCCCCGCGGCGCAAAGCCCGTTGGGTTGCACGCCATCGCTGGTGCGTGCGGGGCGACGGCTGCGGCGTGGCGGTGCGGGGGATGAAACCCATCGGACCGCTCGGTGCGAGAGTCAGGCCCGTGGTGCTGACACGTCGACAAGGCGCGCGACTACCCTGTGTCGCGAGATTCTGCAAACATGCCGTTGACTTACACAAATGGATCGCTATCTTGATCCACAGCGAGAAGAGCCATGAACGTCCCCCGCTCACGATCTGTAACCGGCGCCCACCCGATCGCGGTGGTCGTTCATGTCGGCGTGCCACGCACGCTCGGCATGTGCCGGTGGCTCAGGTCGCGGCCGCTCGCGGCCGGATAGCAGTCACCGTCCGGCCTGCGCCGGCGCTGCTTCGGGTCGCACGGATCACTCTTCCGAGCATCGGTATCCACGATGCGACCCGGGTCCGAGATGGCTGGTAGCCATCGCAAGATCGCTCTCGAATCGCATTCCAACGTCTGCAAGGACCGCCGCGGCGGTCGAAGGGGCCAAGGCCCATGAACAAGTTCCACATTTTCTTCGTCTGACGCCGTCCGGCAGCGCGGCGGTGGCCGTTCTCGGTCCCGCCGCCGCGTCCTGCAACCGGGTTCCCCCGGCGTCGACAACCTGTCGAATGGTGCAGCGGTAGCACGCGAGCATTTGCTCGAGGTCGTGGGTTCGACTCCCACTTCGACTCCTGACCTGATCGGTCACCCGCCGCCTTCCCTTCGGGAGGGCATTCCGCGGGGCGCCGGCGGGCTGGCCAGCAGTGACTGGCATCGGCGTGACTCATGTCATTGCCGATGCCGGCGCATCTGTCACTTTGCACCCTGATTGCCGCGACACGGTCGCGGCGGCAATGGCACCTCCGTGTCCAGTTCGTGTTCGCGACCTGGCAATGGCGTTGCGATCCGCCGCCGCAGCTTCGTCGCACACCCAGGATCCGTGAACGGTGCGCGTCGTTGCTGCGCCGACCCGCCGGTGCCTCGCCTCCTTCTCGATTCCCTTGGTAGCAGTCATGATCCGTACTCACATTTCCCGTCACGAGATCGGTCTCGTGTTCCGACGCGGGGATCTCTCCCGCGTGTTGCCGCCCGGGCGGCACTTCGTGCCCGAGCGGGTGCTGTCGTCCACCGAACTGGTGCGCTGCAACACGCTCGACACCCGGTTCGTGCACCGTCACCTCGACCTGCTGCTGCAGGACGAGCGGTTGCGCGCATTCCTGCTGGTGATCGATCTCGGCGAGGACGAGCGGGCGCTGGTGTGGCGCGACGGTCGGTTGTTCGACTTCGTCGGCGCCGGTCGCTTCGCCTACTGGCAAAAGCCGCACGCGCTGAAGGTCGAGACCTTCCGGCTCGACGAGCTGGAGTTCCGGCACCCGCAGCGGGACGCCGTGCTGGCGTTCGCGCCGGCGCGGGCGCAACTGGCCGCGGTCGACGTCGAGCCGCACGAGCGCCTGCTCGTGCGGCGCGGCGGCGAACCGGTCGCCGAGTTCGGCCCCGGGCGGCACGTGTTCTGGCAGCGCGCGGGCCTCGTGCGCTGGCAGGCGGTCGATCTGCGCGAGCAGATCGCCGACGTGTCGGGCCAGGAGATGCTCACCGCGGACAAGGTCACGTTGCGTGTCAACCTGCTGGTCGGCTGGCGGATCGTCGATCCGGTGGCGGCGACCACGCGGGTCGGCGATGCGCGCGACTCCGTCTACCGGCAGGCGCAGCTCGCGTTGCGGGCGGCGATCGGCGGGCGCGAGCTCGATCGGTTGCTGGCCGACAAGGACGTGGTGGCGAACGAGATCCGGGCGGCGCTGCTGCCGGCCGGCGCTGCGTTCGGCGTCGAAGTCACGCAGGTCGGCATCCGCGACCTGGTGCTGCCGGGCGAGATGAAGGCGATCCTCAACCAGGTGATCGAGGCGCAGAAGCGCGCCGAGGCCAACCTGATCCGGCGGCGTGAGGAAACCGCGGCGGCGCGCAGCCAGGCCAACACGGCCCGGGTGCTGGCCGAGCACCCGGTGCTGATGCGGCTCAAGGAGCTCGAGGCGATCGAGGCCATCGTCAAGGGCACCAAGGCGACCTTCGTGCTCGGCGGTGGTCAGCTGGGACTCGGTACTGCGGCGCTCGCGGCCGGTGATGGCGCCGAGTCGGGTGGGGCGGGCTGAATGCCTGCCCCGGTTTCCTCCCGCTGGCGCGCTGCAAGGTAGACCGACTGGGAAGCGTTCTACCGCGACTACCGGAAGCCCGGCTACATCCCCGGCTTCGAGATCACGACCAAGCTCGGCGGCGGCATGTTCGGGCTGGTGTTCCGGGCCCGGCGGATGTCGATCGGCAAGGACTACGCCATCAAGTTCCTGCAGGTCGACGACGGCGAGGTGCGCAAGGCGGTGCTGGCCGAGCTCGAACAGGTGAAGTACTTCGCGCAGATCGACCACCCCAACCTGGTGTCGATCGAGGACCGCGGCGAGGTCGACGGCATCCCGTATCTGGTGATGGCGTTCGCCGGCACCGAGACGCTGCGCGACAAGATCGTGGTCGGCGAGGTGCCGACCGGGGCGGCGAAGGACGAACTGCTGCGCTGGTTCCTGCAGTGCTGCCGCGGGCTCGCGGCGCTGCACGAGCGTTCGTTGGTGCACTTCGACATCAAGCCGGCGAACGTGTTCCTGAAGGGCGCGGTGGCGCGCCTCGGTGACTACGGGCTCAGCAAGCTGGTCACGCACAGCCGCGGCAGCCTGTCGATGGGGCGCGGCACGCCGTACTACATGGCGCTCTACTCGCTCGGCGTGATGCTGTACGAGCTGCTGTGCGGCAAGATGCCGTTCACCGGCGACAGCGAGTGGGAGGTGCTGAAGAAGCACGAGACGGCGCGGCCGGAACTGCCGAGTCACCTGACCGCGCGCGAGGTCGCGGTGCTGCAGCGCTGCCTGCAGAAGGACCCGGCGGCGCGGTTCCAGAACGTGCACGACCTGATCGCGGCGTTCGGCGCGCCGACCAGTGCCGGGGCCGCGGCATGGAGCGAGGCGAAGTCGACGCCGCCGCCGGTGCCAAAGACGGCCCCGGGTGCGGCGGGACCGACCGCGGCGGCGGCGGCGGCGGGCGCGTCGGGTAACTCCGCGGAGGATCCCTACCAGGGCCTCGGTCGCGCCGGCCGCGACCTCGCGCGGCACGCCGGGGTGATCGCGCAGAAGGCCGCTGGCGAAGCCGGCAAGCTCGCGCAGCAGGCGGCCGCGGAGGCGCAGAAGCTGCTGCGTTCGGCGGTCGACCGCGGTCGCACGTACGGGGTGCGGCGCTTCGGCGCGCTGCGGCGCCTGCGCCAGTCGCATCCGGGCGGTGACGCCCGCGAGCGCGCGGTCGAGATCGCCGAGGCGATCGCGGCCCGCAGCAGCCAGCGCAGTGCGGTGCGGTGGTTGGGGCTCGGGCTGGTGGTCGGACTGGTCGGACTGCTGGCGATGATGACGGTGTTCGGCATGCGCGCGGGCCCTCGTTCGGTCGGGGTCGCGGCCAGCGTGGGCATGCCGACCGATCGACGGCCGACCTTCCACAGCTTCCGCATCCCGGCGGGGTTCGAGGGCGTGGTGTCGACCGCCGAGCCGCCGTGGGTCGCGGTGGCGCTGCGCGATCGGCAACGCGCGCGCGCCGAGCTGGTGCAGCACATCGAACGGCTGCGCGAACGCGCGCCGCTGTCGTTCCCCGACCGGCTGCGCACCCACGAGCTGCCGACGTTCGGCGCCCTGTCGTTCGACCCGGGCCGCTACCAGCAGCTGCAGTCGCAGCTCGATCGGTTCCTGGCCGCGGCGGACTACGACGACCGGTTGGCGGGACGACTGCTGGCGCAGGGGCCGCCGGCGCTGGCGCTGGCGGCCGAACGGCTGCGGTCGGTGGCGTGGTCCGAACCGGCCGAGGTCGAGCGCGCGGCGCGCCTGCACCGGTGGTTGAGCGAGAGCACGGGCTGCCGCGACGTCGACTTCGAGGATGCGCCGCATCTCGGCCCCGGCGAGCTGGCGGCGCGCAACCAGCAGGTCGGCGACCTGTGGCTGTGGTTCGTCAACGAGTTCGCGCACACCGGCCGGACCTGGACCACGTTCCGCGAACTGATGCCGCCACGCTGATCGCGGTCACTTCGCCGCTTGCCAGCGGTTGTTCTTGCGATCGACGTCGAGCGAAGTGATGTCGGGATCGATCTGCACCGCGATGGCCCGACCCTGGAATCGCAGTTGGGCCTGCGTGCCCTGCCACCACACCCCGGCCGGCACCGTCTGCCGCGCCTTGCTGCCGTCGGCGAACGTCGCCTCGACGACGCACGGATGCACGGCGCGGCCGCGGTCCTCGATGCGCACGATCGTCTCACCGTCCACGTTCTCGACCGCGGCGATCGTGTGCTCGAGCTGCCAGGCCTCGAACAGCCAGGTGCGGAAGTACGGCATCAGGTCCTGTTTCGCGACGTCCTGGAAGCTGTGGAAGAAGTCGTACGGATACGGGTGCTTCCACGCCCAGTCGGCGGCGTAGCGCCGGAACGCGGTGAAGAACGTCTCGTCGCCGAGCAGTGCGCGCAGCTGGTGCAGCATCGCCGCCGGCTTGGTGTAGGCGCCGAAGCCGAAGTTGTCGTCGCCATAGGCGTCGGCGTGCCGCATGCAGACCACGTCGCCGCCGCGCGCGACCGTCCCGGCATACTCGAGCACATCGCCGCGCGGACCGTTCTGCTGCTTGGTGAAGTCGTCGCGGCACAGCGTGGTCCAGAAGGTCGTGAAGCCCTCGTCCTGCCACGCGTAACGCTTCTCGTTGCTGCCGAGCAGCATCGGGAACCACATGTGGATCAGCTCGTGCGCGATGACTCCGGCCGGCCGCCGACCGCCGCAGATCGTCATCATCGGGTACTCCATGCCGCCGCCGATGATGCCTTCGCAGGCGGTCATGTGCGGCCACGGGTACGGGTGCAGATGCGCCGACATGAACTCGATCGTGTGCCGTGCATACTCGGCGGCGCGCACCCAGTCGCCGGAGTTCGGCTCGTAGACGGCGTGGATCATGCAGGTGCCGTCGATCCCGGGGCCGCCCTTGTCCTTGACCACGGCGTGGGTCGCGTCCCACAGATAGGTGCGGGCGATGCTGACCGCGGCGTCGCGCACGTTCTCGGCGCGGAAGCGCCAGGTCAGCTTGCCGTCCTTGCCGACTGCGGTCACGGTGCCCGCGTCGTGATCCTCCTTGGTGATCACTCGCACGATGTCGCGGGACGTCGCCGCCTGCACCAGCGCCTGCTGCGCCTTCTCGGTCAGCACCTCGGCCGCGTTCTGCAGCTCGCCGGTCGCGCGCACCAGGTAACCCTGCGGCACCGTGATCGCGAGGTCGTAGTCGGCATAGCCCATGTAGAATTCGCCGTTGCCGCGGTGTGGGTCGGCGACCCAGCCCTCGACGTCGTCGTGCACCGCGAACTGCGGATACCAGTAGCCGAGATAGAACACCTTGTCGGCCTCGTGCCCCATGCGCGGCGCGGTGCCGGCCTTCGGCACGTCGAAGTCGTAGTCGACGGTCAGTGTCACCGAACCGCCGGGAGAGAGTTCCTGCGCCAGCCGCACCGTCATGTGGGTGTCGCGCACCGAAGGCTTGATCACCTTGTCCCCGACCCGCACTTCGCCGAGTCGGATGCCGTCGGTCGCGACCACGGTGCGCGTGCGTTGCGCGCCGGCCTTCATCAGGTCCTGGTAGAGATGAATGACCAACCGATTCAGCGGCTGCGGCGAGCGATTGTGATAGGTCATCACCGCTTTGCCTCGCAGCACCGCGGTGGCCGGGTCCAGTTCGACCTCGAGCCGGTAGTCGGCGCGATCGGTCCAGTAGTTCGGCCCCGGGCGGCCCTGCAGCGTGCGGGTGCCAGCGGCGATCGCCTGCTGGAACGACGCCGGCACGTCGATCGGATACGGCACGACACGCGGCTCCGGGGTCGCGGTCTGGGCCGGCGCCAGGGCGGTGCCGAGGGCGAACAGGGGAGCGAGCACACGGAGGCGATGGCGCATGGCAGGTAGCATCGACGGCGCAGTGTTCGGGCGCGGGGCGGCGGCCGCAACCGGCAGCCGGCGGTTCTGGGTCGGTGACCAGCGCCGGCAGCAGCGCTATACCAGCCTCATGACCACTCGGGGACTCGCTGTGGCGATCATCAGCCTCGGTTGCTGGCTGCCAGCGCAGGAACCGGCCGCCCGGGAACCCGCGGCGAATGCCCCGACCGCCTCGGCAACACCGGCGCTGCGCATCGGGCGCGAGCTCGTGCTGCACGACGGCGCCAGCACCGCGGTGGCCTGGTCCCACGACGGCCGCTGGGTCGCCTCCGCCGGCGAGTGCGGCGATCTGCTGCTGGTCGACACCGAACGCAACGAGGTCGTGCACACGCTGGTGCCGTCGAAGGGCCCGATCGGCCGGCTGGCATTCGCGCCGCACGCGCCGCTGCTGGCCATCGCCGGCGCCGACGTCAGCGTGTGGTCGCTGCCCGACGCGCGCTGTGTCGGTCGCTGGCCCGCAGCTGCTGGCGGGGCGCTGGCGTGGCAGCCGGACGGTCGGTGGCTCGCGTTCGCCGGTGCGCGCAGCACGGTGCAGCTGGTCGACACCGCGGCCATGCAGCCGCTGCGCGAGGTCTCGTTCGGCTTCGGCGTCGCGCTGTCGCTGGCGCTGGATCGTCTCGGCGAACGGCTAGCGGTCGGCACCGGGGACGGGCGCCGGCTGGTGGTGGCGGTGCCGAGTGGCGAGGTGCTGGAGACCCGGCACTGCCAGACGCCCGTGATCGGGATCGGTTGGACCGCCGACGGCAGGCTGCTGCACGCGAACTTCTGTGAGCTGTACGGTCACTACCCCGCCGGTGGGCCGGTGCGCTTCGGCATCCAGGCGCACGGCATCGAGCTGCTGCGCAACGGCTCCACGGTGCTCGCCTACGGCAAGGGGCCGCAGGCGATGTTGTGCCCCGACGGCATGACGCCAGAGGCCGTACCCGCGCCGGGGCCGATCGCGTTGACTGCCGATGGCCGCAATCGCGCCGTCGCTGCGGCTGGCGAGCTGTGGCTCGGGGCGTGGCCGGTCAAGCAGCGCGTCGTGAAGGTCGACGACGACATTCGCTTCGAGGACGTCGACGACTCGCGCCACGTGCCGCTGCCGCACCGCGGCCCGGTGCCGCCGTGCTGGATCACCGCCGACGGTCGGCACCTGCTGTTGCAGCGCGCTGCGGGCCACATCGATCAGCTCGACCTCGACGCCGATCGTGTGATGACGCGCCGCCTGCCGGTGAGCGGGCCGATCCTCGCCGTGCTCGGCAACGACGAGTTCGTGACTGCATCCCGCACGCCGATCGACGGCGTCTGGCTCGACTTCTGGTCGGCGGGTGAACTGGCACAGGGCTCGCAGGCGCCGCGCGAACGGCGCACGCTGGGGCCCGCGCGGGCAGGCGCGCCGCCCGACGACCAGTCTTGGCCCACGTTCAGTCCGGACGGCCGCTGGTTCACGTTCGGAGGGCGCGGCTACGACCGCCGCGGCGATCGCATCGTGTGGCGACAATCGCTGCGCTTCGGACAGCGCCTGCTGGTCGGCAACGACGGTCAGTGTGCGGTGGCTTACGGCGACAGTACGAAGATGACCAAGCTGCCCCAGGCGATCGAATACCGCCGCGGCGACGGCTCGGTGCAGGCGGTGATCGGGATCCACTTCGAGACCGACGTCGTGTTGGCGCCCGATTCGCGGCGGCTGCTGGTGCAGGCCAAAACCTCGCGGCAGGTGGTCAACGTGCCGGAACTCGACGTCGCGTGGGAACTGCCGGCCGGTGGCGCGGCAGCGGTCTGGCTCGACAACGAGCACGTGTTGCTGGCGCCGCCGGGTGCGGTCGCGGTGGTCGAGGTCCACGGCAGGAATGGCCTCGTGCAGCGGCTCGAGCTGCCAGCACCGGTGCGGCAACTGGCCGCCGCCGGGCGCGCTGGCCGGGCCGTCGCGGTGCTCGGCGATCGCATCGTCGTGCTGCTGATCGGCCGCTGAGAGGTGGACGCCAACTCGTCCGCGAGCACTCGCGGCTGCGGTCCGCAGGGTGGCGGGCCGTGGGGCGATGGATGCGCGACGCCCTGCGGTGCGCTCGCTATGGTGCTGCGCTGCGGCGCTGCCGTCGACGCGGGGACGGTTGGTTCGGCCCCGGCAACCGCATACTCCTGATCCACATCCGCTCATGTTCGCCAGTCATCGCGCCTTCCTGTTCTCGTTCGTGCTCGCCCAGCTCGCGCTGCCCGGACGCGCGAACGCCCAGACTACGCATGTCGTGGGCACTGGCGGCTTCGCCCAGATCCGCCAGGCGCTGGCCATTGCTCTGCCCGGGGACACCATCGAGGTTCAGCCCGGCACCTACTCCCACTTCGAGATGAACGTGGGGGTGACCCTGCGTGCCGTCCAGGCCGGTGCGGTGCTGGTGGTCTACGACGTGAACTACTACACGGGCGCCGCCAACGAAGGCGCGACCGCGTTCGCCATTCCGGCCGGGCAGGAAGCACTGGTCCAAGGCATCGTGTTCCACCCGAGTCTGATCACGCTTCCCAGCGGCTCGACCGTCAAGCACCGGGTCGTGGCAGGCGGCAGGATCAGCTTCGACGCCTGTGAGTTCCGGGCCTACGACAACATTGCGCTTGCTGCGTACCTGGCCGACCTGCGTCTGCTGCGATGCACGATCGCGACCGAGCCGTCCACGTTCGGGGTGCCGGCCTGCACTGTGAATCAGAGCACAGCCTCCATGGTCGACTGCACGATCCGCCATCAGGGCGCGCTGTTCACCACGGGCATCGCCACGGCGCTCTACATGGACAACTCGGTGTTGGTCGGCAGCCGCCTGAGCCTCTCGGGTGTCACCACCGGGCTGAGTGCCGGTCGGGGACTCATCATGATCGGTGGCAGGGCCTGGATCAGCGATTCGTCGATCCTCGCGGGGACCAACCGGTGTGCGATCGAAGGGGCCAGCTTCGTGACGCTGGCCCGCACCACGGTGCTGAATCGCATCAACGGCTGCGGCACTGCGTCGCCAGGGCAGCTGCTCGGTATCGGCACCCTCGGACCCGTGCAACTCGGCTCCAACTACGCGCTGCAGTTCACCGGTGCGGCCAACTCGTTGGTCGCCGTGTTCGCGGCGCCGAACGCCGTGTCGGTGTCGGTTCCGGAGGTCGAACAGCCGGTCCTGCTGGACCTGTCCACCGCTTTCGCGGCAGGTTTGGGGTCGATGGGGCCCAGTGGATCCACCACGCTGTCCTGGGCCATTCCGTCCTTGCCGACACTGGTCGGGCTGCCGATCTGGTTCCAGGGCATCACAGGCCCTGGCGCGCCGTTCGCCGCGAGCGCCGCCGCCGGCGGTCTCGCGCGCTGAACAACGAAGCCGCGAGCCAGGTTCTCCGACCTGCGCCAACAGCTTGGGATCGGCCCAGGCCGCGGCCACAATGCGCCGCATGTCGGCCCGCTCCGTACTGCTGTCGATCTTCGCGTCGTGGTTCGCAGTCGCCGTGCCCGGCCAACAGGAGCCGGTCGGCTTCGTCGCCAGCTACCTCGCCGAGGCGCGTGGTCAGCTGCAGGCCGGTGACCTCGCCGGGGCCAAGGCCGCGGTCGAACGTGCGCTCGAACGGGACGGCAAGAGCCTGCCGGCGCTGCAGCTGCTGGCCGAGATCGCGGTCCGGCTCGACGACCGCGACACCGCCGTGCACATGCAGCACCGCTGGCTC
Source organism: Planctomycetota bacterium (assembly GCA_025459175.1). Classification (GTDB taxonomy): domain Bacteria; phylum Planctomycetota; class UBA1135; order UBA1135; family UBA2386; genus UBA2386. The sequence goes on along the minus strand of JALORC010000068.1, from coordinate 31,339 downwards.
GAAGTGTTCGACGCGCGCACCGATCCGAAGGCGAAGGCCGGCCCGGAGGCCCTGGCCGAACGCAAGGCGCTGCTCGAACGGCTGCAGGCGCTCGACACGAAGGCGCTCGACTGGGGCAAGCTGCAGGCGGCGTGCGTCACCGGCCTCGCCGACATCGGCAAGCAGTACCGCGCCAAGAAGGACTGGCTCGGCGCGCTCGACGTCTACCAGCAGTTGCTGCAGGTGGCCCCCGGTCATCCCGACGGTCTGGCGGCGGTGCAGCAGATCCGCACCAGCGGCGGCCGCGAGGTCGCGGTCGAGGACGTCTACGCCGGCACCGATCCGACCGGCGGCCTCAGCGAGGAAGAACTCGCGGCACTCGATCGTGAGCACGCCGACTGGGAGCAGGCCTGGACCGACCAGAGCGACAATTACCGCTATCGCACCAACGCCGGCTTCCTGGTCCTGAAGACCGCGCGCATCGCGATGGAGCAGATGAACCGGTTCTACCGCCGCTTCTTCCACTTCCTCGAGGACGGCGGCAAGACCCCGGCGATCGAGATCCGCATCTTCAAGAACCGCGACGAGTACCTGAAGTACGGCACCACGCCGCAGCCGTGGTCCGCCGGCCAGTTCACCGGTGATGCGGTCGAGACCTACGCCGGCGGTGTGTCCGGCAAGGAATCGGTGCGTGAGATGTACGGCACGCTGTTCCACGAGGCCGCGCACCAGTTCGTCAGCATGACCGGCCCGATGGTGCCGGGCTGGCTCAACGAGGCCTACGCGTCGTTCTTCGAGGGTTGCGTGATCCTCAGCAACGGCTCGGTGAAGTGGAACCGCGTGCCGGCGGGCCGCCTGATGCCGCTCGCGGCGCGGCTCGAGCGCGGCTGGATGAGCGACCCGGCCGAGGCCGGCCCGGGTGCCGGCGGCGAATGGAACGAGCCGCAGCAGGCGCCGCCGTTCAAGATGATCGTCGAGGGCAAGTACGCATGGGGCCCGCCGTGGTACGCGCCGACCTGGGGCGTCGTCTACTACCTCTACAACCTGCGGCTCGCCGACGGCCGGCTCGTCTACCGCGATGCGCTGCACGCGTACTACACGTCGTTCAAGCGCGGCCAGCCGAAGGATCCGGCGGCGCACTTCGAGACGATCGTGTTGCGCGGTTCGCCGCTGTCGACGGTGGCGACGTTGGCCGAACTCGACGAGCCGTGGAAGCAGTGGATCCTGCAGCTGCGCGATCGTGAGCTCGGCAAGACCGACGCCGGCGACGAACTGATGCGTTGGGCCGCGGCGGCACTGGCGCGCGGCGACCAAGCGGCGGCGCGCGAGTTCCTCGAGGACGCACGCGAGCTGCGGCCGACCGACCCCGAGGTGCTGTGGTCGCTGGCCGGGGTGCTCGAGGCCGACAAGGCGAAGGCGCAGGCGGCGGCGCGCTACCGCGAGTTCCGCCGCGCGCTCGAGCTGAACGGCAAGGCGGCCGATCCACGCGGTGCCGCGGCGGCGAAGAAGATCGACGCACTCGATCCGCTGGTCGCGCGCGTGCGCACGCTGCGGCAGAAGCTGTGCGACCAGGGGCTGGTGCTGGCGAAGGACTACGAGGCGCGCCAACTGCCGTCGATGGCGCTCGAGATCGCGCGCCGGATGACCGCGAGCTACTCGATGCCGGCGGCGATGGACTACTACACGCAGCTGGCGCTGCGCAGCGGCAAGAGCCTGGCGCGGTTCCGGGTCGCCTACGACGAGCGCAGCCTGCGCGGCTGGTCGGCGAGCGACGACGGTTCGTTCCAGGCCTACGGCAAGCTGCTGCGCGCCAAGGTGCCGCGCGACGGCGACCGCATGGTCACGCGCGAACTGACCTGCGACGTGACGTTCGACGCCGACTTCTCGCTGGCCGCCGAACTGCAGGTGCTGGCCACCGACGACGGCAAGGGCTACCGCGGCGACCTGGTCGGGCTGTGCTTCGGCCGCAAGGGCGACGCTGTGTTCCACGCGGTGCTGCTGCACCCGAAGGGCTTCCTCGATCTCAGCAGCAACCGCGGCGGCACCTGGACCGTGCACGACCATCGTTCGGTGCCGGTCGGCAGCAGCTGGCACCAGCTGCGCATCGACGTCACCGGCAACCAGCTCGACGTCTACTACGACGGGCTCTACGTGCGCTCGCTCTCGTTCCCGGACCCGGCCGCGGTGCGCGGCGCGTTCGGGCTCTTGTGCGGGCCCGGCGAGGCGCAGTTCCGCAACGTGCGCATCCTCGCCCGCGATCCGTTCGACCCGGCCGCGCGCATCGAACGCGAGCTGGCGATGGCGAAGGTGATGAGCGACCCGAGTCAGCGGCAGCCCGGCACGTTCAGCGGCTTCGTGCCGCCGGAACTCGGCGCGCTGCAGTTCGTGCAGGGGGAGCCGGTGACGCTCGGGGCGCTGCGCGGCCGGCCGGTGCTGCTGATGTTCTGGACGCCGGCGCAGGACGCGGTGATCCCGAGCACGGCGTGGTTGCGGCACACGCTGCAGCGCGGCGCCAAAGCGGGGCTCGCGGTGGTCGTGGTCTGCGATGCCGGCACCACCGAGGCGGCGCTGCGTGCGCGCCTGGGCACGCATGCGCTGCCGGGGGCGGTGGTGGCGATCGACGGCAGTGGGGCGTGTTACGGCGAGTTCTTCATCAAGGCCGGCGGCTTCGGGATCCCGCGTGCGCTGGTGCTCGATCGTGAGGGGAAAGTGGTGTTCGAGGGCGATCCCGGGCTGCGCTCGGGTGCGGAGTGGCAGCCGGCGGACGGGCCGACCTATGTCGATGACGTGCTCAGCAAGCTGCTCGGGGGCTGAGTTGGCTGCAATGAGTTGGCTGGACTGAGTTGGCTGACAGCGGGGGACGCGACCGTTCCATGCCGGAGCTCTAGGTGCCAAGGCGTGCTGTGTGCGGTGTTCCTGGTGCGATCCGTAGCCAGGCATCGCGATTGCCGCCTTCCTGGAAGAACCACAGGTTCGTCTGGTAGCGCGGTACGCGCACGCAGAAGCCGCCGGTCGAGGTCGTGGTGCCGTCCGGCGGTTCGCGATGCGGCGGCTTCGGGCGCTTGCTGCAAGCATAGATCGCGGCCTGTCCGGAGCCGGCCCCCTCGGCGTCGAGCAGTCGCCCGCTGACCAGCAGATAGCCGTGTTCGCGTTCGTCGAGATCGAGCGTGCCGTCGGCTGCCCAGGCGCCGCAACGGGCCGTGCGTGGAATGGTGTCGCTGCTGAACACGTGGGTGATCGGTCGCTTGCTCCACAACACGAAGTTGCCGTCGGCATCGCTCCTGGTCGACGCCACGAGCTTGCCTTCGTTGCGCGCGAGGATGCGCAGCGAGGCGCTCGGCGCGCCGGCGTCGTCGCGCGTACGTCCACGCAGACAGAAGAACTGCTCGCGTTGGGCGGCCAGATCGACGTCGGCGTTGCGATCGGTGGCGAACGGACTGGGCACCTCGTGGCCCAGGGCGATGGGATCGACGACCCATTTCTGCGCGCCCGCCGATGCGCCCACGTTCGCTGCGCAAGGGCGAGTGCCAATCGAGCATCGACGCAGTGTAGCTGCGCGGCGTCAGCGCTGCTGCAGGGTGCGCTCGCCAGAGGGGCCTGGGACGGATGGTGAGAAAGAAGTGAGATGGACCAGGATGGACGCGCCGGCCGATAGACGACCGTCCAACACGGATCGGGGGAGGGCACCTTGCACACGTCACTTTGCGCGCGTCCCGACGGGGCCGCCTGGCTTGCGTCGTTCCTGTTCGTCGCCGCGGCCGCTGTCGCGCAGCAGTTCGAGTCCGTCCGCACGAACTCCCCCTCGGCGTTGAGCCTGCGTGGGGGGAACATCGAGCCCGGCGATTTCGATGGCGACGGCGATCTGGATCTGGCCAGCGGCGATCAGTTGCTGATCAACGACGGCAGTGGGCGATTCACCGCCACCTCACCAGCCGGCTGGCGAGGGGATGCCCGCAGCAGTGCCGGGGGCGACCTCGATGGCGATGGCGACCGCGATCTGGTGCAGGGCTGCGGCAACCTGATCGCGGTGTCGCTGAACCAAGGGGGCGGTGCCTGGATCACCAGCACGATCCCACTGCTGCACCTCAATACAGCGAACAACGTCATGCTCGCGGACGCCGACCATGATGGCGACCTCGACCTGTTCCATTGGTCGCCGAACTGGTTCTTCACCACGATCCGGCTCAACCAGGGCAACGGCTCGTTCGCCAGCGCGGCGATCGCGGCCGTCTCCGCGCCCAAGAACGTGGTCGTGGACATCGACGGGGACGGCGACGCCGACCTGCTGCAGATCCAACCGACGCAGTTCGCCGTGTTCGTCAACAACGGCACCGGCCTGTTCACCGACGAAACCGTGGCACGGATCCAGCCGCTCGGCTTCCTGCCGGCAGCGCTGTTGGCGAAGGACCTGGACCGCGACGGGGACGTCGATCTGTTCCTCAGCAGACCTGGCAACACGGTGGTCCTGCGCAATGACGGCAGCGGCGTGTTCCTCGATGCGAGCTGGACGCTCCCGCCGAACTTCCCTGGTACCCAGGCCGCCGAGGCAGGGGATGTCGACGGTGACGGGTTCCCGGAGCTGCTGCTGCCCAGAGAAGGGCTGCTGTTCGCGAACGTGGCCGGCGTCTTCGTCGCCTCCGGACCTGCTCCCATCGCGCTGCCGCCGACGAGTGCGTTCCGGTTCGTCGATCTCGACGGTGACGGTCGCGAGGACCTCATCGCCGGCAATCAGCTGGCGCCCTATCTCTGTTTCCGCGCCGTCGGTGGCCATCAGCTGTTCGCAGCGGAGCCCTTCCTGATTACCGTCACCAACCGTGACGCGGCCATCGGCGACCTGGACGGCGATGGCTTCGTGGACCTTCTCCTCGCCGACGGCCAGTCGTTCCGGAACGACCGCAGCGCCGGCTTTCTGAATGCAACCCGGTGGCCCTTCGCGAACGGCATGGGCGTGTTGCTGTGTGCCGACCTCGAAGGCGACGGCTTCGGCGATGTGCTGCTCGGGGGCTCTGGGGGCTGGCAACTGCTCCGAGGGACTGCGAGCGGGCCGGTGGATGTCACGAGCACCCGGCTGCCGATCCTCGCGATCCCGCATGCAGGCGCGGCCGCCGCGGATCTCGACCAGGATGGCGACCTCGACCTGCTGCTGCTCGCCGACCGGCTGCGGCTGCTCCTGCAGGGCAGCGGCGGAGTGTTCACCGACGTCACCTCGACGCGGCTGCCGACCCCAGGGTTCGAATCCAGCTCGCTGTTCCCGATCAAGAGCGCCCAGGCCGCGGACCTGGATGGCGACGGACGTCTGGACATCGTGGCAACCGTCGAGACGGGTGCCGCAACGTTCGTGCAGGTGCTGCGCAACGGACCGGGAACGGTGTTCACGGACGTGACGGCAACTACCTGGCCCGGGGCTGCAACGGCTGGCCACGGAACCAGGCTCGTGCTCGGGGACGTGGACGGCGACGGGGATGTGGATGCCATCCAGAGCATCCGCAACGGAGCGAGCTCCACGCTGCAGCTCCTGCGCAACAACGGCAGCGGTGTGCTGTCGGATGCCACCGCCGGCTACCTGCCGTCCACCAACGGGGACTACATCAGCGCGATCCACCAGTTCGATGTCGACCGCGACGGCGACCTGGACCTGTGGTTGCAGAAGTGGTCCGCTGCCACCGGGAACACCTATTCACGGCTCCTGCGCAACAGCGGGGACGGCCACCATGCCGACGTGTCCACGGTGACGCTCGGGTCGATCGCCCCGCTCGAGAAGCTGCTCGTCGCGGACCTCGACCATGACGGTGACGTGGACGTGCTCGGTGCCCCATGGGACGGCTGGGACGTGTATCGCAACACCTGGCTCGACCTCTGCCTGACGTCGCTGCCGACGCTCGGCCAGACGTTCCAATACCGCCTGCGCTGCCAACCGGGCCAACTCGGAGCGCCCGCCACCGGCATCGTCGGCATCGCCACGACGCGGCTCACCACTCCGCTCGTGATCCCGCCGTTCGGGGAACTCCACCTGCCCGCCAACGCCCTGTTGGTGCCCGTGGGGATACCGGCGCCGCTCGGTGAAGCAACGCTGTCGCTGACCGTGCCGGCGGCGCCGAGCCTGTTCGGCATGCCGCTGTTCGCACAGTGCCTGTTCCTGGCCGGTTCCGACCTCCACCTCGGCCGCGTCACGGAGGCGCGCATCCTGTGAACCATCGATCGTTCTCGGTCCTCGTCTGCCGCGCGCTGCTCACGAGCACGCTGCTGCTCGTCGAGGTCGTTGCCCAGCTCGGGGCACCCTTGCGCGACCCCGCACTGCCGAACGGTGGCCATGTGGTGCCGGTGCAAGCGGCTCTGCAGGCGGCGTTCGGCCCGGCCTGGATGACCGCGCTCGGCATCGCCCGCACCGACGACGGCCACTACTTCGTCAGCGTCGCGCGCCCGAGCCAGGGCCTGCAGCACCTGCTGGTCGAACTCGATGCGAGCGGCCAGGTGGTCGGTTCCTGGCCGCAGCCCGCTGCCGCGCAGGCCTCCCCGTTCGGACTGCGTGATCTCGCCTACGACGGCGTCGACACGCTCTTCGGTGGCGCCGAGGTCGCGCTGTGCGGCGACGTCGCGTTCGCGTTCGACGTGCCGTCGCGCAGTTGGGCGCCGGCACGCAACTGGCCGGTGCCGGCGTCGGGACTCACCACGCTGCGTGGGCTCGCGATCGATCCGACCGCGCTCGGCGGGCAAGGCCTGCTGTGGGTGTCCGACTGGGACTACTGGGTTCTCGCGTACGACCGCCAAGGGCAGCTGGTGCGCAGTGAGTATCTGCAAACCGACGGCGGCACATACTCATGGCCCGTGACCGGGATGTTCGGGCTCGCCCACGACCCGCAGCGCAACAGCCTCTGGGTGCACAGCCAGGGCACGGTCTGGTTCGGCTTGAGCCTCGCGTTCGGCGGCGGCCGTCACTGCCTCGAGTTCGACCTCGGCACGATGGCTATGCGGCGCTACTTCATGAGCGACCAGTCCACGGCGGTGACCGGTGGAACGCCATTCGCGGGTTTGGCCGGTGGCTGCGAGTTCTTCGTCGAGAACGGTACGCCGACGCTGCTGCTGCTGCACCAGATGGCTGCGGACACCGCTTCGAAGGTGGGGGCCCGGTTCGAGTTGGCGTCGAGCTGCGGTGGGACGATCGACTTCAACGGCCTGGCATACACCGGCATGGGCGTCAGCGTCGATCTGCTGCAGGACCCGGGCCAGCTGGGCGCCCTGTTCGGCGACTCCAGTGGCAGTCAGCTGCCGACGCATCTGCAGTTGCCGATCGGCCCCTGGGCGCCTGGTTGCACGTGGCACCTCGCGTCGCCGAACCTGATCTCCATCGCGCCGTTGCCCGGCAATGCGATATTCACGTTGCCGAATGACCTCGGCTTGGTCGGGACCCGGCTCGACCTGCAATGGGCATCCATCGACCTGAGCACCGGCGTCATGTACACGAGCCAATCGGGAGCGCTGGGCATCTACTGAGAACCGACGGATCGGCGGGCATCGCGCGCCATGCGGGACCGCTCCCTCACCTGCTGGCGCGGCGTCGGGATTGCGGCGAGTTCTTCACCAAGGCCGGCGGCGATGCGCTGGACGAGGGGCGGCGGGGGAGGCAGGATGGCGCGCTCAGCGCCCTGCGTGGACGCCCTCAACCCGCCGCATGACCCCCGAGGACCCGGCGCACCGCCGCACCGACGAAGCAGCCTGCGCCGAGCAGCTGGGCGCATCACGCCGAGCCAGCCCGATCGCCGACCAACCCGCCGACGGCGTGGCGGGGCCGGGCGCCATCCGCGGTGAGCGGCCGCGTCGTGGTTCCCGATCGCGAGCGAAGCAGTTCCTCGCGCGCGCGGCGCTGTCCTTGATCGCTGCGTTGCTGGCGCTCGGCGCTGCCGAAGGGGTCGTACGCTGCATCAAGGTTCCGGAACCGTACGTCGCCCATTTGTTCCACTCGGACGGCAGCCTGATCACCAGGGAGAGCCTGCTCGCATCGGGTGGCATCCAGACGATCCCGGCCGAGCAGATGCCGCCGGAAGCAGGCCTCGGCTTCACGTTCGCTCCGCACGCGGGCTTCCTGATGAAGTACCCCGGGCTGGATCGGCCCTGGCTCGACGCGCGCCAGGGTGTCGAGGTCGCGATCAACGGCGCGGGGGTGCGCGACTCGGCGGACCTCGGCTTCGAGAAGCCGGCTGGCCAACGCCGGATCGTGTGCCTGGGCGACTCGGTCACCTTCGGCTGGGGCGTTCCCATCGAGATGGTGTGGACCGAGATCGTCGAGGCTGATCTGCGCCGGGACATGGGCGACGTGCGCACGATCAACTGCGGCTTCTGCGGCACGACGATGCTCGACGAGTCGTACCACGGCCTGAAGCATCGCTTCTGCAGGTTCGAGCCCGATGTCGTGGTGCTGACGATCTGCTTGAACGACTTGTTCGAGTGCAACGCGGGCATGCTGCACACGCCACCGGAGCATCGATCGCCGTCGCGACTCTGGAACCTGCTCGCGACCTGGTGGCAGGGTGGGCCGACCGCGCTGCCCGCCGGCATCGACCACGGCGACGCGTTGCTCCGCGCCGAGCCGTCGGCCCGACGTGGGCGGTACTGGGTCGGCGGCGGGCCGCAGCAGGCGCTGCGCGGGATCCGGGATTGGTGCAAGGAGCGCAACGTGGCGTTCGTCGTCGTGCTGTGGCCGTTCCTCCAGTGCCTCGATGATCGCTACCCGTTCGCGACCGTGCATCGCCGGGTGGCCGAGTTGTGCGCCGCGGAGGGGATCGTGATGCTGGATCTGCTCGATGCATTCCGCGGGCAGCGAGACGTCGACATGTGGGTCGCGCCCAACGATGCGCACGGCAATCCGGTCGCGCAGCGGATCGCCTCGCCGGCGATCGCCAGGTTCTTGCGGACGCATGCTCGTTGACGTCTGGTCGACCGTGACCTCAGGGTCGAACGCCGCTACCAGCTCGACCGGGGCAGGGCGCTCGCGCGCCATGAGGCAGTGGCTGGCCAGAAACGAAGAACGCAGCCGCGGCGGTCCGGGGACCACCGCGGCTGCGTTCGTGGCGACAGGCATCCCGTCGCCATCACCAACCGATGGCAGCGATCAGATGCTGCCGATCAGGCCCGAGATGCCGTTCGACGTGATCGCACCGAACGCGTTGTAGGACGCATCCAGCATGGCCGACTGCAGGAAGAACGTGGAGCCGAGCAGGCCCGGCGAGTTCGGCACCGACAGCGAGTAGGCGTGCGTGGTGCCGCCGATGCTGATCCAGGGGTTCAGCACGTCGAGGTTCGCACGCAGGCCACAGCCCGGGGCGCCGAGGGGGAACAGGTCGTTGATGCCCGGATCCGAGAAGCCGTAGATCTCGACGCCGACCTGCACCAGCGGCGGGATGTTGGTGACGTTCAGGTTCCAGGTCGTGTTGATGACCGGACGGTTCAACGACTCCAGCTTGAGCGCCTGGGTGTCGGCGGTCTCGAGCAGGATCCCGCCCGTCAGCGCCGAGATGTCCGTGCTCGGCGGGTTGAGGTTCGGGCCGGCCGGCGAGTAGCCGACGAGGATGCCACCGTTGTCCTGGTTGGCCGACATGTTGGCGCCGAACGCGATGGTCACGTCACCGCTGGCATAGAACTGGAACTGGATGTCGCAGGGTTGGGTGACCGGCGTCGTGCTGGCCGGGTCGGTCCAGTTCGGCACGCCGATGAAGGACACGGTCGTCACGCCCGCGCTCTCCTCGACCTGGACCACGCCACCGCCGGTGGTGGCGCTCGGGTCGAGGTCGCGCTGGGCGTAGAAGGCCTGTTGCGGGGCGTTCATCGTCGTGGTGACGCTCGGAGCGGCGACCAGCGTGTTGCCGGCCGCGGCCGCCACGTAGGCGTTCGAGCACACCTGCAGGCCCGTCCAGCCCGGGAACGAACCCGTCGTGAACGGGTAGTTCACTTCGGCGTCGTCGGCCAGCGTCAGCACGGTCGGGGTGGCCTGCACGCTGCCGGCCGGGAGCCAGGCGCCGCTGCGCGTGACGATGTAGCTGCTGCCGGCGTTCAGGAACGTCACCGCCGAGTTCTGCAGGTCGAAGTTGGCGGTCGTGGCGAAGAACTCGTGGAACGAGGCGTACTTCTCGATGCAGCCAGCGCCGATCGGCGTGGCGACGCCAGCGCCCGGGGCCGGCGTGTAGGTGAACTGGAGGATCGGCACGAAGCCCGAGGTCGCGCCGCTGAGGGCGGCCGGGGCGCCGACGCTGCGCACGACGGAGCAGGCGTTGCCGGGCGGCACACCGGTGGCGGTGCCGGAGTAGGCGCAGTATTGCGTGTTGCCGGTCAACGGCGTCGGCGCCGCCAGGATGTCGATCTCGACGACGAGGTCGACCCCGGCGGTCGGGTCGTACGAGAACGGCGTCGACAGCGGCAGGCTCACGTAGAACGCGCCCGCCACCGTGTTGACCGTGCCCGAGAAGTTCGGTGCCGCGGCCGGGTTGGTGCGGTTGCTGGCGTAGGTCGTGCTCTGCGCGGTCCAGTCGGTCAGCGACAGGTCGACGTAGGCGTTGACCGACGGGAAGTTGACCGCCGTGAAGACGGAGCCCGGCGCGAACACGAAGTCGATCTGCGTGATGCTGATCGGCGCGAGCAGGCCCTGGCCGGTGAAGTGCGAGGTGTCGTACACCATCTGGAACTTGTTGGTTCCCGCACGGAAGTAGTTGATACTGGTGCCGTAGCCGCTGACGGTGGCGGCGGGAGGAACCTGCACGGTCTGCGCGATGGCGCTGACCGCAGCCAGCGCGACGGCGCCGACGATGGGGAAGAGCTTCAGCATGGATGTAGCCTCGGGTAAGAGCACGCGCGACGGAGGTGGAGCACGTGCAAGCGACCGACGGACCCTAATGCACCCCGGAAAATTGTCCATGCGCACACTTGTGCCCAGGTGGTATCACCGGCATCGCGTTGGACTGCCCTGCACCGCGCATTCGCACCGCGGCGATCCACCTTGCTGTCAGCCGGCTTGCTGCCCCGGCATTGGCACCGCGTCGATCGCGTGTCGCCTTCCACCTGGCCCAGTAACCAAGCTCTACCGATGGCTGCCGTGCCGCCCGACCCGACCGACGCTCTCGAGGATCTGCTCGCCGAGGCGCTGGCGCGTTTCGACACCGGGGGGGAAGCCGCGCTGGCGGCGTTCGTGCGGGAGCATCCACGGCAGGCGAGCCGCCTCGAACGTGGTCTGCAGCGCTGCCGGCAGATGGGGCTGCTCGGCACCCAGGCCGCGGCGGCGGCCAGCGAGCCGCCCGAGCGGCTCGGCGAGTTCCGGCTGGTGCGCCGCATCGGTGCCGGCGGCATGGGGGTCGTCTACGAGGCGGTGCAGGAACCGCTGGGCCGGCGTGTGGCGCTGAAGATCATCCGGCCCGAACTGCTCTACTTCGAAGGCGCGCGCGAGCGCTTCCGCCGCGAGGTCGATGCGATCGCCAAGCTCGAGCATCCGGCGATCGTCTCGGTCTACTCGGCGGGCGAGCACGAAGGCGTGCCGTTCTTCACGATGGAGATGATCGACGGCATCACCGTCGAAGCGGTCTGCACGCTGCTGCGCGACCGCGCGCCGGCGGAGCTGCGCGGCGAGGACCTGCGGGCGCTGTTGCCGCAGGCCGAGGCCGCCGAACTGTTCACCGGCAGCTGGTGGGAGGCGGCCGTGCGCGTTGCCCACCGCGTGGCGCTCGGGCTGCGCCACGCGCATCTGCGCGGCATCGTGCACCGCGACATCAAGCCGTCGAACATCATCGTCACGCCGCACGGGCGGGCCATCGTGCTCGACTTCGGCGTGGCACAGGTGCGGGCGGCGGCCGACCTCACGCGTTCGGGGGCGGCGCCGGGCTCGCCGGCCTTCATGTCGCCCGAGCAACGGCGCGGCCAGGCGACCGACGAACGCACCGACGTGTTCTCGTTGGCGGCGACCTTGTGGCAACTGCTGACGCTGCAGCGACCGTTCCGCGAACTCGACCACCTGCGCGTCGTCGAGGACCTGCCGCAGCTGCGCAGCCTGCAGGCGGCGGCGCCGCCCGAACTCGACCTGGTGCTGCGCACGGCGATGGACCCCGACCGCGACCGGCGCTACGGCGACATGGGGGCGTTCGCCGCCGACCTGCAGCACGTGCTCGACCGGCGGCCGATCGCGGCGCGACCGCTCGGGCTCGGCCTGCGCCTCGTGCGCTGGACCCAGCGGCATCGCGCCGCGGCGGCCACCATCGGCATCAGCCTGGTCGCCGCGACCGTGGTGCTGGCCGTGGTCGTCGTCGTGCAGCGGGCTGCCCGCACGGCGTTGTCGGCCGAACAGGCGCTGACGCGGCAGAGTCTCGACACCAGCCTCGAGGCGCTGCACGAGCTGATGGTGCGGCTCGGCAACGAGCAGCTGCTCGGCGTGCCGCAGGCGGACGAGGTCGCGCACGGCGTATTGCTCGATGCGGTGAAGCTGTTCCGCGGTCTGCTCGAACGGCATCCGGGCGACGACGACGTGCGGTGGCGCGGAGCGCGTTCGATGCACGCGCTGGCCAACTCGCAGCTGCGCCGCGGCGACACCGCGGCGGCGCTGGCGAACCTGCGGGAGGCGCTCGCCGTGCTGGGCGCTGGTCCACTCGCCTCGTCGACGTTGCTCGACATCCGCGCCCACGTCCGCAAGACGTTGGCGGCCACGCTCGTCGATGGTCCCGACCGCGCCGCGGCGGGTGATGCGATCGACGCGGCCGAGGCCGACCTGGTGGCGCTGGCCACGTATCCGCAGCGGCGGGCGGAGTCGCTGCGCGCCCGCGGCGAGCTGTGCACGGCGCGTTCGGTGTGGTTGGACGAGCGCACCCGTCCCGCCGAGGTCGAACGGGAACTGCGGCGGGCCCTCGAACTGCAGCGCGAGTGCATGGCGGTCGGGCCGGCGAGCCAGCGGGATCCGGCGCTGCAGGTCCTGCGCGTCGTCAACCTCGGCCGCTTCCTGGAACGGCAGGGCCGTTTCGCCGAAGCCAAGCCCGTGCTCGTCGAGGCGGTGGCGCTCGCGCGAGAACTGCCGGAGGCCGACTCCTGGCCGCCGCCGAGCCTGCAGCGGGCCGAGACGCAGGATGCCCTGGCGTCCCTGCTCGCGCGCACGGGTGAGGACGGTGTCGAGCCGTTGTTCCGCGACAGCATCGCCGCGCGCGAGCAGGCGCTGGTCGCGTTCCCGAGCCATCTCGAGTTCCGCATCCGGCTCGGCGGCACGCTGCACAATTACGCCACCTGGCTGTGGCGGCACGAACGCTTCGACGAGGCGTTGCCGCTGCTCGAGCGCGCGCGCGACCTGCAGGTCGCGGCGCTCGCCACTTCGCCCGGCGTCGCCATGGCGCGCCAGTTCCTCGGCAACCACCTCGATTGGCTCGGTTCGGCCTACGAACGGCAGCAGGACGGCGACCGGGTGCTGGCGACCGCGCGCCAGCTGGTGCAGCTCGGGGACCGCGGGCCGATGGCGGCGCTGCGCACGGCGCGGCTGTTCGGCAACGCGTGGCTGTTCCTCGGCAAGGGCGACGCGACCTTGATCGATGCGATGATGGCGCAGCTGCTCGCCGCCGAACGGCAGGGACTGACTTCCGCGCAGCTGCCGGCGAAGGACTTCGAGCCGCTGAAGGAGCGCGCCGAGTACTGGGCCTGGCGCGAACGGGTCGGTGCGGTGCCCGCCGCGCAGCAGCCCGGCAAGTGAGGCGCGGTGGATCCGTCGCCGCTCGCTGCTCGGCGACTCTGGTCGATGGATCGCGGCGCTGCCTGGCCCTCGCCGAGTCGACTGCCGGGGGATTTCCCGGTGTCACCGCGGCGCCGGTCCCGACCGATGGTCTCGGCCAAGGATCCAATGACCAAGCTGCCCACTCTCATCGGCTGCTGGCTCGCGCTGCCAGGGCTCCCGGCGACCGCGCAGACGCTGCGTTCGCTCACGGCACCCGGCCTGTCGTGGGCGACGTTCGACCATCGTGCGCAACGCATCGTGGCCAGCGGGTACGACCACGGCACGTGGGAGTTCGACGGCACGACCTGGTTCGCTCGGCCCGACTTCGGCGCCAGGCCCGGCTTGCCGTGGTATCCGCCGGGCGCCGGTGAGCTGCAGATCCTGTCGTTCGACGACGTCCAGACGTTCCGGATCGACGTCCGCGACGGCCACCGTTGGCGGCAACGGCACCCGCTGCAACCGCCGTTGCAGCGCCATGGCATGGCCGTCGTGCACGATCCCGTGCGGGGCGAGCTGCTCGGTTTCGGCGGCGCGGTCCTGGGCCTCGGCACCGCGTTGGCGGAGACGTGGACCTTCGACGGCGCCCAGTGGCAGCAGCGGTTCCCGCTGCAGTCGCCGCCGCCCCGCATCCTGGCCGGCGTGGCGTTCGACGCGATCCAGCGCCGGGTCGTGCTGTTCGGCGGATCCACGGCGGCGGGCAGGCTCGACGACACCTGGTCGTGGGACGGCACCAACTGGCAGCAGGTGGTCAGCAGCTCGCGACCCGGTCCACGCGACTTCGCCGCGATGACGTACGACAGCATTCGGCAACGCGTGGTGTTGGTCGTCGGCCGGCGCTCGCCGGGCGCACCGACCGACCACTGGGAGTTCGACGGGCAGAGCTGGCTGGCGATGCCCGCGCTGCCGCAGGCCATGGCCGACCTCGACCCGCCGATCGGACTGGCCTTCGACCCGATCCGGCGCGTCACCACGCTGGTCGGCGGCTCCGACGGCGACACCGTTCGCGGCGACGTGTGGGCCTACGACGGCTCGGCCTGGACCCCGCGCGCCGGGTTGGCGGCTCGCGTCTCGCCACCGTCCGGTTCGACGCTCGCCGCCGATCCCGGCGGCAACGGCGTGTTGCTGTTCGGCAGCGACTTCCTGCCGCCGATCCGTAGCGACCTGCGCGCCTGCCGCAACGGGGTCTGGACCACGCTGGCGAGCGGCGGACCGGGGCCGCGCACGATGCACTCGATGTGGACGCAGAACGGCGCGACCTACGTGTTCGGCGGTTTCGACAGCAGCTGGAACCCACGCAACGACACCTGGCGATGGAACGGATCCAGCTGGAGCCAGCTGTCGACCGCGACGACGCCACCTGCGTTCCTCTGGCAGACGGTCGCGTTCGCGCCCGGTCTCGGTCACGCCGTGCTGCTCGGCACCGACAGCAATCAGGTGGTCTCCACCTGGATGTTCGACGGTTCGCAGTGGGCTCCGGTCGGCGGGCCTGGCATGCCGCCCGCCGGGCCGAGCACGAGTGCGCACGATCCGATCCGCAACCGCGTCGTGGTCTTCGCGACCGGGGCGCAGGGTGCGGCCTCGACGTGGGAATGGAACGGCAGTCAGTGGCAGCGCATCGCCACGGTCCGGACCCCGGCGGTGCGCGGTGGACTGGCGTTCGATGCGACGCTCGGGCGCCCCGTGCTGGCAGGCTTCTCGCCGCAACCACGGCCGCGTCTGTATCTGTGGACCTTCGACGGGCTCGACTGGACCCCGCTGCCGACCATCGGCGACGGCAACTCGCACACGCCGCTCGAGGACCTCGTGTACGCGGCGACCACCGACCCGAACGGACGACTGGTGTTCGCCACGTCCTCCGGCCTGATGCAACGCGTCGCCGCCGCTGCCGAGGTGCTCGACTTCGGGGTGCCGTGCGGCCGCGATGCCGGCGAGCTGCGGGTCCGCACCGCCGCCCGGCTCGGCAGCGCGGACTTTGCGCTCGATGTCGTCGGCGTTCGGCCGGGCCAGCCGCTGCTGCTGCTCGGTGGCACCCAGGCGAGCTCGCTGCCGTTGTTCGGCTGCAACCTGCTGGTCGGTGGCAACGTGACGGTCGCCTTCACGATCGCGACGCGGCAGGGCACCGCCGCGTTCCCGGTGCCGGTGCCGACCGCCCCGACGCTGGTCGGTCTGGACGCGTATTGGCAAGGCATCCAGTTCGGGGCGAATCCGGTGCTGGCCACGACCGGTAGCGTGCGCACGCGCATCGGCAACTGAGCGAGGTTCCGCTGGCGCACCGCGACGCGTGCGGACGCGGCGCGCCGGCCCGAGGGACTTGGCCGGTGCCGGCGGCCCGCCTAACCTGCGGCCATGCTGACCACACTTCGGGAACGGTCGTCTCTGTCGGCACTCGCATGCGCGCTCGCCGCGACGGCGCTGGCTCTCACCGCCGGTGCGCAATGCGTGCGACAATGGTTGCCTGGCGATGCCATGGTCGGGTTGACCAGCCGCGGCACCATGCTGACGAGGTGGGATCCGGACGGTGTCGGGCCGCTGCGGCCCAAGCTCGTCGTCGGCGGCACGTTCGGGGCCGCGGGCAGCAGCAGTTCGGAGTTGATCGCGCTGTTCGATCCGGTGACGCAGCAGTGGTCGTCGCTCGGCCTCGGCTTGCGCGACTCGAGCAACACCGGGGATGTCTACACGGCCGTCACCATGCCCAACGGCGACCTCGTCGTCGGGGGCCGCTTCCTGTTGGCCGGCACCGTGCCGGCCCAGTGCATCGCGCGCTGGAACGGCACCAGTTGGTCGGCGCTCGGCGCATCGCCGTTCGTCACCGGGGTCTACTCGTTGCAGGTGCTCCCGAACGGTCACCTCGCCGCGGCTGGCGACATCGGCCACGTCCGCGTCTGGGACGGCTCGGCGTGGACGTCGATGTCTGACCCGTTCGGCAGCATGGTCCGCGCACTCACGCTCGCGTCGAACGGCGATCTGCTCGCCGCCGGCACCAACCCGTCCTGGAGTGGCGATTCCGTGTTCCGCTGGAACGGGTCCACGTGGACGCAGCTCGGCCCGATTGCCACGTTCGACCGACCGGTGACGAAACTGCTGGAACTGGCGAACGGTGACTTCGTCGCCGCCGGCGAGTTCACGACTGCAGGTGCGCCGGACACTTCCGGCGTCGCCAGATGGACCGGCAGTGGCTGGGGCGCGATGGGCAGTGGGTTGAGTGGTGCCGGCAGCCTCGCCCCGAGAGTGACCAGCCTGACGCGGCGGTCGAACGGCAATCTGCTCGTCGCGGGCACGATCGCGCGCTCCGGCACCACGGCCCTCGCTGACCTCGCCGAATGGAACGGCAGCGCGTGGGTTCCGTATGCGGGCGGTCGGGCCGGCGCGGCCAGCGTGTTCGAGTGGAGTGCCGGCGGCGCCTTCGTCACCGGCAACTTCCCCACGATCGCCGGCAATCCTGTCGGTCACATCGCCCGCTGGAACGGTGCGGCGTGGTCGGCGGTCGACAATGGCGCGACGGGCGGCAGCGTGCGCGCGATGACCAGCCTGCCCAACGGCGAGTTCGTGGTCGGCGGCTCGTTCAGCCGCCTCGGCTCGGCCGTCGTATCGAACGTCGCTCGCTGGAACGGTTCGAGCTGGCAGCCCCTTGGCTCGGGGATCACCTCGCAGGTGACCGCGTTGGCCACCATGCCGAACGGCGACATCGTGGCTGGCGGTTTCTTCAGCTGGGCGGGCGGTGTGCAGGTGAACAACATCTGCCGCTGGAACGGCACGTCGTGGTCCGCCCTCGGCTCCGGTACTGACGGTGGTGTGCTCGCCCTCGCGGTGCTGCCGAACGGCGACCTGATCGCCACGGGCGTGTTCACCTCGGCCGGCGGCGTGCCCGCTTCGTGCATCGCCCGCTGGGACGGCACCAGCTGGTCGCCACTCGGCTCCGGACTGAGCCAGGCGCTGTACCCGCCGGTCGGCAACTGCCTGGCCGTGCTGCCGAACGGCACGTTGCTCGTGGGCGGTGCGTTCGACGCGGCCGGGGGAGTTTGGGCCTACCACATCGCCGCCTGGGACGGCACGGCTTGGTCGTCCCTGAATTCCATTGCCTTCTTCACGTACGTCGTGAACGCCATCGCGGTCGAGGCGAACGGCAACATCGTGGTCGGCAGCGCCGGGTATCTCCCCAACCCGCTGGTGCGTTGGGACGGCACGACGTGGTCGCATCTCCTCCAGGGCTTCGGCGCCAACATCGGCGCCTTGATGGTGTTGCCGAACGGTGGGCTGCTGGTCGGCGGCACCATCGATCCGGTGACCGCTTCTGTCAACAACCTCGCCCTGCTGGACAACGTCTGGTCCGAGTTCGGCGGCACCAATGGTCGCGTGCGGACCATGCTGTTGCTGCCGGACGGCGAGGTCGTCGTCGGCGGTGACTTCACCACTGCTGGCGGCGCCCAAGCTGCGCTCGTCGCGCGTGCCGTGCCCACCTGCCCGGCCGGCGCCAGCCTGCTCCCGACGAGCTGCGTCGGGCCGGCCGGGCCGCTGACGCTGGCGGCGACGACGAGGCCGTTCCTCGGCGCCACGTTCCGCGCGCGCGCGACCGGCTTCGCGACGACGGCGTTCGGCGCCGCGGTGTTCGGCTTCGGCACCGTCAACCTGCCGCTGACGATCGTCGACCCGGCCGCGTTGCCGGGCTGCGACCTGCTGGTCTCGCCCGACGTGGTGCAGCTGGTGGTGCCGACCGCCGGCCAGGCCACGCAGCAGCTCGTGCTCCCGAACACGCCGACGCTGGTCGGTGCGACGTTCTCGCACCAGGTCGTGCAGTTCGATGCGCCGGGCACACCGGCCTGGTCCGTGAGCAGCTCGAACGGACTGACGCTGGTGGTCGGCGCGCTCTGATCGGGTGGTCGAGGCCCGGGCCGCGACCGGAACGCCGACGTTCACGCTGCGGTATCGCACCGAACCGAACGGCTTCGTGGTGGTCTGCGCCGACCCCGAACTGGCCACCGTCGACTTCGCGCCCGCGGGCTACTACAGCTCGATCAACACCAGCTCGTCGACGCTGAGCACGGCGCGCGCTTCGAACGCAGCCTCGAGCTCGGCGCGCCGGGGCCGCGCGCGCTCGAGGTCGTGATCCCGGAGGGCACGCGACTCGAAGGCTCCGTGCTCGGCGCGCGCCCGACCCCGGCAGCCGTCGTCTGCACGCACGAGAGCGGCGCGCAGCGGCGTGGCCTCGTGCATCCCGATGGCGAGTTCGTCGTCGAAGCACTGTTTCCTGGCCGCTGGCGCGCGCGTGTGCAGAGCAACCCTGGCGACTGGCACAGCGCCGCCGCGGCCCTGTTGGCGGACTTCGTCGACGACCCCGGTTTCACGGTCGGGAACGTCGCCCAACTGCGCGTCGACGTCCCGTCGCCAGCGCGCACGCTCGGCCGCCTGCGCGGCCAGCTGCCGCTCGGGTTCGCCGGCGCGCGCGTGGAGCTGGTGTCCGGGGACGAACGGCTGCAGCACGTGCCGCCGGGCCTGCTGCAGACCAGCGTCGGCGACGACGGCGCGTTCCTGCTCGATCCGGTCCTGCCGGGCGGCTGGGTCGTGCAGCTCACGCGGGACGGCCAGCTGCTGCGCCGCGTCAACCTGTTGGTGGTTGCGGGAGAAGAAGCGAACTGCCGCTTCCCCGAGTGAACGCTGCTCCAGTCCGCACGCCGCGGGCGAGGGCCATTGCTCTGGCCGTCACGGTATCGCCGCGGTGCGCCGCGACATGGCGGCCGCATAGCCGAGCACCGCGAGCAGCAGCACGAGGATCGCGACCGGCGCCGCTGCGCTCGCGCCACCGACCGCCGTCGCAGTGGCCGGCGTCGACGCGAGTCCGAGGCTGTGCGCGAGCGCGCCGCCGAGCACGAGGCCGGCACAGCCGACCAGCGCGTCGCCGTTGCCTTCACCGGCCATCACCAGTTGCCGCACCGGACAGCCACCGGCGAACGCGCCGCACAGGCCGACCAGCAACAGCGCCAGGGTGTTCCACAGCCAGTCGCCATGCGCGATCGGCTGGCCGGCGAAGCTCGCGTCGAAGCGACCGCCGAGCAGCGCCGTGAGCGCGTAGCCAGACACGAACGCGAGCGCCGCCCACAGCATCCAGCGCTGGCCGCCGAACACCGACCGCGCGGCGCTGATCGCGCAGAAGCCGGTCGCCGACAGCACCCCGCCGGCCAGCAGCGCGAGCCCGAGTGCCAGCAACCACGGCGCCCGCGCCGGGCCCACCGCTTCATCGGCGCCGAATGCCGGCCCCGCGAGGCCGGCACCGGCGAGCCACGCGACCAGCGGTGCGAGCAGCACCAGCGGGCCGAGCAGGCCGATCGCCAGCGGCACTTCCTGGGTCTTGCCGAGGCTGTAGCCGCGCCGTTCGAACCAACGCGCGAGGCCGACCCCGAGCACGAAGCCCGGCAGCGCGAGCCACGCGTTCAGGTCGCCACCGCCCAGTCGCTGCAGCATCCGGAACGGGCAGCCGAGGAACACCATGGCGCCGATCGCCATCGCCGCGCACAGCAGGAAGCGCACGACCGCGTGGCTGCCGGAGCGGCCGACGTGGCGGCGGGCCAGCAGCGACCACAGCAGCGCGCCGAGCACGAGGCCGGGCACCTCGGGCCGCACGATCGACGGGCCCTGGTGCAGCCGCAGCGCGCCGGCGAGGTCGCGCAGGAAGCAGGCGCCGCACAGGCCCATGTTGCCGGGGTTGCCGGCGAGGACCAGCAGGGCGGCGAGGCCGCCGAGCACCAGCAACAGGAGCACGGCGCGCATTCGCGTGCCGTTCGAGTGTTCACCACGCAGCATGGTGCGATCATGGCGCGGGTGCGCCGCGGTCGCACGCGGTCGTCGGTGAGGCTCGACGGCACGGTGTTCACGGTGTCGCTGGTCGCGATCGGGAAGTGACGTGCGCCGGGGCGTGCCAGGTTGCCTGATTCGTCAGGCCGCCATTGGCACTGGCGTGGATCGTGTCGCCGGGCTTGATCGATTGCGCTAGGTTGCGGACCATCAGAGCCCGTTTGTCCATGTGTGAGTCCATGCGTCGATCGTCATTGCCGGTTGTCTCGTTGTGGTTCGCTTCGCTGGCGCCGGCGGTGGCTCAATGTGGCATCGCGTTCAACGCGCTGCTGCCCGCCAACGGGGTCGACGGTGAGGTGATCGCCGCCGCCACTTGGGATGTCGACGGCGCCGGGCCGTTGTCGCCGGAGGTCGTGGTCGCCGGCAACTTCACGCGCGCTGGCGGGCTGCAGTCGCCGGGCATCGCCCGTTGGCGCACGAGTTCGGGCGTCTGGTCGACGATGTCGCCGCCGAGCGGTGCCGCCATCACTGCCATGGTGACGTTGCCGAACGGCGATCTGGCCGTCGCTGCTGGCGGCGTGCACCTCTGGAACGGCACCTGGACCACCACGTCCGGTGCGCCCGCGGCCACTGCACTCGCCGTGGCCGGCAACGGCGACCTGCTGGCGGTCGCCGGCGCGTCGGTGCATCGGCGTTCGGCCGGAGTATGGCAATCGATCGGTGCGCCCGCCGGTGCATCGCTGCTGCGCACCATCGTTGGGATGCCGAACGGCGACATCATGGTCGCCGGCTTCTTCCAGGTCGGCAGCATCTCGTTCGGCTCCGTGGCCCGCTTCGATGGCACCAGCTGGTCGGTGATCGGACCCGGCATCAACAGCGGCGACGAGTTCCGTTGCATGTTGGTGCGCCCCAACGGCGATCTGTGGGTCGGCGGCCGCTTCTTCGACGCCGGTGGGTTGGGCATCAACCGCATCGCCCGATGGAACGGCAGCAGCTGGTCGGCCCTGCCGTCCTTCAGCGCGGCGTCCGCCGCGACGGTGCTGGCGATGTCCAACCTGCCGAACGGCGCCGCGGTCGTGGTCGGCGCCTTGCCGTTCGCTGACCACGCGCAGGTGTTCCAGAACGGCGCCTGGAGCAGCCTCGGTGTGCCGGTGCCGCCGTCGCAGCCCAATCAGGTCAATGCCGTGGTCGCACTGCCGGATGGTGGCGTCGTGATCGGCGGCAACTTCACGACGGTCGGAGCGGCAACGGTCGGCAACCTCGCTCTGGCTCGCGCTGGTTCCTGGTCGCCGCTGTGGAGCGGCGTGGCGGGCGACGTCGATGCCGCCGTGCTGCTCGGCGACGGGCGGCTGGTGGTCACCGGTGAGTTCTCGTCACTGTTCGGCGTGGCCGCCAGCCGCATCGGTATCCGTGGCACCGATGGCAGTTGGACGGGGCTGCCGGCCCTCGATGGCCGCGGGCTCGCGGTCGCCGCCGGTGCCGCTGGCGAGTTCTACGTCGGCGGCTCGTTCGTCACGGCGGGCACGCAGGTCGGCAACGGCATCGCTCGGTGGGACGGCGCCGGTTGGCAGCCGCTCGGTACCGGGCTCGCGAGCTTCGGGGCGCCGGGGGTGGTGCGTGCGCTGTTGCCGCTGCCCGGGGGCGAGGTGATCGTCGGCGGCTCGTTCCAGAGCGCCGGCGGTGCGCCGGCCCAGAACGTCGCGCGCTGGAATGGCAGTGCGTGGTCGGCGCTCGGGCCGGGCCTCGGCGGCGCCGTGCGAGCGCTCGCCAGACTGCCGGACGGGACCATCGTCGCCGGCGGTGACTTCAACTCGCTCGCGGGGCAGTTCGTGTCGCGGTGGAACGGCTCTTCGTGGCAGCCCTACGGCACGCCGCCCAGCGGCGCCGTGCGCGCGCTCGTCGTCGACGGTGCCGATCTGATCCTCGGCGGCAGCTTCTCCGGTCCGGGCCCGCAGCCGAACTACAGCCTCGGTCGCAGCAGCGCCGGGGCCTGGATCCCGTTCGGACCCGCCGGTGCGGCCAGCACCATCGTGCGCCTGCCAGACGCGTCCTTGCTGGTCGGGGGCGCCTTCCAGTTGCCGGCCGGCAGCGCGGGCCTGCTCCGGGTGCAAGGCCAAAGCGCCAGCGTGGTCGCGGCCGGCTCGGTCGAAGTGCGTGCGCTGGTGTTGCAGGCCTCCGGCCAGCTGTTCGTCGGCGGCGCCTTCGGGTCGATCGGCAGCGTCGTCTCCTCCGGACTGGTGCGAGCGGCACCTGTGTGCGCGGCGAACGCAGTGGTGGTCGGTGCCGGTTGCACCGGCAGCGGTGGTCCCAACGTGCTCGCCTCGCTCGCACTGCCGTGGATCGGCGCCACCTCGGTCGCGCGTGCATCCGGCATGCCCGCTACCGGTATCGCCGCGTTCGTCCGTGGCGTCGCCAGCGCCGACGTGCTGCTGAGCTCGTTGCTGCCCCAGGCCGGTGCTGGCTGCCGGCTGCGGGTCGACCCCTTGTTGCTCGATGCCGTGGTGCCGGCGGCTGGTGTCGCCGTCGGGCAGTTGGTGCTGCCCAATGACATCGCGCTGATCGGCCAGTCCTTTTGCGAACAGGTGGTCGCGCTCGAACTCGATCCGCAGGCGAACCTGCTGACCGTCACTGCCACCAACGCCCTGAGTTTGACCATCGGCTCCTTCTGATGACGACCATGCGCAACCTGTTGGCCATCGCCGCCGTTCCGCTGCTCGCTGCCCTGGTCCGTGGCCAGACGATTCACATCGTCGGCCCCGGTGGCTTCGGCGATCTCGACCAGGCCTACGCCGCGGCCCAGCCGAACGACGTGATCCTGGTGCGGCAGGACACGTTCTTCACCAACCTGATCGGCAAGGGCGTGCGGATCTACAACGACGGCAGCTGGGTGCTGCGGCCACCGTTCGGTGCGACCTGGTCTCGCATCGCCAACGTTCCCGCCGGGCAGACGCTGGTCCTCGCCGGCTTCGAGATCCGGCCGGTGGGGCAGAGCCTGGTCAATGCCGGCGGCATGATCACCATCGAGAACTGCCCTGGCACGGTGATCTGGAGCGGTTGCTCGTTGCGCGCGGATCAGATCCAGCAGATCGCCGATCAGCAGCAGCTGTCGGTCACCAACTGCGCCGACGTCCAGTTCTTCGACTGCACTCTGCGCGGCCGCAATGCGCGCCACCTCGGGATCTGCACCCAGCAGGGCACCGACGGACTCCGCGTCGACAACTCGACGGTGATATTGAGCCAGTGCAGTCTCGTCGGTGGCAACTATGCCGAGAGCCTCGTCTGTGGCTTCACGCGCATCGGCGGACGTGGCCTGACGACCATCAACAGCTCGGTCTACGCGATCGGCACGAGCTTCGACGGCG
This sequence comes from Planctomycetota bacterium, assembly GCA_025459175.1. Classification (GTDB taxonomy): domain Bacteria; phylum Planctomycetota; class UBA1135; order UBA1135; family UBA2386; genus UBA2386. The sequence continues at coordinate 7,492 of JALORC010000068.1, read as the reverse complement.
GCAGTCAATCCAGCTTGCAGCAGGACATCGACCTGTCGGGTGGTTCCGTCTGGGGCCCTCGCTTGGTCGCCCTGTTCGGCTCCGGCACCTACTACACGTACGGTCCGGGCAGCGGGCCGTTCCAGGTCGGTGGGAGCATCAACGTGGTGGACGAGCCGACCGATCTGCCGCTGACGCAGGCGACGCTCACCGCCACGGCACTCGACCTGTCCGCCTCGGCGCAGGCGCTCTCTGCTCCGGTGGTGTTCGCGTTCGGTCAGTCTCGGCTCTCGTTGCTCGGGGGCGCGAACATCCTCGGCCCGCTGCTGCTCGATCCGTCGACCCCGATCAGCCTGCTGGTCAGTGCTTCGACTTCGACTTCGATCCCGCTGTCGGCCGCAACCCTGACGCAGCTGCGCTACTCGACGCTCGCCGTGGTTGCCGCGTCGTTCGGTGCCGGCGGCGAACTGTTGCTCGGCCCGCCCGACTTCGTGCGCTTCTGAGTCGCCAGCGGGCCGCCTACTCGCACGCCCCGGTTGACATCGCCGGCCGATGCGGTTCCCTCTGGGGCCCGATGAGCGAACTCGAACCAGCCAGCGCACCCGCCTACGTGCAGGTCGCGTTGAACCTGCCGCTGCGGCGCGAGTTCACCTACGCGCTGCCCGCCGGCAGCACCGTGCGGCCCGGCAACCGCGTGCGCGTCAACTTCCACGGTCGCGCGCTCGGCGGCGTCGTCACCGCGGTGACGACCACCAGCGAACTGCCGCCGAACAAGATCAAGTCGATCGAGTCGGTGCTCGACGACGAACTGCTGCTGCCGCCGTCGCTGCTCGAACTGGCGCGGCGCATGGCGGCGACCTACGGCTGCTCGCTCGGCGAAGCGCTCGACGCGATGCTGCCGGCGGTCGCCAAACGCCGCGGCCAGCGGCAGCTGCCGCACGTCGAACTGAAGGCGCCGTACGACCTCGCCAAGCAGGCCGTGCTCGAGCTCGAGGAGAAGCACCAGGAGCAGTCGCGCGTGCTGCGCACGGTGCTCGAGTTCGGTGGCCCGATGCCGATCGGTGACCTGAAGCGCCGCACCGGCACCAGCGACAGCCCGTGGCAGACGCTGTGCAAGAACGGCGTGCTGAAGAAGGTGATGATCGCCGAAGAACTCGAGGAGCTGGTGCCGGCGGCCGAGGAGGCGGCGGTGCGGCACGCGCTGAACCCGCACCAGCAGCAGGCGGTCGATGCGGTGGCGACCCGGGTCGCCGCGCGCGAGCACCGCACGTTCTTGCTGCACGGCGTCACCGGCAGCGGCAAGACCGAGGTCTATCTGCGCATCCTGGAGGCCGTGCGCGCGACGGGGCGCAGTGCGATCGTGCTGGTGCCCGAGATCTCGCTGACGCCGCAGACGGTGGGTCGCTTCGCGTCGCGGTTCCCCGACACCGCGGTGCTGCACAGCGGCCTCACCGATGCCGAACGCGGCCGGCAGTGGCAGCGGCTGCTGCAGGGCAAGGCGCGCATCGCGATCGGTGCGCGGTCGGCGCTGTTCGCGCCGGTGCAGGATCTCGGCCTGATCGTCGTCGACGAGGAGCACGAGTCGTCGTTCAAGCAGGACAGCACGCCGCGCTACCACGCGCGCGAGATGGCGATCGTGCGCGGCGAACTCGAACGCGCGGTGGTCGTGCTCGGCTCGGCGACGCCGACGCTGGAGTCGATCGGCAAGGCGCGGCGCGGCATCTACGAGCTGCTGACGCTGCCGCAGCGGGCCGGCGCCGGGCGGTTGCCGAAGATCGTCGTGCAGGACCTGCGCAACGAACCGAAGGAGGCGCGGCGATCCGGCGTGGTGCTGTCGCGCACGCTGCTGGTGATGATGGAGGAGCGGCTGAAGGCGCGCGATCAGGTGCTGCTGTTCCTCAACCGCCGCGGCTTCGCGCCGGTGCTGCTGTGCCCCGGCTGCGGCGAGGCGATCAAGTGCGATGCGTGTTCGGTGTCGATGACGTGGCACGCGCGGCAGAGCCGGCTGGTATGCCACTGGTGCTGCCACGAGAAGCGGCGGCCCGAGATCTGCCCGGTCTGCCAGCACGCCGGCATGCACGAGCTCGGCGTCGGCACCGAACGGCTCGAGCAGGCCGTCAAGGAGCGGTTCCCGGACGCGATCACCGCGCGCATGGATGCGGACACGATGGCCGAACGCGGCGCCCACGAACGGGTGCTCGGTTCGTTCCGCAAGAAGCACATCGACGTGCTGATCGGCACGCAGATGATCGCCAAGGGGCTCGACTTCCCCGACGTGACGCTGGTCGGCGTGGTGTCGGCCGACACCGGCCTGTTCGTGCCCGACTACCGCGCCGCCGAACGCACCTTCCAGCTGCTGCAGCAGGTCGCGGGCCGCGCCGGCCGCGGCGAGAAGGCCGGCACGGTGGTGATCCAGACGTTCTGCCCCGACAACTACGCGGTGCAGGCGGCGGCGAAGTCGGACTACGAGTCGTTCGTGCAGCAGGAACTGGTGTTCCGCAAGGTCACCGGCTACCCGCCGTTCGCGCGGCTGCTGCGGGTGCTGGCCGAGGCGCGGCAGGAGTCGGAAGCGCAGCAGCTGTTGCTGGCGGCGGTGAAGCCGCTGCGCGAGCTGAAGGACGTCGAGGTGCTCGGGCCGGCCCCGGCGGTGATCGCGCGGGTCAAGGAGCAGTGGCGCTGGCACATGCTGGTGAAGTGCTTCACGCAGGCGTCGTTCGCGGCGGCGATGGCGGCGATCGGTACGGTGGAGGACCTGGCGACGCGTTCGTGCCGGGTCACGCTCGACGTCGATCCGAGCAGCCTGATGTGACGGCGGTGGGTGCGGACTACGCGTCGTCCAGGTGCAGATCCTGGGCCATGCTGGCCTGCAGCACCCGTTGGACCCGACGCTTCAGGTTCGACTGCTGCCGGCCGCCTTGCGCGCAAGCCGCTTGATCCCGTCGATGTCGAGCGGGCCGGCGACACCGCTCTGTTCGCCGTCGAGCAGCGCGTTACCGAGCCTCTGCCGCCGGAGCTCGCGGTCTTCGAGCAGTCGCAGGCCCGCGCGGATCACATCCTTCGCGTCGCGGTAACGACCGGCCTTGACCTGGGACGCCACGAAGGCGTCGAAGTGGTCACCGAGGATGAAGGACGTGTTCTCGGCCATGGGGAACTCCCGGTGTCGGTTTCGAGGGCTCACGCCCCGGGGGCGTTTAGCGAAGCTACGACTGTCGGTCACGCTGTGGCTTCAGGTTGGCGAAGAACTCGCCCATCGGTATGCCGGGCTTCGGCCTGCGCGACAGTGTCGTTGGTGCCCTGGCGCGTTGCGGCCCAAAGCCGCACAGCGGCCATTCGTGCCAGCCAGCGAAGCGCTGGGGCGGGTTGCCACCGGCTTTCAGCTGGTGCAGTTCGATGCCGCCCCCTTCGACGGCGAGGATCACTTCGCGGCTGCTGCCGCGGCAGGCGAGGATCGCTTCGTGCGGCACCGGGCCGAGGTCCACCGCGATGCGATCGAGCACGTCGAGCGTCGGGATCTCGAAGCCGTGCAGGTCGGGGCACGCGCGCTGCGCCTTGGCCCACGCGACCCATGGCGCCGAGTCGTAGAGCCCGAATTTCGCCTTCGGCAGCGCGAACGGCGCCAGCGGCAGTGGCTGCGCGAGCGCGTGGTTGACGAAGTGCTCGGGCAGCCGCACGTCGTGGCGTTCGACGTAGTGGGCGAGGCCCTCCGGCCACACGAAGCGGCCGTCGGTGAGGTCGGCATGACCCATGTCCTCCTCGCCGCACGCGAACCGGCAGAACGACGGCTCCGGGTAGCGCAGCAGCGATGCGCCGGCGCGCAGATAGGCGGTGAGCGGTGCGGCATGCGCGCGGGCCGCGGCATCGACCAGCAGCTGTGGCCGCGGCAGCTCGGTCGGGGCCTGTTCGTTGAACCACCAACCGATCACTTCGAGTCGCTTCATGCCGTGGTGATGCTACTCGGCACGCAGCCTCGGGCGCCTACTTGGCGTGGCCGTCGCCCTTGCTCTGGTCGCCGGTGCCCTCCGCGCCCTTGCCCTCCGCGCCCTTGCTCTTCTGGGCGCGGCGCGTGTAGCTGATCTTCATCATCGGCGCTTCCTTGCCGTCGGCGCCGGTCACGAACATCTCGAACTCCATCGTGTCGGCACCGGTGTGCGTCGTCACCATGCGATGCATCGCCGGCTTGCCGTCCATGCCGACGCCCATGCCGGTCATCGTCAGCACCTTGCCGGCCGCGTCGTAGTTGCCTTCGAGCACCATCATCGACGGGCTCATCGAATCGAACCAGGTGCCGACATACTTGCCCTTGCTCGGGTCGTAGCCGGTGTAGCCGTGGCCCGCGAACTTCTGGCCGCCAAAGTCGCCGGTGAAGTGGTCGACGAGCCAGAAGCCGCCGAGCGTGACCTTGTTCTCCGACACGCCGGCGGACTTCTGTCCCATCCAGTCGATGACGGCGTCCCAGGTGCCGGCATTGGCATGGAGTTTCTGGTGTTCGGCAGTGGGCTTCTGTGTTTCCTGCGCGAACAGCGGCATGGCGAGCAACGTGACGAGAACGGCAGCGAGCGAACGGATGGTCATCGGTGGATCTCCTCTGGTAGGTGGCCCCGGGATCGTGAATGGGGAGCCGGGACTACGCCAGAGACGAGTGGCCCGGCCGGGAATCGACCGGAAAAGCTGCGGCGGTGCGCGCTCGGTCGCCGCCGCGCGCCGCCTGCGGTTGCCCTCGGCGGTGTCGATCCACTACAACGCCGGCCCTGCTCCCCGCTGCGATCGCCCGCAATGACCCCATCCGACCCCGATGACTCGCCGACGCGGCACAGTGGTGGCTTGCCCGAGCGACCGCAGCAACCCGGCGCCGAGTCCGGTGACGACAAGACGCGGCCGGCCGGCGACGCCAAGCCGCCGCAGCCGCCGGCGGCCAAGCCACCGACGACGCCGCCCGCGAAGCCCGGCGCCAAGGCCGGCAAGCCGGCCGGCGCGGCCGACCCGATGGTCGGCAAGGTGCTCGGCGGCTGCCGCCTCGATCGCCTGCTCGGCCGCGGCGCGATGGGCGCCGTCTACCAGGCGCGCCAGCTGAAGCTCGATCGCGACGTCGCCGTCAAGGTGATCCGCGCCGAGATGATGAGTGACCCGCGCACGCTGAAGCGGTTCCAGACCGAAGCGCGCATCGTCGGTCGGTTCCAGAGTGCCAACGTCGTCATGGTGCACGACGTCGGCTTCGAGTCCGGCGTGCACTTCCTGGTCATGGAACTCGTGCAGGGCAAGAACCTGCGCGACCACGTCAAGCTGCTCGCCGGTGGCCGCCTGCCGGCCGGTGAGGCGCTGCCGCTGTTGCGCCAGGCGATCCTCGGGCTCGAGGAAGCGCAGCGGCTGCAGGTCGTGCACCGCGACATCAAGCCGGACAACTTGATGCTGACCGACCGCGCGGTGCTGAAGATCGCCGACTTCGGGATCGCCAAGCCGCTGCAGGAGGACTTCAGCCTGACGCTGACGTCCGAGCTGGTCGGCACCCCGCTGTACATGAGTCCGGAGCAGTGCCGCGGCCAGGCGGAGATCGACTTCCGCAGCGACATGTACTCGCTCGGCGCGACGTTCTACTACCTGCTGACCGGCGAGCCGCCGATCCGCGCCAGCTCGGTGTACGAGCTGATCCAGACCAAGACCAAGCTCGCCAACCTGTGTCTGTGGAAGGCGCTGCCGGGCCTCGACGAGAACAACCCGCTGTCGCGCGTCATCGAGCGCATGACCGCGCTCGACCCGAACGATCGCTACCAGAGCTACGAGGCGTTGCGCAACGACCTGGTGCTGGTCGAGCAGGGTGGCACCGTACACGTGCCGAAGCCCGGTACCGGCGGGCTGCCGCAGCAACGGCGCGGCCGGTCGGCCGGCAAGCCGATGCTGTTCGGCGCCGCGGCGGTGCTCGCGCTCGGTATCGGTGGCTACGCGTGGTACGCCACGCGGCCGGCGTCGGCGCCGACCGGCGGCGGCGGCGCGAACCCCGGGGTCGCGGTCGACGCCGACGCTGCGGCGCGGGCGGCGGCCGAGCAGCTGCCGGCGCTGCGCCAGCGCCTGCAGCGCGAAGGGCCGAGCCCGGCGCTGCGCGAGCAGCTGCAGGCGCTGCCGGTGCGCGGCGAGGCCCTCGCGGTCCGCGATCGTCTGCTCGCCGACCACGCGGCGGGTGCTGCGCTGGCGACGCAGCTCGCCGCGCTGTCGCCGCCGGCCGAGCTGGTGCCGCCGTTCGCGGCGCTGCGGGCGCACGTCAGCGCGGTCGATGCGCTGCTGCCGCTGCCGGGCACGCCCGGGCCGGAGGTCGCGGCGTGGGCGCAGCAAGCGGTGGCCGCAGCCCGCGGCGACCGCGAGCTGCTGCCGGCGGCGACCGCGCGGCTCACCGCGGCGATGGTGCAGTGGCAGCGCGATCGCGACCAGCAGGCGGGCGATGACAAGACGCTGGTCGAACTCGGTCAGCGGCTCGAGGCGATCGAGGCCGGACGCAGCACCCTGCTCGAGCTGTGGCCCGCCGCGCGCGCGGCGCTGCAGGCCGACCTGCCGGTGGCGCTGCTCGAAGCCGCCCGGCAGCAGCTGGTGGCGCCGGCGCGGCCGGCCGATGTCGATGCCGGGCCGGCGCTCGCCGAGATCCGCGCCGAGTTCGTGCGCAGCGGTCCGAGTGCCGCGCTAGGCGAACGCACCCGCAGCCTGCAACCCAACCGGCCCGAGCAGCTGCAGCAGCGCGACCAGCTGTTGAACGATCTGCAGCGCGCCGAGGCGGCGCGCGGGCTGGCGCAGGCCGCCAGGGCGCAGGACTTCCCGGCGACGCCGAAGCTGCCGTTCGACGACGTCGACGGCTACTGGCAGAAGGTCGACCGGGCGCTGCAGCCGCTGCGTGCAGCCGACGGTGCGCTGCCGGACTGGGCCGTGGCGCTGCGCGCCGAATTGCGCGACGAGCCGGCGCTGCAGCCGCTGCTGGTCGGTGCCTGTCGCACCGCGTTCGCCCAGCGCCCGCGCGGCGGGGCCGGCGCCGAGGCGGCCGTGGCCGCGATCGAGCAGGCGGTGGCGCGGGTGCGGCAGTGGTTCCCGGCCGCGGCGGCCGAGCTGGCGGCCGCGGTGCCCAGTGACGCACTGCAGGCGGCGCGCACCGAGCTGCAGCAGGCCGGCCTCGCGCAGTCGTTCCGCACCGATGCCGACGCGCTCGGGCAGCGGCTCGCGGCGCTGTCGACGGTGGCCGACTGGCAGCGTTCGGCGGCGCGGTGTCGCACCGAACTCGCCGCGCTCGGCGAACGGGCGGCGCCGCTGTCGGCCGATGCCGAGGTCGGGGCGCAGCTGTCACGGTTGCGTGGTCAGTGCGAGCGTTGGACTGCGGTCGAACAACGGTTGCGCGATTGCGACCAGAAGCTCGGCGCCGGCGAGCTCGGTGCCGCCGAGTCGCTGTTGGCCGGTGGTGTGGTCGGCGACGAAGGGCGCGCCGAGCTGCTGCTCGCCGGCGAACTGGCGGCGGCGTGCCGCGCCGCGTTCGTGCGCCTCG
>JALORC010000236.1 GCA_025459175.1 Planctomycetota bacterium | reverse complement strand
GAAGCTGGCGGTGCCGAAGAAGTCCTGCGTGACCGAGCGCCACAGGTCCCACAGCGGCTTGATGGTGGTGTGCTTCTCGCGCTCGATGAACGGCTCGGGGTCGAGCCCGGTCAGCTCGCCAAGCGTGCGCAGGAAGGCGGTGGTGCTGGCCAGTCCGATCGGCGCCTGCAGGTACGGCCGGCCGAGCGACTCGCACAGCAGTCGACCGAACTCGCGATACAGGCAGACGTTGACGTCGGCATCGGCGAGCTTCTGCACGTCGGCCAAGTGCGCGCCCAGCGGGAACACCAGGTTGATCTCGCAGCCGATGCCTTCGACCAGGCGGCGGATCTCGGCCAGGTCGCTCGGCATGTTGAACGTGCCGTAGGCCGGGCCGATCAGGTTGACGCGCGGCTTCTGGTCCGGCGCACGCACGCGCTCCGGCACGTGCCGCAAGCCGTGCTGCGTCCATAGCCAGTTCAGTGCGCGGTCGGCGCACTGCCACTGGTCTTCGTCGATCGTGCGCGGCAGGAAGCGCGCGATGTTGCTGCCCTCGGGTGTCACGCCGCCGCCGATCATCTCGGCGATGCTGCCGGTCACCACCACCGCGGGCAGCTCCGGATCGAGCGTCTTGTGCGCGCGGCGCATTGCGCCCTCGGTGCCCTTCTGCCCGAGCTCCTCTTCGGCCAGGCCGGTGACGACGATCGGCAGCTCGTGGGGCGGCAGCGCGTCGGTGTAGTGCAGCACGCTGGTCACCGGCAGGTTCTCGCAACCGACCGGGCCGTCGATGATGACCTGCAGGCCCTTGATGGCCGTGAAGACGTACACGGCCCCCCAGTAGCCGCCGGCACGATCGTGGTCGAGCACCAGCATCAGGGGTGCTCCTCGCGACCGCTGCGCTCGCGCGACGGCCGGTCTTCGGGCCACGGGCGGCCGGCATGCGCGCTGCCGAGATTCGACAGCAGCTCGCGCAGCAGCGCGCCGAGGTCGTCGGCGCGCGGCGTCGGCCGCAGCGCGGCCTGGCGGATGTGCTCGACGAGACGCATCAGACCATCTCCTCGGCCTTGCGCTTCTTCGCCTGCTTCTCCAGCTGGCGGCGATAGAACGAGCGGAACTCGGGGCGGTCGGCCGGCACCGCGCCGCGGTCGTGCCAGACGCCGGCTGTCGCACGCTCGCCGACGCCGGCGAAGAAGCTGCGCATCGCGTCGAAGCGCGCCTTGCCGGCCAGCGCGGCGTTGATCACCAGCGCCAGCGAGCCGGCGCCGGCCGGGCCCATCAGCGGACGCGCGGAGATCAGGTTGGTGAAGTACAGCGCCGGGATGGCGCGCTGCTTGGCGTGCTGGACCACCGGCGTGGTGCCGATGGCCAGGTCGGGCGCGAACTCGTCGACCGCCGCGAGATCGTCCTCGAGCGAGGCGCGGAACTGCACGCGCACACCGTGGGCCGCGAGCCACTGGCGGTCGGCCTCGGACCACGGCGTGCGCGGGCAGGCAGTGCCGACGTAGCGCAGATCGGCGCCGCTGTCGACAAGCAGGCGGGCCACCAGCAGCTCCGAACCTTCGTAGCCGGACAGCGTGATGCGGCCCTTGATCGGCGTCTTGTCGAGCGCACCGCGGATGCCGGGCAGCAGCCGGTTCTTCAGCGCATCGACGCGCGCCTGCGCCACTCCGGTGGCGCGGCCGATGGCATCGAGCCAGTCGGCGGTGCCGTCGTGGCCCACCGGGGCGGAGCCGACGATGCTGCGGCCGGCGGCGTCGAACTCGCGCAGGCTGGCGGTGTAGAACGGGTGGATCGCGGCGACCGCGGCGCAATCGAGTGCCGCATACAGCTCGCGCCATTCGCGCGTCGGCACCACCGGTCCGGCGGCCAGATCGAGCGGCTCGAGCATCATGCCGATGCCGATCGGGTCGGCCGGGAACATCTCGCCCAGCAGCGTGATGCTCGGTCGGCCGCGCAGGTTCGCATCGCGCCCGCGCGGCGCGGCCACCGGACCGGCCTCGGCCTCGCCGCGCGCGACCTTGAGCATCGCGCCGGCCAGCACGTCCTTGGCTTCCGCATGGGTCGGCACGCCGAAGCCGGGCACGTCGATGCCGATGATGCGCACGCCGTTCAGCTCCTTCGGCAGCAGCCGCAGCGGCACGCCCGAGGCGGTCGGCACGCACAGGTTGATCACCACCACCGCATCGACCTTGGCCGGATCGGCGAGCTTGAACACCGCCTCGCGGATGTCCTCGAACAGCTTGCCGGTCACCAGTGTTTCGCTGTTGAACGGCACGTAGCCGACCGAGCGGCGCGCGCCGTAGAAGTGCGAGGTGAAGGTCAGCCCGTACACGCAGCAGGCCGAGCCCGACAGCACGGTCGCGGTGCGGCGCATGCGCAGCCCCACGCGCAGCGAACCGAACGCCGGGCACATGCTCTGCGGCTGGTCGTGCGGGCCGCGCTCGTTCGGGTAGTCGGCGCGCAGGCGGTCGAGCAGTTCGCCCTGCCCGGCCGCCTCGGCCGCCGCCTGCATCTGCGCGCGGCCGGCGTGGCAGCCGAGCCCGTCGGCCGGTGCGGCGGCAATCGGAATCACGCGCGGCGCGGCATCCGCATCGCGCGCTTCGGAAGAAAAAAGGCGGCCGGACGCAGCGGCGGCGAGCGTGCCGTCGAGCTGCGTGTGTCCGGCCGCGTCGTACACGACCTCACCGCCAGAGAGAGGGGAGGAGGGAGAGACGGCGGCGATGCGTGCACGCATGTCCTGGCTCATGGTCGATGGTCCAGGGCAGTCAAACCGTGTCGTAGACGACTTCGAGCGACTTCTTCTCGACGACGTCCTTGCCGAGCATGTCGGCGGCGCTGGCCGGCTGCAGCACCACGCCGCGGCCGACGACGTCGCTGGCGAACAGCGACAGCAGCCCGTCCTGCGTCAGCGGCGTCGGCCGCTGTGGCGGTGCGTCGGCCACCGCGTTGGCGAGCTGCGCGAACAGCGCGCCCCACGGGCCGTCGGGGCGGCCGATGATTTCGTAATTGGCGCTCTTGCGACGGATCTCGTCGTTGGCCGGGATCGAGGCCAGCACCGGGATGCCGGCCGCCTTGGCGAAGGCCTGTGCCTCGCCGGTGCCGTCGTCCTTGTTGATCACGAGGCCGGCCACACCGACGTTGCCGCCGAGCTTGCGGAAGTACTCGACCGCCGAGCACACGTTGTTGGCCACGTACAGCGACTGCAGGTCGTTGCTGCCGACCACGATCACC